>DAHXNI010000053.1 GCA_027365475.1 Pseudomonadota bacterium | reverse complement strand
CCCAAAACGCTCCGCCATCACCTTCGTGATCGCCGCCGTCAGCGTCGTCTTCCCATGATCCACATGCCCAATCGTCCCCACATTAATGTGCACCTTCTTCCGCTCAAACTTCCCCTTCGACATGGCTTAGACCCTCACGTGAATCAAAAATGTTAAACCGCATACCCGAAACGGACGCCCGTTCTCGCCGGGCTTCAATGGAGCCCATAACCGGAGTCGAACCGGTGACCTCTTCCTTACCAAGGAAGTGCTCTACCAGCTGAGCTATATGGGCCCCCCATCCTCCCGCCAAGCTGGAGCGGGTGATGGGAATCGAACCCACACCATCAGCTTGGAAGGCTGAGGTTCTACCATTGAACTACACCCGCAAGACCCCTCGAACCGCCCCTGGATCACCCACCTGAGTTGGTGGAGGGGGTAGGATTCGAACCTACGAAGGCAAAAGCCAGCAGATTTACAGTCTGCCCCCGTTGGCCGCTTGGGTACCCCTCCGGCTGCGAAAGCCGTGTATTATCTCTCAAAATCAGGAAGAGCGTCAAGCGTTAGTCTCTTCCAACATGGTATGAGTCTGAAGGGTAGCGTTTGGGTCGATCATTACCCCCATGGTGATCGACATGAATGAAAAAGACTTGAAAACGGTGGCGCAGCTACGCGCCTTGTTTAGACGGCACGCAAGAGGTGCAATTTGAGCCGATCGGCGAGGATCCGGAGCGCTATGCCTTTATTGCCGCGGTGGTGCAGCGTCTGCGCTACGGACGCCTGCCCCGGCCCGATAAGGGGGTGGTGATGCGTTACCTGGAACGCACCACCGGCTACTCGCGACAGCAGGTGACGCGGCTGGTCAAGCGGGCGCGGCGCGGGGGAATCCTCGCCAAACGCTATACGGCGCCGATGCCCGGCTTTGCCCGTAAATTCTGGCCTTCGGACGTAGCGCTGCTCGCCGAGACCGATCTGCTGCATGGAACCCTCTCGGGGCCGGCGACCAAGACGCTTCTGCAACGTGCCGTGCAGGTCTTCGGGGATGCTCGCTATGCACGCCTAGCCGGCTTTTCCGTCGCGCATCTGTACAACCTGCGAAGGGCAGGAGGCTACACGACGGTTCGACGGCACTGGACCAAGACCCGGGGGGATGGCGTCCCGATGGCCGAGCGTCGGGCGCCTGCCCCCGATCATCGCCCCGGATTCATCCGCATCGATTCCGTGCATCAGGGCGATCAGGACGGGGTCAAAGACCTCTACCGCATCAACGCCCTGGACTGTGTGACCCAGTTCGAGATCGTCGCCACCTGTGAGCGGTTAAGCTGAAGTTCTTCCCAGCGTTAGACGGTTTCCCCTTATCTTTCAACCCCATCCATTGAAAACGCAGGTCCTCGTGCTGTCTACACCGCGAGCGTCTCGATAAGCGCCCGGGCCCGCTGCTGAAGCGGAGTCGGTTGGGTCGTCACTGTGAAGGTCGGGGCGTCGTCCTCGGCGGAGGTTCGGCAGGTGTTGCGCACGAGGGTGGCGAGATCGGCCAGCAGGGTTTGGAAGCTGTGGATCGGGGTGCCGTCCTCGTGGCGCTTGCGGGCGGCTTTCGCTTTCGCCCCTGCGGAGCGTTCCGCAGGGGCGACCGGGTCGCGGGTGGCCTTCGCCGCTTGGTCCTCGTCGGCAAAGAGGAGTGCGCGCCAGGCCTCCCGCAAGTGCCACTCCACGTAGTAGGCGAGCATACAGAGGAAGATATGCGCCCGCACCCGGTCGGCGAGACGGTGATGAATCGGGCGGATATGGAGATCGACGGTCTTCAGGGAACGAAACGCCCGTTCGACCTGCGAGAGCGATTTGTAGTGACGCACGCAGCGCGCCGCGTCCAGGCACTCGGGGCTGACCGAGGTGCGGATGATATAGATTCCGTCAAGAGCGGCCTCGGCGCGAATGGCGTCCTGCTTGCGCGCGAACGAGAAAGTCGACTCGGTGATCGTGAGGGTAAAGTGCTTGGCCATCTTGTAGCGGTGGATGGTGCGGCCGATCGCGAGGCCGATCTTGTCTTGTCCCTTCAGCCGTCCGGCCCCGACACGGGCCTGAAGGGCGCGGAGCGCCTCTTCGGTCGCTTGTAAGAGCTCTTCGCGCTGGTGGGTTCTGAGCCTGGCCAATGGCGGATTGCGACAGGCGATGAGACGCTCTCCCGGATAGTCGGGGTGGCTGATCTCGCAGAGATTGCGCTCATCGAAGAGGTCGGGCTGCAAGGTCTTGTCCTCGATCAACGCGCGGATCGCGACACTCTTCAAGGCCGTGATCCAGTCGATCCCGCCTTGCGCCCGCAGGGCGTCGATGGCTTTACTGGCGATCATCCCGCGGTCGCCGACCATGACAAAGCGCGCGATGCCAAAGTCGTGCTGCACGCGTTCGATCTCGGGTAGCAAAGTAGCGGGATCGGCGGTATTCCCTTCATGTACCGCGACTGCCACCGGACACCCCCGGTCGTCGGTCATGAGCCCATAGTTCACCTGCAAGGTCCCGCGGCGTCCGTCGCGGCTGTAGCCGCGTTGGGCCAAGGGGCAGGTGGTGCCCTCGAAGTAGCTGGAACTCAAATCGTAGAGTACCAGCCCGTCAGCCTTGAGATGGTGCGCGGCCAACTTCTTCTGGATGCGATCCTGACGGGACAGCAACCAGTCCATCGCCGTATAGCACTCATTCTCCGAGACCTCCGTCACCCCGAAGTCCTCGGCGAGCGTGGTCGTATGCCACCAACGCGTCGTGGCCAACTGGGTATGGGGCGCCAGGATCCGAGACGCCACCATCGCCAACACGATATCCCGTTCCCGGCAGGGCCGGGAGGCGATGAGCGACGCAAGCCCCAAACGCTGCATCATCAAGCGTACCGCTTCTACAGATCCGTGGCCCCGTGATTGGGTGACGGTAAAGCGCTCCGTCACGGGCCCCCACGTCGCGCCGCGTAATATGGCTCGGATCGCCTCCACCTGCCCCATCGACAAATCCGAAAGATTGGCGAGCGTGCGTTTCTTGACCTGTTTCCCCTCGCGATAGGATTCCCGCAGGAGGATCGTGGGGCGGGACCCGCGATTCGGGACAATATCGATATGCATGGGTTCAGTATACACATATAGAACAAATAATCAAGCTAATTATATGTGTAGCACATGACTACATTCCGACAGATAAAAAGCCGCCTCCTGCATCCTTACCGATTCATTTCATTCAGGTTTTTGCCGATAAGAGGGAGAGGAGAAATGTCTGGAGAACTTCAGGTTAACCTGCCATCGCAGGTCAGAACGGAAAGGCAACTCGCCGGGCCGCTCGGCCCACGGAAAAACCGGAATCACCAGTCCGCTGCGAAAGTCGTGTGAAGTGAGGCGAGGCGGCTTGCGGTCAAGCTGACCGAAACAGGCTGGGCGATGGGGTCCCCGCCTCTAAAACTGATTGGGGTCCTTATGGCTTGTTATCGTTCACCATGATGGTCTCGGTGGCGGTGTTGGAGAGCGTGCAGCTCACGTCCGTTCCCGTGGTCACACTGCCATCTTGGGCCGTAGCCGGTACGTCGTTTACCGTGAGGATGACACTCCTGCTGTCCATGAGACACCACGGTGGTTGTGATCTGGTCCAGTGCCGGGGTACTCAGGGCAAGATCCGCAAGGTTCGTGAGTGCGGTGCCGACCGCTGCGGTTGCCTGAAACTGGACGCTACCACTTGCACTGCCGCCGCTCGCCTGTAGACTGCCAAGATTGCAGGTGACCGTACCCGAAACCAGACTGCAACTCCCCTGGGTGGCACTTGAAGAGACGTAGCTCGTACCGGTAGGGACGGGCATGAGCACGCTCAACGCCGGGCTCGCGCTCGCGCCATCGTTGGTCAGGATCGCCTGGCTGGTGTAATCCGAGCCGTGCGCCACAGCGCTGGGAGTGCTCAGCACCATGCCGAGGTTGGCGCTGCCGAACAGATAGGCCGCCCCTTGGTCGGTGTGGCCGTTGACCGTATGACTCGGCGCGCCCACCAAGGCGGTCTTGCCGGAGAGCGCGACTGAGACGCCGAAGGCTTCGCCCGCCGCGCCGTCGCTCGCGGTCAGTTCTGCCGTCTGGCGCCAAGTGCCACTGCTGTTGGTATAGAGATAAGCCGCTCCTTGGCCAGCATTGCCGCCGACTGTATGAAGCCACGCGCCCACCAGAGCGGTGGTGCCGGAGAGCGCGACTGAGACGCCGAACTGATCGCCCGCCGCGCCGTCGCTCGCGGTCAGTTCTGCCGTCTGGCGCCAAGTGCCACTGCTGTTGGTATAGAGATAGACCACCCCTTGGTCGGTGTGGCCGTTAACCGTATGAAGCGGCGCGCCCACCAAGGCGGTGGTGCTGGAGAGCGCAACTGGGTAGCCGTCGCCGGCGTCGTACGCCGCGCCGTCACTCGCGATGAGCTCCGCCGTCTGGCGCCAGGTGCCACTGCTGTTGGTAAAGACATAGGCCGCGCCTTGATCGAGATTGCTCCCAACCGTGTGTTGCGGTGCTCCCACCAGAGCGGTGGTGCCGGAGAGCGCAACCGAGGAGCCGAAGAAATTGTTCGCCACGCCGTCGCTCGCGGTCAGTTCCGCCGTCTGGCGCCAGCTGCTGCCGATATCGGTATAAACATAGGCCGCCCCTTCGCCGGGGTTATAGCTCACGTTGTGACCCGGTGCTCCCACCAGAGCGGTGGTGCCGGAGAGCGCAACCGAGGTGCCGAAGGTATCGTACTCCGCGCCATCGCTCGCGGTCAGTTCCGCTGTTTGGCTCCAGGTGCCGCCGATGTCGGTATAAATATAGGCCACGCCTTGATCGGGATTGCTCCCAACCGCATGGTACGGTGCCCCCACCAGTGCGGTATCGCCGGAGAGCGCGACCGAGGAGCCGAACTGGTCGTACGCCGCGCCATCGCTCGCGGTCAGTTCCGCTGTTTGGCTCCAGGTGCCGCCGATGTCGGTATAAATATAGGCCGCGCCTTGCTCGGTGTTGCCACTGACCGTATGAAGCCACGCTCCCACGAGGGCGGTATTGCCGGAGAGCGCAACCGCATGTCCGAACCTGTCGCCCGCAACGCCATCGGAGGATGTGACTTCCTGTTCAATCCAGACCAGCGGATCAACCCGGATCGGGTAACGGGCATGGGCAGCATCAAAATGCAGAACAATCCGGCGGCCGGAAACCGTAAGCTTGGCAGGCAACACCCGCCCCGCAGCATCCGTCACCCAGAGCTTGCCATAACGCAATCTCCCCCAGGCGAGATCCCCATCCCGCACCACGGGCGTGCGATTCGCACGCATCTCGATCACGATCCGGCCGTGTCCGGCAGGAGCGTGATCAATACTGAATCCCTGTTCGTAACCGAACGGCATGACCCGCCACCAGCCATCCAATCCATCGCCCCGCCAATCCACACGGTTAGCCCGCACCCGGTCGGGCCGTTGCGCCGGCATGGAGAGGTGGTCCAGTCGGCCCCAAGCCACCAGGCGGAGTTGCACCGTGGCCCAACCCGTGTGGAAACGTGCCCCGCCCGGAGTGAAACACGCCTCGAAGTGCTCGGCGGACAGTCGTGCACAACCCCGGGAATCAATCTGATAGGCGGGATTCCGTGCGGCCGCACGAACCATGTGCTGGGTCAAGACCGCCATCAATCCGGCTGGAGCACGACCGAGCCCCCGGGCGTCCTGCGGTGCCGGAGCGGCAAACGCCGCAGTAGCCGCTGCCAGCATGAGGACCAGCGCCCAAGCGCTGACTCCCGTCCCTATTCTTGTTCCCATGACCGGTTTCATGATGACTGCCCCCATTAGTTATGGTTCGGATACAGCCCCCACCTCTCGGGCAGTATAGTACATTGGGAGCACTCGGCGATGTCCATTTCGCAGTTGAATGCTCTGGCGGCGGCCGGCCCTTTGGATTGTGCGGCCCGCGAACCGGCGTCTCGGTGCGGCGTCTCAATGGATAGGGCTATCGGGCGGCGATAACGAAGGTATCGGTTAGTCAGAATCGCCGCAAGCTGAAACGATATGACCCGGGTTCATGAGTAGGTGAGACATGGGACATATGCCTAATGGTTCTGTCGTGAGCTGCAAATGACCACCAGTCATACCGAAAACACCCTGGTCCAGCAGATCGCTGCCAAGTACCTCGGAAAGGAACTCGGCCGGGAGTCGGTGTATACCTACAGCACAGAGATCTTTGGACCTGCTGGAACGTTCGGGCGAGCATCGAACCGGGAGGTGATGCTGACGCGATATCTGCATCAAAAGCTCGTGGAACTGAACCCGGGACTGCAGGGTGCCGCTTACGACACGTGCGACAGGTAGTGGCGACTTCGGCGGCCCAGAGTGTCTAGCCGCAACCAACCTGGAAAAGTATCCGCAGATGGCGCAGATGCACGACAAATAGCATCATTCGATGTATTATTTGATACATGACGGACTCAACGAGGTGTTGTCATGCGCACGACCCTGAACATAGACGACCAACTGCTGACTGAGGCCCAGCGCATCACGGGGGTGGCCGAGAAGGCCACCTTGATGCGGGAAGGCCTGAAGGCCTTGATCGAGCGCGAGAGTGCCCGCCGGCTAGCGCGCCTGGGCGGGAGCGTGCCCCAAATCAAACCTATCCCCCGCCGGCGAACCCATCCTGCATGATCCTAGTTGATAAGTCGGTCTGGATCGATCATCTGCACGCCGGAGATAAGAGGCTTGCCCGTCTGCTCGACAGTGTGCAGGTGATGACTCACCCCTTCGTGGTGGGTGAATTGGCGTGCGGCAATCTGCGCAACCGGGCGGAGATGATCAGGCTGCTTCAGAACCTGCCGCAGACCCCTGTCGCGCGTGATACCGAGGTGCTTTTCTTTATCGAACAGCACCGGTTGATGGGCCGCGGCATCGGTTACATCGACGCACACCTTCTTGCCGCCACTGCCTTGACCGGCCCGATCCAGTTGTGGACCCGCGACCAGCGACTGACCGCTGTGGCCCGGGATCTGAAATTGGCCTACGAGGGCTGAGGATCACCAACCGGTCAAGACCCCTGCCGCTTACACCGAAGACACCTGATCCAGCAGACCACGGCCGAGTCCTCTGGTGATGGACCACTACGGCACGCGCCCGCATCCGAATGGGCAGACCTGGATGAGGCGCCATCCGGGATGCATCCCACACAGTTTGTCCCCACCAGCGCCCGCTGGCTCAATCGGGTCGAGCGCTGGTTTGGCGAACTCACTTCCAAAGCGGTGCGTCGCGGTACTTTCGGCAGCGTCGCCGACCTGCAGCGCGCCATCACCCAACTTCTTGAGGTCTGGAACGAAGATCCCCAGCCGTTCGTCTGGACGGCTACCGTCGAGTGCATTGAAGCCCAACTCACCCAGTGCCGCGAGACGCTCGAACAGATCAAACCCGGCTTCACTGCACCGCGGGTCCGACACACAAAGAAGCACATGCAAAATAATGCTTGGACATCTCAATAGGTCCCGTTGGACAGCCATCGCCGCAGCAAGCTTTTTCAAGTGGCTTGCGTCCACCGAGCCAACCCCACCTTCAGTGTCGGTCGGATGCTCAATCAGGCTAGTGTGGGGTCGTCGAGACGGAACGCATCCATTGTTAGTCATGCACCGGCTGAACCTACCTCATACCAAGGAAAGAATGTGCCGGTCGGGCCGTTTGTGCGTTTTCGATCCCTGATCAGGCGCTCCTCGGGACACGCAGGCGCGGCCAGCCGAGCTCCGAGGTCAGCATCGCCAGAAAAATGAGCGCGCCCCCGATCAGTTCGAGGCCGGTGAGGACGTCGTGATTAAAGAAATAGCCAAACCCGGCGGCAAATAGGGGTTCTGAAGCCAGAATCACCGCCGTGCGCGCGGCCGAAAGCCGTTTTTGGACCCGTGTCTGAATGTAAAACGCCGCTGCTGAAGCGAGTAGCCCAGTGAGGAGCAAGGCGCCGATCAAAGCCCCCGTGAATGGCGATTGAAGGGGCTCCCCCACCGGCAGGAGCAGTGCAAGCCAGAGGGTCTGAGACGCCATCTGGGTAAATGCAAGCGGTCCCGTACGGCAACTCGGCGAATAGCGGGAGAGAAGAGCGATGTGCAGCCCGAAAAACAGGGCGCAAAGCAGGGTCAGCGTATCCCCCGCATCCCAGAGAAACCTGGGACCGCCGAGGAACAGGACAAGCCCCACGCAGCTCATCCCGATCGCGATGTAGTTCCGGGGACGCAGTCCGACTCCGAAAAAAAGCCGGGCGAAGACCGGTGCGAAGATCACGAAGAGTCCCGTCACAAATCCGCTTTGGGTGACCGTGGTTGCCCGGAGCCCCCAGGTCTGAAACAGGTATCCCAGGGCCAGAACGAGTCCGAGCCCGAGTCCTACGACCGCTTCGTGCCGCCGGGTGGCCCGGAGGAAGAACGGAGCCAGGGCGAGTGCGGCGATTGCAAAGCGAAGCGCCAAAAACTCGACAGCACCGAAATGTGCGACGGCCCGCTGGACCACAACGAAGGTGACTCCCCAGACCATCGTGACGGCGAGAAGGAGGAGCGGTGCCACCCGATCCATCGCACGTTCGAGCTTCAAATCACACCCACCGCTATCCGGGTGCCTGGATGGTGATCCCGGCCTTAAGAAGCCCCTCT
This sequence comes from Pseudomonadota bacterium, assembly GCA_027365475.1. Taxonomy (GTDB): domain Bacteria; phylum Pseudomonadota; class Gammaproteobacteria; order JAKAQQ01; family JAKAQQ01; genus JAJZNM01. The sequence goes on along the minus strand of DAHXNI010000053.1, from coordinate 15,133 downwards.
CTGAGACGGCGGGCCAGCTTGACAGCACCGGATCCGTCTCCGTGAAGCCCGATGGTCTGGGCCAGGCAGGGGATGCGCTCCCCGCCGTGGCCCCTGACGCAACCCTCCCGGACGATCCCCGTCACCTGGCGCAGCGCCTCCTCGGGATCGGCAATCAACGCATCCGGTCGGCTTCTTGGCGTGAGCGTGCCATCGGCTTCATAGCGGCGATCCGCAAATCCCTCGGCTGCCACCCGGATTCCGCGCTCCCGGGCGATCACCGAAAGTACGCTCGGATCGGGTGCGTAAAGCCAGAGCTCCCGATCAATCCCAACTATCGCCTCAACCAGGGGAACCGCATAGCGGAGATCCCGGGCAGCCTGATGATAGAGGGCCCCGTGGGGTTTGACGTGATGGAGCCGCCCACCCGCCGCGTGCACGAGCGCGTTGAGTGCACCAATCTGGTAGCTCACGATGGCCCGGGTTTCATGGGGCGGGTGGGATTGGCGCGCGCGCCCGAACCCCTCCCGATCCGGCCACCCGGGATGCGCCCCCAAGGCCACCCCCTGTGCCTGTGCGAGGTCGATCGTCCGCGCAGCAAGCACTGGATCGCCCGCGTGGAGTCCGCAGGCGATGTTCGCTGAACTCACCCACGGGAGCAGTCTCTCGTCTGCCTCGCATCCCTCTCCGAGATCCGCGTTGAGATCGATCACCTCGCACGGGGGGGACGGACGATTCATTTCCGGGGACTCAGCGGGTAGCCGGTGTGGTCCAGTCGGTTTCGCGAGCCATGGAGTTTCTCACCGGGCCTGATGCAATCGATCCGCACGCGCATCACACGAGGGTTGGATATCCGTTGGCATGATGGCCGAGTCGAGGCCGTTCGGCAAGCGCACCTCTCGAAGCGATCCGGGTCTCCCGCGGTTATGGGCGTCTTCGACAACCTGCTGATGCCCGATCCACCAAGGCGGAGCACGCCCCCGATCCGGCGACCCAGGCATGGCACGATACCGAGGCAGACGAACCGGGATATGATGTGAGACATGGGAGCAATCAACAGGCCCATGCTGATGACGAACAAGCTCAAAATCGTGATCCCCGCGACGTCCTGGTTCTTGATTGCGGCCATGAGCCTCTACAGCGTGAAAGCCCAGGCAGCGCATAAGCACAGTACCCCGGTACCTGCCGTTTCCGGACGAGCAGCCTATGCGACCGGACTTGCGGCCTATGCCCGGCGTCACTTTACATCTGCAGGAAAGGATTTCCGTGCCGCTGCCGCTCGGGGATTTGCACCCGCGCAGTACAAACTCGGGCTGATGTACTACCTCGGTCTCGGCGTCCCCACTAACTATTCCCAGGCGGCACACTGGTTTCAGCTTTCCGCCACCCGGGGATTTGCGCGCGCCCAATACTCCCTCTCCTTGCTGTACGCGGAAGGCCAAGGTGTCCCCAGGAACTATGCCCGGGCCCTGCACTGGGATCGACTCGCCGTCGCTCAGGGATCTGCACGCGCAGCAGGTGCCCTAGGCTTAATGTACTTCCGGGGCCAAGGTGTCCCGCGGAACTATGTTAAAGCCTACCAGTGGACGGAGCTTGCGCAGTCGCAAGGTGTAGGCGTCACCCGTAACATCGCAACGGGCTTCCTGCACCAAATGGCGGAGTACATGACCCCCGGTCAGATCGCAAAGGCCCAACGGGCGATGCAGGCTTGGCGGGCCGCGCATCCCCATCCCCGGCGATGAATCTGCCCGATCATTTTCGGTTCACGCGCCACGTCAGCACTCAGGACCGTTGCCTCCTCACCCCCTGAAGCAGTTTTCATTGTGCCAAGTGAGCGCATGGGGGTCAGGCCGCTCCCGAATCCGCTTGGGAGTCCGGATGTTTCGTCCATGTAGCGCATAGTAATCGTGCCCGTTTTCAAACTCCTCCCGGATATGGCGGCTCACTTCAAAACGGAGATCCGGTGTCACGGTGACGTAACCGGCATCGAACAGGCTGTGAATATCGCGCCGCAAGAGCAATCCGTTCGGAGTTTCATGCAGGCCACCCGCTGCATAGGGACGGATATGGGCCGCCTCCAGTGCAGGCAGCGTCCGTTCCCCAGTCACGGCACAGCGTCGATCGTAACTTTCCGTCACAACCAGCCGGAAAGCTCCCTGCCCGAGACGGGGTCGTATCAGCGCGGGGGGTCCATAGCGATCTGTTTGCTCATTCAGTCGAGGCTCGACGGAACGGCTCAGCCGCTCTTGAACCGCCTCCCACAGGGATAGGCCTTCGCGCTGGTCCGTCTCGTAGGTTTTGAAGGTGACGATCTGTCTGGACCAGCTGACCGGAGGCGGAATCCAGTCGGGTTCCTCAAAGAAGAATGGCTGGGCGAGGATCCGGCAGCCGATCACGAAGTCACTCCGGTCACCCGGATCGGATTTCCGGTAGCGGGTAATCTGCGCACGCGTCTCAGAAGCGGAGTGGGCTCCGTTGCCCTCTCCGAAGGCTGCCCAGGCGAGCGAACAGGGCAGCGTGTTGGCATGGACAAAAACCCCTCCACCCGCAATCCCTCCGCGTGGCGCGTGGAGCTTGAAAAGAAAAAGCTCTCCAGGCTTGAGTGCACGGAAGGTGCTCGCAGAGGGCGACCAGAAATTGACTTCGTCGAGATCCTGCCGGTGGCGCAGGTTTTCGAACCAATCGTTATCGGTCATGCCCACAACAAGCTTGACGCCCATGACCTCAGCCCGTCAGGCGAGCGTGCCGCCCGTCAAACTCGTTCCCCTCGAGGCATCGCGCAACACCTGTGGCCCGTATGCCCCGTGCCTGACGACAGAATCGCGATTTATCAACCCATGCGCTCCCAAGGCCCCCAGACGTCCAGGTTTCCGATTTTTTGCGAACTGGCGCCTCCACCAGATTGTCCACCAAGCGCTTCACTTGTTTGCCATTGATCGTGCGCATTTTTTCATCTTTGAGATTGGTGCTCCCAACCGCCGCTCACCCCATGAATACATAGAGGGTCTTGCGCGGCGGTTTGGGTCAGTCTGGACGTTTCAGGATCACCCATGACGGAGAAAATAAAGCGTGACAATAATTCTCGTGGCCAGGTGCCATACCAGCAGTAGCCAGATGAACCCTCCTATCACCGTCCAAATAAAGCCCATCATCCAGCCGCCGCCAGACGCCACTATCACCAAAACAAAAATCCAAAATAGCCGTATACACTCCCACCCGCACAGACCATGATGATAGGCAGCAAGCGAAATCGAGGATCATCAAAAATATCTTCATAACCTCTACCTCATATCTTCTTCCGTAAGCTTGTTTAACTGACGGCATTCCGACTGCCCCCAAACATCCTCACGCATGGTGTTAATCATGGCGTGGGAAACAGACAATTCCTCTTCTATGTGAGAAGCCGGTTTTGTTCTCCGAACCAGCCGATGCCGGGATCTGTGAGCAGACGGGAACTTTCTGCATGCGCACCTCATGGGTGAAGCAGAACCAGGCTTTCCACCAAGAACTGGATGGAGGTGACCTCGGGTCGCCTCAGCGCAACCCGCAGGGCGCGCGCAATCGATCGTCGCGCACACTGGCGCGCAGCAGGCGCTCGAGCGAGCTCCAGGCCTCTCGGGGATACCAGGGACGGGAGGACGACTCCAACACTTTTCCCCAAAGTGGGTATCGATATGACCCGCACCGTCCAGGTCGGAGGCTTCACCAGCGGGCAGAAGCGGTTTCTGGACTACCATCGCAACACCGTTCTGCTCGCATCCGGTCACCGGTGAGCCCCGCTTTGCACCGAATCGTGACGGTCTGGAGCGGGGCTTGAGTCAGTCCGCGTGGCCGACGGGGACCACTCCCAGTAGACCCCGGCTCTCGAGCTTGCGGTTGAAGGGAGTCACGTCCCGGGTTTGCACCGTCGAAAACCGGGCTTCGACAGAGCGGAGATCGCGCACCAGAATGCGGAATACCGCCCGATCCGAATCGGTCGGCGGGTAGTCCGCGCTGTCCTCAACGTCCTTGAGGAGCGCCGAGAGCCGCCCGTAGATCTGCATGGGATGCCGGAACGCATCTTCCCGGGCACCGGTGAGATAGACATCGACCAGTTGACCCTCCACGCCGAGCAGAACCTCGCCGAGACGGCGGGCGCGGGAGAGGGTTTTCGGATGATCCCGATCGGCCACAAGGCGCGTCTCGATCCCGGCAGTCGTCTTGCGCATCCATTCAATCTCGTCGATGAGATGCACGGTCGCGTTGATCTTGGACCGGATCTTCAGCGCAAACGCGACCTGCGCGCGGATGTCCGCCAAAGTCCCGCTCGAGTCGGGATCTTTCAAGACAAGAAGCGGGCGGGTCCAGTGCCTGTGCCCGATCTCAAGCGTGACTGCATCGCGACCGGGAACCGCGAGCGGGCCCCGGAGGGTGAGATCGAGATCCCAGCTCACGATATGACGATAACCCTTGGGTCCCGGGGTCACCCAGTGTGCCTGGGGAGGCGGGAGGCGGAGTTTTCCGGTACAGCTTCCCGAACCGGCGCATTCGCTCACGCCATGAACCGGCGCATAGCGAAGATCCCAGACGAACCGGTTGATGCCGCGATGGAGACTCGGCAGCCGGTTGTCCCGCGGCGTGCCGGGCAGGCTTGAGAACACCCGGATGATTTTCCCGCCTGCCTTGCGGATGATGAGGCGCACCGGAGACTGGGATGGATGGGGCAGGTAGAAGTCGATGACGGCGCCGTAAGGCGGGTTGTGCCCGTTCGCTGCGTAATCCGGTGCAAAGCGGGGCCCGGCCACATGGTGGAAACGGTAGGCGGTGCGAAGCGGGAAGAGAGTGGCGTGTCCCGCCCGGACCGCATGTGAGAGGGCTGCCAAGGAGTTGAGGTCACTCAGGATGTAGATGCCCCGACCATAGGTCGCCACCACGAGATCGTGGGCAACCGGCTGCACGGTGACCCAGTAAACCGGAGCATGGGGCAGGTTGTTCTGCAAGGGATACCAGTCGTGCCCCCGGTTGGGACTCCAGTAAAGCGCGTTTTCCGTACCAGCAAAGAGAAGGTTCGGATCGCGCGGATCCTCGGTGACGCAGTGCACGTAGGAGAAGACACTCGTCGGAATCCCGTGGGTGATGAGATGCCAGGCTCGGCCATCGTCCTCCGTGACGTAGATGTAGGGCCTGGGATCACCCAGAAGATTGCGGGAGACGGAGAGATAAGCCCGGTTCGGATCGGCATGGGATGGGGTGATGCTGGTGACGGTTCCCAAAGGCGGCAGGCCGCGGGGCGTCACGTTCTGCCACGTGTGACCGCCATTGAGTGTGAGATGGACTCCTCCGTCGTATCCACCGGTCCAGATCATGCCAGCACGCAGCGGCGAAGGGGCGATGATCGAAAGCGACATGGCATTGAAGGCGCCGAGATTGTCGATCGTGACCCCGCCCGACGAACCCTCATCGCGTTTGCGGTTGAGCGTGAGATCCGGGCTGATGCGCCGCCAGCTCTGACCACCATCCTGGGTTTCGTACACATACTGGGAACCCACATACACCGTGTTCGGGTTCTCGGGGGAGAGCGCGATGGGAAAGACGAAATCCCACCGGTTGGCCACGCCCTTGGGCGGCCAGCCGTACCCCGCCAGGGGAAAGACGGAGACCGTGCGGCCCTCTCCCCGCCGGATGTTGAACCGGCTGAGCCCGCCTTCATAGCAGCCCGACCAGACGATATTGTTGTTCCGGGTATCCGGTATGGCGAATCCGCTTTCGCATCCACCGACGCTGGTCCAGAAGGCAGGCGTGATCGGGGATTCGGTCCGTGTATTCGAGGGGATCCGGTATGAGTAGCCGTCCTGGCGGTTGGCGTAAACGTTGTAGGGAACGGCCCGATCCGTGTAGACGTGATAGATCTGCGCATTGGGAAGCGCGATCATCTGGTAGCGCTTCCATCCGTCGAGGGTCACACTCGCTCCCTCATCGTCCGTGATGATCATCCGTTTCGGATTGGTGGGATCGATCCAGAAATCGTGATTGTCGCCGCACCCGCAGTGTTCGAAATGGAGCGTGCGTCCACCGTTGCGGGAGGTCGTGAAGTTGGTCGAGATGAAATACAGACGATCGGGATTGTTCGGGGCGATGGCGAAACGGGTGTAATACGGCGGGCGCTCCTCCATCGAATGGTTGTGGCTGACAAGCACCCAGTGCGCGCCCGCATCGGTCGAACGGTAGAGCCCCGGCGGGCCGTCTTGGATCAGCGTGTAGAAAATCTCGGGATCACTCGCAGAGATGGCAACCGCGATTTTGCCCAAGGGACCTTTGGGCAAACCGTCGCCCGTAAGATGGGTCCAGCTGCGCCCTCCATTGCGGCTCAAATACACCCCGCTCCCGGGCCCGCCGCTGTCCAGATCCCACGGGTAGATGTGAAACTGCCACATGCCAGCCAGAAGGATGCGCGGATCGGCGGGATCGATGGCGATGTCAGAGCAGCCGGTTTCCGGATTGACGAAGAGCACGCGGCTCCAATGGCGGCCGTTGTCCGTCGTGCGATAGACCCCCCGGAACTTCGAAGGACCGAAGCCACTGCCCGTGGCACAGACGTAGACCCGGCGGACATTCGTGGGATCGATCACGATGCGCGCGATACGCCCCGTCTGGGCGAGTCCGAGATGGCGCCAGGTTCTCCCACCGTTGTCCGAGCGGTAAATTCCGTTCCCGATCGAGGTGGTGGGCCGGATGTAGAAGGTTTCTCCGGTCCCCGCCCAGATCACCTCGGGCCGCCCCGGATCTATGGCCAGGGCCCCGATCGACTGGACCGGTTCGTGATCGAAAACCGGCTTCCAGTGGATGCCCCCGTCCGTGGTCTTCCAGATGCCACCGGATGCGGCCCCCAGATAATACGTAAAAGGATTGCCGGGAATGCCGGCCACGGCGCTCACCCGGCCACTGCCCGGACCGATAAAGCGGTAGTGAAGCGCGCGGTAGAGCGCCGGATGCAGCGTGGCCTTCCCGAAGGCGGGTGTGGCGAACGATCCGACGGACAGGGCGAGCGCGACAGTGACGGCTCCGAGAAAACGGGCTGGTGGCATGGGGTGGAACCTCAGGCGGTGGATGGAGTTCGGGCGTCTGAGGATAGCGCGGAGGACTCACCCACGCAAGGCAATCTCGAGTCTCTGGAGTGCGGCCTCGAAGACCATCTGCGAACGGCGGGCTACTGCGTGATCCACCACCTCGAACCGGACCGGATCACCCGGTCGGAGCTGCGCGAGTAACGGCAGATCGGAGGCGAGTACCTCCCCGAGCCGGGGATAACCCCCAACGGTCGGCCGATCCGCCATGAGTACGATGGGCTGCCCATCCGGAGGGATCTGAATGCTGCCGAAGGTCACCGGTTCGGAATCGACCTGAAGGGCGGGATCCGGAGCCACGGGCATGCCGGAAAGACGGTATCCCATCCGATCCGATACCGCCGTGACCGCATAAGGATGGGTCAGAAAAATCTCCCGCATGTGCTCCGGGAAGGACGCCCAGTGGCTTCCCGGAAGGATGCGGAGCGTGGGATCCGCCCGGTATGGGGGTCTCAGGCCGGGAGCCAGCGAGCGGGGGCGATGGGACCGCTCGGATCCCTCCTCCCCGAGCGGAAGCCGGTCACCCGGACCGAGCATGCGGCCTGCGAACCCGCCCCAGCCGGAACGGAGATCCGTACCCTGCCCTCCAAGCACCGGAGGCACCAGAAACCCGCCGGAGCAGGCAAGATATCCAAAACGTCCCCCCGTGACCCGGCAGCGGATCTGACTGCCCGGCGCAAGCCGTTGCGGGGACCAGAGCGGAAGTCGGGTGGTTCCAAGAATCGCCTCCAGATCAACCCCGGTGAGGACCAATCCTGCACCATCTGGGAAGGAGAGCGCGAGTGTGGCATCCCAGCCGACCTCAAGCAGTGCAGCGCCCCTTTTGTTGCCAGCGAGAATATTGGCGAGCATCGCCGCCCGCGCATCCATGGCTCCGCCGACCGAAACCCCGAGGCGTTGGAAACCCCATCGCCCGCCATCCTGGATCGTAACGAGCCCCCGGGCCGCCTCCACCATCACCGCGTGCGGAACACGCAGGCAGGTCCCTCTCATCGGGTGAGCGCGTGAAAACAGATCCGGTCGCCAAGGGCCAAGCGACACGGACTGGGATCCATGGGATCGAACCATTCCCACTCGGTCCGCCCGATGACCGACCACCCGCCCGGCCCTTCGCGTGGATAGATCCCGCAAAGTGCTCCCGCCACGGCGACCGACCCTTTCGCCACATACGCCCGTGGGGTCGACCGTCTGGGCAGGCGGAGCGGCGCGGGGAGACCCGTGAGATAGGGGAACCCGGGCGCAAATCCGATGAGGGCAACCTCGAAAACGGCTTCCGTATGCAGTCGGATGATCTCCTTTGGATCGAGTGCGGTGCATCGCGCGACCTCTTCGAGATCGGGGCCCCACTCGCCGCCATAACGCACCGGCACCACGATGGGCAAGGATCGATGCACCGGGGGCGGGGTGAGACCGGCACAAAGATGGTCCAGTCTTTTGGCGAGCGCCTCACGCGCAAGCAGGATCGGGTCATAGTAGACCGCGAGCGAGCAAAGGCCGGGCACCCACTCGATCAATCCCGGAGGTGCACTGGCCGCAAGCCTTTCCCCGAGCTCGCCAATCTCGCGGGAGAGCTTGGGGTGCGGCGGGAGGTCCCAGTTGAGGAGCAGACCGGAGTCGCCGAGATCGAATATGCGCGGGACCTCCACCGGTGCGCCCTCGCTACAGCCGCATGGCGCCCACCACGAGGAGCGTCAGGGCGAAAAGCGCGAACAGGCCGTGGAGAAAAATGAGCACGCCCGGTGCCCGCACGCGGGCGAACTGGAGCCCGAGTACCGTGAGGCCGCCAAGAAATGCCAACACGAAAAAAAGCGCGGCATCGTCGAGAACGAGAACCGGATGCGGGAATCCGGTCACGAGGAAGATGAGGATCGCCGTTGAGGCACTGGCTATGAAACCATGGACGAGCCCGAGACTGAGCGGAAGCGTCTTTCCACGGACCAGCCGGACGACCAGCACGAAACCCAGCAAAAGAGCCAGCGTGTAGCCCGCGCCCTCCACCCAAAACCAGAACCGGTCTACACTCAACGTTGTTCTCCGCGTGAGCTGGAAATCCCTCAGCCGAGTCATGCCTGATCAGACATTTGACATCACCCTCCAGCCATCGGCCGAACGCTATCCGGCAGGAGCAGGCGAAACCATTTTACAGGCACTCGAGCGGGGTGGACTCGAGTTTCCGGCGTTTTGCCGTCATGGCCACTGCGGGCTCTGCCGGGCCCAGCTTCTCTCGGGCACGCACGCACCCGACAGCACGCAACCGGCTGACGGGCTCATGGGAACCGACGAGATCCTCATCTGCGCAAGCCGGCCGACCGCGGATCTCGAACTCCGTCTGTTCTGGGGACTGGGTCGAGCACCCGAGATTCCGGCCCGGGTGACCGAGTTCACCCCTCTTTCCAGTAAGAGCCACCGGCTCAAGCTCCGCCTGCCTGTCGTGCAACCCTTCACGTTTAAACCGGGGCAGTTCGTTCTGCTCCGCCTGAGCGGACTCGTCCGTGCGTATGCGCTTACCAATCCACCGCATGAACGCGATCCCGAACTCCACATCCGGCCCACCCCGGGCGGGATGCTCGAGCAGGCGCTCACCGGTCTCAAGCCGGGCGATCTCGTCACGATTGAGGGACCCTGCGGGCAGTTTTACTATCGCCCCACAACCGCTTTCCAAAGCCGGCGCACCCTCCTGGTTGCAGGCGGAATGGGCTATGCACCCCTGAAGTCGATCCTCCGCCACATCCATGAAACCGTGGACGAGTCGTACCCGGGCGAGATCGAACTCGTGTGGGAAGCCGCAACCGGCGAGGATCTATACGATCACGTCTGGCTCCGGAGACTGGCTGCCGAGTGGACCCGGTTCCACTACCATCCGGTGGTCGGGCATCCCGATACAGGTCAGACCATTCCGGTCGGCACAGCACCCGACGCACTGACCCGGACGCGCGTCGCGGGGGCGATCTGCTATCTAGCCGGGGCTGGCGCGATGGTCAACGCCTCAATGCGGAAACTCCTCAGTCTCGGGGTACCTGAGAACGCGATCTACCGTGAGTCGTTTGGAGCGGATTCCGGATCCGTGCGATCGGACGCGGGATCGCCTTGACTGGGTGGTCGACCCGGCGTCCGGTCGAGGAGAAGCCGGAGCCCGGCCTGTGCGCGCTCGCCCGCTCCTTCGTGGTCACCGAGCGCATCAAGAAACTCCGATAGCGCAAGATAAGTCTCGGGCTCGGGACGCAGTGCCAGACTGCGTTCAAAGTGGGCGCGAGCCTTACCGTGCTGTCCGCGCATCCGATAGAGGAGACCGAACACATAGTTGAGGCCGGCACTGTCGGGATGAGACTCGGACCAGGGTTCCGCCCGGGCCAAAAGATCGGGCGCGAGATCCCGCGCAAGATGACCGAACTCGACGATCCACTGCTCGCTCCAGACCGTCGGCAAAAGTTGGGCGAGCTCCTCGACCGCCGCTCGATCCGCCCCGACCCGTCTCAGCCCCTCGATCAGGGCGGCGATCACTTCCGGCCGTTCACGGAGCGATTTTCGGTACCCGTGAAAAAGCTCGACCACCTGATCCCGGCCGCCACTTTCGGACGCGGAGCGGAGACGACCAACCGCGAGCGTCCGCTCAAGCGTCCTCAGTTCGTCATCCGAAAAACAGTGCAGGCGTTTGAGACGCGGCCAGAGCTGGCCCAGTGCCTCCCAGTCGGACAGGGCCGCGTAGGTCCGGGCAAGGAGGCGCACGCTTTGTCGATGCTCGGGACGCGTTTCCACAAGTTTTTTGAGGGTTGCGAGCGCCTGTTCGAGCTGGTGATGCGCGAGCTGGAGCTCGGCTTGGGTGAGGAGGATGGCGAGCTCGGCTTTGGGGGTGCTCTCATAGGCTTTTTTGAGATAGCGATCGCGGCGATCATCGGCCCGCTGGAGCTGGGCCGCACGCGCCGCGAGCAGATAGTTGAGAAGCGGGGCCGGACTCCGGGGTGCAAAACGCACCAGGCGCCGTTCCCCCCGCATCCAGTGTCCTTCGGACATCTCGATCATGCCCCGGATGAGCTGCCCCCCTCCACGCCGCACCGAGAGCGCACCGGGTGCGCGGCCGATCCGGCCCGGCAGCACCATGGCGAGATCGATGAGGGTGAAAACAGACAGGAGCAGGACATAGCCTGCGATCCAGAACAGGAAGAAACTCATGAGAGAGAGTTCGATCTCGTGATGACCGATCCGAAGCGCGACCCAACCGCCCGGGGCGATCCCGGTCAGGCTCACCAGGAGAAACGCTCCGGCGAGAATCAGGATGAAGAGCCACTGTCGCTTCACGGCTGGCCCCGTCGCAACTCCTGTGCACCTGCGTGGAGTTCATGCAGGAGCGGCTGCAAGCCGGGTTCTGGACGGGGCCAGGGCGCGTGCGCGAGTGCACCGAGCCTCCTCCATCCGGTCAGAACGCGCGGATCCGACAGGTCGTATTCACGCCCGATCATCTCGCGCAGGATTCCGAGTTCGAGAAAGTAGGCTGCCCGGTCGGATGTGAGCCAGGCTGTTTGGGCAAGGGAAAAATCGAGTGCGAGATTGAGCCGGATGAGCCTCGCCTCGCGCGCGCCGGGCGGCGGCGCCGTCCGCACCGGGACACGATGGATACGCACGAGATCATGAAAAATCGCGGATACGCCGTCCCCGATCCGGCTCCAGAAACCCCCTGCTGACCGCATCACCGGGTGGATCCGGTAGCGCGGGGGGTGGGGGATGGCGAATGGCCACACGGGAGAGACGCGGCTCAGGGATCCGAGCACCTGCGCGGGCTCGAGGGTCTGGGCGGCGCGCGCAGCCTTGATGAGACGGATCCGCGCGTCCAGAATTTTCTGCGCCGGCGCGAGCGCCGGACTCCCGAGCGGCCGGATGAGTCCCCGGACGGTCTCGAGAATCCTGAGCGCCCATCGCATCCGGTCGGGCTCGACCGCGAGGATGTGCTGTGCGAAGGCCACGAGCATCTGGGATTCCCGGATCCTTTCTTCGATACGGGCATCCTGCGCATCGCGCGTGATGCCGAGAACCGAGTCTTGGAGTTGCCGAACCCGGTGCCGGGTCGTATCCAGTCGGGTCACGAGGTGCGCAAACTGGGCCTGCGTGACCCGCTCCTGCTCAAGCCGGGTGAGGAGGGCATGCTGGTTCACGAGGCTGGCTCCGATTCGGCCGAGTTCACGTTGTTCCGCGCGAGTCTGGAAAAAGAACCCGGCCGAGGCGGCCAACGCAACCAGCGCCACGAGCAGCCCGACCCAGCCGATCGCCCGGGATCCCCTCTGTGGGCGCCCCGGAATCTCTCCCGGACCGGTTTCCTCGCTTTTCATTCCGGCTATCTTAGCGCCCATTAGGAATCCGGATCCGGCCGCCTCAGCGAGACCACCCGCTTCACACTTCTTCCTCGGGTCCGGTCCACCAATCGAGCAAGGTGCGCAGAAGACTCTCGTCCCCGGGCCCGGTGGCCACGAGCGGCGCACGGACGAACCCGAGAACCCGCGCAAGTTCGAGGACACGGGAGCCGGCTGTGAGCAGCAGCAGATGACGGAGCCTCACCGCGCCTTCCTCGGATAATCCTTCGATCAGCGCAAGCAGCGTCTGGGCGCTCGTCACCGTGACCACATCGAGCACCCCTTCGAAAAGTTTCTCCTCAAGCACCGGGGCGGCCGAACTCCTCACCCGTTCGTAGATCTCAAGCGTATCCACCTCGGCACCGCGGTTGCTCAGCTGCGCGGCCAGCCAATCCCGCCCGCCGCGACCGCGCAGGACAAGGCAGCGGAGCCCACGGACGGATTTGAAATCGGTGGATTCGACGAGCGCCTCACTGCCGAAGCCGCTGTTCGGAACATAAACCTGCCTAGCCCCGAGTTCGTAGAGGCGGCGTGCCGTTCCCTCACCCACGGCCGCCAGTTTGCAGCGCCGCGGCCACCGTTGCCCGAGTGCACGGAAACCGTGTTCCGCAGCGTTTGGACTCACGAAGATCAACCAGTCATAGTGATTGGGATGGGCGAGGGTGAGCGGTTTGCCCTGCCAGAGCAGCGGGCGGATGGTGAAGATCGGGTAGGCGTAGGCCCGCCCGCCCAGAGCCTCGATGCGCTGGGCAAGCGCCTCGTTCTGGCCTTCCGGCCGGGTCAGGAGAACCCCGAGACCAGCCAGCGGCTTGGGTTCAGGGCGTCTGCGCAATGAAATTTCGGATGCCTTGCTCATGGAACCTCTGGGCGAGTTTTCTCCCGAGCGCGTCGGGTTCGCGTCCGGAGAGAGAATCCCGGTAGGAGTGATGGCCATCTGCCGAACCGGCATAGGCCAGAAGGGTCAACCCGCCATCGTCCGCCTGACAGGCAAATGCCCCGACAGGGGCGGTGCAATCGACGCCAAGATCGACTCCAAACGCCCGTTCCGCGGCCACACAGGCTGCCGTTTCGGGGTCGTGGAGCGCAGTCAGTGCCCGGAGTTCCCAGGCTCGCGTGCGGAGACATTCGATCGCGAGTGCGCCCTGACCGATGGCCGGAACGGATTCGTCCGCGTCGAGTTCGGTCGCCCGTGCCGGATCCATGCCGAGGCGTCCGGCTCCCAGGCGTTCCAGTCCAGCCCGTGCGAGCACCAGGGCCTCGAACTCCCCGCGCGCGAGCCGGTCGAGCCGCGCGCCCACGCTGCCGCGCACCGGTTCGACCCGGATATCCGGACGCCGCGCGAGGATCTGGCTCTGGCGACGCAGGGAAGAGGTCCCGACCCGGGCACCTTTGGGCAGGGCCCCGAGCGTGTCGGCACCGATCAGGCAGTCGAGGGGATTGCCGCGCGGCAGGATGGCCAGGAGTTCGAAACGCGGATCCAGCGAGACGGGGACGTCTTTGAGCGAGTGGACCGCGCAATCGGCACGACCCTCGCACAGCGCGTCTTCGAGCGCACTGATGAAAAGACCTTTGCCGCCAATGGGCGCAAGCGAGCGGTCTGCGTATTCATCTCCGCGCGTCGTGAGCGCCACCGCCTCAACGGCCAGCGTGGGATCGAGCGTGGAGAGACGCCGGGCAACCTCCTCATACTGGGCGAGGGCCAAAGGGGAGCGCCGGGTGGCAATTCGTAAGAGCATCCCCCCAATTGGAACACAGCCGGGCTCAAGGCTCAATCCTCTTCGAGAATCCGGCGCCGAATGATCGGAACGAGGCGCCGGCTCACGGGAATCCGCGCATGCGAGTCACGCAATTCGACGAACCGCTCACCCGCCGGTTCATGAACCAGCCGCGCAATCGCCTCCACGGCAACGAGATAGCTCCGGTGGACCCGGAGAAAGCGCGCCCCGAACTCTTCCTCAAGTGTGGCCAGGGATTCGTTGAGGAGCAGCTGGCCTTCACGATGAACCGCCCGGACATACTTCTCCTGGGCCTCGAAATAAATCACGGCGTCAACCGCGACCGTACGGAGTTCACCTGAGGAGCGGGCCACGAGCAACTTACGTGCGCGACCGTCTGGGTGATTTGCGGGCCAGGCGAGTGCCGGATTCCAGCGCACACTGCGCGCCAGGGCCGCCTCGAGCGCACTGGGCCGGACCGGTTTCACAAGATAGGCAATAGCCCCGAGATCGAATGCCTTGAGCGCGAATCGTTCATAGGCGGTCGTGAAAATCACGGCCGGCGCATCGGTGACGAGCGTATTGATGTGACGGGCCACTTCGAGCCCGTCGAGACCTGGCATCCGGATATCGAGAAAGGCCAGGCCGATGGTCTGGGTCTCAATGGCCGTCAGTGCGCCGAACCCGTCTGCGACCTCGACGGTCTCTGCACCGGGCCGGATTGCTCCGAGGAGGGTCACAAGCCGCTCGCGTGCCGGTGGCTCGTCATCCGCAATCAGGATCATGAACTCTCCCGCCGCTAAACCGCGCAAGCGGTTGTAGCGGGGGTTTCGCGGGTCAGGGACGTTGACTTGCCACGTTGCCGGGGCAGAGGTTTAGGTCTCGCCGCCACGCCCGTTCCAGGCGTGTGCGCATCGATGAGCACCACCCACGCGCTGTTCTGGTCGCGCGGCATCGTGTGACCGCAATGCGGACACACATGCACACGCTGCGC
>DAHXNI010000071.1 GCA_027365475.1 Pseudomonadota bacterium | reverse complement strand
GTGACCACCTTGGATTTCAACCGGCTTCAGTACAACCGGAAATCCTCACTGCGCAACCCCTTCTTTGTGGCCTTCGGGGATCGAAACTTCGTGCCCAACCAGATCCCCATGGATGCCGGATAAAACAGGCCTCGGCGCTAGTGCCCGAGCATCCGCCGCTTGAGCGCGTGTGTGGGAGGGTGGGGGCCGAGCCAGATCCGGAGCAGCGCCTCATGAAACGCCCACCCCGGAAAGGTTCCGGCCAGATGCCCATTGATGGATACCCGGGTGCCCTGTTTGGGAAGGTAGTCGAGAAAAACCTGGGCATGATCCTTGAGCGGGTGCCATAGTTTGATAAAGGACTGGATTTCAGGAGCCAGCTGCTTGCGGGTAACCTTCGAGTTATTGCGGCGGAATCCTGTCCGCCAGGCAGAACGGAGCTGGCTTGCGGAGACACCGCGGAGGAAATACATCGCCACCCGGCTGGGACCCGATTCACGTAGCGCAACGGCCATCTGATGGGTCGGATGCTCGAGGTAGAGGGCACCGACATAGACACTGAAGAAGATCGCGTAGTAGCGCACTCCAGCGCCATTGAGAACGAGCCTTGCATGCTTCACGGTCAGCTGGTTCGGAACAGTCACCGAATCCACCCGCCGGGCCTGTCCCTCGGGCGCGAGCACCATCATGAACGCCGCCAGAATCAATCCGCTTCTCAGGTAGCTTGCTCTAGACGTCATAAAACCTCCATCATGCTCAACGCATGGATCACCGAACCCTGTCTGAATCTTACCACTCGCGGCGAACCGTTCGGACGGGTGGCCTCCGTCCATCATGCCTCGACGACCGCACCCGCCGTACAGGTCTCCCCGACCTCGACCCGATAGAGCGCGGGCAGGTCCGGCTTGAGCTGGAGATAGATGAAACGCGCCAGATTTTCAGAAGTGGGATTCTCAAGCCCGGCAACCTCATTCAGGGTGTGGTGATCGAGTTCTTCTCGGATCGGCTCGAACGCCTCCCGTACCTTCCCAAAATCGACGATCCAGCCGGTGACCGGGTCAACGGGCCCGCACAGATGAACCGTAATGCGAAACGAGTGTCCATGCACGCGTGCACAAGGATGCCCGGCCGGGACGGCGGGCAGGAAATGGGCACATTCCAAACTGAAAATCTTGTATATCGTGGTTTTCATACCGATTCCACCTCACGCACGGAAAGTTGCTCGCTCGTCTGGGTCGCGAGCTCATCATCGAGGCCCGGTGGCTCCCGCACGATCAGTCCAGCAAAATCCCAAAGCGTCCGGTCAAGGAGATGGGAGGGTGAGACATGCTGCAGCGCCGTTGCGATGGAGGCAATCCGTCCCGGAATCTCACGTCGCCACACATCGATCATCCGTTTCATGGCCACCCGCTCCAGTCGCTCCTGGCTACCACACACCTTGCATGGGATCACGGGGAATGCCATGGCCCGGGCATAGCGGGCAATCTCCCGTTCCTCACAGTAAACGAGCGGGCGGATCACGATGACACCTTCGTCATCCGAGAGCAGTTTGGGAGGCATCGTAGCCAGCCTACCACCATGGAAGAGATTCAGGAAAAAGGTTTCGAGGAGGTCGTCCTGGTGGTGTCCCAGTGCGATCTTGTGGTAACCGTTTCTCCGGGCCCATTCATAAAGCGCCCCACGCCGCAGCCGTGAACAGAGGCCACAGCGGTTCTGCCCTTCAGGAATCACGCGCGCGACGACACGGAAGGTATCCTGTTCGATGATGGCATGGGGGATATCCGCATGTTCAAGGTAGTCGATGAGGATCGGGGTCGGGAAGCCCGGCTGTTTCTGGTCCAGATGGACGGCGCAGAGCTCAAACCGGATGGGTGCCCGGGCCTGAAGCTGTCTCAAAAGCGCGAGGAGTGTGTAGGAATCCTTTCCGCCGGATAGCGCGACCAGAATCCGGTCACCCTCCTCGATCATCGAGAAATCCTGGATCGCTTGCGCCACCCGTTTGCGCAGGCGGCTCTCGAGCCTGAGACTCTCCCGCGAACGCTCCGGCAAGGAGTTGGAACAGGGTTCAGAAGCCATAACGGAATGACAGAAGGTAAGTGTGCCAGCGCCCGCCTTCGCCCATTAGTCTCACACTGCCTCTCGAGCCAGTCGCAAGCGTGAGACTGGCATAGGGCCCGCTCTGGTTCGCAAAAAGCGTGGACGACGAAGAGGCGGTCAGCATCTCGCCATTGGCGCGACGGTAAAAGGCGCCGAGGCCGATGGTCATGATACCGATATGTACCACCGGTCCCAACCGCGCGTGAAATCCGTACCACCGGATCCTTTGCGGGTTCCCCGCGAACTGCGCAGTAGCCCGGTGATAGGTTTCACTCCCATAGGCCGCAAATCCGAACCAGCGCGACCAGACCAGGCGCAACCCGGCATCCAGACCACCGTATGCTCCAGAGAGGCTTGCTCCGTGGATGGCCGGGTTCGTATCCTGGGTCACGTTGAGATACCCTCCCCGGACTCCCAGACTGAATACATCCGCGACGAGCCATTGGCGGAGCGTGAGCCCGACTTCACTGTAATCGGTCACTTCGGGTGTTCCGGCAAGCGAAAAAACGGCTTGGCTACCGGTGAAGCCAACTGCTGCGGCAAGCGAGTGCCAAGTCGCCGACATCCCGGACGGCGACCAGACGAGCAACAAAACCGCCAACACCGTGTGGATCCCGCTCCAGGCTCTCCTCCCGGACTCCGGATCCGACCTTTGGAAACGCTGCTGCATCCGGCCACCACCATGAAAACCGTCCGCACCCGCAACGGGGATGCACGGGGATTATTCTCGCACACGAGATACGATGCAGCCTCCGGATTCAGGAGTTGCGGGAATAGAGCGGACTGGCGCGGGGAAAATGTGCCTTGAGAAACTCCATCTGATCCGCGAGCACCCGGCGCCCCTTGAGATATATGTATTCTGCGTGATTGGGAACGAAGGGAATGGCCAAAAGGGTCATCCCGGCCTCCTCGGGTGTCCGTCCCGCCTTGCGGTTGTTGCAGCGTTTGCATGCCGTTACCGAGTTGGTCCACTCGTCGCGCCCACCCCGAGAAAGAGGGGTGACATGGTCGCGGGACAGGTGGGTCGCAAGATGCGGCTCGCCGCAATAGAGGCACAGTTGCGCATCGCGCCGGAAGAGTGCCCGGTTGCTGAGCGGTGGGACATAATCCCGAAACAGCCGTTCGTAAAGCCCCCGATCCGTCCGGGTCGCGAGAATCGCGTGAATCGTGATGCAGCTCTGCCGTCCGGTGACCGCATTGATCCCGCCCCGAATGTGGTAGAGGGTCCGCCCAAAGGCCGCACAGACCTCATCGAGACAGTGCAGTTTCACCGCCTCCTGATACCCGATCCATTCGAGTGGCACTCCCGCAGGATCGGTGCGCAGCACCTGCTGGTTCAGGGAATACATGGCCTGATTGTACACGGGATTATTCTATCAGGCAGCCATGGTGAGCGATCTCCATCTTGCCCAGGCCCAAGCATGGATGGTTTAGGATGCCAGGTTCAAAGCAAGACCGGACAGGGTTTCCCGAGTCGGCCAACCGTATTACAATCAGCGATCCGCCACTTGTACTCGGCCCCTTGCGTCATGCGTCTATTCGTCCCATCCTTGGTTTCCATGGCCGAACGGCGGGTCGCACTCGTCCCGTCAATGATCGAACGATTCCAGTCGCTCGGCGTCTCCGTGCAAATCGAACGCGGGGCGGGGTGGGCTGCGGGTTTTGCGGACGACGCCTACGGCGATTGTGTGGTTGATGCCGTTGCAATCGAGTCGGCCGATCTCATTCTCACCCTCGGTGGATTGCCCCACGCTACCCGTCTACGCCGCGGGGCCCGGGTATTCGGTCTCATCCGTCCCTGGGCCAATGTGGAACTGGCCAGCACCTTCATGAAATCGGGTGTGACTTGTTTCGCCCTGGAATACCTGCCTCGCATCTCGCGTGCACAAAGCATGGATGCGCTGTCCTCACAAGCCACCTGTGCGGGCTATCGTGCCGCGATTCTCGGCGCGTCCGCTTCGGGTCGGCTGTTCCCGCTCATCACCACGGCGGCCGGTACCTATCGGCCGGCGGATGTCTTGGTGATCGGTGCGGGAGTAGCCGGATTACAGGCCATTGCAACCGCCCGCAGACTCGGGGCGCGGGTTACGGGATACGACATCCGCGCTGAGGCACGCGAACAAATCCGCTCGCTCGGCGCAGGGGTTGTAGAGGCGGGAGTGGAGGCGGCCACCGAAAAAGGCTACAGCCGGGAGCTCACGGCGGCTGAACAGGCCGCTGAGCAGGAGCGTCTTTCGGAGCGGATCCGGAGTGCGGACGTCGTCATCGGGGCCGCATTCGTACCCGGTCGGCCCGCCCCCAGACTGATCACCGAGCAGGATGTTGCCGCCATGCGCCCTGGCAGCGTCATCGTGGACCTGGCAGCGTCTGAGGGTGGCAACTGCGCACTCAGCCTCCCGGGCGAAACACGGGATCATCAGGGCGTCAAAATCCTGGCCCCGCTTTCCCCTGCATCCGATCTGCCGTCGCATGCTAGTGAAATGTACTGCCGGAATCTCTGGCAGTTTCTGAAACCGATCCTCGTAAACGGCGAGCTTGTGATCAACTGGACCGATCCTGTCTACCGCGAAACGCTTTGGACCTACGAGGGCAAAATGCGGGCATGGGGGGATCCACCCTTAACCGCCCCGGGAGATGCTCCGTCATGATGCTGGCTTTCGTGTTCCTGCTGGCTGCATTCACCGGCTATGAAATCATCTCGCGAGTACCGGCGCTTTTGCATACCCCCCTCATGTCGGGCACCAATTTCATCCATGGCATCGTCCTCGTTGGCTCACTCTGGGTCTTCTTCAGCGCAGAGGGTCCCTGGGCCGAGACGCTGGCGTGGCTCGGGATCGTACTGGCCAGCGCCAATGTGGTCGGAGGGTTTGTCACCACCGAGCGCATGCTGCGCTTGTTCCGCGTCAAACGCGGAGAGGGGGCTCCCGGTGAATGAATGGGCGGGGCTTGCGGATCTCGTCGCATCGGCTCTCCTGATCGGCGGGATCAAGGCCATGAGCCATCCCCGATTCGCACATCGCGGAATCGTGCTGGCCGGATGGGGCATGCTGATCGCGGTGGCCGGGAATATTCTGGCCTACGGTCATCTGGCGCCGGAGACCTGGTTACTGGCCGGTGCGGCAATACTTCTCGGGGGTGGAGCCGCATGGCTGGCCAGCCGTCAAGTCGCCATGACGGCGATGCCCCAGATGGTTGCGCTCTTCAACGGACTGGGTGGGGGAGCTGCCGCACTCATCGTTGTGACCCAACTCCTCGATCCCGCCTCACTCCAGGGGCTCCCGCTCGGCTTTGGGCTGATCGCGCTCACGATCGGCAGTCTGTCGTTCGGCGGCAGCCTGGTCGCTTTCGCCAAGCTGGCCGGGCGGCTCCGTCACCCGTGGCGATTCCGTTACCAGAATGGCCTGCACCTCATCTGGCTCGGTCTGATTGCCCTGGTTGCAGTCGGGTTTTTTACTCTGCCTGAAACAAAGGACCTGACCGCGATTTTTGTGGCACTCGCTTTGGGTCTCGGCATATCCACCACCGTTCCGATCGGCGGAGCTGACATGCCGGTCGTGATTTCGTTTTACAACGCGCTCACGGGACTGGCCGTCGGGGTCGATGGTCTTTTGCTCAAAAATCCCGCCCTGCTGATCGCGGGTACCGTCGTCGGTGCCTCGGGTACCCTGCTCACCCGGCTCATGGCCAAGGCCATGAACCGCTCCCTCGGGGCGGTTCTTTTTGCGCATTTTGGATCGGTCGCAGCGACCGGGCCCGGTGATGGCAAAGCGAGCAAGGAGATGGATCTCACTGACGCGGCGGTGAGTCTGGCCTATGCCCGGAAAATCAGGATCGTACCGGGGTACGGACTCGCGACTGCACAAGCTCAGCACAAGCTCGCAGAACTGACCGAATGGCTGAGACAGAAGGGCGTCGAAGTGCGATTCTCGATCCATCCGGTCGCCGGCCGCATGCCGGGGCACATGAATGTCCTTTTGGCCGAAGCGGGGATCCCTTATGAACTCATTCAGGATCTCGAGGAAGCCAATCCGGAGTTTCCGCAAATCGACGTCGTCTTGGTCATCGGTGCCAACGACGTCATCAATCCGGATGCGCGGAACAATCCGGGGAGCCCGCTTTTCGGCATGCCGATCCTCGAGGTTGACCGTGCACCCAAAACGCTCGTGATTAAACGCGGGCAGGGAACCGGATTCGCAGGGGTTGCCAATCCACTCTTCACGGCGGAGACCACCTATCTCCTCTATGGTGATGCCCGCGAAGTTCTGAATCGGTTGCTCGCGGCGCTTAAATCACTCTGAGAAACGCTCCAGGGTCTCACAGCGATCCATGCGGACGGTAGCCTCTCCCGTGTGAGGGAAGTGCCCGCCCCGAAAAAGTCTATGCGGAATGTGCCCGCCCCCCCGGCCCATGTGCCGGAAGGGGTGGCGACCGATGCTTCCCGCCCGTCGTTTCCACCGATCCATGAGCCGCCGTTGCCGCCACCGCGGAAGGTTCCGGAACCGCCGGTACGCGTTTCGAATTCGGGCCCGCGCACGTGGCGAAAGGTGGCGCCAGCGCCTGAGATTGCGGAGCGCCCGGTACCGCTCGGCTGGCGTGAGATGTATCCAACGATTGGCGTGTCTCAGGAGCAGACGCCTGCGCCAGATGGGCAGATGTGCCCAGCGGTGTGCCCAGGGTGCAAGCAGGCGCTGCTCCGACTTTGGAATTTGGGACCAGAGCGGCACCGCTCGCGCATAAGCTGGAGCAGCGCAACCACAGCCCGTGATCAGAATGAGGATCGGCGCGATCCGGATACGGATCCCGCCGGGCGCGTGACGGCCCTCAACCAACTTTCTGGGTCGGATGATCGGCCAGCCAGCGGTAAAACGCCAGATGTTCATAAAGCTTGGGGCTCTCGCGAGTCAGCATTTGCGCAGCGCGAGAAAGTTGTGGACGGGACGGTCCTGGAACCGGAAGCCGGATCCAGAAAAAAACCGCGAGCGTCACGGCCGCAAGCAACGCGACCGCCGGCATGAAAAAAAGGGGTCTGAAAAACCGTGGGACCGGCCCCCCAAGCGCCCGGTTGCGCGCACGCGCGAGTGCCTGAAACACTTCCGGCGGCATCTCACGTTCACGATGCTCGTACACCTCGCGCATGCGCTTGATCCAATCCTCGTCGAATCGGGTCATGATCCCTCCTTGAGCGAATTCCGCAGGGAATTGAGCGCCCGCGCGAGATGGGTTTTGACACTCCCCTCGGAACAGGCCATGGCGCGGGAAGTGGTCTTCACATCCAATCCTTCAAGCATGCGCAACATGAACGCTTCCCGCTGGCGTCTCGGTAGCGCCTGCATCGCCTGTGTGAGGCGCTCGTAGTCCCGTGCCCGCTCGAACTCGGCTTCGGGTGCAAGCCGTGCAGGCGCCGGCAGGTTGAGCAGAGGGTCATCCAGCTCCGTCTCGTCTTCTGCCTGCGCTGGCTGACGGACCGACATCCGATTTTCACGCCGGCGACGACGATACAGATCGTGGATGAGATTGTGCAAGATCCTAAAAAATAAAGGATTCCACTCAGACGGCGGCTTGCGTGAATAATGCGACACGAGCCGGTACATCGCATTCTGTACGGTATCCAGGGCATCATCCGTATTGCCCAAAGCGAGACGGGCCATGCGGAGCGCCTTGCGCTCCACTGCGATCAGGAACTGTTCGAGTTCATCACGGTGTTCCAGGCTGCGATCATCCCCCCGGACAGGTCTATGGGATCCGAGCACCAGGGCCGACTCTTCTATCATCGCTTGGAACAAGGGCACCGTCTAATCACCTCCCTTAAGGCTTAAGGGCTAACTTTGGAATAAAACTTTACCACCCTTACGCATCATCCATCAGGCCTCATACGGGAAGGGCCTTACGGCAATGGCCGTCGCCTGACCCTCCACTTCTGAGATAACGGTAAGTTTCGCACTCGCCAGAT
>DAHXNI010000068.1 GCA_027365475.1 Pseudomonadota bacterium | reverse complement strand
CTGACCCAAGCGACTGGGGTGAAGGTCTACTGTGCCGATCCCCACAGTCCCTGGCAGCGTGGGATCAACGAGAACACCCACGGCCTGTTGCGGCAGGTCCTGCCCCAGGGGCGCGACCTGAGCGGCTTCACCCAGGAAGCGCTGGATGCGATCGCCTGGAAACTGAACACCCGGCCGCGTAAGTCGCTCGGCTTCAAGTGCCCCGCCGAGTGGTTCACCCCGGACGCTTTCGATTTCAGGCCGCAGCACGCTGCGCTTTTTGCACGGGGTCTTTGAAACCGCCCGTGGGAAGGTTCAGCCCCTTTCGTGCGCTCTGGATGGGAATGGCCCTGGGTGGGCTTCTCGTGGGGCTCCTCTTCCTCGTTCTCCTTGACGCGTCCCATCCCAGCCGTCCGGTGGCACACGACCGGATTTCAGAGCCTGCCTTTCATCTCGAAAACCAGCTCGGCGAGCCGGTTTCATCCGGCTCCTTCCCTGACCGGATCGAGATCGTGAGCTTCATCTCACCCTACTGCCGCGAAGCCTGTCCGCTGGTGGCCCACCACAATGTCGAATATGCACGGGCGATCCAGAAGGCCCAATGGGCTTCGAAAGTCGTCCTCGTCTCGTTCAATCTGGACCCGAGGCGGGCGAACCCCCCTGTTCTCCGCAAGTTCCAGCGGATCTTCGGCTGGAAGCCCCAAGATCTGCTCTGGGAGTTTCTGACTGGCCCGCCCAAGACCATCGACCAAGTCGTGAAAGGCGGATTCAAGGTCTGGTTCGGATTCGAACCCGCAGGCCGGGCGACCGGTGCACCTCCCACGCTCAACTGGCAAAACCCCCTGAATCCGACGGGTGCCATCCCTGATCCCGCGCATGAAGATCCCCTTGAGATCTATGGCCCGGACCATCACCTGCGGAAGTTCTACCAGAGCGGATCCCTGGTCTCCACCGGGCGGCTCATGCATACGCTCTACCGGCTGCTCAAGCCCGGCGAGCACAGCGAAGGCTCATAAGCCACCACCGCCGGCCAACAACGATCAGGTCTTGCCGCCGATATATTCCCGGAGTTCCTCAATGAGGCCCTCGCGCTCAGCCATGAGCATCTTTACGATATCCCCGATGCTGACGAGCCCCGCGAGACGGCCTTCCGAAAGAACCGGCAGGTGGCGGATCCGCCGCTCGGTCATGAGCACCATGCAGGCCTCGATCGGCGTGTCCGGGGTGATCGTGACCGGATCGAGACTCATGAGCTCGCGCACCACCGTGTTTCGGGAGGTGAGTCCGTGCAGGACGACCTTCCGGGCGTAGTCCCGCTCGGAGAAAATCCCGACCAGCCGGTTCTCGTCGACGACCGCCAGAGCGCCAACATCGTGTTCCGCCAGGATTTCGAGCGCTCGGTACACGGTCTCCGTAGGATCGACCTGAAAAACCAAGTCACCCTTGCGGGCAAGGACGTGACGCACTTGGAACATGACCGTCTCCGAGAGGCTCCGCTCGTTCGATTATAGCGCTCCCTGCGGATTACGCCCCCAAGGATCCCACGCCCAGAACTCCAACACGCCTATAATGACGGGCTTGAACATGAAAGCCCAACCGTCCCGAAAAACCCCGCCCCGCCCCGGGTGGGCTCCACCCCTTCCGGCCCGGACGGGCACACATCTCGCCTTTTACAAGATGCACGGCCTCGGCAACGATTTCGTCATCTTCCACGGTCAGATCACCCTCACTTCCCAAGCCATCCGCAAGATGGCCGACCGGCGGCAGGGAATCGGCTGCGACCAGGTCCTCCTCTTCCGCGACCTCAGCCCCGGCGTGTTCCAGTACCGGGTGTTCAACGCCGATGGCAGCGAAGCCGAGCAGTGCGGCAACGGTCTCAGGTGCCTTGCCCGACTGGCCTACGATCTCGGCGCGCCCGAAGATGCCGAACTGCGCTTCGAGGGTGCTGGCGGCACTCATTTCGCACACCGTGTGGACCGGGAGCGGATCCGGGTCGGCATGGGCACCCCGACGCTCGATCCCCGCTCCATTCCCTTCGAGGCCCTGACGCGCTCCGTGAGCTATCCGATCGATGTGAGCGGAATGGAGTTCACAGTGGGTGCAGTGTCCATGGGCAATCCCCACCTGCTTTTGCGCGTCCAGAATCTGGAGACTGCGCCGGTCGCTAAAATCGGTCCCGCCCTTGAGAACCATCCGCGCTGCCCGGCGCGGGCCAACATCGGATTTGTCGAGATCCGCTCACGCGATCTCATCCATCTCCGGGTGCACGAACGCGGAGCGGGTGAAACGCTGGCCTGCGGCAGCGGCGCCTGTGCAGCTGTCGTCTGGGGCCGGCTCATGGACTGGCTCGACCCCAAAGTCACTGTCTGTCTGCCGGGCGGTGCCCTCGAAGTCGAATGGGCGGGCGAGGGCGCTCCCGTCTACATGACCGGACCGGCCACGCCGGTCTTTTCCGGAGTCATCGAACCTTGAACGAACAAAACCCCACACTCCTCGATCTCCTCAATCCGGAAGAGCAGGCCGTGGCCGATTATCTCCTCGACCATCCGGATTTTTTCGAGAAGCACGCCGTTTTCTTCAGTCAGATCAAGATTCCGCACGCGCTTCCCACAGGAACCACTTCCCTCATCGAGCGGCAGGTGGACATCCTGCGCCAGCAGAACCAGCGGCTCGAACGGCGACTCACCGAGCTCATCGAGGCCGGGCGGGCCAACGACGGGCTGCTCGAACGGTTGCACCGGGTGGGCCTTTATTTTCTGGATCTGGAACACACGCACCACGAACCACCGGCCCTTGAGAAACTCGCCTCGATCCTTCTGGTCGATGCCGTCATGGGGGCAGTCTGGGCGAAGACACCGCAGCAGCTTGGAACGTTTCGTGTGCTGGAAGAGCGCCCCCAATCACTTCTGCCCGACCACTGGGGTGCCGGGCACCCTTATTGCGGAAGAATGGGTGATCTGCTCGGCGAGTATCTTTTCGGCGCAAGGCACACCGATCTCCGGTCCATCGCTCTCATCGCACTGGGATTCCCGGACGCGGAGGTGGGTTTCATCGCGCTCGGACTTGCCGATCCGGATCATTTCCGGCCCGGACTCGGTACCCAGTACTTGAACCGGCTCGGGGAACTCGTGAGTGTGGTGCTCGGCATGAGGGTGCCGGCGTGAACCCGAAGCTCGCCGGCCCGCTCGACGGTTTTCTCTCCGAACTCACCCAGACCGGTGGACGGGCGGCAAATACCGTTGCGACCTATCGCCAGACGCTGGTCTCACTCGGTACCTTCCTGGATGCCCAAGGGCTCACGGATTGGAACGGGCTTGATGCCGAACAGCTCCGCCACTGGCTTGCCAGCCGCTCGCGGGAAGGCATACAGGCGCGTACCCTCGCTCGCGATCTTTCGGCCATCCGCAGTTTCTACCGCCATCTTCTGCGCCGCAAAGCCGCTACCCACAATCCGGCCACACTCGTCCGTCCACCCAAGGGGGCCAGGCGCCTGCCGGTGACGCTGGATGTCGACCGGATGAGCGAAGCCCTCGGGCATCCCGCGCAAACCCCCGACCGGGTACTCGATCAGGCGATCCTGGAACTTTTGTACTCCTCGGCGCTCAGGCTCAGTGAACTCGTGGCTCTCGACGAGGTGGACCTCGACCTCGATTCGGGGCTCGTCCGCGTCCTCGGCAAGGGCAGCCGCGAACGCATCGTGCCGGTCGGCTCCCGCGCGCTTGATGCCCTTCGCGCCTGGCGGTCGGTGCGATCCGGCTGGGCGGCTCCGGACGAATCCGCACTCTTCGTGACCCAGCGGGGCACCCGCATCGCACATCGGACCGTTCAGGCACGCCTCAGCCGCTTCGGCATCCGGGAGGGGGTGGGCGTCCATCTTCATCCGCACCTCTTCCGCCATTCGTGCGCGAGTCACCTGCTCGAGTCGAGCGGGGATCTCCGGGGCCTCCAGGAGTTTCTCGGTCACCAGCACCTCGCAACCACCCAGATTTATACCCATCTCGATTTCCAGCATCTCGCGGCAGTCTACGACCGCGCTCATCCACGCGCCCGTCGGCGGAACCATCCCGCCCCGAAGGGCGGCCGGTGAACACGCCGATGCCGGTCTTTGAGGGGACCACGATCCTCTGCGTGCGCCGGGGCGGCGAGGTCGCCATGGCCGGAGACGGACAGGTCACTTTCGGACAGGTCGTGCTCAAGGCCAACGCGCGAAAGATCCGGCGTCTTTATCAGGACCGGGTACTGGCTGGATTTGCCGGCGGCACGGCGGATGCCTTCACACTGGCGGAACGGTTCGAGGAGAAACTCGAAAAACATGGGGGGCAGCTCGCCCGGGCGGCCGTCGAACTCGCGCGGGACTGGCGGAGCGACCGGATCCTGCGGCGGCTCGAAGCCATGCTCGCCGTCGCCGACCGCGAGCGTTCGTTTCTGATCTCCGGCAACGGCGACGTCCTCGAACCGGAAGCGGGACTCATCGCGATCGGTTCGGGCGGGCCCTACGCCCAGGCGGCTGCGCTCGCCCTCCTCAACCACACGGATCTTGGCGCGCGCATGATCTGCGAAGCGGCACTCGGCATCGCAGCCAGCATCTGCATCTATACCAACCGTGAAATCCGGGTTGAGGAACTGGGTGCACCGCAAGCAGCAGATGACAACGGTCCGCTCGCCTGATTGATTTTCAAACCTCCCAGGATCCCGTCCGATGCCCTCGAATCCGATGACCCCTCGTGAAATCGTGGCCGAACTCGACCACTACATCATCGGCCAGGACGACGCCAAACGCGCGGTTGCGATCGCGCTGCGCAACCGCTGGCGCCGCTCCCAGCTCGCGCCGGAACTCAAGGCTGAGGTCACACCCAAGAACATTCTCATGATCGGGCCGACCGGAGTCGGAAAAACGGAAATCGCAAGGCGCTTGGCCCGCCTCGCGCGCGCCCCGTTCCTCAAGGTCGAAGCGACCAAGTTCACCGAGGTGGGGTATGTGGGACGCGATGTCGACTCCATCATCCGTGACCTCACCGAAACTGCGGTCAAGATGGAACGCGAGCAGGCATTCCGACGGGTCTCGCCACAGGCCGAGACCCAGGCCGAGAGCCGGATTTTGGACGCCCTCATGGGAGGCGAGCCGCACTTCGGGTTCGCGGGTGCCACATCCGCCCCCCAACCCCCCGCCTCGCGGAGCGAACTCCGCGACCAGCTCCGGGAGGGGAAACTCGATGATCTGGAAATCGAGATCGAGTTAAGCGGGGTTTCACTGGGATTTGAGATCATGACACCCCCGGGCCTCGAGGAGATGAGCGGACAGCTCAACCAGATGTTCCGCCAGCTCGCGGGCTCCCAGCATCCCAAGCGCCAGAAGGTCAGGATCCGGGAGGCCCGCAAGATGCTCGTCGAGGAGGAATCGCTCAAGCTCGTGAACGACGACGAGCTCAAGTCCCGGGCGCTCGAAGCTGTCGAGCAGGATGGCATCGTCTTCATCGACGAAATCGACAAGATCGCACGCCGGAGTGGCGAGGTCGCCGGAGGCGCGGATGTGTCCCGCGAGGGCGTTCAGCGCGACCTTCTCCCCTTGATCGAAGGTTCGACGGTGAGCACCCGTTACGGGCTTGTGCATACCGACCACATCCTCTTCATCGCCTCGGGTGCCTTCCACGTGAGCAAGCCGTCCGACCTGATCCCCGAACTCCAGGGGCGGCTTCCGATCCGGGTCGAGCTCAAGGCCCTTTCGAGCGATGATTTCATCCGGATCCTGACCGAACCCGAAAACTCCCTGACGCGCCAGTACCGGGCGCTCCTCGCAACCGAGGGCGTGACGCTGACATTCGAGGCAGATGGCATCCGGCGTCTTGCGGAAATCGCCCAGGAGGTCAACACACGGACGGAAAATATCGGTGCCCGGCGTCTCCACACCGTGCTCGAAAAGCTGCTCGAAGGGGTGGCCTTCCAGGCGCCGGATATTCCGGAAAAGACCATCGTGATCGATGCTGCGTATGTGGATGGCCGACTCGGCGCCATCGCCGGCAACGAGGATCTGAGCCGCTACATTCTTTAGTCTGGGATGTTCCAGCCATGAGGCACCTTCACGGCATCGTGCCATTTTGTTGCGCGTTGAGTCTTCTGATTGTGGTTCCGAGTCTGGAACGGCGCGATCAGCGCCGGTTTTTGAAGACGGGAGGGGGAAGCGTGTGAGGCCGGGGGCTAAAATAGCGCATTGCGTTATTTTAGCTTTAGCATAAAATGTAAAACAGCATCCAGAGTTATTTTACGGGTGGTTCCGTTGAGAAAGTTCCAGTCCGGCCGCTACGTCCAACAGGCACACTACACGAGTTTTCAGCCCAATCCCATCAACCGGGCGTGGGTGGTGGAAGATATGGGCTTGCTCCAGCTGCTGGGCCAGGCGGATCGTGAGGTGGGGCGGCTGGACATGTATTCCGAATACATTCCCAATGTTGATCTTTTCATCAGCATGCATGTGCTGAAGGAGGCGACCCAGTCGAGCCGGATTGAGGGGACTCAGACGAACATGGAGGAAGCCCTGATGGAAAAAGAGGATGTTGCGCCGGAGCGTCGTGACGACTGGGAGGAGGTGCAGAACTACGTAGCGGCCATGAATGCAGCAGTGCACAAGCTGAAGACGTTACCCTTTTCCGCGCGCCTGATTCGCGAGACCCACGCGACCTTGATGCGGGGAGTGCGCGGCAAGCACAAGCAGCCGGGAGAGTTCCGGCACAGTCAGAACTGGATCGGAGGGGCAAGCATCCAAGATGCGGTGTTTGTACCGCCGGTACATACTTCCATCGGGGAGTTGATCGGCGATATCGAGAAGTTTGTGCATAATGAAAAGCAGTATTTCCCTGAGCTCCTGAAGGCTGCACTGGTGCATTATCAGTTTGAGTCTATCCACCCATTTTTGGATGGCAATGGCCGTGTGGGACGTTTGTTGATCACCCTGCATCTGGTGAGCCGTGGAGTTTTGAAGCAGCCGGTACTTTACCTGTCAGATTTTTTCGAACGTTATCGTCAGCTTTATTATGACAACCTGATGCGTGTGCGCGAGAAAAACGATCTGCGTCAATGGTTCAAGTTCTTTCTGGTGGGTGTGATTGAAACAGCGAGAAGCAGTGTCACAACATTCGACAACATCATGAAATTACAAAAACTGACGGAGACGCGCCTACAGACGCTGGGCAGCCGCATGGCAAATGCGCAAAAGGTTCTGCATCACCTATACCAGCGGCCACTCATCAATGCGGCCGATGCAGGCAGGGTGGCGGGCATCTCTCCCGCCTCGGCATACAAGCTGATTGCCGATCTGGAACGGCTTGGGGTACTGAAAGAAATTACAGGCGGCAAGCGTGGCAAAGTGTACGTGTTCGATGCCTATTTGAAGCTCTTCAGTTAACGACGGGATTCACAACTGTTCCAATAAATACGGAACTATATAGGGATTCATGTTGTCCTATTAAACATGAGACTGAGCACATGGGCCAAGACGCAGGGTGTGAGCTGCCGCACCGCTTGGGAATGGTTCAAGAACGGGACCCTGTCCGTGCCCGCGCGTCAGTTGGCGACCGGAACCATCATGGTGGACGTGCCGGAATCTCCAACCGGCAGAACGGTCGTATATGCCCGCGTTTCCAGTCATGACCAGAAATCGAATCTCGACGGACAGGTGGCCCGCTGCGTGGCCTTTGCCAATGGTCGCGGGCTTTCTGTGGCGGAGACCGTTACCGAGATCGGGTCAGGAATGAATGGACAC
>DAHXNI010000060.1 GCA_027365475.1 Pseudomonadota bacterium | reverse complement strand
GACGCCATCCGTCACGCCGCACTCACGCACAAGGGCCCAGCACTGTTATACCGCGGCCCGCGCCTTTTGTTCAGCCCCCGCCGACCTCAGCACATCCGGGCTATCGGATGCCGATGGCCGTTGCCACATTTAGAATTGCTGCTGTGAGGCTGCGGTGTTGGAGTGGACACGGTCCGGGGTAAACTGAATGGAGTGCCTGCCTGGGTCTCGGCATCCGATCATGGTCTTCAGTTACTACCACCGTTTGACGGCCAAGCAACGCAGAATCTACGAAGCAAGCGATCGTGTAGAAGCGATCCCGCTTGGATCTGCTGTAGAGTTCGCGGCTGAGGTCGGACGTCTCCAGAGTGCACTTGAATCCGAAGTACGCATCTCGGTTGAACGAGCGACGCAGGCTCTGGCCGATCAGCTGACCCGTCGCTTCGGGGTTCGTACCGTCCGCGTACGGGTTTTGGAACGCCGCCCCTCCAGCCGTTACGGAGAATTGCACGGTCTCTATGAGGTCGAAAACGCTCGTTCCCAGCCGGTGGTCACGTTATGGATGCGTACCGTTCAGAGGAGGCAGGTCGTCGCGTTCAAGACATTTCTCAGGACACTCCTCCATGAGCTGGTTCATCATCTCGACTACGAATGGCTCAAACTTGAGGACTCATTGCATACAGAGGGGTTTTACAAGCGGGAGTCGAGTCTTTTGCATCAACTGCTCGATTCCGCCACTGACTCGGCCAGCGTGTCTCGCGATTAGCCGCAAGACAGTAGGTTACGCATTGGACGACGATGATGAACGCGATGTCTACCTCATAGCCCTATCCTCTGCGGTGCTGCGGAAGCGTGACCGCCGATCCCAACTGAATGGTGAGATCGTGCAACACTTGATGTCATTTTCGATGCCGCGTCCGTACGGGTTCCCATTCCGACAGCCTGGAGTGTGATGCGCAGATATCCGGGTGTGGTCTGGTAAAGATCTGGCGGAGAGGGTGGGATTCGAACCCACGTGGCGTTGCCGCCCATCCGATTTCGAGTCGGCGCCGTTATGACCGCTTCGGTACCTCTCCAGCCGGAATTCTAGCATGCAGCTAACCGCTGACAGGCTCTCCGGATTTTGCGATTATGAGCGCTTGAGTGCGTAGTTCAGCACGATTCCCGCAAAGATCGCCGCACCGAACCAGCTGTTATTGAGAAAAGCATGAAAGCAGCCTGCGGGGCTCCGCTTCCAGGCCAGCGTGTCCTCATAGAGCGCGAAACAGGCAGCTGCGAAGAGGCCCGTGTTGTAGATCCAGGTTAAACCGAGATTGGCTCCGAGAAGATAGAGCGCAACCAAGAGCAGAATCTGGAGCCCAATCACAATGAGACGGTCATACTCTCCAAACAGGATGGCGGTCGATCGGATTCCGATGCGGGTATCCCATGGACGGTCGGCCATGGCATAAAACGTGTCATAGATCGTGGCCCAGATCAGGTTCGCAAGGAATAGAAGCCACGCGGCAGCATCCAAATGCCCCCGGGCGGCCACCCAGGCCATGGGAATCCCCCATCCAAACGCAAGACCGAGGTACGGCTGTGGCAGATGGGTCCAGCGCTTGAGAAAGGGGTAGCTCACCATCAGAAACACACCAATCAGAGCGAGCCACCAATCGAGGCGGGGCAGTTGGTAGAGCAGGAAGAGCGCGAGGAATCCATGGAGCAGGGCAACGAGCCAGGCTTCAAAGGGGCGTATCTGCTTGCTTGCCAGCGGCCGGCCACGGGTGCGGGGAACGGACGCATCGAAGTTGCGGTCAGCAAAGTCGTTGATGGCACAGCCTGCACCACGCGTGACCCAAACACCGGCTAAAAAAATGAAAAACAGACGTGCACCAGGATGGCCATCGGAAGCGAGCCAGAGTGCCCAGAGTGTGGGCCAGAGTAAAAGCAGTGCACCGATGGGGCGGTTCAGCCGGGTCAGTTCCGCATAGAGACGAAGACGACGAAGTCCGGCACGGACTGCCGGATAGGTCACGAGGATGGACCGGAGTTTTCTAAGCCGCCGATTCATCTAACGTATCTCGCTCAGAACACAAGGGTTGATCCAGCCGGGTGGAGTTGGGGTTTGCCGAGTATGCAGGTTCCGTCACGTTACGGGATCCGGTTTTGGTTCCATGGGCCAGTTGCGCCAATGAAGCCGTCTTGGACGAGTAGCGGTTTGCCTGAAACCCGAATCAGCGATCTACGGGCCCAAAACGATGGGGGCAAAGTGATTCCGAGATGAGATCGTGCGGCTTCATAGAAGGCCCAACCGGCACCCACCTCTGCGATCTCGAGTCGGACTCTTTCGCCCAGGCCCTCTCCAAAGATACGGTCGCCGAGTGGAGTCTCTCCCAGTTCAGCCAGCCATGGTTCTTGGCGGAGCGTTTCGTCTGGCACGAGCGTTGAGGAAAACACCCAAAGCGCGGAGTCGGCAAAAAATCCCACCTCACGCCGCAGCCCCCGTTCTTCTCCGGGAGCATTGAAAAACCGGATTTCCTCAGGTGTGAGTGCCGTTCGGCTCTCCCTGAAAACAAGGAGGTTGAGCCGGTCTCCAACCTGGCGCCGGAGTTTGCGGGTGAGCGATTCGGGGTCGGTCAGCCAGGCCCAGATTCCTGGATCGCAACGTTTTGGGGGCCCATCCTGCAGGCTGTGCCAGCCAATCGTCGGACGGGTTTGGGTCCCCATCACATCTCAACTCGTGATTGCACGGAATGACATTATAGGGTTTGAACGCGGTGACAGCCGTCGTGGCCCGTGAGATGCCGATTCACGCCTGGCCATAACGCAGGTTCGCGCCTAGCCAGCGGTGGATCAGGGGTTCCACACTCTCGGGGTACGCTACTTCGAGGAGCTGAACCGCATTCGGGATCCGCGCCAAGAGCTCGCGGTCTCGGAAGAGATCCGCGATCCGGAATGCCAACCCGCCACTTTGACGGGTTCCCCAGACCTCTCCGGGTCCGCGTATCTCAAGATCACGTTCGGCAATGACGAACCCGTCGGTTGTTTTGCGCAGAATATCGAGTCGTGCCCGGGCCTCGGGCGAAAGCGGTCCGTAGATGAGGAGACACTGTCCGCCCTGAGTCCCGCGGCCGATGCGGCCGCGAAGCTGGTGGAGTTGCAATAGCCCCAGACGTTCAGCCCCATCGATGACCATTACGTTCGCGCGTGGAATGTCGACACCCACTTCGATGATCGTGGTGGCGACCAGAATGTCGAGCCGGCTGCACTGAAAATCTTCAATGATCCTTTGGCGGTCTGTGGACTCCATGCGTCCATGGATCATCCCGAGG
The DNA here is from genome assembly GCA_027365475.1 of Pseudomonadota bacterium. Classification (GTDB taxonomy): domain Bacteria; phylum Pseudomonadota; class Gammaproteobacteria; order JAKAQQ01; family JAKAQQ01; genus JAJZNM01. Next base: position 12,307 of record DAHXNI010000060.1, on the reverse strand, counting down.
CGCAGATCCGGGCATGCTGCACGCAGTTCTCCAAATGCGGTCTCAACCGCCCTTCCGTTGCTACCTTCTGTGTCTTCAACCCGCGGACAGACCCAAAACACCTGCTGCCCGGACTGGCACAGGGACCGGAGACGCGTCACCAGTTCGGCCCGACGAATCTCGGGAAGCGCAACAGTTGTGACCGGGATCCGGCCCGGAGGCAGTTCGTCGATTCGCGATTGGTCGAGCCCTGCATAAAGCGACATGGCGAGTGTGCGCGGAATCGGGGTCGCGGTCATGATCAGCTGGTGCGGCCGTTGCGGTCCCTTGTCAGAAAGGTGGAGGCGCTGCTCCACTCCGAATCGGTGCTGTTCATCAATGATGATACTCATAAGCTTCGGGAATTCGACATCACCCTGAAAGAGACTCTGGGTTCCGAGAACCACACAGGGCAGACCACTCGCGAGTTCCTGTAGTACCTCCCTGCGTCCCTTGCGGGTCAGACGAGCATGCAGCGAGCGGACCGGTACCCCGTGAGGGGAGAGCCATTCGTGAAAGGTGCGGGCATGCTGGTTCACAAGGAGTTCCGTTGGTGCCATGACCGCCGCCTGACCCTGGTTGCGGACGGTCACGAACGCTGTAAGCGCGGCGAGAACTGTTTTTCCGGAACCCACATCCCCCTGAAGCAGTCGCAGCATCGGGATGGGGCGCTCAAGATCCCGTGCAATTTCCTGCCACACACGGAACTGTGCGGAAGTGAGCGGCCAGGGTAGAGATGCAATGAAATGGTCCAGTTCGCTGAGTTCGATCGTGAGAGGATAGGATCGGGCTGCAATCCACTCACTCCGGATTTTCCGGAGCGAAAGGGCGTGGGCCAATAGTTCCTCCAGAGCCAAGCGTTGACGGAAAGGAGTGAGCCACTCCGAGAGCTGCTCGGTGGATGCCTCGGGTGGAGGCTGGTGGATGTTTTCGAGTGCGTCGAGTAGCGTCGACTGGGTCCAATTGTCAGTGAGCTCCCGCGGAATACGATCAATGAGTTCCAGCTCTCCTTTCCGAAGAAACGCCAAGGCTGTCTCCACGAGTCGCGCGAAGCGCCTTGAACCCATACCCTTTCGTTTGGTGTAAACCGGCGTCAGCCGATCGCGAAGCGGGGGGAGCGGCTCCGTGCGAAAAACCTGATAACGGGGGTGAATGAACTCGGGGCCAAGCTGCCCTTCGCGGCGGGTGCCAAATGCACGGATCAGGTTGCCACGTTGCAGCGCCTCGCGCTGGCTACTCTGGAAATGAAAAAAGCGGAGGTTCAGAAATCCCGTTCCATCGGAGACCCGGCAGACCAGTTGGCGTCTCGGTGCATAACGGACATCGGTGAGTTCGATGGTGGCTTGGATCATCCCGGTTTGTCCCCCGACCAGAGCGCCGATCGGGACCAGACGGGTTTCATCCTCATAACGGAGTGGCAGCTCGAACAGCAGATCTTCGATGCCCCCGATGCCGAGCCGGGCGAGTGTGCCCCGGAAAGTCTTGACCGTGCGGCTGGATGATGGAGATGAACGTGCATCCGGCTGGTTCTGAGAGAGGGCATCAGTTAACACGAACCGCTCCGCGAGCGTGTGCATCCCGATGAAAAGCGCGTTTGAGGAAGTTCACGATCGTGTGCCAGATATGTGTGCGCGCAGAGTACCCTGTAAACCGATGCCCTTGGGTTGGTTCGATGAGGGTCATCACGGGGGTTTTGTTGCGGCGGAGTGCCGTGACGACTGTATGGAGATCATTGGAAGGGGCTTCCTGGTCCCGCCCACCCTGAATCAGCAGCACGTGAGCGCGTATGCGGTGGGCTAGGGCGACTGGGGAACGTGTCCTCAGATGCTGGCTGCCGAGAACCCGATTCAGGAATCTGCGTCCAGCCGGTGTGCGCCACAGCCGGTCCAGGCGAGTTCGAAGGAGCTGCAGGTTGTAGTAACCGTTGAGTGAGGCCACGGCTTGGACCTTTCGGGGATGCAAGGCCGCGAGGGTCATTGCGGCGTAGCCGCCGTAGCCGGTTCCGACCAGTGCGAGTCGGCCAGGGGGTGCCCAGTGACGGGATTCTGCCCATCTGGCCGCAGCCCAGATTCCCTGCAGCATGATTCCGCTCCAATGCTGATATCCCGCCCGTCTCCAGGCGGCGCCGCTTCCAAATGAACCTGGATAATCGACTTCAACGACCACAAATCCATGGCTCGTGAGATCCTGTATCCTTGGATCAAAGGATTTCTGGATACCGTCCACGAAGGGATGATCGTGGATCCAGATGATGATCCCGCCTCTGTCGCGGGGCCGGCCATGGGGAAAGGCGACGTAGAGCGGCTCCTTCCATTGGCGCCAGGTGATACGGTAGGCATGCAGGCGCGAGAGTGTCGGGGGTTCGATGCTGGGGCTGGCACTCATGAGGTAGCGCAGGGTATGCGTGCCCGGATTGAACAGATAATAGTCTCCCGGATTGCGGCCACCTTGGACGCGCACCAGAACCAATTTTTGCCTAGCAGTCACACTCAGTATACGAACCGTCTGGTGGCGAAAGATCGGCGAGAGGAGCTGGATCCATTGCACCTCCTTGCTTTGGGGAGCGAGAAAAGTGTAGTGAGGGTGAGTGATCCCGCTCCAGACGGCATAAATCTGCCCTGATGGCGTAGCGAACGTCTTGAGGATGTCATGCTTCCGGCTGGCATAAAGACGGGTTTCGGACAAGGTGGACGGATTGACTGCGTAGAGCCCAAGGGTGCCATAACGACTGGTTCTGAGCAGGTAGAACCGGTGGTCACTTGGCAGGAAGCCAATCGGGCGGGCCTGGGAAGCCGGCCCATCCCGGTGCAGCAACCCGCTTAGGTTTTTCCATCGCAAGGAATGCCCGATCCGATACCAGAGTTCGAGCTGTCCGGACAGGGCATTGGCACCGAATGCGAGTTTTACCCTTCCTGCACGATTAGTGAGCAGTTGGCCATTGGTTAAGGGGCTGTGTATCGGAGCCCGGATGAATCCGGTATGGAGATTCACCGATTCCGCCAACGGTGCCGGGTCGGCGAAGGAATATCGCTCCACTTCGATCCGGCTGGGATAACGTGTGCGGCTGGCTAGAATTCGATTAAATGAAAAGTTGAACTCGAGTCGATGTTTCCGGAATCCCGCGAGCAGATGTGCCGGTCGAATGTGTGCGTTATGGACCCGAACCGCCCAGATCTCTCCGCTCGGGAAGGGTGTGTGATAGCCCGCGAGCTTGAGCCGGGTGCTGACCAAAAGCATCCCAGAGTAGGTCCAGTGCAAATGAGCGATCTTGCTGTGACGCACCAGATGGAGCATCGTCTCGTGGCCGGTCTGACGAAGGTTGATGAGCGCGAGACGCTCCTGCTGATGCAGGTGAAAATAACCCGCTATGGCAAGCCAGTGGCCCGTCGGAGACAGTGCGATCACTGTGACGCGCGAAGGCCTGAACAAAACGGACCCGGGCGTACGAGCCTCTGCCACAGTGACCAGGATCACGCCCAGAATGAACACAGGGCATCGCAGCCAGTTCCTGGATCGGATGTTTCGCATGAGCATGGAAGAGCAGTGTCTGCGTTCAGCCAAAGCGAATTTTGCTTTCGAGATTGGTCCTCGAATCGGCAAAACCCAACGCTGTCTGCAGATCAATAACGCCTTCGCGGTATAAGCGGTGCAGGGCCGTATCGAAAGTCTGCATGCCGGACTCCACGCTTTGTTCCATACCTTCCCGTATTCCATCGAGATCCCCCTTGCGGATCAGATCTGCCATATGCGGAGTATTGAGAAGAATCTCGACAGCTGCAACAAGTTTGGCCTGAAGGTTCGGTACGAGACGCTGGGCAATAATCGCGCGCAGGTTGACGGCAAGATCGGTCAAAATCTGCCGACGGGCGTATTCGGGATAAAGATTCAGGATTCTCTCGAGTGTCTGGTGGGCATTGCTGGTATGGAGTGTCGCGAGCGTCAGGTGGCCGGTCCCTGCCATTTCAATCGCTGCAGTCATGGTTTCCTGATCCCGGATTTCACCGATCAGAATGACATCCGGAGTCGCTCGAAGCGCACTGCGTAGTGCATCGGCATAACCCAGAACATCGTTGCCGATCTCTCGTTGGTTCACGATGGATTGACGGTTGATGTAAACATATTCGATCGGATCCTCGATGGTGAGAATGTGATCGGTATGGTGGGCGTTCCGGTGATCAATCATGGCCGCCAAGGTTGTCGATTTTCCAGCACCAGTTGCACCTACCACGAGTATGAGACCGCGGCGCAGTTCGGTGAGCTCGGTGAGAAGGGGTGGCAAGGCTAGCGTCGATAGTTCCGGAATATTCTTGGGGATGAACCGGATGGCCATTGCAACGCGACTGCGTTCCAGAAACGCATTGACACGGTAGCGTCCCAGCTCGTTCAAATCCATGGCGAACTCGGTCTGGTGTTTTTCCTCGAACTGGTCAATCATGGCTTCGGGCATGATGCCCAAGGCGGCCTCTCGGATCATGGAAACGTCGAGGACTATTTTGCCCACGGACAGGATCCGGCCCTGAACACGGATTTTGATCGGTGATCCGGTGGTGAGATAAAGATCAGAGGCTTTTTGTTCCGCCATCAAGCGAAGATAGGGCTCAAGATTCATGCATGCTTCCTTCCTTAAGGCAGCTCGCGCCCGATCCAAAGTGGAATAGGGTGCGTCATCTCGGTTGAGGTTGACGCAGGGGTATGCTTGATTTGGGAGCGCCCTCTGCTAATTGCAGACCTTCGAGACTGTCCTCCTGTGGGCGGCTGGCCCGGTGACTCTCCAGCTTGATTCGAAGTCGCAATTCATTCTGGGAGTCAGCATTGCGAATGGCCTCTTCGTAGCTGATCATGCCCCGTTCATAGAGGTCAAAGATGGACTGGTCGAACGTCTGCATGCCCAGCCCAGTCGATTTCGCCATGAGTTCCTTGAGTTCTGCAACCCGACCGTTGAAGATGAGATCCGCCACAAGAGGCGTATTGATCAGGATTTCCATGGCCGCGACGCGCCCGGTACCGGTTGCTCGCCTCAGCAGGCGCTGGGAAATCATGGCCTTGAGATTCAAGGAAAGATCCATGAGCAGTTGTTGGCGCCGCTCTGTGGGATAGAGGTTGATGACCCGGTCCAGCGCCTGATTGGCGTTGTTGGCATGGAGGGTGCTCAGGCAGAGATGTCCGGTTTCGGCAAAATCAACCGCATAAGTCATCGCCTCCGTGTCGCGGATCTCGCCGATCAGAATGACATCCGGAGCTTGGCGCAGCGTGTTTTTGAGTGCGGATCCCCAGGATTCGGTATCGATCCCAAGTTCCCGCTGGGTTACGATACAGGACGCATGGTTATGAACATATTCAATCGGATCCTCAATGGTCACGATGTGATCGTGCGCGTGGGTATTGTGATGGTGGATCATCGCAGCCAGGGTTGTTGATTTGCCTGAACCGGTCGAGCCGACGACGAGCACCAGTCCACGTTTGGTCAGGGCTAGTGGTTCGAGGATCTGGGGCAGCTCCAGTTCCCGGATGCTGGGTACTTGTGTGTTGATTGTCCGAAGCACGGCACCGAGCCGGCCCTGTTCGACGAATGCGCTGACCCGGAATCGTCCAATACCCAGTGGGGCAATGGCAAAGTTGACTTCTTTGGATGCATCGAATTCGCGTGACTGGCGGTCATTCAGTAGGGACCGCACCAGAATCGCTGCCTGCTCGGCTGTGAAAGGGCGATCGGAGACCGGTCTGACCTCGCCATCGATCTTCATGGCGGGTGGGAAGTCAGCCGTGATGAAAAGATCGGAAGCATGGCGCTGCACCATGATTCGAAGCAGGTCTTGGACAAACTTGACGGCTTGATCGCGGTCCATGGAATTCCTCTGCGCTAGGCAAACAGGTCTTTGTTGCTGGCTTTGACCCGGGCCTGATCACGCGCGACCAGACCGCGTTTGACGAGATCGGTGAGACATTGGTCAAGGGTCTGCATGCCGTGTGACTGGCCGGTTTGGATGGCGGAATACATCTGGGCGACCTTGTTTTCCCGAATCAGGTTCCGAATCGCTGGTGTGGCAATCATGATCTCATAAGCTGCAATCCGTCCGCCGGACACGCGTTTCATGAGGGTCTGGGAGATGACCGCGCGCAAAGATTCCGATAGCATCGTACGAACCATGTCTTTTTCAGCTGCCGGAAAGACGTCGACGACCCGATCGATGGTTTTGGCAGCCGAACTCGTATGGAGCGTGGCAAACACCAAGTGTCCCGTTTCGGCTGCGGTGAGTGCGAGCCGGATCGTTTCGAGATCGCGCATTTCACCCACCAGAATGACGTCGGGATCCTCGCGCAGGCCTGCCCGCAAGGCTTCTGCGAAGCCCAGCGTGTGCTCGTGGACTTCGCGCTGGTTGACGATGCATTTCTTGCTTTCATGCACAAACTCGATCGGATCCTCAATCGTGAGGATGTGCGACATGAGGTTTTCATTGACATGGTTGACCATGGCTGCGAGGGTGGTCGACTTGCCCGATCCTGTGGGCCCCGTGACGAGGACCAGCCCGCGCGGCTGCAGTGCGATTTCCTTGAATATCGAGGGGGTCGCCAAGGTTTCCAGAGTGAGTACCTCTGAGGGAATGGTCCGGAACACCGCACCAGGTCCGCGTTTCTGGTTGAAAGCATTGACCCTAAAACGCGCGATTCCCCCGATCTCGAAGGAAAAGTCACAATCGAGAAACTCCTCGAATTGTTTGCGTTGCTTATCGTTCATAATGTCATAAATCATGTCGTGTACTTTCTTGTTTTCCAGGGCCGGTAGGTTGATCCGCCGGATATCGCCGTCGACCCGGATCATCGGGGGTTCTCCCGATGACAGGTGGAGATCCGAGGCATTGTTGCGGACCCCAAACTGGAGGAGCTGGGTAATATCAAGGATTTTGACTGCTTCTTCGGCCATGATGCGGAGTTCCCGACGGCTTTTTACTCCCTTAAAGGTATAGCGAAGTGAATCGAACAGCAAGCACCCCCCTCATGAAGACTCCCTCCGGCAGGAAGGCGGGGGTGGCATCCGGCGCCTACCGGGTCGCGATTGTCGGCGGTGGGCATCTCGGACGGGCGGTTGCTGCCGGGCTCGTCCGGTCCGGGATCGACCCGTTCTGTATCAGGGTTGGAGAGCCTGACTCCGAAAGGCGTCTCGGCCTGGAACGCGACTTTGGAGTGATGACGCAGGTTGACAATTGTGAGCTGGTCGAATGGGCAGAAGTGGTACTTGTGGCCATTCGTCCCTCCGATCTGCAGGCGGTATTAACCCCACTGCAGCCCATTTGGGGATCTCGGGAACGTCTGGTCGTGAGTCTCGCAGCGGGCATGCCGGTCGCACAACTCCACCAGTGGATTCCAAATGCGGTGACCGTCATTCGGGCCATGCCGAATCTGGCGGTCGAGATGGGTCAGGGGGCCATCGCGGTCTATGCTCCGGATCCGGCTGCAGAAAGTGACCGGAAGCTGGTTGAGGGCTTGTTCGGCTGTCTCGGGAAGGTTTTCTGGCTTGGGGAAGAAGACCAGTTGAATCTCGTAACTGCTCTTTCCGGGAGCGGGCCTGCCTACTTCTACTACTTTATGGAGCAACTGGAAGCCGCGGCAGTTGCGATTGGGATGGAACGGGATTTGGCGCGTTTGCTGGTTTTGGAAACGGGTATCGGAAGCATGGCTCTGGCCCAAGCAGGAGAGGGGGCGTTCCAACGTTTGCGCGAGCAAGTGACCTCTCCCGGCGGGACGACTGCCGCCGCACTCACCCATCTCGCCAGACCCGAATTTTCGGATTTGATCGCCGCCGCCGTGCGTGCAGCCTATGAACGCGGACGTCATCTCGCGCATTTACCATCGGAGTCGAAACCATGATCTTTCACTGGTCGAGTGCCTGGATTTTCCTGATCAATTTCGCGTTTACGCTCTATGCGTTGGTTTTTCTGACACGGTTTGCACTGAGTTGGAGCCGTATCGATCCGAGACACCCGATTATTCAGGGGATCGGCCGCATGACCTGGCCGCTTCTGCGACCCTTTTACCGCTATGGCGGTGGCCGCCTCCTGCGGCGGGATTGGTGGAGCCTCATCTGGGCGCTCATGCTGTGCTGGCTCGACCTTGAAATCCTCTCCCTCTGGGTGAGAAGCCATGCCACCCCATGGCCGATGCTGATCCTTGCGGCGGGGGTGAAGGGCCTGACGCTGCTCGACGATCTTTATATTTTCACGTTGATCGTAGGGGTCGTTCTGAGCTGGTTTGTGGCCTATCCGGGCCATCCCATGTTGAGTTTCATGGATGCGATCAATGGACCGCTTCTGCGGCCCCTGCGGCGCCTGCTGCCCGTCTCAGCCGGATTCGATTTCTCCCCGGTTCTGGCTTTGGCATTGCTCTTCTTCCTCAATATCCTGTTGCCGAGCGTTCGGATGCGCTAAGTCCCATACGGTTGATGGAAGTGTTGTGCCCCGCATTCTGCAAGGTCGAGGGGAGCATGTAGGGAAGCATCCCACGTGCCCAGTTCCAACCTTTCCGGTTGGCATTATGGTACATTTTACGGGTCCGTGTTTTATCTCTTCAACTACGAGGAATCACATGCCTAGCAATAATCACGCTGCCAAGCCTCTGACCAAGAGCGAGCTGCTTCGGACGATCTCCGAGGAAACCGAGTTGAGCCGCAAGCAGGTCTCCGCGGTTTTTGATGCACTTGAAGGGCAGATCAAAAAAAGCCTTGGGAAAAGGGGTGCTGGCCTTTTCGTTTTGCCGGGGATACTTAAGGTTAAGCTCGTTCACAAACCGGCGGTGAAAGCAAGAAAGGGTGTCAATCCATTTACGGGCGAACCCACAACTTTCAAGGCGCGTCCAGCACGCAACGTCGTCAAGGTTCTCGCGCTCAAAAAACTCAAGGATATGGCCTAATTCCCATCCCTTGGGATTTTGGAGGCACGAAAGAACCTTCGTGCCCTGATTCCTCCCGTCACTCGTTTTGTGGCGAGTTCTGTCACAGGACCGTGCCGGGAGGAGCAGACGCGGACTTGAGCAGGTGGGCACTCAGAAAATCAATGACTGCTTGCCGGAGGAGTGTGAGGTGCCCGTGAAAGAAATGAGTGACATCGGGCCAGAGTAGGAGTTCGGGTGGTTGTTCCAAACTGACACACCAGTTCTCGACCAACTGTGGTGAGACCACCTCATCTCTGGCACCTTGGATCACGAGCCACGGGCAGGTGGGAGCTTCATCTGTTGTAAGCATCAAATGTTCTACGGGTGGAGCAACACTGATTAGTGTGCGTGCACCGGCTGGCCGGGCTGCACGGATTGCGATCCCGGCTCCAAATGAAAACCCAAGCAGCCAGAGTTCCAGATCCTTTCCCCAGCTTGCACGGGCCCAACCGATGACTGAACGTGCATCTTCCAGCTCGCCCACCCCCTCCCCATATTGCCCAGCGCTCTGGCCAACGCCACGAAAATTGAATCGGATCGTGTATGCGCCGAAACTTCCTGCCGCACGGGTCAGTGTGAAAACCACCTTGTTGTCGAGGGAGCCTTGAAAAAGCGGGTGTGGATGGAAAATGATTGCAATCGCCCGCGGGGTTTGGTTGGGTGCAAGGAGCGTTCCGACCCGGGCGTCAAGCGGTCCGGCTGGTCCGGGTATGAACTGTTGGTTTTCTTCAAGCAAGGCGAAATCTCCGCTTCCTCATCTGATGCGGTTATTGTCGCCGATTGCATGCCGGGCTGGATCACTTGTTCTTCACCCAGCCCCACGGCCAAAACCGTGGGGTTCGGTGATCCTGTCCGTGGCGGGGATAGGTGCCCGAGGTTATACAGGGCACGCGACGCATTTGACCTCACCCTCCCCACCTTTCCTTACGCACGTCGCATGATCCTTGTCGTAGGGAAGTATGCCTATACTTTTATGAAAAAAATATCAACGAATGTTGACACTTTTTGTAAACGATCGTTTACAAGACGTCCCGGGTGCATCTTGGATACGAGAGGGGCTGACCGGTATCAGGTTGATACAGTAGGATTTTTTGCTGTTCCACGCAAACCGAGAGGTTGTGTGCTCGCATGAAGGCGCTGATCCAGCGGGTCACCGAAGCCCAAGTTGAGGTTGCGGGCGAAATCATCGCATCGGTTGGTTTCGGGATGCTTGTCCTTCTCGGGTTTGAACGTGATGATGATCGCGAGACGGCCAGTCGGATGATTGATCGGGTGATGCATTATCGGCTGTTTTCCGATCCGGATGGCCGGCTGAATCTCGATGTCATGACCGCCTCAGGGGGTGTCATCTGGGTACCCCAGTTCACCTTGGTTGCCGATACCCGCCAAGGCAACCGGGCGAACTTGAACCATGGCCTGCCACGTGAGCCGAGTGCCAGACTGTTCGAACAGTTACTGGCCGATGCTTGTTCTCGCTATGGCGAGTGGACGGCTGGTGCGGGTCGGTTTGGCGCGCATATGAGCATTCATCTCGTGAACGATGGCCCGGTCACCTTCTTGCTTACGACTGATGGGAGCCAAATGAGCTAAAATGTATTCTTTAGTTGCGGCCTGATTGGTCCGCCGGAGGTATAGACCATGGGACTTGATGGTCTGAGTATCTGGCACCTGCTCATCATCTTTGCGATCGTTGTGGTTATTTTTGGCACGGGTCGCCTGCGTACGATCGGTCCTGACCTAGGTAAGGCGATTCGCAGTTTCAGGGAAGCGCTCAGTGGCGAAACCACTGAAGCCAAGAAAGCCGAATCCTCAAAGAATACGCATCCTGTGGCACCCGACGCCACGACTGAAAACAAGGATCGAACACCCTGAATCGGGGCTGGCTTCCCGTTCGTCTTAAAGAGCGGGACACGAAGCGGCCGACATCGGACGCCTTATGGCTTGGGTGCCCGGATGTTTGATTTCGGTTTTGGTGAAATTGTCGTTCTCGCCCTCATTGCACTGGTTGTGGTGGGACCTGAACAGATCCCTGCTGTTGCACGCATGCTCGGAAACTGGGTTCGGCAGGCCCGTACGGTCTGGTCGCGTCTCAACGAAGATTTTGGGGATGTGCTCGACCTTGAGTCCGATCGTTCGGAACATGCACCCGAGCTATCAGCCCCACGCGAACCTGCCGACCCGCCCGACCCACCTGCTCCGTTATGACCGAGGCCCGCGAAACAAACTGGTTGAGCCCAGCCCTCGTTGCCTATCTGGTTGAGCTGAGACGCAGGCTGCTGATTTCAGCAGCTTTTTTTGTGGGTGCCTTTGTGGCTCTGTTACCTTGGGCAAACCCCCTGTTCGACTGGTTGACGCATCCGTTGCTGGCCGCGCTACCTCCGGGCAGCCATCTGATTGCGATTCACGTTACGACGACCTTTGTTGTACCGTTCAAGTTGACTCTCCTTGTGGCCTTGCTGGCTTGCATGCCTGTTTTCCTGTACGAACTCTGGGCGTTCGTGGCACCTGCGCTTTATCGGAAGGAACGCCGATTTGTCCGGGCTTTACTGGTGGTGAGCATCGTGCTCTTTTATGTCGGAATTGCATTTACCTATTTCGTGATTTTTCCCATGGCGTTTCATTTCTTTGCTTCCGTGACCCCAAGCGGTGTGGCGATGAGCACGGATATTCAGAACTACCTTAATTTCTGTCTGCATCTCATGCTGGCATTCGGCATCTCCTTCGAAATGCCGGTCGTGATCGTGCTTTTGGTTTTTACGGGTCTCATGCAGGAAGCAACGCTGAGACGCAATCGACGCTATGTGTTTCTGATCTGCTTCATCATTGCCGCATTCCTCACCCCGCCGGATGCCTTGTCGATGACCCTGCTCGGACTGCCCATGTATGGGCTTTACGAACTCGGGCTTGTGCTGGTGCGGTGGCTTTTGCCGAGTCCTACTGCATGATTAATCGGCAAGCACCTGGAGGTGATACATACGAAGGAGAACGTTTCGTGACGGTCGCGGTGTTCGATGACGTCGTCAATGCCCGTATCGTTGCGGGACGACTCGAGGTTGAAGGGTTTGCTGTCCGTATCGAGGATCAGCATCTCGTACAGATGGACTGGCTCTATGCCCTGGCTGTCGGAGGGATCAAGGTACAGGTCCTCTCGAGTGACGTGCCCCGCGCCCAACGTGTTCTTCAGGACGACTATTCCGACTGTCTGCCGTCTATTTAAGTAATCGGGTAACTGCTCACCCCCGAACGCTTCCGCTCCCATGAACGGAGGCTTGACAACGTAGCGTTTTGATCCTACACTGCTGTCCCATCTTCGGGAGGGTACAGGTATTCGGCGATGGGCGCGTATTTTGGATCCAAGGCGACC
>DAHXNI010000054.1 GCA_027365475.1 Pseudomonadota bacterium | reverse complement strand
CTGACCCAAGCGACTGGGGTGAAGGTCTACTGTGCCGATCCCCACAGTCCCTGGCAGCGTGGGATCAACGAGAACACCCACGGCCTGTTGCGGCAGGTCCTGCCCCAGGGGCGCGACCTGAGCGGCTTCACCCAGGAAGCGTTGGATGCGATCGCCTGGAAACTGAACCCCCGGCCGCGTAAGTCGCTCGGCTTCAAGTGCCCCGCCGAGTGGTTCACCCCGGACGCTTTCGATTTCAGGCCGCATCACGCTGCGCTCTTTGCACTGGGTCGTTGAAACTGCCCTTCCCGGCAGCTGCCGCTTCCGGTCTCCCGAATACGGGGAGTGCGACATAACCTTGATGAAATTCAAGGTGGGCCCGTGCGAGGGCAGCTGAGAGCGCCACGCTGATCGTGCTGCAGGAGACGTGTATGGAGCCGGGTTTGAGAACATGCAGCAACCCATGTGATGCGAGTACCATCTCTTCCACCGCCCGATCATCTGCCAGCATGGTAAAAACGACATCTGTGTTTGCCAGTTCGGACAGCGTTCGAGCGGGTTGTGCGCCCAGTTGGACCAGGGGACGAGTGCGCTCCTCCGAACGATTGAACACCGTGACATCGAGTCCTGCTGCCACGAGCCGGGACGCCATCCCGGAACCCATGCGCCCCAATCCGGCAAAGCCGATTTTCATGAACGTCCACCTTATGTTGGCATAATTGAAATTAAGCCTCTGGAGAAGCCCGAACGCAACTGCGGCAACCATAATCCAGCCCTCATGGACAGTCAAGTGAATTGAAAACCCGCGAGTTGATTCATCAACAGGCGATGGGTGAGATGTTTTGAATTGACACTCACTGGATGGCGTACCAATATGGCAAAACCCACCCGACTTCACGAAAATGAGGTGGTGAAACCGAGAGCCCGCCAGTTGGAACCACAAACCGGAGTTTTTACGTGCGATCTATTTTGCAGCCCCTGGATGAGGCCTCTTGGAACCGCTTTCACACGCTGATCACACTGGTTTTGGGAATCGGATGGCTGCTGGATGCTTTCGAGGTGACACTGGTCAACAACGTCGTCGGCGTATTACGGGACCAATGGCACCTGACCGCTCTGCAGGCCTCATGGATCCTGAGCATCTGGTTCATTGGGCTCATGATCGGTGCCTGTGGCTTTGGCTATCTTGCCGATCGTTATGGTCGCAAACGTTTATTTTTGGTGACGCTCTTGGTCTATGGAATCTTCACTTTCCTCACCGCATTCGCACCATCCTACAGCTTTTTCTTGGTGCTCCGGCTGCTCACGGCGGTAGGTGTCGGTGGGGAATATGCCGCCGTGAATGCGGCGATCAGCGAGTTCATGCCCAGCCGGTATCGAGGACAGGCGAATGCAACGGTCATGAATTTCTGGTCCGCCGGGGCTGTGATCGCAGCGCTCTTGTCGGTTCTGGTGCTGAGCCTCCTTCCACCCGAGATCGGTTGGCGGTGCGCGTTTGGATTGGGTGCATTGATTGCCCTGAGTACGGCAGTATTGAGGCGTTACATTCCGGAATCTCCACGCTGGCTGGCCTCCCAGGGCCAGGTCGTCGAGGCTGAGAAGGTCGTGGCCAGCATAACCTCCGGTCGCGTACCGTCCGCGCCGGTTGTCGCCGTGGTGCCCCAAGATGCCCCCCGCGTGAGGTTTTGGAACCAGTCCCGCCAGCTGATCGTCCAATACCCTGGGCGCTTGGCTCTCGGGTGTTTGCTGGATTTCTCCGAGGCTTCCGGATACTACGGCCTCTTTGCATTCCTCGCATTGTTCATCCTCCCGTCTATCGGCGTCGGCGCAGCAGAGGTACCCTGGTTCTACTTGGTCGGGAACATCGGAGCTTTGCTGGGCGGCTTGCTCGTGGCCGTTCTTTTGGACCGGGTCGGACGCAGGATTACGGTGACTGCGTTTTATGCCCTTACGGCTTCGGCCATGTTCGTTTTGATGATGTCTGTCCGTAGCGCAAACGTCTGGGCCGTGATGGGGGCTTTTACTACTGCGAGCGTGCTCGCGACCGGAAGCTGGATATCGGCCTACCCCACCTTTACGGAGCTTTTCCCGACCCATCTGCGTTCAACGGGAGTTGGGCTTTCCGTAGCCTTTGGCCGCCTGGGTGCTTTTTCTGCGCCTCTCCTTTTGACCGTCGCGGTCACGCGTTATGGCATGCTTCAAGCGTTCTTTCTGTTGGCAGGATTTTGGGTCATCGGAGTGATCAGCATGATCATCTGGTCTCTTTTCGGGTTTGAAACCCGGGGTCTCACGCTTGAGGAAATCGCCCCTTCACCCAGTGACTCGGCTACGCCTTCAGGGTAGAGCGCAGGCCCAACTCCCTCCAGCCAGTGCAATTCATGCGGATCGTCCCAAGGGTCCATGCACGAGCATGCGGGATCGATGAGATTCCAGCCCGTCAGATCGACACGCTGGATCTCAAGATCCACCCGATCCATCACCGTCTGGCGGATCAGGTTCGGCCCGGAGGGTCCTGCGCTTCCCGGTGACTGCCACGCCGACGCCCACATAAAAACGGGCCCTGGACTTGATCGAAACCCTCGTCGCGTAGTCAGATTGACTGTTCCCACTGAATTTCCCGGCTCGACTCCACTTTTGGCGCTTGAGCTCGAACCAATCGACGAACTCCAGCGGGAACTTCATCCCGGCATTCACACCGTCTGGCGGTGCCCGGAGGGTTGCCAGGCGGGGGAGATCACGTTGGGCATGTCGCTCCGGCTGAGCAGGCGGGCCGGGGCCAGGGTGAACTCGCCGTAGCGCTCGTTGATCCGGTCCATCACGGCATGGAGACGCCGTCTCCTGGGGTCTGCTCCCCCAAAGAGTTCCCCTTGGGAACTGGCCGGCCGGGGATCGAGAGCGGTCACTTGGACCTGATGGGCGCCCCAGCCCGCCCAGTGTTCTTTGAGGTAGGTTTGGCAGAGAGCAAAGATCTCCCGGCTGTCGTTGGTCGGCCGGGTTGTGCGCAACGGATACGCGATGAGCCCCTCATCACTCCGAAGCCCGATGGAGAAGGTCTGAGCCTCAAGACCATGACGACGGAGCCGGGCAGCGAGCTTCTCGGCCATGTGGAGAAAATAGGTTTCGAGCACTTCCCGGTCCCGGGTGGCTGGAGGCAGGATCTTGCCGTGGCCGAGGCTTCTGGGCAGGGCGATTTCAGTCCGGACCGGATCTGGATCGAGCCCCTGGGCCATGTACCAGATGCGGCGCCCGAGGTTGCCGAAACGCCGGCTGAGCTCGCCGACCGGGAGATGGGCCATGTCCCCGCAGGTGTGGATGCCGCGCGCGGCAAGATAGTCGCCGATCCCGCTCTTGATCCCGCAGAGGTCGGTCAAGGGAACAGCGCACAACCTCTCCCGTGCCTCCCACGGCGGAATCACGGTCAGGCCGTTGGGTTTGACCAGTTTGGCTGCATATTTGGCGGTCGTCTTGTCTCCCGAGAGTCCCACACTGCACGGGAGTCCCGAGACCCGGAACACCACCTCCCGGGCCCGCTGCACCATTCCTACCGGACTCCCGAAGGCCTTCTGGCAGTGCGTCAGATCCAAAAAGGCCTCGTCCACACTGAAGACCTCGAGATCGGGCGTGATCTCAAGGAGAGCCGCCATGATGGCACGCGAGACTGCGGCGTAGCGTGTGGGGCGGGCAGGGCGCTGGATGAGCACGGGGCAGAGCCGCCGGGCCTCCGGAAGCCGCATCCCGGTCCGGATCCCGCAGCGGCGAGCCTCGTAGGAGCTCGTGATGATGCAGGTTCCGGTAAGCCCGTTGGTGACGGCGACTGGTTGGCCCCTCAGTTCCGGGAAATCCCGCTGCTCGATGGAGGCGAAGAAGGCGTTCATGTCCACGAGGGCAATCGCGCGCGGCCAGGGGGCGGACGGTGGGGGTGGCATCAGTCGGCAGGGAGTCGGGGAACGGGGCAGGTATCTTGACTCCCGCACCCGGATCCCGTCAACACGGCTCACGCCAAAGACTGTGGAACTCGAAGATATTCAATGGATTACATCTGTCAGGGCAAGATGTAGTGGTCAAGTGAGGAGGTCAATCCACATCTTGCAAGGATTCCGGATCATGTGCGGACGGATTTTCATAATGTCTATCGGTATAACCGGTTTGTTTCTGGGTTTGGTGGGATCACGGCCCGGTTGGGTGCGCGGGCGGTGATCCGGCTTCCGGCCGCACAACCGTTGCCGGCTGGATCAGCCGGGCAGGACTACCTTGAACTCGTCACGATCAATGGTCACCGTTTCATGTTGGCGCTGACCCGGTCGTGAGTCAGGTTTCCGGGAGCTTGTGGCGATGATGCAGATCGTGGATTTCACTCCCGTGCGTGGGCTCATTGGGGGTTCGCTCATCGGCTTGGCGGCTGTCTTCTGGTGGCTCACAGCAGGTCGTATCGCCGGAATCTCTGGTCTTTTGGGTCAGATACTTGAGACGCGCGGAAGAGAAGGTCTTTGGCGATGGTGCTTTCTCGCAGGGCTTGTGATGGGCGCGGGCGGCTGGATGCTAACCCAGGGAATCTCCTGGTCTGTCCGTTTTCCAGTTCCTTGGCCGCTCGTAGCCGTGTCAGGTGTTCTGGTCGGAGTGGGTGCCCAGATGGCGTCCGGCTGTACAAGTGGCCACGGGGTTTGCGGTCTCGCCCGTGGCTCGCGCCGGTCGACCCTCGTCGTCGCGGTTTTTCTCGCTTCTGGAATGCTCACGGTTTTTGTGGTTCGCCATGGCTTTTGACGATCCTCGGTTCCCGGGGTGCCTCAACGCCGCTGCATGGACTTCGGGCATGCTCCTTGGGTGGGGTCTCGCTCTCTCCGGAATGATCCGGCCGGAGAAAGTCGTTCACTTTCTCGACGTCACCGGACGTTTTGATCCGACGCTCGCCTGTGTCCTGTGCGCGGCCGTTGCGGTCACGGCAGTAGGTTACCGTCTGATCGCCCGCCTGAGTCGCAGACCATGGTGTGTACGGGAATACGATCCACTCCGCAACCGTCCGGTGGATGCAAAGCTCGTTGTCGGTGCGGTACTCTTCGGGATGGGCTGGGGTTTGGCGGGGCTCTGCCCGGGTCCCGCGCTTGCCGATCTCGCGAGCGGATCGATCCGGATCGTCCTTTTCGTCGCAGCCATGGTTGTCGGCATGATGACGGCTCAGCGTATCCGCCGTCCCGTCCTACAGCTCGGATCCCCAAGTCCCAAAACCAGAGGGATCCAGAGCGAGGAATCCGATCAGCGTGGCGCCTGATATCCCCCCGGGATGCCTTTCGGTGAGAAAACGATTTGCCAGAGCTGGAGTTTCCGGAGCTTGAACGAGACGGCGCTCGCCAGGAGATAAAGCCGCCACATGCGGTGAAAACATTCGTCATAACGGGCTGACAGTTGGGGCCAGGCCGCTTCGAAGCGTTCGTGCCAGGCACGCAGGGTCTTCTCGTAGTCGGCACCGAAGTTGTGCCAGTCCTCAAGCACGAAGAGGTTTTCAGATGCACGTGTGATCTGGGCGGCCGAGGGCACGAGGCTGTTCGGGAAGATATAGCGCTCGATCCAGGGATCAGTCCGTTGTCGTGAGGTGTTGCCGCCGATTGAATGGAGGAGAAAAAGACCCTCTGGCTTGAGTACCCGGCGCACCGTTTTAAAGAAGGTTCGGTAGTTTTTGACCCCTACGTGTTCGAACATGCCGACCGAAACGACCCGGTCGTAGGATCCCTCAAGACTCCGGTAGTCCCGGATTTCAAAATGGACCGGGAGATGTGTGGTGTGGGTCTGCGCGTATTCAAACTGCTGGTGCGAAACCGTGATGCCATGGACTTCAACACCATGATGTTCCGCAGCGTAACGGGCCAGTCCCCCAAAGCCACAGCCGATGTCGAGGAGGCGAAGGCCCGGTTCGAGCACGAGTTTTTGGCAGATGAGTGCGCACTTGGCTTCCTGTGCGTCTTCGAGTGTTCGGGCATCCTTCCAATAACCGCAACTGTAGAAAAGTTTTGAGTCGAGCATGATCCGGAAGAGTTCGAGGTCACGATCATAGTGTTGCGCGCCAACTGCAAACGCCCGTTTAGGAGCCTGGAGGTTGCAGAGGTACCCCCATAGATTCCGGAGCGCGTTCCAGAAACGGTCCATGCCGGGTGGATCGTCCAGCCCCCTCGCGATTAGCTTTTCGAGGCACAGGTCGAGCGCGGGGGTATTCCAGACTTCCGCCATATAGGATTCTCCAAATCCCAAGGTTCCCCGGAAAAAGATCTCGCGGAAAAAGCGGGGATCTCGCACCTCGATATCCCAGGGATTGGGGCCTCCGAGCTCAATGTCCGCATGGTTGAGCTGGGAACGAACCCACGACCGGACCTGCCCCCTGCGTGTGACCTTTGGGCGGCTTGGGGTGGAGGGCGTAGTCGTACCAGTGTTCATCAGGGATGGATTCAGTGGGGTTCGGGAGGGATCCAGGGCTCCAGCATCTTCCGAAGCGGTTCGAGTTGTGCCCGATAACGTTTCCAGTGGCCGATCGCATCCGGGTGGATCGGCTCGCGGACCTGAGTCGCGCTGGCCGTGTGCACGGGACGGCTGGCTTGATGCGTTTCGAGACATCCCGCCACGAAGGGGAGCTTCAGAAAATCGAGCATCTTCCGGATTTCGGCTTCGGGTTCGCGAACCAGCGCCTCATAGGAGAGATCGTAGATGGCATCTCCGAGGACGGTGTGCCAGTGTTCCATGAGTTTTCGATAGGCCAGATAGTAACGCCCAAACTCCATGAGATCATAGCTGTAGGCGTGTCCCCGGGTGAAAAGCTGACGGTAGGCTGAATGTGCCTGATCCAGCGGGTGTCTTTGGATGTGAAGAATCCGGGCTTCCGGAAAAGCCATCCGGATGAGCCCCAGGAACAGAAAATTGCCGAGCAGTTTATCGGTCACATGGGTTCGGAGCGGGGCGGGTCCGGTGGCATCCTCGATTTCCTCAAGGTAGCGTGTTTTGAGATGCTCAAGGTTGACCCGGGCGCGATCCGGGGTGAGCGCATCGGGGAATCCCGGTATCTGCCCCCAGGCGAGGCTGAGCTCGGTGGCGAGGCGCGGGAAGATCGGAAGCTCGCCACCCGGGGTGATGTCCGGATGCGCGCTCAGGAGATGCTCAACCAGAGTGGAACCCGAGCGCGGAAGGCCCACGATGAAGATGGGCCGATGGGTTTCGTGCCCAGAGCTGAGTTTGAGGCGGTCGATGAAGGTTTGACCGAAGATCCCCGCGATCCGCTCCATGCGCTCTTCTTCCTGGGTGATGTCGAAGTGGAAACGCCGTCGCCTAAGGCGTGCACCCTCTTCGAGAAGGGTGAAGGATTCCTCTGAACGGCCGAGATCGTCGTAGGCTTTGGCCAGTGCAAAGAGGAGGTCGATCCGGACAATTTCCGGAGCGGTGGAGTGCCCTAACGGCTCCCGTCGTGTTTCAAGGAGCTTGACAACCGGCTCATCCGTAGACCGGATGGGTTTGAGCGAGGCGAGCTCGAAATACCCCATGCGCTCAGGCTGCTTTGTGAGGAGCGCGAACAGGCGGTGTTCGGCCTCCTCAACGCGCCCCATGATCTTGTCGAGCGTTGCAAGACCCTGTATCACCTCGGCATGACCAGGGTATCGTTGCGCGACTTCCTCAAGCGCTTCTCGGGCTTCGACGTAACGGCCGAGGTTGACGAGACACAGACCTCTGCCGGCGCAGGCATCTGCTTGGTCCGGATCGATCGCAAGAGCTTTCTCGAAACTCGACCGGGCCGCCCCAGGGTCTCCGAGTGCCATTTGGACTGAGCCGAGATCGATCCAGATGGAGGCTTCTTGTGGATGCAGTTTCGCGGCCTCTGCGAAGGAAGCCTGAGCCAGTTCCAGCTGCTCGAGCATCCAGTAGGATTTGCCGAGCCCGGAAAGCACGGCCGACCGGGTTGCCGCTGACGGGGCTTCAGGGATCGCCTTGAGGAAACGGACAATCGCCTCTTCGGGCCGCCCGGATTTGTGGGCGACCACCCCATGGAGGTAGAGGAGTTCCGGATCGTTGGGCGCAACCTCGAGGAGTTGTTGGCTCAGCGCCTCAGCGGATTCGTGCTCCGAACGATCCAGGTGGTCATAAAGTGTCCTGAGCGCTGGGGCTCTCGGGGTGGGCGAGTGGTTCGGATTCATGCCACTGACGCGTTCGGGTCCGGGCCACGGCTTTGGAGCCTGATCATCTGATCCCGGAGCATCTGGGCTGCTTCGGGCCCGATCCGGAATCCTGGGCTCTGGTTGGGGTTGATGATGATCCCAGCGCCTTCGCGTACACAGAGGATGGCGAAAGGAGCCTCGACCGCAACGACGTTCGGGAGGCTGTTTTCGTGCGCACGCTGGAACCGAACCGCCCGCTCTTCGGAAGTGAAGATCGCGAGCATAGGTTGATCGAGGTTGGGGCCATCGGAAACCATCGCCATTCTGGCGCTTCTGAGCGATTTCGGATCGGTCTCCGTTTCGCCGTCGGTCAGCAGCCAGATCCGTGCTTTCACGAACTCGATCAATGCGCGTTCGCGGGTCGCAAGTGCTTCGCTCAATTCGGCGAGTGCGCGTTCAAGATCGGTTGCAACGAATGTATCGTTCATGGCGCATCCAGAAGTCGGATGGTAGGATTATAGCGAAGCCGGGTGATCTCCGAGTGGATCTGAGATCGCCAGCGCGGCTTCCAGAGGGCCCAGATGACGGGCGTAGCGCTGCCAACGACCGATCGAACTCGTCTGGATCGGTTGTCGGACTTGAAAAATGCTTGCGGTTTTGATGCGGCGCTCCACTCGTTCAGGTTTGAGACAGCCTTCCTCCCACGGCAACTCGAGAAACTGAAGCAGCCGGGCAAGTTCCGTGCGCGGGTCGAGGACCAAAGACTCGTAATCGATTTCAAGGAACGCGTGAGGTGGCAAAAGGTTGCGCCAATGGTCCATGACCGTTTCGTACATCCGGTAATAGTGGCCGAGATGCTCCAGGTTCGAAGCGAACTTGTGGCTGCTTCGGAACAAAGTGGTGTAGCACGATGTGCACGTATCCCGGGCTTCGCGTCGCACATGAATCACACGGGCTTCCGGATTGAGCGCGTACAGCAGCCCGCACAATTGAAAATTACTGGGCATTTTATCGGTCAGGATCTTTTTGCCGCGCGCGCAGGATTGGTAAAGCGTGTCAACCTCATGCCGCAGACGACGCCAGGCGGTGGGCGAGAGCGGGTTCAATGCAAATGGCAACTGGCCGAGATCTGGGATGCCGAGACCTTGGCGAAAGGCCGTTTGCATCGCGACCATCTCTCCACCCGGCGTTACTTGGGAGTGGGCAGCCAAAAGCTGTTCCGTGAGGGTTGTACCCGAGCGGGGCATGCCCACGATGTAGACCGGGCGTACGGGCCCGGGCTCGGTGAGGCAATTGCGCTTCAAAAAAAACCCGTCCAGGGCATCCCGTGTGAGCCGCAGGAAGTTGCGCTGGATGGAAGGTTGATAAGCCCGGCTGACCGGTTTGAGCGCGTGTCCGCGCTCGAACGCGTCCCAGGCGCGGTCGTAGTCTTCAAGATCTTCAAGGATTTTCCCCCAGGCGAAATAGGCGTTGTGGGCCAACGGATGCGACGGCTCGGCATCGGCTTGGCGGCGCGTGGCCTCAAGGAGCGGAATATCCGAATCGTTCGCCCGGTAGGTTTTGTAGCGTGCGAGCAGCCAGGCTGCGGGATAAGCGCGGGGATTGCGCGCAAGGAGCTGGCGCAGGCGATTGAGTGCGGCCTCGAATTGACCCAGCTGACCTTCCAGTCCGGCCAGTCCCACGACGGCGGGGACGAAATCCGGTTGCAGTTTGAGGGCTTCCTCGTAGAGTATGCGCGCGTCCTCGCCCTGATCGTCTTCTGAGAGGATGTCGGCGCGGGCGACCCGCAGGAGCGGGTCTTTGGGAAGCAGGGTTTGTGCGTGGGCATAGGCCTTGGCCGCGCCCTTGAGGTCGCCGAGTTCGGTCAGCGATTCGCCGTAGCCGAGCCAGGCCGTGGATCCCTGGGGGTCGAGTGTCATGGCGGTCTGCCAATGGGCAATGGCTTCGCCGTCGCGTGCGGTTTCGTGGAGAAGCCTCGCGAGCGCAAGAGCCGTCTGTGCGTTGTTCGGATCTTGCGCTCTGAGCAGGCGAATCCACTGCTCCGCCTCTTCCCAGCGTTTTAGCCGGATCAGAGCCGTGGCGAGATTGGTCTGGAAGGCTGGATCGTGCGGATCCAGTTCGAGCGAGCGGTTGAGGAGCGCGAGCCCTTCCTCAATGCGGCCGAGATCCAAGGCGTTGAGCCCCGCAAAGTGGAGTAGCGGCGGAAATTCGATCGACTGGGCAAGCAGCGTGGCAAAAAGGCGGTCGGCCTCTTCGGGGTGGTGCGCGCGCATCAGCTGAACCGCCTGCCGAAGGTTATTTTGGAGCGCCCACTGCGCCGAAGATGATCGGGGGGGCGGCACCATCAGGTGAAATTCAGTGTTTGAAGTGCTGGGTGATTTTTGAGCAAGGTCGGCGCGTAGCATCTCCAGCGCCCGACCGAGTGGCCGTAAATCGGTTGCTGTGCCTGCCAGGCACTCGCGGTTTTAAGGAGATCCTGTGCAAAGGCCGGTGGGTCGACGGCTTCAGGCGGCTGCAACCCGAGCCAGCGCAAAAGCTCGTGGACGACCTTTATCGGCTCGGCGACGACCGTTTCGTATCGAACGGAACGCATCGCCCGACCGGCGAGCGTCTTCCAGGCGGGCATCAGGGATTCGTAACATTGAAAATAGGAAAGCAGGTTTTCGATCGAGTAGGAAAAGGCGAGGGCTGGGTGGGCAAAGTCGTGAAAATAGAGCGACAGCAGCACATCGCGCGGGTCCCGCTCAAGCGCAAGGATGGGGGCATGGGGGAACAAATGGCGGATCGCGCCCACATGCCAGAAGTTGAGGGGGTTTTTATCGATGATATAGCGTCCACCGGGCTGGATGCCGCGAGTGAGCTCCTCGCGATAAAGGTCGGCGATCGCCGCCGAGTCAGGATCCGGCTCGGCGGCGGCTGATTCGTTCCCAAGTTGCGCCAGCCGACGTTCGATGAGATGGGAGTTTTGAACGAGCTGCGGAAGCGTATGGAGTTCGCCGGCGCTCCGGATAGCGGGATGCTTGAGGAGCAGGTGTTCCACGAGCGCCGTGCCGGAGCGGGGCAACCCGACAATGAAAAGAGGCTCGACAGCTGCGGGCGGGATGGGGGGATGGGGGATTGCCCAGATCGCGGGCGGCGCCGAGAGGAGGCGCTGCAACTCTCGGCGGGGGGATTCGGGGTCGAAGGGTACGGTTGGGCGGCGCAGGGCATTCGCGGTTTCAATGTGGGCCAACGCCCGATCCCATTCCCCGAGATCGTCATGAATTTTCCCCAACGCAAAGTTCAAACAGGCCCTCGTCGAGTCGGTTTGGCCGGGTTGGCGGGCCGCACGGGTAAAGAAGTCGATCAGAGGGTCCGATGGTTCAAAGCGGTGCGCGTGGGCGAGTGGCAGGTAGGCCGCATCCAGGTTTGGGTCGAGCTCAAGTGCGCGGTTCAAGTTCTCGGCGGCGGCATCGAAGCGGCCGGACTGGAGCAGAAGACGGCCGCGTTCAAACCAGCCTGAAGCAAACGTCGGGTTGAGTGCGAGGGCCCGATCCAGGCACCGCAACGCCGTTTCGGGGGCATGCAGTTCAGTCACGAAGGCTGCGGCACGCGTGAGGAGCAAAGGGTCTTCGGGGCCGAGGTCGAGCCACTCGTTGAACAGCCCATCCGCCTCGGCATCCCGCCCTTGCTCGCGATAGAGGAACGCGAGACTCAGGCGTGCCTCGAAAAGATGGGGGGCCAGGCTGAGTGCCCCCCGGAGTGCTTGCTCCGCCCGCGCCGACTCGCCACGGCGTCGGAACTCGTTTCCCCAAAGGTAGTATTGGGTTTCGTCGACAGGTCTCGACAACTCCGAGGCGAGATCCGCCAGGTCTCCCAGCGGGGGATCGGGGTCTTGCATCTTGTCACTCCCGTTCCCAAAGCATCCGGAAACGGCTGGCGTGGAGAATCTCAAAGATCACTAAAGTATATAGAAATTATCGGTGTTGTGCACATGCAACGGAACTGAGTGTTGTATCCATGGTACAAAACTCTCGTGTTTCAGCATCAACTCAGCATCAACGATGGGGATAGGCACCATCAGGGTACTCTTCATCACGCAACAGGAGGGGCTTGACAGGGGTTTTGAACGTGGTATCCTCGCTACAAACCTGGTCGCGCCAGGAGTCACAACCTCACTCTACATGTGGAGGCTATCAACACAATGAATCAGCGAAATCTTGTGCGGCAAGCGGTACGCGGGGCTCTCGTAGCCAGTGCGTCCGTTGCAGTTATCGCCGCGCCGGCAGCATTGGCCCGCTCAAGGCCCACGAAACTCGCCAAGGTCGAGGTCGTTGGGTCGCGCATTATGCGTACGAGTACGGTCACCGCGCAGCCGGTTGTGGTGCTTACCAAGCAGCAACTCAATCTGACCGGCGAGGTCACGATTGGCAATATTCTCCAGTCGATTACCTCGGCTGGGGCGGCCATCAACACCCAGACCAACAACGGGAACGATGGAGATACCTTCATCGACCTGCACAATCTGGGTGCGTCGCGTGTTCTCGTGCTTTTGAACGGGCACCGGTGGATTCCCACACTGGGTGGTCCTGTTGACCTGAACACGATTCCGGCGGCGATCATCCAACGCGTCGAAATCCTTCTCGACGGCGCCGCGCCGATTTACGGATCGGACGCCATTGCCGGTGTGGTCGACATCATCACGGTGCAGAACTTCAACGGTGCGGAAGCCAATGCGTACATGGGGATCTATCAGGGTCATGCGGCCGCCATCAATCAGGACGCAGCACTGGGCTTGACCTCGACCGTTCCCGGGGGCACCCATTGGGATGGCAAGGTTCAGGAGTATGACTTTACCTTGGGCGCGAGCAATAGCCGTGAAGGTGCCTTGCTCAGCGTCGGATATCGTGAGCAGCAGCCGATTTGGGCTGCCAACCGCACGATCTCTGCGTTGCCGCTGATCGGAACCGGAAACACACTGGGCAGCTCCGGAACCCCGGGTGGGCGCTTCATCATGCAGGGACCCTACGGGCCGTCAACAATGCCGGGCCAGAACTGCCTCCCGTCAGGGGTCGCCGGAGCGACAGCCGGCAACGCCTCATCGGGTTGCGATCTCGCCGGTCCGCTCTCTGGGCCCAATGCCAACGGGCATGATTTCGGGGCGACCGATGCCTATAACTATGCGCCGGCCAACTATCTTCTGACGCCAGCCGAGCAATGGTATATCTATAGCCAGGGGCACTATAGGTTCAACTCGCACATGGAGTTTACGTCCAATGTGCTTTATAACGATCGGGTATCGCAGTCCGTACTCGCGCCCAACCCGCTCTTTTTGGGTCCCTATGGATCCGACAATTCGGCCAATGGGGTTGCGGTTGGTATTTCAGCCACGAACCCCTATAACCCCTTCGGTGTCGATCTCGTCCCGTACTTTCCGGGTACGGCCGGCTATGCGAACTGGTGCTCGCTTTATGGCACGGCGAACTGTGCGAGTCAAAGCGATGCCCTGCTTTTCCTGGGACGCCGGATGATCGAATCGGGCTACCGCGTTTTCAACACCAACGTCAAGACCTATGCATTTGGAGCGGGCCTCAAGGGCTACTTCCGGATGCTGGGGCACGATTGGGATTGGAACATCCACTACGGGTATGCGGATCGGGCCAATGTCGGAACAGTGACCGGGCTGCAGAATACCGGCAGAATGGCTTTGGCCTTGGGGCCGCTTTCGGTCTGTAACAATACACCGGGCTGCGTGCCGTTGGATCTCTTTGGTGGCTACAATCTCCAAACTGGGCAAGGCACCATCACCCCGGCCATGGCGAATTACATCGACTACACCGGAGTGAGCGAGGACGCTGTTACCCAGCGTGACTACACGGGCAACGTGACCGGCACGATCGTTGATTTGCCAGCGGGTCCGTTGGCAGTTGCGGTCGGATACGAATATCTCGAAGACAACGGTTACTTCCAGCCTGATCCGCTCGTTGCCTCTGGCAATGCCACTACCAATACGGCATTTCCGACCAGTGGTCGCGAAGCGTCCGACGCCGAATACATTGAGGTCAATGTTCCGCTCGTGCGTGATGTCTTCCTCGTGCATCACCTGTCCTTCGACGTGGCGAACCGCTGGACGCAGGCCACTTGGGCGGGCTTTGCCAATCCCACCACGACGGTCGCCAGTCGGGCCCATAACAGTTCCGGACGGATTTCGTTCAAGTATGCACCGGTCCGGGATTTGCTCTTCCGCGGCAGTTGGTCGCAGGGCTTCCGGGTACCGAGTATCAGCGAGTTTTTCGCGGGCCAGTTCCAGTCCTTTAACCCGCTGACGGATCCGTGCGTTGTCAATCCGACATTACCGAACTGCCCGGCGCACGCGATCCAGCCGAACACGCAAATCCCGGTCACGCTGGGTGGCAATGCTCACATGACTCCGGAACGTTCTATCTCGCGCACGATTGGCTTTGTTTATAGCCCGAGCTATGTTCCGGGTCTCGATGTTTCGGCTGATTTCTACAAGATCGAGCTGGTGAATGCGATTACGGTGGGTGGTATCGGCCCGTCGAACATTCTGAACTTCTGCTACAGCCAAGCCAGTCTGGACTGTACCGATATTTCACGTGCCTCAGGGAACTATCAGGCCAATGGACCGATCACCAACATCGACTCGCTCAACCAGAACGTGGGTTCGGACAAGACTGAGGGTTGGGATATCAATCTCGGATACCGCTTCCCGTCGACTCCGATCGGTGATTTTGACTTCCATTTGAATGCGACCTTCGTCAAGTCCTTCGTGACTGCTTACCCGGGCCTGAGCGCGCAGGGTAAGCCGACCGAGTTTACCCAGGAAGAAGCGGGTACGGTCACAGGACTGATCCCCAAGCATCGGGGCGAGGCGCAGCTCCTATGGAATTATGGTCCGTGGTCGGCCGCATGGAGTATGGAGATCATCGGGCCCATGTGGGAGCAGTGCCAAAACTCAAACGCCATCTTTGTCTCGGGACTCATCGGGACGGGCTGGTGCAGCAAGGTATTGGCGGGCACTCCGAACAGCGCCCACCCGAATGCACCATTCGCGGGTTTGAATAAGCTCGGCACAACCGTCTACAACGATGTCGAGGTGACCTACGATGTGGATGCGTGGAATACCGATTTGACCTTCGGGATCCGGAATCTCTTTGACAAGAATCCGCCGATCTCGATGACGGCTTTCGCGAACAGCTATCAGCCGTACTACTATCGGGTTCCGGGACGCTTCTTCTACGCTCGCGTAGGGGTGCGTTTCTAAGAGTCCAATAACGACAACAAAAGAACACTGCCCGTGGTTCCGAAAGGAACCACGGGTTTTTTCTTTCTGGGTCGGTTCAAGTGGTGTTCGCAACTGATCGGGGGCACGATACGAAGTGGCATGGGCGGATTTGCCGCAGGAGGTCTGGAGAGAACGGAAAACTCCAGTTTGTTTTCACACGCCAGCGCTTTACTGGGTATGATAGGCAAGCGCGTGGGTTGGATGTCACATGATTCCAGTCACCTATCAAACAGAGGTTGAGGGCATGCCTGTCGTCGTCGTCGATGGGCTGCTCGCACCGCGCGACCTTGAGCGCACGCTCGCGTTTTTATCCCTGAGCAGCTATAGCAAAAGCGAATCTGCGCGGGGAGATACCCAGGAGTTCAAGCATTGGGCGCTTAATGTGCCGCCCGAGTCGATGAATCGGCTGCCCCTGTTGGGGCTAACGGAGGCTGTTTTGGCCGAGCATTTCACGCGTAACGGCCCTTGGCGGCTTTACCGCAGTTACTGCAATGTCGCGCAATATGGGGACATGCTTTTTAGCCATTCTGATTGTTTGCCGGATCAAATCCAGCTCACCGCACTCTGGTATCTCGCGAAAGATTGGAACATGGAATGGGGAGGAGAAACATTGTTTTTTGATGAGGCCGGTGATGCGCGGGCGGTTGTCAGCCCCAAACCCGGCCGACTGTCGGTTTTTGATGGCCGCATCCGTCATGTGGGTCGGCCGCCTAACCGGATCTGCTTTGTGCCCCGCTATACCTTTGCACTCAAATTCGAGCGCCTAACGGAAGCGGGCACCGCCCGGGCTGAACCTGTGCCCGTCCGGTGAAATCGGGTGTACCCGCGGGCGTCATCGGGCGGGTTGTCGTCCTCCGGTGCGTTCCCGGAACCAGAGCGTTGCGAGCCATTTCTCACCACTTTGAACGGGTAGGCCCGCATGCAGCGCCAAGGGTTCACGATCGCCTGCCGGATCCAGATTGCTGAACACGATGCCCTGGCCCTCGATGGGAACGATGGTTGACCCGAGACTGGGAAATGCGGTTTCACCCCCGGTGAACTCGTCGTTCAGGTTGACGAGCGCGGTCTCCGTTCTTTGTCCGAGTCGCATGAACTCGGGTTGTTGATGCATGGCTTGGATATCGAAGGCATCGAAATGCGGCCGGTATTCCTCTCCGGGCCGGTAACGCAGAACGGCAAGCGGTTCGCTCCTATCCAGGGTATATCCGGCACAACCGGCAATTCGCTCTTCGAGCCCAAAGAGCACGAGATCTTCGAGATTCGGCGGCATGCTCATGGCGCTCGATGTGCGTATCGGATTTTGGACGATGCGTCCGGTACCGGGTTCGCGTGTTTCAGCCGGGCGCAGATAAGGTGCCGCGAGTGCGATGAGATAGTCGCATTCAATCGGGTCGAGCAGGCCTGAATAGGTCCGGAGGCGGATTCGGGGATTCCGGATCGTCGCGTCATCGAACGAAGGGACCTCCCAATTGAAAGGCTGGATGGCGGATTGGTGGGCGCGATTCGGAGACTGGATGGGCAGGATGGCTAATTCACGTACGGCGGCAAGACCAAGGCGGTTTTGGAGACCTTTGAGGCGGAGCAGACTCGGCAAAAGCCCTTGAGTTCCAGCCCAGGCCAGAAGGGGTATCGCTTGCTCCGGAAGTTCTTCGCCGAGCAACATAACGGCCAGGGCATGATTCGCGAATACATCACGCTGGGTCGAAGCCGCTTCAAAGCAGAGCCGGGCGTAAGCGCGCCAGTTCCGACCCAAACCGAGATACACGAGCCCGAGGGTCCGCAAGGCCGCCGGGTGCCCGGTCCGCGCCGCTGCGAGAAGAAGGGTTTTGGCTTTTCCCTTGTCAGTTGAGGTGCCCAGCCCGAGATAGGATAAATGTGCGAGTGTGAGACAGGCGGTTGCAAGACCTTTTTGGGCTGCGCGCTCGGTCCAGTGAAAGGCCTGAACCGGGTCGTAGTCCACACCGAGCCCGCGAAGGTAAAGGATTCCGAGGTAACCCATCGCCTCCGTGTGATCCGTCCGGGAGAGGTGTGCAAAATGTTGGGCTGCCTCGGCAAAGTTGCGGTTTTTGAGCGCACGCAGTGCGACTTCTAACTTGAGCTTGGTCTCCTCGCCAGCGATCGAAGTGGGATCCATCGGGTTGACTGGCCTCAGCCTGGGTTCGCGGCGACTGTGCGGCGGAGTCCGGGTTCGAGCGGCGGTTCATCCTGATAGCGAACCCAGACGTTGAAGGCCACCGTAATGCGGATATCCTGTCCCTGGAATGGGGAGACTTCGTGGTAGAGGTAGGACGGGAAGAGAACGAGTTCCCCAGCTTCGAAGTGGTGCTCCAAAACCCCGAAGCCATACGGAGAAACGAGGTAGCTGTTACCCGGGTCGAGAAACATGCTGCTATGAGACCTCGGATCCATAAACCGCAGCAGGCCGCTTTGGGAAGCTCCAGGATCCGGGGTGCCGGGGTCGACGCAGTAGACGCCAGACCAAGAGGCCATGGGATGATTGTGAAAACTGGTGTATCCGCCACGTTGGGTCAGGTGGAACCAACTGTGGTGGTAGAACCGGAGTTCCGCCATCTCGGGCGCACTGTAGGCGTTGAGGGTTTGGACGAGATATCCGACTTGATTCAGGCAAAAGCGGGCGAGAGACTGGACTTCCGGATCCTCCCAGTGGAAAAAATCGAACGTACTCTCGTAGACGCCGGGCTTCCGGACCGGGCTCGGCCGAGTATGGCTCGGGCCGGGTGGATGAGATTCCCAGAGAATAAGCTTCTCCTTGAGTGTGTGATTGAAAAGGCCGGCTCTTGGAAAATGGGTCCGGTAGAAGGGAATGGCGAAAACCGGCTCGAGCCCTGGAGTGAACGGCGCAGAGGGAGTCAAGGCCACGAGATCCTCCAGATGCGATCTAAAATTGCATCATACACAAACCCGGCGCCCGTCGGGGTCCTTCGACCTTGCATTCCAAGCCTGCTGGATCCGCCGGTTTTCTCAGTATCCGGGTTCAGGCCATGTACTCCTGAGTGAAATCGTCATGTGCTTCGATCACGCGGGCCACGAGTTCCTGTTCGACTGGACTGAGTGCGGGATTCCAGATGTCAGCGATCAGCACCACACGTGGAACGGTGCCGGCATTCCAAGCCTCGTGCTCGAAACTGTCGTCGAAGATCAGGGTGCGTCCCTCGCGCCATTGCCGGGTTTCTCCTCCGACCTTGATGCCCGTTTGCTCTGGTATGGAAAGCCCCAGGTGGATCGTCAGTTTGGCATTGGAAAGACCGTGATGCGGTGGCAGGTGCGTACCGGGTTTGAGGATCGAGAAAAATACCTCGGGTGCGTGGTTTCTTCCGCGTGCGAGTGGCAGATGCCGTAAAGCTGCGAAGGTCTTGGGACAGCGCTGGATGACCCCGTGGATCGGGTGGCTGGAGCGGTACAGATGGAAACTCTCCCAGTCGAGCGAGCCTGCGAGATTCTGCCAGAGTGGACTCTTCTGGGCCGCTTTGGGCACGTAAGCCTCTGCTGGGGCGGCACCGGTCGCGCCAGAAGCGAGATCGCGGTATTCGGCGGCAATATCCGAGATGGCGGCTTCGAAGGTTTTGATCCAGGAAAACTCTCCGCGTTCGAACCAGGGTTTGGGTTTGAGGCCGGGATAGAACAGGAACTCCGGCTTCTGCAGCGGATCCTCATACACCGGAAGTTTCACCCCCTTGAAGATCTCAAGAAAATCCCTGGCTCGTTCCGGGATTTTTTCGCCGAATAGTGTTTCGACTTCCTGTACGGCCCGGTCAATCACGGCAAAACGGACCGGCGTCAAACGGCTCACGGCGCGCACGGCGAGATCGCGGATTCCCGGTGGTTGCGCGGCCGGGTTCATGCGGAGTGCGGGTTCGAGCCGGAGTGCCCGGCCATAAGCCAAAAGTGCCTCCTGCTCGCGTTCCAAGGTCTCGAGAATCGAACCCCGGTTGAGATGCGGGATGGCGGAGTCCGGGGCGAGCTCAATGGCTCGATCAATCGCTTCAAGCGCGGCTTCGGGTAGCCCCTGGGCCCGCCGCGCGAATGCCAGATTCTGATGCAACAGGAGATTCCGGGGCGCCACGCGAATGGCGGCCTGGAGGAGGCGCACGCTCTCTTCGTAACGTCCGGTCTCATAGGCTCTGAGAGACAGAAAGGTGAGGGCTCCCAGGTTGTGTGGCGCGGCTTTGAGAACGCAGGTATAAACCTCTTCAGCTTCCCGGAGACGCCCGTCTTGGACCAGCGCTTCGGCACTCCTGCAAAGCATGATGATCTGATCAGGCAGCTCGGCCACCGGATACTGGTCGATGTGCAGGCCCGCGGATCCGGGATTCGGGATATCGTTCATGGGTGCCTCGGGAGCTAAAAAGTAAGCTTGAGATCCGGCCGTTCCTTGAGCACATCGAAGGCGATGATCGCCCGTTCACCTGCGCCACGGAAAGGATGGACGTAGTGAATGTGATAGGGAGGGAACAGGAGGAGTTTGCCGGCTTCAGGTTCGATCCGGCGTGTGAGTGTGAATCCGTGGTGGACCGAGATAGGATGGGGGTTCAAAAACTCGATCCAGCCCTGGGGCGGGTCTTTGGCTTCCGGAAGGCGGACGTAGTAAACCCCGGACGCCAGATTCCCGGTGGTCGGATGCATGTGTGGAGCCTGCCAATCGCCCGCTGTCAGGAAGTTGGCCCACCCCATGATCCAGGGCTTGATGGCGGAAGCCGATTGACCGAAAACCTCGGTGAGATAGCGTGTCACGGACGGCAAGAGGATCCGGTCGCGAAACTCGGCGATGGCCGGCTCCGGTCGCTCCAGGAAATTCCGGTGCTTTGCGGTTTGGTACCCGCCTTGTGTCGATATCCGTCCCGAGTAGATGGCGTTCTCGAGGCGATCATCGCGGTGGATCTCTGTAAGATTTTTGAGCAGCGTGTAAAGTGCTGTATTCAAATCTTCGCATCCGTGGTGGCGGCGTTCGAGAACGGTCGTCGGGTAGTGCACTTCGACAGTTTCGTCGAAGGAGATCGGGTCGGATTGAGCGGCAAAGGTCATAATACTCCGCCGGATGTTCCCCATTGAGCCCGGCTTGCTGTAGACTATAGCCCGAAAAACACTGTTCACTCAAGCCGAAATGCGGCGGCGGGTGGGCGGTCCTTTGTAGCCCGCACATCAGGTGGCGAGATTCGGGTGGCCAGCCAATCGAGATCGGGTGATCCAACAGCCGGAGGGCTTGATCCGACTGTCCTGAACAGCGGAACGGGGTTTTACCTCGAAGATCTCTACGAAGCCTATCTGGTCGATCCACGCACCGTTCCCGCCGAATATGCACGGATTTTTGCAGGATTGGGTGCGGTTGATTCGGCCATCGCGAGGCGGCCGATTGAAGCGGATCTCCTCCGGAGCGCCCGGACCGTCCGGATCGCTCAAGGGGCACAGAGTGAGACCTCAGGCAGCGTCTGGGCCCGATGGGTTCAGGCCTACCGTTCCCGTGGTCATTGGGCCGCGCGACTCGATCCACTTGGTCTCACGCGGCCCGCCAGCCCGCCCGATCTCGATCCCGCCTTTCACGGTATCGGTCCGGCCGAGCTTCAGTCGGAGATTCCATCAGGTCTCGTATCGGGAGAAGCGACCCGGACCGGTGCCGATCTCCTGAGCGTGTTGAACGCCACCTATTGTGGGGCCATCGGTTCTGAGTACCAGCACCTCATGAACGTCGAGGAACGGCGGTTCATCTGCGACCGGCTCGAAACCACGCGCGGACAGTTCACGCTCAGTCGCGAGGAGCGGCTCCGGATTTTCACCGAACTGACAGCTGCTGAGGGACTCGAGCATTTTCTCCACCGGCGCTATATCGGGCAGAAACGGTTTTCGCTTGAGGGGAGCGAGTCGCTCATGCCGGCATTGAACGATCTGGTCCGGCAGGCAAGTGCGGGTCCAGTCGAGGAGATCGTGATCGGCATGGCCCATCGGGGACGCCTCAATGTCCTCGTGAACCTGCTCGCAAAACCCTTGCCTGAGCTTTTTTCGGCGTTCGAAGGCCGTTATGATCCGCTCCATCAGAATGGTTCGGGCGATGTCAAGTACCATCTCGGGTTCTCCTCGGATGTCACATTGGGCAAGCGGGTCCTGCATCTTACGCTCGCCTTCAACCCGTCCCATCTCGAGATTGTGGATCCGGTGGTGGAAGGCTCGGTCCGCGCCCGCCAGGATCGACTGGGAGATCGGGCTGGAGACCGGGTTCTGCCGGTTCTGATCCATGGGGATGCCTCACTCGCCGGTCAGGGCGTCGTCATGGAAACTCTTGAGATGGCAGAAACACGGGGATTCCGGACCGGTGGCACATTGCATTTCGTCGTGAACAACCAGATCGGGTTCACGATCAGCAATCCGCGCGATGCCCGCTCTACGCGTTACGCGACCGATATCGCCAAGATGATCGAGGCGCCGGTCTTCCACGTGAATGCGGACGACGTCGAAGCCGTGATTTTCGCCCTGCGAATCGCATTCGAGTACCGGAGCCGTTTCCACAAGGATGTCTTTCTCGATCTCGTGGGTTACCGCCGGCACGGACACAACGAGGCTGATGAACCTGCAGTCACCCAACCGCTCATGTATGCAAGCATCCGCGAGCATCCGACGGTCCGGGCAATTTATGAACGTCAGCTCCTTGAGGGCGGGGTTATCGACTCCACGCAGTCCGAACAGCTTGCGGGCGCATACCGGGATGGGCTGGATCGGGGCGAAGTGCCGGTTTCGTTCATTTTGCCGCGTGCGGAAGCCCGTCCGCCACTGGTCGATTGGGAACCGTACCGCGGTGAGCGCTGGGATCGCCCGGTCGAAACCTGGGTCAAGAAGGCCGATCTCCTGCGCCTCGGCCAGATGCTCGTGACGCTCCCCGAGGGATGGACCGTCCACCCGCGGCTCGCGCGTATCCTGGAGGAGCGACGCAAGATGCTTCTGGGCGAGGTGCCTTTCGACTGGGGGATGGCCGAACTTCTGGCGTACGCGAGCCTTTTGGTCCAAGGTCACCCGGTGCGTTTGAGTGGTCAGGACAGTGCGCGGGGCACGTTTTTCCACCGGCATGCAGTCTTGCACGACGTCGCGACCGATGCGACCGATGTCGCGCTCAATCGCCTCGCGCCGAAACAGGCACTCGCCGATATCGTCGATTCTTTCCTGTCCGAGGAGGGGGTCCTCGCGTTCGAATACGGCTATGCGACTGCAAACCCCGATGCTCTGGTCATCTGGGAAGCCCAATATGGCGATTTTGGCAATGGCGCACAGGTGGTGGTGGACCAGTTTCTGAGTGCCGGAGAAGCCAAGTGGGGGCGGCTTTGCGGTCTCGTCCTGTTTCTGCCCCATGGGCAGGAAGGAGCCGGACCGGAGCATTCCTCGGCCCGCCCCGAGCGTTATCTCCAGCTTTGTGCCGAGGATAACCTCCAGATCGCAAATCCCACGACTCCTGCGCAGATGTTCCACCTGATCCGCCGTCAGGTGATTCGCCCGTACCGCAAGCCGCTCGTGGTGCTTGCCCCGAAAAGCCTCCTGCGCCACCTGCTCGCCGTTTCCGACTGGAAGGATCTCACGGATGGCGGTTTTCGGCCTGTCCTCGATGAGCCCGAGATGCAGGATCCAAGCCAGATTCGCCGGGTGATTCTCACTTCAGGCAAGCTTTACTACGAGCTTTTCGAAACGCGTGAGGCAGCGGGACGGGGTGACGTGGCGCTCGTCCGGCTTGAGCAGTGGTATCCTCTTCCCGATGCGATGCTCAAGGCTGCGCTCGCGCGTTATCCCAGGGCAGAGGACGTCATCTGGTGCCAGGAAGAACCGGAGAATCAGGGTGCCTGGCAGGCGCTTGCGCCGCGGCTCAGTCCGCTTCTCGCACCCAACCAGAGCCTCCGTTACGTGGGTCGGCCAGCCTCAGCGGCCACTGCCCCGGGTTATGCGGCTCTTCATACCATCCAGCAGAAGGCGATTCTCGAAGCGGCTCTGGCCGCGGCACCGTCGGGCTCGATCCGCAAACGTCCATCGACTCGCTCAAAATCACTCCCGGAGACCGCATGAGTATCGAAATCAAGGTTCCGCCTCTCCCCGAATCCGTGGCCGATGCAACGGTCGTCAACTGGCGCAAGAAAACCGGGGAATCTGTTCTACGTGACGAGAACCTGGTCGATCTCGAAACCGACAAGGTTGTGCTGGAGGTGCCCGCTCCCACAAGCGGTACGCTCCGCGAGATCCGCCAGGCGGACGGTGCAACCGTGACCGCAGGATCCGTGCTGGCGATCCTTGAGGAGGGCGCAGGGTCGAATGCAGCCGTCCATGCCGGGCAGTCACCTGCTCCCAAGGTGCCTTCACAGTCGCCGGCACCCGCACAACCGAGCACCGCGAAAGAGACGCCGCGCGTGGCGGCATCTCACCCCGGCAAGACCCCGCCGCTTGCCCCCGCTGCGCGCCGCCTGATCGATGAGCATGGGCTCGATCCCGACATGATCGAAGGTCATGGCCGCGAGGGGCGCATCAGCAAGGGTGATGTTCTGGCCCATCTTGAGCACGGCGAGGGAGCCGGACCAGCCGCTCGTCCGGAAATATCGCGCTCTCCATCCGCAGGTACCTCCCGCATCAGACGGGTACCCATGACGCGGATTCGGGCCCGGATCGCGGAGCGTCTCCGGGAATCCAACCTGAATGCCGTCATGCTGACCTCGTTCAACGAAGTAGATCTGACACGGGTGATTGAGATGCGCGCATCCCTGCGCGAGCGGTTCGAGAAAACGCATGGGATCAAACTCGGTTTCATGTCCTTCTTTGTGAAGGCCGCGGTGCTCGCGCTCAAGCGGTTCCCGGTCGTCAATGCCTCGATCGAGGGATCCGACATCGTTTATCACGATTTCTGGGATATGGGCATCGCAGTGTCCTCGAAGCGCGGCTTGGTCGTCCCCATCGTGCGCGAGGCAGACCAGCTCAGTTTTGCCGAGATCGAAACCCGGATCGCCCATTTTGCCGAAAAGGCCCGCTCAGGCGGACTCGAACTCAGCGATCTTGAGGGCGGCACCTTCACGATTACCAATGGGGGTGTGTTCGGCTCACTGGTCTCAACTCCGATCATCAATCCGCCGCAAAGTGCGATCCTCGGGATGCACAAGATCCAGGATCGGCCCATGGCTTTGGCGGGCCAGGTCGTCATCCGGCCGATGATGTATCTCGCCCTCACCTACGACCACCGTCTGGTCGATGGCCAGGAAGCTGTTCAGTTCCTGGTTGTGGTCAAGGAATCCCTCGAGGATCCGGACCGGCTTTTGCTCGATCTCTGAACCCAGGTTTTCGAACCGAGAGTGCACCATGACAGATGAAACCTATGACGTAGTAGTCATTGGCGCGGGACCGGGCGGCTATATCGCCGCGATCCGTGCCGCACAAAACGGCCTGCGCACGGCCTGTATCGATTCCTGGCGGAATCACGATGGAACGTACACTTTCGGCGGCACCTGTCTCAATGCCGGCTGTATTCCTTCGAAGGCGCTTCTGGAATCGAGCGAGCTTTATTACCGTGCCCGGGAAGAGTTCAAGGTGCACGGCATCGGTTTCGAGCGCCTCGCACTCGATCTCAAAGCCATGCAGGAGCGCAAAACAAAAGTGGTCCGCACCATGACCGGCGGGATTGCCCAGCTTTTCAAGGCCAACCGGGTGGAAGGGCTGGTGGGGCGCGGCAAGCTCCTCAAGGACGGGAACGTCTCTTATCAAGATCCAAAAGGGACAGAACACATCCTCAAGACCCGTTCGGTCATCCTCGCGACCGGTTCGGTCCCGGTCGAGCTCCCCTCGGCACCTTTCGATGGAGAACGGATCGTGGATTCCTGGGGGGCACTCGAGTTCGACCGGGTGCCCAAACGGCTCGGCGTGATCGGTGCGGGTGTGATCGGGCTCGAGTTGGGTAGTGTCTGGGCACGGCTTGGCTCAGAGGTGACCCTGATTGAAGCTCTGCCGGCTTTTCTGCCAGCTGTCGATGCCCAGGTGGCCAAAGAGGCGCTGCGTCAGTTCCAGAAACTTGGGCTCAAAATCTTGCTCGGAGCCAAACTCACCTCGGTCGAGCGGAAGAAAACGGCTTTGACACTCCACTACAGTGAAGCGTCGGGCGGAGAAGCGACACTCGATGTCGACCGCCTGATCGTCGCGGTCGGGCGCCGCCCCTATGCGGATGGCCTCTTTGAAACCGATACGGGTATCGGGTGCGATGAACGGGGGTTCATCAAGGTGGACAGTCACTGCCGCACCGAGCGTAAGGGGGTCTATGCCATCGGCGATGTGGTGCGCGGACCTATGCTCGCGCACAAAGGTGAAGAGGAGGGTGTGATGGTTGCTGATCTCATCGCGGGTCAGAATGCGGAGATGAACTACGACGTCATTCCTTCGGTCATCTACACGGCTCCTGAAATTGCCTGGGTGGGCCGCAATGAGGAGGAGCTCAAGAAGGCTGCCGTGCCGTATCGGGTGGGCAGTTTTCCGTTCGCTGCGAACGGTCGCGCACATGCGCTCGAGACTCCGGTGGGGTTTGTGAAAATCCTCGCCCATCAGACGAGTGATGAAATCCTGGGTGTGCATATTGTGGGTCCCATGGCCTCCGAACTCATCGCGGAGGCGGTTTTGGCCATGGAGTTTCGTGCGAGTGCCGAAGATATCGCGCTCACGATCCATGCACATCCCACGCTCTCGGAGGCCGTGCATGAGGCTGCGCTTTCGGTGAGTGGCCGGGCGCTCAACGCGGTCAACCGAAAACCTGCCTGAGCGGGCCGGATTCTCAGCATGGGGCGCGCGATCGCCGGGTGGAGTGATCGCCGGATAGGGGGGTCGCGTGTGATGGCTGGGTTCGTTTCTAGCAGCCCCGGAGCGCACGCATGGGAGGTACCGAGCCCGCGCGCCAGGCGGGTGCCCATCCGGCGAGAAGCACCGAGAGGCTGAGGATGAGGCAGACCCCAATGATCGTGAGCGGATCGAGCGGGCTCACATTGTAGAACTCATGTGCAAACAAGGCGCCGAAGAGCACCATGCCGAGTGTCCCTAAAAGAAGACCGAGTGCGAGCAGCCGGCCCATTTCCTTGAGCATCTCGACCATGAGTTGATGACGGTCTGCACCGAGCGCCGCACGGATGCCGAACTCGCTCAGGCGCTGGTTGACCCCGTAGCTTTGAACGGCATAGAGGCCCACGGCTGCAATCAAAAGCGCGCTCAGCGCGTAGAGGAGAACGATGCGCATGAGCCCCTGGCGCGGAGCCAAGTGAGCCGATAACCGCTCGGTCATGGTGCGGACATGATAGGGGGGCGTCCCGGGCGCCACGCGTGCCAGGGTTGCGCGGAGTTCCGGCAGGATTGACGCAGGAGGAAGCCTTGTGCGTACCGCAACATACCAGGAAAGTTGTGCAAACGACCAGTATCGACTCCTCGTGATCACTTGGCTGCGATCCAGATAGACGCTACCCATATGGGAAGACCGCCCCACATGGACTCGGCGTGTAGCCGGGACGATACCGATCACCTTGAATTTCAGGGCCGGGTTGCTCTCGTTGGGTGAATCGAAAGTGAACTCGCGTCCCACGGCCTGGGCGGTCCCAAAAAGCTGTCGGGCCGCGTGCGTATCGATGATGGCAACCCGTTGCTGAGCCGTGGCGTCCTCGGGCGTAAAATTGTGTCCCGCGAGCAGCGGCAGATGAAACACCTTGAAATATCCAGCATCGGCAGTCACCGCGAACTCAGTCGGCTGGTGTTGGTGGTCCCAGGGGTACGGAAAGACCCCATCTCCGGCTTCCTGTCCGTCGAACGGGATATCGCTCGCGAGACTCGCGTGGGTCACTCCGGGTATACGGCTGATTGCGGCATGGATACGGGCCAGAACGGGGGCGAGCGCAGGGGGTCTTGGAGCATTGCCACGGTCCGGCAGGTGGATTTCAAATGTCAGCACATGAGTGGGCTCAAACCCGAGATTGACACTGCTGAGATTCAGGAAACTCCGGGCCAGCATCAGGCCTACGCCTGTCAGCGCGCAGGCCAGAGCCAGCTGCGCAATCACAAGCCCTGCCCGGATGCGTCGCTCGGAGAGGCTCTCCGAGGTGCGAGTGCCTTCCCGCAAGACCTGCTCGAGATTCTCATGCTTGATGAAGTAGAGTCCCGAAAAAGAGAAAATCAGGGCTGAAACAACTGCGAGCGCGAGCGCGATCCCGATGGAGACCACCCACTCGTGTGCCGGAAAGGCGAGCGATGAGGGATTCAGCCCGCTTTCGAGAAACCATTTCAGCAACCCTTCACCGAACAGGAAGCCGGCCGCGGCTCCAACAAGACAGAGCATCAGACTTCCTGCGAACAGACGGCCGAACAGTTGACGGAGTTCAGCCCCGAAGACCCGCCGCAGAAGGAGTGTTCCGCGTTCCGTGAGTGCACGGGCGATGAAGAGGTTGGAGAGGTTGACCCACGCGAGCACCAGCACGAGTGCGGTAGCGAGCTGGATCAGCAGAAGATTCTTGCGCAAGGATCCCACGAGGCTATGGCGCAAAGGTCGTGCCACAGCCGTGAATCCGTAGCTTTTGAATAGTGGAATCGCCGAGGGGTCTGGAAAGTGCGCGATCTCCCGTGCCACGGCGGCACCCGCCTGCTCATTCAGCTGCGCGAGGCTGGCTCCCGGCCTGAGGCGGGCGATCATCTGGTCGTGAAAGGCTGTCAGGTTATCCGGGTTGCGGTCGAAGGGTTCGATCACCTTGGGAATCCAAAGCTCGGTTTCGGGATTCGGAAAATTGAAGTTTGGGGGCATGACGCCAATGACCGTGTAAAGCGCATTGTTCAGCCGGATGACCTGTCCCAGGATCGCTGGCTTCTGGGCGTCGATGAGTGACCAGAGCCGGTCACTCAGGATCACCTCGCCTGCTGCCCCGGGCCGATTGGCGGTCGACGCAAACACCCGGCCAATCAATGGATGGACACCGAGTGTCGTCATGAGTGAGGCGCTAACCGCCGCGCCATTCACATGCAGCGTCCGGTTGCCGGACACGAGGTCCAGGTTTTTGGGTTTGGACATTCCCGCAACTTCGATTGCGGGGGCCAAGGCGCGCAAATCGAAATAGGTTGGATACGACATGTGGAGCTTGCCGGGCATCTTCCGGGAAGTGAAAAAAATGTTCACCAGGCGACCTGCATGAGGGTACGGAAGCGGGGCTAGGAGATAGCCGTAAAGCAGGGTCAGCGTCGCGATATTGGTGCCGATTCCAAGCGTCAAGGTCAGGATGACGGACAATGCAAAACCCGGTTTTCGGGCGAAGGGGCGCAGAGACCGGGCGATGGTCTGGACGGTGGCGTTCACTCGCGTGCCTTCTCGTGAAATTGCTCTTGACAAATTAAGTGCAATTTTCATGCCCAATATGCTGGACCCTTGTAAGCAAATGATTTGTATATATTTGTTAAATATACAGTGCGGAAGTCCTGTCCTAATCAGGTCCCATCTTCGGGATTTTAGAATGTTGAATCCCGGATTCGGGAAAATGGCTTCCAAAAACCCGTCTGAGCGAGCATCAGATGGTCCGGAGCGTGACGGGAGGAGCCATGCCGGACTGAGATCCCACTCAGGTTGTACGCTTGAGAAGAACTCAGCGGGAGTTGCTAAATCCAGCTGGGGGGCTCGGATCGGGCCACGAGATCGAGCGCACGATCCAGTGTCACGAGTTCGGCGTTAAGACTCTTGGCCAGCCAAAGATAGCTCGCATCATAGGCGCAGAGCCGGGATCTTTCGGCGAGGCGAGTCACATCCTGGATATCCACGTCAAGGCGCCGAATGGAAAGCCGGGGCAGCAATCGCAAGGCTCCGAGTAGTTTATCGTGCAACTCCACATGGCGCTTGAGCTTCTTCACGCAGATACTGGCGACTTCAAATGGTAGGAGCGTCGGAGCAACGAGATCGCTCTCCCGCAATCGGCTCGCAATCTCTCGTCCCTCCGGTTCGCCAAACAGCAATGCTCCAATAGCGGATGCATCCACAACCTTAACTGGCATAGCGGTCTTCCCGTATCATGGCGGCAGATTCCGCAGGAGTATTCAATCCGAGACGCTCGACCTCGGATATGACCCCGGCCGGTTCAAGGAGCGCATCCTCGCGCGCCACCGTTTCCAGGATTGCGATCATCTCGCCCTGAAGAGAGCGATGATGGCGCACCGCACGCCGTTTGAGACATTGGACGACACTTTCCGGCGCGTTCTTGATTGAAAGATTGATGCCCATGCACGGGCTCCGTTGTGTGGTTGACTTTGGAGCCGTTATGGTACCATTATGCATCCGCTTTGGCACCATGCCTATCTTGGGCGCGTGCCCTGTCGAGATGAAATAGCCTCGGGCGCTATCGATCTCCTGCGGCATCCAAGCAGGGACAATCGATTTCGACGAGATGACTTTCACCATCAAGACGCATCGCGCGGAGCGTTCCTCCCCAGAGGCAGCCACCATCCAGGGGATAGACATTGGAACTCCGAACCCTGCCCAAAGTGGACCAGTGCCCGAAAAGAATGTGAAGGTCGCGGTTGCGCCGGTTCGGGATCTCGAACCAGGGATAAAGATCCGGTGGTTGGCTGCCGGGCGCGCCCTTGTGGGTGAAATCGAGCTGGCCGGTCGAGGTCACGAACCGCATGCGGGTGAGTGCATTGACCGTGAAACGGTGAGCCGGTAATCCCGTCAGCCTGGGATGCCAGGTATCGGGATCGTTCCCGAAGATGGAGCGGACGAAATCACGCCAGCCCGACCCCTGGAGTTCCCGTTCCACATCACGCGCCTGTGCTTCGGCAAGATCGAGATCCCATGCAGGTGGGAGTCCGGCGTGAACCAGGGTG
The DNA here is from genome assembly GCA_027365475.1 of Pseudomonadota bacterium. GTDB lineage: Bacteria > Pseudomonadota > Gammaproteobacteria > JAKAQQ01 > JAKAQQ01 > JAJZNM01. Next base: position 27,107 of record DAHXNI010000054.1, on the reverse strand, counting down.
TAGCCGAGTTCCCGGTCGTGATGGAGGAGGGGTCGGTGGCGTAGCCACTCGATGAGTTCATCGCGATCCGGTGCGTCGAGAACAGCACGGAGAGACGGGTCGGCATGGGTCAAGAGTTCGGGATCCGCCACGACTCTCAAAAGATAGAGGTCATGGTTGCCGAGCACCGCGATGGCCCGCTCGCCGAGTCCGCGGACGAAACGCAACACCTCGAGGGATTGGGGACCCCGGTTGACAAGGTCACCCGAGAGCCAGAGCCGGTCCTCGTGCGGGTCAAAATCCACCCGATCCAGCAGACGTTCAAAGGCCTCCATGAGACCCTGGAGATCCCCAATCGCAAAAGTGCTCATGGGTGCCTCGGATTCCTCTGGGAAGCACGACTGGCTGGGTGGAGTGGGCGCGGCGGTGGGGTCATGGTCTCGGGAATGCGGAGGGCGTGCGAATTGTAGCCTGTCCGGGTCTCCCGGGCTGGTTACGCATCGGGATGGGCGGAATGAACCGGGTTTCAGGCATTGAGCAGGCGGGCTGGATTCAAGATTGGGGGCATGGGAACTGTGCTACGATTGACGGATCACGCAGGCGTGGGTGCGAGAGAGGATCATGCATCAACCGGGAGTTTTTTCCATGGCCGAATGGTATATCCCATGGACTCTGGCCATGATCCTCTTTATTTTCGAGATTGCAACGCACACGTTTTATCTGGCCGCCCTGGGGGTGGCCATGCTGATTCTGGGTTTCATCGACCTCTGGATTCCGCTCACCGGTATCCATGCGATCGTCGTATTCGCCGTACTTTGTGTGCTGCTCCTTCCTGTGGCTGAATACGCCCGGCGCGCCTTGCGCAACCGGGCCTCGACCGAGGCCAGCGACCTTGACCGCGGGCAGAAAGTGGTCGTGACGCGGGTGAACGGCCGCGATCTCGAAGTGCGTTACCGAGACACGGACTGGAAGGCCGAACTCACCGGAGCGGCTGCAATCGAGCCGGGTGTGACGCTCCGGATCGTCTCGCGCACCGGCAACCTGCTTCACGTCGCCCCACCCACCGCCTGACCCTGAGGTTTCATCATGTCGATCATCGTCATTGTCATCATCGTTCTGGCCATGCTGCTCGTCGCCGGCGGGGTCCGGATCGTCCCCCAACAGCGATCCTGGGTCGTGGAACGGATGGGACGCTATCTCAAGACACTCGAACCGGGACTCAACGTCATCATTCCGGTCCTGGATCAGGTCCGGTTCCGGTTCGATCTCCGGGAAACCCCGATGGAGGTGCCGGCCCAGGTCTGTATCACCAAGGACAATACCCAGGTCTCGGTCGATGGAATCATGTATATCCAGATCACGGATGCCAAACTTGCAGCCTATGGCTCCTCCAATCCGATCATGGCAGTCGTCCAGCTGGCCCAGACCGCGATGCGTTCCGAAATCGGGAAACTGCATCTCGACGAATCGTTGAGTTCGCGCCAGATACTCAATGCTGCAGTTGTCTCCGTTCTGGATGAAGCCGGCGCCACCTGGGGGATCAAGGTTCTGCGCTATGAAATCAAGGATATCACCCCACCGAACGAGATTTTGCGTGCCATGGAACTCCAGATCACGGCCGATCGCGAACGGAGGGCAACCATCGCGCGCTCCGAGGGCGAACGGCAGCAACAGATCAACGTGTCGGAGGGCCAGAGGCAGCAGTCCATCAATGTGGCGGAAGGACTCAAGCAGTCCGAGATCCTCAAGGCCGAAGGCCAATCCCAGGCCATTCAACTCGTCGCACAGGCGACGGCGCAAGCCATCGCGACCATCGGCCAGGCGGCGGTCCAGCCCGGCGGCATCGAGGCCCTTCAGCTTCAGGTCGCGCGCGACTTCATTGCACAGTGGGGGAATCTCGCCAAGCAGTCCACCACCGTGCTCATCCCGGCCGAGATGGGAAACGTCGGCTCGTTCATCGCCACGGCGCTCGAAATCATCCGCAGCCGAACGGGCGACTCGCCCAATCTGCAGCCGCCCCTCATGCCGAAGAACGCTCCGCGCTGATGAGGCGCGCGAGCGCGGCAAAACCCTCCGGGGGGACGGTTGCGGGCCGTGCACACGGATCGAGACCAGCTCGGGTCAGGAGGGCCCGCGACGCGTGTGCCTTGAGGCTCGTCTGAAGCATCTTGCGCCGACCCTGAAACGCCTGTGCCACGAGGGAGAAGTAGAGTTCAGGATCACCGACCGGAAAGGGCGGCTCGCGGCGGGGAATGAGGCGGATGAACGCCGATTGAACCCGGGGGGGCGGTGAGAAGGCTCCGCGGCTGACCCGGAAGAGTGTCTCCGGGATGAAGTGGTAAGCCATGAACACGGACCAGCGTCCGTACGCGACTTCCCCCGCACGGGCCACGATGCGGGCGGCGACTTCCTCCTGCAACATGACGTGGAGGTCCTGGATGCGGTCCTTGACTTTCGCGAGCCGCGCGAGCAAAGGGCTCGCCACGTTGTAGGGCAGGTTTCCCACGACCCGGAAGGGTGCCACTTCCGGCCAGACCCTGAAATCGAGTGTGAGTGCATCTTCTACGCGGAGTTTCAGGCGTTCGCCCCACCCGGCCACGAGCTCCTGTGCGAGGTCGCGGTCGATTTCGACAGCCCAGAGCGAAGGGATCCGTTCAAGGAGGAGCCGGGTGAGGGCTCCGTGTCCGGGGCCGATTTCGAGGATCGTCTCATGGGGTTTCGGGTCCACCGCCTCGAGGATCCTTCTCTGAATGGCCGGGTCGTGGAGGAAATGCTGCCCGAAACGCTTTTTGGCCCTCATCCACCCTGCCCGTAACGTATGGCGTGTTCCAGGGCGGCCTGGAGCGGTTGAACTCGTGCCCGTCCGGTTCCCGCAAGATCAAGCGCTGTGCCATGATCGACCGAAGTGCGAAGAAAAGGCAGTCCGAGGGTCACGTTGACAGCCGAATCGAAGTAGGCGTGCTTGACGACCGGGAGCGCCTGGTCGTGGTAGAGCGAGACCCAGGCGTCCTGGGTTTGAACGGATTCCGGGATGAATGCGGTATCCGCCGGCCAGGGTCCACTCACGCGGAGCCCTCTGGAGTTTAGCTCACGGATCACGGGCGTGATCACGGCTGCTTCTTCGTTACCAAACCACCCGCCTTCGCCAGCGTGCGGGTTGAGTCCAAGGACCCCGATTGCGGGATCCGAAAGTCCGTAACGGCCCCGAAGATCATGAACCAGGACTTCGATCGTCGCACGGAGGTTTGCGGAAGTGAGTGCAGCGGGTACGTCTTTGAGGGCAATGTGCGTGGTGACGAGTGCTACCCGGAAGGTGGGCGTGACGAACAGCATGACCGGATGGGGAATCCCGGTTTTTTCGGCCAAGTATTCCGTGTGTCCGAGAAACGGGATGCCAGATGCGTTGAGGTGGGCCTTGTGTACGGGTGCCGTCACCAGGGCGTCAAACTCGCCCGACCGCAAGCCGGTGAGGGCGCGGTCGATAAGCGTGAGGACGTAGGGTGCATTCTCCGGATCGAGGTGCCCGGGCTCAGCCCGTCTGGCAAGCGGGATGTCGAGCAATGAAAGACCTGATTCATCCATCACTTTGGATGCATAGGGTTTGACGTCAAACGGATGACCGGTGAGCCGGGCGCGCTCGGCCAGGAGATTCCCGTCGCCGATCAGGACCACATGTGCCCGGCCGTCCGGGACTTGGATCTGGCTCGCGAGATCCGGTCCAATGCCCGCAGGTTCTCCGGTGGTGAGTGCGATCGTTGGCCTCAGTGGGCCCATGGCACGAGATAGTGAACGAAAGCACTGTCGATGAGGTGGACGAGAAAGCGGTCAGCGGCGACGGTGAGCTTGCGCTCATAGAGCACGTTGTAGGCCCGGTTCTGGAGAACCTTTTGGGTGACGTTTTTCTTGCGCACCCCGAGGACCTCTGTGATGGTCCAGCCGCTGGGCGTGAGGAACGGTCGGCTGACCCGACCCTTGGGGAGGGCGGCCAGCACTTTGCGGTAGGTGGGTGGCAGGGTGGCTGCGATGACCCATCCGAGAAGCCCGCCATTCATCCCGGCCGTGGGATCGTCCGAGTAGGCCTTGGCCAGGACGGTCCAATGGGCGCCATGGATGAGTCTTTTGCGCAAGGCGAGCAGTCTCAGGCGGACCTCCGTGCTCGAAAGAACAGGAGTCGGGCTGATGACGATCTGGCGCAGGCGGTATTCCTTCGCGAACACCGGGTGGGCGGGTTTGATTTTTTTGCCTGTGAGTTTGAGGATGACAAAGCCCCGGCGAGTGGCGATCGGGTGTGTGACCTGTCCCGTTTTGAGGTGCCGCAGTGCCCGCCGCCAGGCAGCCGGCAAAGCCGCACTCGCCTTCCACCCTATCTCACCGCCCGTGAGTGCGTTGTGAGCGGCCGAGTCGGCCACCGCGAGATCCGAGAACGGATGACCGGTTTTAAGTTCGGCAACAATCGTTTGGGCCTGGTTGTGTGCCTCCTCGACACTCAAGGGGTTCCGGCTGGTGGGCAGTTCAATCAGGATCTCCTTGAGGCGGTAATCGGTCCGGTTTCCGACCGGGTGGGCTTTGAGGTAGGCGCGGACAGCGCTTGCAGGAATAGCAATCGAGCCGGCGACTGCGGTCGAGATCATCCGGTGGATGATGAGTTGGTTGCGGATGAGCTCACGGTAGGCGACGTAGCTGATACCCTGATGCTTGAGTTTGGTCGGAAAATCCCGGAAAGGAATGTTGTTCCGAAGGGCGATCTCGGCCATGATGTTGCTTACGTGCTGTTCAGAGACCGTGATGCCATGGAGGCGTGCGGCCTTGAGCTCAATCTTTTCTTGAACCAGCCGTCGGAGAACCTGGACCCGGAAAATCCGCTTGGGTGGAACGGCCAGGCCGCGGGAGATGAGTTCGTGCTTGAGGAGGTTCATCTGCTGATCCAGTGTGCTTTGCAGGAGTGGAGATCCGTTCACCACGGCGATCACCCGGTCGAGCAGGATGCCGCCCAGCCGCTTCTGGGGAGGATGGTTGACCGGCTGACCCCGCGTTTGCACGCGTTTAGGAGCCGGGGGTTGGGGCACGATCTGATGCGGTGGAGCACTCGCACAGCCGGCGAGGAGGAGGGAGGCAAGCGGCAGAGCAAGCCAGCGGTTCGTATGTCGGAGCATCGGTTCAGTATGTCGCATTGCTTTGGTAACCCAGTACATCGTTTTGAAGGAAACTGTCGAGCGGGCGGCCGAGACTACCCAGGCCCTTGAAAGAAAGCTGGAAGTAGACCCCGGAGTCGGCCTGACCCAAGGTTCCATAGGTGGCCCCGGGCGTCACGAAGCGCCGGGCGATCAGCCGGAAGATCCAGCAACAGGTATCGTACTGGATTCCGGCGAAGGTTTCGAGTGTGGCCCGGTCGAGGACCGAATAATCCCAGCTTCCAACCGCGCTGAATCCCCCCGCAACAGGCCAGACGAAGGAGATTTCCGCCTGATGCAGGAAGTTCCGATCATAGCGGTAGGCCAGATCGATGACGCGGTTTCCCGATGGCCGGTACTCGAGTTCGAGGGTTCCCTCGTCCCACTGTTTGAGGTAGGGATCCCATTCGGCACCGGCTTCCGCGCGCCAGCGATTCGCAACATTGATCGAGCCAGCCGCGACATAGTTCGACCGTGCCTGGGTAAGTGGCGCCTCGCCCGGAAGTGTGACCCGTTGCTGTGAGAAGTAGAAGATTTCGCCAGCCGTGAACGAGGCCAGCTCTGCGCCCGAGCCACTATTCAGGAACGACGTACTCACGGCCGCGGTGAGCTGGTTCGCATCACCCAGGCGGTCAATGCCGAGAAACCGGTTCGTGGTGAAGAGTTGCTGGACGCTGAAGGGAGGAAGCGTCGTGTCGAAGACCGGGAAGTTGTTCTGGTTGCGATAGGGGATATAGAGATAGAACACTCTGGGCACGAGTGTCTCGAGCATCCGTCCGCCATCGATCGACCGTTCGAAGTGGAGTTCGCCATTGAGACTCGCAATGGGTGCGAACCGGTTCAGGGTCGTGGGACCACCTGGAACGGCCGGTGCACTGAGGAGGTAATGGGTTTCGCTGAGTCCAATACGGGGTGTGAGTGAAGCAGTGGAATTCCCGATTTCATAACTCAGGCGCGGCTCAAGATCGAGGCGGTTGCCAGTGAGTTTGCCGGCTGCCTGATAGCGGACGAACTCCCCGCGCATGTGGAAATCGAGCCCGGTCGGACCGGTGAGCCAGCGGCCATCGAAGAGAATGTCGGGCAGGCTGGCATAGGGCCGGTCCACCTCCGGAATCGTGGGGTCGACCGTCTGGATATCCTGGACGAGGCTGGTCAGATTCCAGTTGGGTTGCGCGTACGTCATCGAGACGGTTCGATACTGGTAAGGCTGGGCCACTTCGATGAGGCTCGATCCGAAGTCCTGGAAGTAACTTGGATCGCTCACATAGTTGATGTTCGCATTGAGGCTCGTGTGGGTGGACAGGGCGGTTTCGTCGGTATAGGTGAGTTGGGCACGGCGGGTGTTCGTGACCCGGTCATGGGGCAGGTAGTGACCCTCGAGATTTCCCTGGCTCGATTGCGTGAGATAACGAAAATCGAGCCCGGTCAGGATTCCCCGGTAGCTCAGGATGCGCGGGGTGAGGGTGAGGTCCATATTGGGTGCGATATTCCAGTAGTAGGGGATGGATAAATCCAGTCCGTTCAGACTGTTGTCGCCGATCGAGGGAGCCAGGAATCCCGATTTACGCCGGCTGCTCAGGGGGAACGTCAGGTATGGGGTCCAGAAGAAGGGGACGCCATAGAAATCGATCCAGACATCGTGGGCGACTCCGAGGTCGGCTTTCGGATAGAGGGTGGCGTGCCCGGCGTGAAGGACCCATTCGGTATTTCCGACCGGGCAGGTTGTGTAACGAAGCGAGCGAAGCTGTGTTTTACGCGCACCCTCGGTCTGGATCGTGGAGGCGGTGCCACGTCCATGCCGTTTGGGAATTTCGAACCGGGTATCGAAGAACGTGCCGAGGCGCGTCTTGAAGTTGTAGGTTCCGTGGGTGCCGAGGAGGTCGAATCCGGGTTCCGCAAAGCGGAGATGACCCCGGCCGGTCACGAGACCGGTCAATCGGTCATAACGCGCTTGGTCGACCCAGAGCCGGCGTTCGCCATCGGTGAGTGTGACCTGGCCGAACAGGTGGGAGACCCCTTTGCGGAGGAGTGTGGCATGCCGGGCTTCGGCCACGATCCGGCCGGGAACGGGGTGGAGGGGCAGGCCAGCGGTTGGCAGGGCCGGACAGGACCGGAAGAGGTACTGGGCATGTGCGAGCCCGGGTATGATCAGGACCAGAATGAGGCAGCAGGGTACCCATCGGCCCTGCCGCCCGGTGTGACTCATCCTGCCTTTTGAATCCAAGCAGCCGGTCACTCCTCGTGCCCCTCGCCGCGTACCATTTCCGCTATGATGGAGCGCCCGCCGTATCCGAGGATTGTGTGCTGGATCGTCTGACGGAGTTGAGGCAATGGGTCACCGATGCGGTCGGACGTTTCGAGGCGATCGTTCCGGCATCGGAGGATGCTTCGTTTCGCCGCTATTTTCGCATTATATATCCGGATCGGACCCTCATCGTCATGGATGCCCCACCAGCGGTGGAGACCCTGGGTCCCTGGCTCAGGGTGCGCGCGATACTTGAAGTGGGGGGGATCCATGTCCCGGCGCTGATCCGGACAGAACCGGATCTTGGATTCGTGGCGATGGAGGATCTCGGATCCGATACGTATGAATCCGCCCGCTTACAAGGAGCTTCACCCGATGAATTATTCGAGCGGGCCTGGGAGGCGCTCGTCCACATCCAGCGGATCGATCCTCCCGGAGACTGGCCCATCTACGATGTTCCGCGCCTCATCAATGAAATGGAGCTTTTCTGGATCTGGCTCGTTGGCAGACATCTCGGTCTCAAACCGGATGCACGTACGCGCAAACAATTCGAGACCGTGATGGAGACGCTGGCCGCACGGGCTTTGGCCCAACCTAGAGTATTGGTCCATCGCGATTATCATTCCCGGAATCTCTTGGTCACGTCCGAACGGAGTCCTGGTGTCATCGATTTCCAGGATGCCTTGGTCGGTCCCGTGAGTTATGACGTGGTCTCCCTTTTACGGGACTGTTATGTCGACTGGCCCACGGGGGACCTGGAACGATGGCTGCGCGATTACCACGCTCTGGCGCAGGGAATGGGTGTGCCGCTTCCCTCATGGGAAACCTGGTCTTTTGATTTCGACTGGATGGGGATCCAGCGCCACCTCAAGGCTGCGGGTATTTTTGCCCGTCTCTGGCACCGGGACGGGAAGCCGGGCTATCTCCCGGACATACCCCGCACGCTCGGCTACGTGATCCGGGTTGCGGAACGCTATCCGGAACTTCGGGTATTGGGTGAGTGGATCCGGGAGCGGGTTCTCCCGTCCACGCTGGCCACCCGCGCATGAAGGCCCTGATTCTCGCGGCGGGCAGGGGAACGCGCCTTAGGCCCCTCACCGATCTCATGCCGAAACCTCTCCTCGTTCTGGGTGAGGAAACACTGCTCGCCCGGCAGATCCGTGCGCTTGCCCAGGCCGGTATTTGCGAGCTTGTGATCAATTTGTCCTACCGGGGCGATATGATCCGGAAGACGATCGGATCTGGGGAGCGCTACGGAGTCCGGATCCACTATTCGGATGAAGGGGCGACTCCTCTTGAAACGGCCGGTGGCATCCGCCGGGCGCTTGCGTTTTTGCGTCCCGGTCCATTCTGGGTCGTGAATGCGGATCTCGTGACCGATTTTCCCTATGCGACACTCGCGCTTCATGCGGATGAAGCGGCACGGATCGTGCTTGTGCCCAACCCCCCGCACCACCCGGAAGGAGACTTCGCACTTGATGAGGATCGAGTGCGGGATTTTGGCATGCCACGCTTCACCTTTGCGGGAATCGGGATTTATGCGGCGCACCTTTTCGAGAAGATGCCACCGGATGTCCCGATTCCCCTGGCGCCCTGTCTCAAACAGTGGGCCGAGGCAGGTATTTTGGGCGGAGCGGTCTATCCCGGTCTCTGGCGGGATGTGGGAACGCCGGAGTCCTGGCGTATCGCGTGTGAACAGTTTGCTACGCCCAAAAGCCCCAAGGGGAGTGGGTGATGGCGATGGCTACGATATCGGCGAAGATGAGGAGCGCGAGGATGAAGATACAGAGACGGAACCTGCGGGAGCCCGGGATCCGGAAAGCCAAAAGACCGACCGCAATATAAGCCACGATGAGGAGGAGCTTCACGCCGAGCCAGGTCACAACCAAAGGATCCAGTCCGAGTGTCCAGGCGAGAGTGATGCCGGTCACGAGGAGCAGTGTGTCGACGATGTGCGGGGTGATCCGGAGCCAATGCTGATCGGGGACGGGATTTCGGGCAAAATGCCGGCTACCGCGGTAAATCAAGAGGCTCACGCTCAGGGTGGCCAGTAGGACATGGCTCGCGAGCAGGAAGTCGAGAGGGTGCATCATTGGAATCCGGATGAAGCAAGAGGAAGGGCGGGTCTTCGGGGAACGGGAATCTCCCGGTGCTGGATGCCGGACGGGTCCATTGTACTGCTGTGCATCGTGTTTCACCTATAATCATCTGAGGTGCAGATTCGGACATGCTGAAGATTCACATGAACGCGACTTCGACTGCGGTTTTCCCTGCTGCCCAAAGGCGCCCGAACTCACTTCGGGAAGTGGCGCTCTGGGCTCGCGAACAGGGTGGCATTGACAGTTTTCTCCGTGAATTTCTGGATGAGTTCTACATGAAACACGATCCGAGCGAACAAATCGCCATGCTCTCCGGGGAGCCGCCCCTGAGCTTGGACGCCCGGACCGATGCCTACCTTGCAGCCGTTGCCGAACACTTGGCATTTCGGAATCATCTGACTCCGCCCAAATGGACTGGCCACCAAGCCCGCTTTCTAAAACGACCCTTTTTCCCCTGTGGTCTTGAATCGCTGAAAGCTACTCTTCTCGTGGAGAGTCCGACGGCTTTTCGGCGCCGGATGATTTTTGTCGGGGCCGATCCCCTGTACCGACCCCGCAGGGATTCAGGTGGGATCAACCCGTAACGGCGACAGCAGTGGCCAGAGGATGCATGGCATGCTCAAGAAAGACGATATCATCCGCGGGTTGCGCAAACTGGATGCCAGAGCCTTAAAAGCGGGCATCGTCGTCGACCTGTCGATTTATGGCGGTGCCGCATTGGCACTGGCATTCGATATTCGGCACGCAACCCGTGATGTCGATGCGGTGGTGCATAGTGCGCCGGATTTCTTGAGGCTCGCGGCAGCGGAAGTGGCTGCCGAAGAGGGTTGGCCGGCCGATTGGCTCAACGATGGCGTCAAGGGATTCACATCCAGTAAAGAGGCCATGCGCCTCATGGAACATTTCGAAGCATCGCCGGCCGGCGGCTTGCGTATTGAGGTCCCGACACCAGAATACCTGTTCGCAATGAAGTGTATGGCGATGCGCCCTGAAGGCCTGGAAGGCTCGCACGATATTTCAGATATCAAGGCGCTGGCTGATCACGCTGGCATTCAGGATGTCGAGACTGCCTTGTCGCTTGTCGAAGCCTTCTACCCGTCTTCGCGCATACCGCCCAAGGTCAGGTTTGGCGTCGAGGAAATCATGGAGCAAGTCGTGCGGGGTCGCGAGCAGGAACAGAGCGAATACGCACGACGCATGAGCGCGATCCATGGACTCGGGAACAGCGAAGGTACTGTCCACATATTTTGGCTGATCGCTGCAGCGGCCATCCAGTCAGCCGGTGCGCCCCAAAATGTGAACTGGTCCGAGGTCGAACAAAAAACGATTGCTGCAGGCATTGGCGAGTATGGTCAGTTGCCAGAGCGTGTCGCTGATGCGCTTTGTGCCCATAGCCCCGGCGCGGTGTCACTATCGAGGCAGGTGGCGTTGCGGGCCGACATCTGGCGTCTAGCGCCAGAACTTCAGGCACAATACGAGCGATCACGCACCCGCAGGAAAGGCAACGGTCACGGCTTTGACCCGGTGAGGTAATGGCTCCACTCGTATGGTCCCCCAACCGTTTCTGTAGGTTGCGGTGCAGAACGGGGGACTGGCCTTTATCCGTCGAGTGTATGGACTGGAGCAGAGCGCACCCGAACCTAGCGTTCGCCATTCGTCGGCAGGGTCACCACAGCCTCGAGGCCTCCTTGTGGATGATTGCGCAGATAAAGGCGGCCACCGTGAATTTCGGCGATGTTGCGTGAGATGCTGAGACCGAGCCCAGTACCGCCGCGCTCCCGGCTGCGCGAAGGATCCAGACGGTAATAAGGTTCGAAGACTTTCTCAAGCCGGTCGATCGGAATGCCAGGTCCATGATCCCGAATCACGATTTCGACTTCGCGGCCGGACGAGTGGATCTCGATTTCTGCGCGCTGTCCGTAGCGAAGCGCGTTCTGGATCAGGTTTTCGCAAAGTCGCCGGATCAGCGAGGGGCGGCCGAGGATCGGACGGGTATGGGAACCCTCGATGGTTACGGATTGGTCCTGTTCCATGAGATCAGCCTGAATCGTCTCGAGAAGCGCCATGAGATCGATGGGTTGGACCGATTCGGCTGAATCGAGCCCTCTCAGAAAATCGAGAGTTTCCCCGGTCATGGCGGCCATCTCGTCGAGATCGCGGACAAACTTTTCCCGGAGCGAGGGGTCGTCCAGAAGTTCGCTCCTCAACCGCATGCGGGTAATCGGAGTTCTGAGGTCATGGGATATGGCGGTGAGCAGCCGGGTCCGATCGTCCAGGAACTGTTTGAGCCGGCCTTGCATGTTGTTGAATGCGCGCGCGGCCCGTCGGACTTCGATGGGGCCTGTTTCGGGCATGGGTTCGCGCTGGAGATTGTGGCCAAGATCCTCGGCTGCATTCGCCAGAGCCGAAAGCGGGCGGGTGGCCAGCCGGACCGCCCAGAGGACGAGCGCCAGGATGGCGAGCGCCAGGACGCCAAGATAGGCGATCAGCGGATAGGGCCATTCGGTGATTCCGAGCGGTCTCAGGTAGTTGAAGCGAACCCAGCCGTGAGATTTCAAACGGATATCGAAAACGCTGCGTGTCCGATAACCGTAATCAAAAGGGAGGAGATGACTCGGATGGGGTACCGGATCTCTCAGGAGATATCCCGTGATCTTGTGATGGGGCAGAAAAGTCTTCAGGATCTCGAGGAATCGGAGCGCACGATGATCCTGGGGTCTCGCGTCGGTGGGTTTTCGGGGGCGGTGAGCGAAGAGCCGCACGCGGACCCTCGGTGAGGTGCGAATGGCCGCCACCCGGGTGCGTTCCCGCATCGGCAGGTGGTCGAGGAGGTTCACGAGATCGGCATCATGTTCGGCCAGCTGCCGGTCGGAGAAATACACGAGAGCCTGGTCGCGTTCGTAGAAACTCAGGCTTGCTGCCACGATCTGGGCAACGGTGAGGCCAATCAAGAGGATCAGGATCAGGCGCCCAAAGAGCGATTGGGGGAGGAGACGCACTAGTCGGTGACCTCAACCGGCAGAGCAAAGAGGTACCCTTGTCCCCGTATGGTGCGGATCAATGCGGGTTCGCGACCATCGTCACGCAGTCGGTGCCGCAGCCTGCTGACCTGGATATCGAGACTGCGGTCAGCCGGCGAGTTTCGGTTGCGGCCCCAGAGCATCTCGGTCAGGATCTCGCGTTTGAGAACGGTCTGGGGGCGGCTCAGGAAAATACGCAGAAGCCGGTATTCCGCTCCGGAGAGCGCGATGCGGACGCCGTTCGGTGCGATGAGCTCCCGGCTTCCGGTGAGGAGCTGCCAGGAGCCGAAACGGAGTTTGTGAGGGTCGTCGGGTTCGGGACCGTCCGGGAAGGCGCGGGTCCGGCGCAGCACGCTCTTGATGCGAGCCACGAGCTCCGCCGGGTTGAAAGGCTTGGGCAAATAGTCGTCCGCACCCGTTTCGAGACCGGCAATCCGGTCGATATCTGCGCCGCGGGCGGTCAACATGAGAATGGGGACCCGCGAGCGCTGGCGTAACCAGCGGCACCAGGCGAGCCCGTCGGCTCCGGGAAGCATGAGGTCGAGCACCACGAGATCGGGTGGAGTGCCCGAGGGTTCGAACAGGGTTTCGAGATAGGAGCCGTCCGGAACGGCGGTCACCCGGTAGCCCTGGCGCGCAAGATACTCCCGGAGGAGATCTCCAATTTCCTGATCGTCGTCGACGACCAGAATGTGGTCGCTCCGTGCCAAATCCGTCTACCTCAGGCAGAATGGGTGAATGCGAGCTAGATTGTAGATCGGTGCAGCCTCGAATAACTGTAACAAATTGTATCGTTGGCGTGGGATGGCTTGGGGAAGTGCGAAAATAGTCATGGTCGATGTCCATTGAGAGCCTGCGTGTCCGACTCCGTCCATTCCACACGCGCATCCCGCAAAGCCTGGGTAATCGTGAGCCTCATCGTGCTGGCGCTGATCGCGGTTACGGTCTGGCGTATACGGGCGAATCAGGCAGCCAGTCATCTCCACCGACGGTCAGAGGCACTCGTCGTCGCGACCGCACCGGTTACGACGGCATCGGTCCCGATTGAGCTCAAGGCGACTGGAGAGGTGGCCTCGCGGCATACCGTGAGTGTCGTGCCACAGGTCAGTGGCATCCTTGAAGCAGTCAATTTCCGTGAAGGACAGATGGTCCGCAAGAACCAGATCCTGTTTCGGATCAATGCGGCCCCCTATCGTGCCGCACTCGCTTCGGCGCGTGCCGCCTGGGTTCTCGATGAATCCATCGTCAAGCGCGATGCCAAGCTCGTTCCGCATGGCTATATCGCTCCGGAGGCGTATGAAACGGCCGTTGCTACAGCCGAGCAGGCCAAGGCGGCCTTGCACCAGGCTGAGATCAATCTCTCCTACACTACGATTCGCGCACCGATCTCCGGCCTAACCGGCAGCCTCTCGGTCCGTTCGGGCAATCTCGTTTCCCCGTCGATGACGACACCCCTGGTTACGATCAACCAGATGTCACCGATTCTGGTTCAGTTCGCACTTCCCCAGGGTGATTTGGAGTCGATTCTTCATTATCGGAAGCGGGATCCCATTATCGCGGATGTCCTGCACCCGGGCGACGATCAGGTGCTCGGCTCGGGTCCGCTCGTTTTTATCGACAACACGGTCAATACCCTGACTGGCACAATCCTCTACAAGGCCCGCCTTCCGAACCGGCCGATCCGGCTCTGGCCGGGACAATACGTCAACGTCCGGCTGATTCTTGCGGTTGAGAAAGGAGTGCGCGTGATTCCGGACCAAGCGGTACAAGTCGGTCAGAACGGACGTTTTATCTATGAGATCGAGAAGGGTCGTGCCGTGATCGTGCCGGTTGTGATCACCCGCGATGCCGGCGGGTTTGCGGTATTGGGTTCAAAGCTGCCACTCGGAACCACGGTGATCACGGAAGTCCCCGAGACGCTGCGTAATGGCATGGCTGTTATCCCGCGCACGCACACGAGCCGGGTGAAATCCGGCCCCGCCGTATGAAAACCAATCCTGCCTCCCTTTTCATCCACCGTCCGGTCATGACGACGGTGCTCATGTCAGCGCTCCTGATTTTTGGGTTAGTGGCCTATTTCAGTCTGCCCGTGAGCGAGCTGCCTCCGGTTGAGTTCCCAACCATCAACGTCTATGCCAGTCTGCCGGGCGCCAATCCCGAAACCATGGCCTCTTCGGTGGCCACCCCGCTCGAACGGCAGTTTTCGACCATCTCGGGGCTCACGTCGATGAGTTCGGTCAATACGACCGGCAACACCTCCATTACACTCCAGTTCCGGTTGTCGAAGAACATCAACAGCGCGGCCATGTTGGTCCAGGCCGCCATCTCTGAAACCCTCGGGCTCCTGCCCCCGGAGATGCCGCAACCTCCGACGCTGCGTGAAGCCAACCCAACCGCATCTCCTATCATTTTCCTGACGATGACCGCGCGCCACCTGCCGCTCACTGATCTCGACAACTACGCCGAAACCCGGGTGGCGGAGCAGATCTCGATGCTTTCGGGTGTCTCCGAGGTCAACGTTTTCGGGGGACAGAAGTACGCCGCCCGGATCGAACTCAATCCGTATGCGCTGGCTGCCCATCATCTCGCCATCACCCAGGTGGTCCAGGCGGTTCAGAGCGGCAACACGAACCTGCCGGCCGGTACACTTTATGGTGCGACCCGAACCTATATGGTGCAGGCACAAGGTCAGCTCAAGGATGCCCGTGCGTATAACGGGCTGGTCGTGGCGTACCAAAATGGTGCCCCGATCAAGTTATCCAGTCTGGGACGCGCGATCAACAGCGTCGAGGCCAACAAACAGGTGACCTATTTTCTGAACAAGGCCGTTGATCACGGCCGGCGAGAGCCTTCCATCATGCTCGCGGTCCAGCGCCAGCCAGACTCCAATGCGGTCACGATTTCGAAGGAGTTGCACAAGGTCATTGCCAAGCTTTCCCACGATGCTCCGGGTGATGCGAGTCTGCAGGTGTTCCATGATCACGCCCAGTTTGTCCAGAGTTCCATCAGAGATGTCAAGCTGACACTGCTTTTGTCCATCGTTTTCGTGACTCTTGTGATCTTTCTGTTCCTGCGCAATATTCGCGCTACCCTGATTTCTGCCCTGGCTCTGCCCACGTCGATCATCGGAACCTTTGCGTTCATGAAACTCGCGGGATTCGGGCTCGACAACCTGTCCCTCATGGGGCTCACGCTCGCAGTAGGTTTCGTGGTCGATGATGCCATCGTGGTGCTCGAGAATATCGTTCGGCACCGCGAGATGGGTGAACCGGTGTTCCGTGCCGCCCTCTTGGGAACCCAGGAGATCGGTTTCACCGTTGTGTCAATGACCCTTTCTTTGGCGGCTGTGTTTCTTCCGATACTCCTCATGGGCGGTATTCTCGGGCGGCTGTTTCGTGAGTTCGCCATCACCGTGGCCATCGCCATCCTGCTTTCGGGTGTGGTGTCGCTCACGTTGACGCCGATGCTCTGCAGCCGTTTTCTCAAGGAAAGCACGAAGACCAATGCATTTCAGCGTTTTTTCGAATCCTGTTTCGAACGGGTCCGGAGCGGATATGGCCGGACACTTACCTGGTCCGTCGATCACTGGCGCACGATGCTGGCTTTGGCCGCAATCATGCTGGGTCTCACGTTTTATTTTTTCGCAGTGGTTCCCAAGGGATTCATTCCGGATGAGGATACAGGGCTCGTCATTGCAGCCACCCGGGCTCCCGAGGGGATCACCTTCAAGGAGCTTCGGACACTCCAGACCCGTGCGGTCAGGATCATCCGTGCCAATCCCTACGTGGCCAGGATCATTTCGAGTGTGGGTCAGGGGCAGGGCGGATCGAGCGGCGGCAATGTCGGTCGCATTTTCTTCATGCTGAAAAGCCATCGCAGCGTGAGTGCCAACCAGGTGATTCAGGAGCTTCGCCGCGCCGTCCGCCCGATCAAGAGGCTGCAAGTATTTTTCCGGATTCCACCGGCCATCAGTATCGGTTCGCTTGGCGGACATGGATCCTACGATTATGTCCTCCAGGGGCTCAGTGTGCGCCAACTCGATCAGGCGGCCACGCGCTTCCTTCCGGAGTTGCGCAAGGTGGCGGGGATCCAGAGCGTGAGCACGAGCCTCGAGCTCAACAATCCTGAGATCAATGTCCATATCCTGCGCCAGCGCGCCTCGCTGCTGGGTGTCACCGCCAATGCCATCCAGCAGACCCTGGATGATGCTTTTGGAGGAAACCAGATCAGCATGATCTATGGCGCCTCGAATGAATATCCGGTCATTGCGGAGCTGGCGCCGCCTTACCAGCGCAACCTCTCGGCACTCGACGCACTGGACGTTCCCGGCGCCAACGGGTCATTGGTCCCCCTGCCTGCGGTGGCCCGGATCACACCAGGTGTCGGCCCGCTTGAGGTGGATCACTACGAGCAACTCCCTGCGGTCTCCTTTTCCTTCAATTTGGCGCCCGGCGTCTCGCTCGGAGCGGCGACCCGTCGGGTCACAGCGCTCGCCACAAAGGACTTGCCGGCCGGTGTGACGGGGGTGTTTGTCGGCAGTGCCCAGACGTTCCAGAAGTCACTGGTCGACCTGCCGGTCCTCCTCCTGGTCACGATACTTGTGATCTATATGGTTCTGGCGATCCTCTACGAGCACTTCATCCATCCGATTACGATTCTCACAGCGCTTCCCTTGGCCATGGTCGGTGCGCTTTTGAGTCTGATTCTTTTCGACCAGCAGCTCAATATCTATAGTTTCGTGGGTCTCATCATGCTGGTCGGCCTCGTCAAGAAAAACGGCATCATCATGGTGGATTTTGCGATCGACCGCCGGCGTGCCGGTGCCAATGCCCACGATGCGATCATCGAAGCCTGTCTCGTCCGTTTCCGCCCTATTCTGATGACGACCTTGGCTGCGATTCTCGGGACGCTCCCCATTGCGATCGGTTTTGGTGCAGGAGGAGGTGCAAGGCGCCCGCTCGGCATCGCAGTGGTTGGAGGACTCATCTTTTCGCAGGCCTTGACCCTCTATATCACCCCAGCCTTCTATGTCGCGATGGACCATCTGGCCGGTGGTCTGCACCCGGTACACCAAACGGGAACGCTCGAAGCAGACAGTGGATTGGAGCCGCTCTATCTGACCCAGTCTGAGGGACCGCACAGGGGCGGATAACCTGTGCATACCGGACCCAGCATCTCCCCGATCCCGCTCGTGGACGGCTGACCCCGGTCAGTGGGGATAGCCACTGCCAGTCGTGACCTTGCCACGAAAGACCAGATACTGATAGCCGTTATAGACCATCATGATCGGAAGGAGGAGCCCGATCCCGGCGAGCATGAAGACCAGAGTCAGGGGAGACGCGGCGGCTTCTGAAACCGTGAGCGTGGGCGGCACGATATCGGGGTGGAGGCTCACGGCCAATCCGGCGAACGAGGCCAGAAAAATCGTCACGGTCGCGACAAAAGGGGTGACTTCCCGATGCTGCCTGAGTGCACGCACCAGGATCCAGAAGGCGCCGACGGCGAGGAGCGGCAGCGGTGCGATCAGGTAGAGCGTGGGGACTCCAAACCATTTTCCCGCAACCGCAGGGTACAGGAACGGCGTCCAGATGGTGACAGTCGCAGCTGCGAGGAAAGTCATGAGAGCGAGACCAAAACTCGCCCGGCGGGCCCGTTCCTGGATGATCCCATCGGTGCGGAGAACAAGATAGGTGGATCCAAGTAGGGCATAGCCTGCGGTGACCCCGGCAGCGACCACGATCGGGAAGGGGGCGATCCAGCCTAAAATCGATCCCGTAAAGTGATCATGGTGGGCGGGGATGCCCTGGAGTACCGTACCTAACGCGAGGCCCTGGGCAAGCGCAACCGTGAAGCTCGCGAGTGCAAAGAGCAGGTTCCAGAGGCGCTTGTTCCGCGCATGCTCACGGAACTCGAAGGAGGAAGCTCTGAGAACCAGGCCGAACAGCATGAGTGCAATGGGGATATAGAGCGCGTGGAGCAGAAGGGCGTATGCGGCCGGGAAGGCCCCAAACAATGCGCCCCCGAGCAGGACGAGCCAGGTCTCGTTCGCATCCCATACGCTTCCCAAGGTTCCCATCAGCACACTGCGGCGCGCATCGGTCGGGGAGAAGAGGGACAGCATGCCCACACCCAGCGTGAATCCGTCCAGAACGACGTAGAGTGCGAGGATGATCCCAATCAGGCCATACCAGATGTTTCCAAGGAGGTGGGTGGCGGCGGACATGCGCGCTCAGGGTTCATCCAGTGGATGCTGGGCTTCCCGTGGAGGTTCGCCCACGAGGGGGGTATCTGGTGCGAGGTGCGGGGGGACGAGTGTGAGATCAGGACCTTGGTGGATGATGCGGCGGAAAAACAGCACAAAAGTAACGAAAAGAATCGCGTAGAGAATGAGATACCCTATCGATGAAAAAACGACCACGCCCGGGTTGAGGCGGGAAGCCCCTTGGGCCGTTCGCATGATGCCCTGGACAATCCAGGGCTGGCGGCCGACTTCGCGCACGATCCAGCCGCATTCGACGGCGAGATACCCCAGGGGTAGCGCGCTCATCCAGGTGCCCAGCCAAAGCCGGTTTTGACTGATCGATTCCGGACGGAGCTTGTTGCGCCACCAAAGCCAGATGCTCCACAGCATGAGCCCGAAGATATAAAACCCGATCGCGACCATGAGACGGAACGCGTAGAAGAGGAGGGGCAGGGCGGGAGGCTGGTCGCGGCGTGGAAACGCACGGAGACCCAGTACCCGGCCGGTCAGCCGGTGAGTGGCAAGCAGACTCAGGACACCCGGGATCTTGATGGCCCAGAGATTCTTCTGTTTCTGTGCGCTCGGCCAGGCTACGAGCGCCCAGGCTGCTGCGCTCCCGGGTGGGTTGGTTTTCCAGTGTCCTTCGATCGCAGCACCCTTGGTGGGTTGATACTGGAAGATGACCCGACCACTTCCATCTCCTAGGAAAATCTGCATGGGAGCCACGACGAGACCGGCGATGATCACGAGTTTCAGCGACTTCAGGAAAAAGGACGAAGCCTCTCCGCGCCGGATGTAATAGGCCGAAATTGCGCCGATCACGAGCAGCGAGGTTTCGAGGCAGGCAAACCACATATGCCCGACGGACCAAAGCGCGTAGGGATTGAAAATAGCCCGGGTATAGCTTGTCACGATGAATCGTCCATCCCGCATGACGCCTCCAGCCGGCGACTGCATCCAGCTGTTAGCGACCATGATCCAGAATGCGGAAAGTGATGCGCCGAGGGCGACCATCGAGGTTGCGAAGAGGTGGATTTTGGGTGCTACCCGGCGCCAGCCGAACAGCATGATGCCGAGAAACCCGGCTTCGAGCATGAATGCCATGGCGCCTTCAAAACCCAGAATATTTCCGAAGAAGTTGCCCATGGCCCGGGAGAAGGGTGCCCAGTTGGTTCCGAACTCGAACTCGAGGGGCACACCCGTCGCCACACCGATCCCGAAGTTCAGGATGAAGAGCTTAGCCCAGAAACGGGCATGACGATAGTAGTCGGGGTCCCGGGTTTTGATCCAGAGCGCTTCGTTCAAAACCAGGAAAAGCGACAGACCGATGGTGAGGACCGGCCAGAGGATGTGAAACATGGCCGTGAGCGCGAACTGGAAACGCGAGAGCATGACGGTATTCATGGGGTCGAAAGCCGCTGGATCAGTGCCCGATTCCGGTTGCTCGGCCTGGGGTTGATTTTTGACCCATGGCTGGTATCCCCATCATCGGATCGATGGCACCCAACTGGATGGGGATGCTGGTCACGAGTCTTGCCGATCCCCTGAAAGGACAGGTGGTTTTCGGATATGCGCTTGAGGAGGGCTGCGTTCACTCAGACATCCGGTACGTCACTTCAAAATGCTGGTATGGGGGTCGGATCGTCCCGTCGTAAGAGAGGTGACTCCTGAGGCGAGTATCACATGCGCGCCAGACATACTCCGCTTGAGTCCAATCTGGCCAGCCATGCGTACATATGGCATTGTGCGTTTCAATTCTATGGTCTACCGACCATGTTCTTTAGTGTACACCTAAAAGTACACCCCAAAATGCAGCAGAGACTCCAGTGGGCCATGTCCACGACGGGCTTGCGATTGTGCGTTTGACGCGCATGCAGCACCTGGGCAGTTCGGATAGGGTGGCCTGCTGTTCGGATGGGAGGAGGCGCCAGTCGGTTGGAAGATAACGGTCCACACGATCTTTCTCCCGGCATACTGTGTCGGCGCAATGATGAACAACCTGCGGCGTCCCATCGTGCTGGCATACCTGCCGAATCTACTGGAAGGTCTCGGGGTGAATGACCCGAATGATGTTTTCCGGTTCGCGATGGCTGGGTCTGGCGAGGAAGATTACCTGATGACCGGAAACCGCCGTGTCGGGTTGCTGCAATTGGGCAGCTGCTAAAGCGTCGACTTGAAGATCCGGCCGACTGAAGCGCAGGGGGTGGGCTGCGCCTTTACGATAAACTGGATGAAATGGAGGCGGAATAGCAGTGAACGCGGAACGAGCAACTACCCAACAGGCGGACACCAGACGATTCTGGATCTCGGGTCGGGTACAGAGTGTTGGGTTCCGCTTTTTTGTCGAACGATGCGCGACTGCGCTTGGCATACGCGGTTGGGTACGCAACCTACCCGATGGTCGAGTTGAGGTACTGGCCTTTGGTGCGCCAGATGCGCTCATCCGGCTTGAAGCCTCACTCCATTCCGGTCCGCGTGGCGCAAGTGTCGAACAGGTGATCACAGAGACTGTGCCTCAAGGAGACGAGCCCGGTCCCGATACTTTTGCAATCAGACGCAACTGAAGTCTGGGCGAATGTCTCAGTGCCAGTACCAGCGGGAAGAGAGCCGTTCCAGAACCTGGCTGGCATACCATATGCTGTCAGTGCGCCCATTGTAGCGCTCAAGGGCGAGCGCATAATCACCCCGTGCCTTCTGCAGGTAATAGTGGAGGATGCTGCATCCGATCCGGAGATTGGTATGGATATTGAACAGGTTGTCATGCGGTCGACCGATCTCGCGGAGCCAGAACGGCATGATCTGCATGAGCCCCTGGGCGCCAACCCGGGAGACGGCAAACCGGTGGAAACGGCTTTCGACATTGATGATGGCCAGCACGAGTTCAGGGGAGACGTGAGCTTGCTGGGCCGCTTCATGAATGGCGACGAGAAGGTGCATGCGGCGCGCCGGGTTTGATACAAAGGGCTTGAGCCGCGCGGACATGACGGTGAGCCAGACCCGGGCGACGTAACGGTTCCGGAAGCCGTGATCGTTCCGTGCAAAGGTTTTGCGGAGGTAGGATTGGAGAGCCGGACTGTTCCGTGGGATCGGTCCGGCGTGTGCGGCCAAAGCCAGCCCCAGAAAGAGGGCGGGCATCCAGCCAGGTGCCCGCTTCAGGCTGACGGGGGTGCCTTTTGCGCCAGGATCTCGCATATGGAATCGAGCGGTATTTCTTCCATTTTCTGTGTTTTCCGTTCGCGCCATTCGATGACGCCCCGGGACAGCCCGCGTTCGGAAACTACGAGTCGATGAGGAATCCCGATCAGATCGAGATCCGCGAACATGGCACCGGGACGCAATCCCCGGTCGTCGAAGAGGACAGGGCGGTGCTCTTCCTCGAGGCGGTTTTCGAGGTCCCGCGACACTTCAAAAACACGCTCGGATGCGTTTCCACCAATCGGGGCGATGGCAAAATCAAATGGTGCAAGCGGCAGTGGCCAGACGATGCCCAACGCATCGTGATGCTGTTCGACTGCAGCCGCGACGATGCGACTCACACCAATACCGTAGCATCCCATCCAAAAGCAGGTCTCTCCACCCGCCTCATCCCGGAAACGGGCGTTCATGCGCTCGCTGTATTCGGTTCCGAGTTGGAAAATATGGCCGACCTCGATGCCCCGCACAAGATGGAGGCGCCCCGCACCATCCGGACTTGGGTCCCCTTCGGTCACGAGCCGTAAATCCAGCCGTTCGGGTTCAGGGCAGTCCCGCCCCCAATTGGTTCCGCTGAGATATTGGCCATCTGCATTTGCCCCCGAGGCGAAATCGGAAAGTTCCGCTGCGGCGTGATCGGCAACAAGCGGGATGTTGAGCCCGACCGGTCCGAGGGAGGTGGGGTCGCATCCGAAGCGTTCGCGTATTTTCTGTCTGGGCAGGAGATTTGCAGATCCGAGCCGTTTGGCTGCCTTCACGGGGTTGAGTTCATGGTCGGCACGGAGGGCGACTGCCAGAGGTTCTCCATCGGCTCTTTCCAGGATATCGATCCGCACGGTGCGTGCAAGATCCCGCCCGATCCGGCCCGCAGGCCCATCCGGCGGAAGCGTTTCATGTGTGAGGGGGCGGCTCGCGCCAGTCCGGGGTCCGGTGTGAGGCGGCGCCTCGGCCAGTTCGACATTGGCTGCGTAGTCGCTCCCGTCAGACAGCGCCAGACGATCTTCCCCTGCATCGGCCAGGACATGAAACTCGTGCGAAATCCGGCCGCCGATCGCACCGGAATCGGCCGCGACCGCACGGGCTGAAAGACCCAGACGTTCAAAAATCCGGATGTAGGCATCGCGCATCCTTTCATATCCGATACGAAGCGAGGCTTCGGAATCGTGGAAGGAGTAGGCATCCTTCATGACGAACTCCCGTGCCCGCATCACTCCAAAACGGGGACGGATTTCGTCCCGGAATTTGGTCTGGATCTGGAAGAATGTCAGCGGAAGCTGGCGGTAGGAGTGAACCTCGCGGCGGATGAGATCGGTGATCACCTCCTCATGCGTCGGCCCGAAGCAGAAGGGGCGTTCATGCCGATCCGAAAGGCGCAAAAGTTCTGGACCGTACTTGGTCCAGCGTCCCGACTCCTGCCAGAGTTCGGCGGGCTGAATGGCGGGCATGAGGAGTTCCACGGCACCTGCGCGCTCCATCTCCAGGCGGACCGCCTGTTCGACCCGTCTCAGCACTTTGAGTCCTAGGGGGAGCCAGGTATAGATGCCTGCGGCCACCATGCGGATCAGTCCGGCACGCAGCATGAGGCGGTGACTTACGAGTTCGGCCTCGGACGGAGTTTCCTTGACCGTGAAAAGCCCCAGTGCACTCGCACGCATGTGGATCCAATCCGGTAGTCTGATCGGATGCAATTTAACATGAAGTGACGCGGATTTTGGCCCATTCAGAACGATGGGGCCAAGGGCTGGGCCGCCATGTGCCCGCGACACGACGGGCGTGCTGGACTATCATGACGGGATGGAAAAACAGACAGCCCCAAAGTTGGGTAGTCAGGGATTCATTGAGCCGGTCTCAGCCGTGAGATCTGCGCGTGAAATCCTGTACTGGATCTACCGGAAGGTCACCTGCGCATGAACGGTCTCGGCCGCATTGGCGTGGTCGGTTATGGTTCACAAGGGCGTGCCCAGGCACTCAATCTCCGTGACGGGGGCTTCGAGCCCGAGATCGGATTGCGGCACGGCTCTGCCCACTGGGATACCGTCCGTCGCGATGGGCTCCGGCCGGTTGCCATCGATGCGCTCGCCGAGCATGCGGATCTCATCGTGTTCCTGATACCGGATCAGGAGCAGCCGGTGGTTTATGCCACGGAGATTGCGACCCGTCTCCAGAGTGGCAGCGCCCTGATTTTTGCCCACGGATTCAATATTCATTACCAGACGATCCTCCCACGGCCCGATCTCGACGTGATCCTGGTGGCTCCGCTGGCTGTCGGAGCCAAGGTCCGCGAGCGCTTTGTCGACAGACTGGGGATCCCAGCGCTCATTGCGTGCGCGCAGGATGCAAGTGGTCAGGGGCTCACCCGTGCCCGCAGCTATGCCGAGGCCATGGGGGCAATCCCGGAGTGCATTTTTGAATCCAGTTTTGCAGAGGAGACGGAGACTGATCTTTTTGCCGAACAGGCCATCCTGTGCGGAGGGCTCACCCATCTCATCCTGGCCGGGTTCGAAACGCTCATTCAGGCGGGTTACCGGCCCGAAATCGCGTACTTTTCCTGTCTTGAGGAAGTGAAATACATGGCGGACCTGATTCAGGCACGGGGAATTGCGGGAATGCGCGAGATGATCTCGACCACCGCTGAATATGGAGACTACACACGCGGACCCCGTGTGATCGGCAGAGCGAGCCGGGAAGCCATGCAGGGATTGCTTCGGGAAATCCAAAATGGTGCCTTTGCGCGTGAACTCGATCAGGAACTCCGGACCGGTGGTGCGCATCTCAAGGCCATGCGACAGGAGGCCACGCAACATCCCATTGAGAAAATACGTGCTGCGGTTACCCCAACTCAAAATCCGGAGGTGTCCGCCTCCCGTCCCCATCGGCCTGCCAAACGAAGAGGGAGACGGGCATGACGGGAACAACGCAGGAGCCGTCCGTGGTGGGGAGCCATCGCCGCGGTGTCTATCTTCTGCCCAATCTTTTTACGACAGCCGCGCTCTTCGGCGGGTTTTACGCCATCATCTCTGCACTGAACGGACGGTTTATCGATGCGTCTATCGCCATTTTTCTCGCAGGCATCATGGATGGGCTGGATGGCCGAGTGGCGCGCTGGACACATACGGTCACCGAGTTCGGCAAGGAATATGACAGTCTCTCGGATGTCATTGCCTTCGGGTTGGCTCCAGCGGTGGTGGTCTATCGCTGGGCGTTTATTCCCTATCTCCACGAGTCGGCCATCGTGGCGCGTTTTGGGTGGCTCGCCGCTTTTTTCTACGCTGTGACTGCAGCGCTGCGTCTGGCCCGTTTCAATACCCATGTCCCGCTACTGGACAAACGCTATTTTCAGGGGTTGCCATCGCCCGCTGCCGCAGGTCTCGTAGCGAGTTGCGTGTGGCTCCTCGAGGCATGGCCAGGCGGAAGATGGATCATGATACCCGCCTGGATCGTGCTGGTTGCAACGGGCACCCTGATGGTGAGCCAGATCCGATATTACAGCTTCAAGGACTTCAACCTGGCCGGGCGGATCCGCTACACCTCCGCTGTGGCGATTCCGCTTTTCCTGATTGTGATTGCAATAAGTCCGGCCAAGGTGCTTTTCACCTGTCTGCTCGCCTATGCCGTTTCCGGTCCGCTTTTCTCCCTCTGGCGCTGGCGGCACCGGAGGCGCAAGGCGGGAATCACGCCATGAGTGCTCGCGAAATCGGTCCCGTTCTCGATTTTCTCGGCATCACCCGATGGCGTGAGCAACGGCAGGGAGGGGAGCGTCAGGATGAATGGTCACCACCCACGCTACCGGCTGCCCCCCCTTCCAAGCAGTCCGTGTCTCTTCCACCCGGGTCTGTACCGGATGGAGTCATCGCGGGTCTCGACTGGGATCCTCTGGCCGAGCGCGTCTCCGGATGCGAGCGTTGCCCGTTGTGCCGAACTCGTACCCAGACGGTTTTTGGTTCCGGCTCGAGACATGCCGACTGGCTTTTTGTGGGGGAGGCGCCGGGTGCTGAGGAAGACCGCCAGGGTCTGCCATTCGTGGGGCGGGCGGGTCAACTGCTCACTTCGATGATCGAGGCGATGGGGCTCGAACGCAATGGCGTTTTCATTTCGAATGTGCTGAAGTGCAGGCCACCAGGCAACCGGGATCCCGCGCCGGATGAGATCAAAGCCTGCCTGCCCTATCTTGACCGGCAGATCAGCCTCCTCAAACCCAAGATCGTGGTCGTTCTCGGACGTATTGCGGCGCAGAGTCTGCTCGCGACCGAGGTGCCGATCAGCCGCCTGAGGGGGCAGGTCCGAAGCTATGGGCCGGACGGGATCCCGCTCGTCGTGACCTATCATCCCGCGTACCTTTTGCGCAACCCCATTGCCAAGCGGGAATCCTGGCGCGATCTCCGGCTCGCGCTCGCGACATTCGGTGGCCGGGCGTGAGCGTCGCCCCCGCCTTCGCGCATCGGTCGTTTCGCCGCCTGCACAAGGCGGATCTCCCGCGTGTCATGGAAATCGAGCGTTCGGCGTACCGCCAGTGCTGGACCGATGGCATTTTTTACGACTGTATCCGGGTCGGTTACGAGTGTTGGGCGATTCTTGAGGCCATGGAAATCGTGGGCTATGGAATTTTGTCGATTGGAGCGTCGGAGGCCCACCTGCTCAATCTTTGCGTGACGCCTGCAAGACAGGGCTGTGGTCTCGGGCGCGAGTTGCTTCACTACCTCGTCGACTGGGCAATCGATCACGGTGCGTTTGCCATATACCTTGAAGTGCGTCTCTCCAACATTCGCGCCCAGTCTCTCTACCGTTCGTTCGGCTTCCGCGAGATTGGGCGGCGAAACGGGTATTACCCTGCGGATGCTTTCCTGATGCGGGAAGATGCGCTACTTTTCCGTCTCGATCTTGTGGGTGAGGGGATCTGATCCACTACCCTGCATTCATTCGGACCATGCTTTTGCCCGCGTGAGCGTCCAGGTGGCAGGTGAGGGGCGGAGTGTCCCCTCGCCCGCGATTCGTCACCGATTTCGGGAAGCCCGTAAAATATGGAGCAGATCTAAGTCCGTCGGGTGAGGTGATTTTTGGAAACCCTGGCAGAGGAGGTGGCTTCCCGGAGAACCTTCGCCATCATTTCGCACCCCGATGCCGGTAAGACCACGCTCACGGAAAAGCTTCTCTTGCTCGGCG
>DAHXNI010000006.1 GCA_027365475.1 Pseudomonadota bacterium | reverse complement strand
TGCCTTGGGCAGACTCCCACCGTTCCAGCTGCGTCCGCTCCACCGCTGGCAATTTGATCGCTAAGCCCTCGTTTGGCATGAACGAGATCATAGCAATGCCGCGAAATACTGTAAAGCGAAATGCGGGACACTACACTAGCTAGTGGCGGTTTTACATTAGGAGGTATCGCAAGTGAATTCCATCTATTTTAGTTCGAGCCACGGCTAACGCTCCAAAACTGTTGATTAACCAGAGTGGGGCGGATTAGAAATCTGCTCCACTCTTTGGAATCAAAGTGATGTTTATTCAAATATATAGATCGATGTTTCTTGTCATTTGGATGATCGCGATTGCGCTCACATATACTGCAGGTCATCTAACAAATGCCATAAGCGCACCGATAAGACAGTTCACTCTTGCCGACTACATATTTTGTGCGGCGCTATCGAGTTACATCTTCTATTTGAGCCGATACAAGGGATTTGTAGGGCTGTACGTGTTCTTGATTTTTTACCTGATCGGCGCAATCGTATACTATGTTTCGACGATGTTTCCGCGTCATTTTTCGGAACTCAGCCCTATCTATTTCTCTTGTATATCACTCGGTTCGGTTGTGTTTGTTTTTATGACTCTTTCGTTTCGAAAATCGAACCCTCCGCCGGTTGACTGGTTTGCTGTCATGGCAGCGAAACGGAAGAGTCGCCGGCGGAAGGCATGATCTCGCCCATGTGTCGGATTGTCATAAATAGCGTCATGATTCGTGCACACCCCATCTCATCTTACTGTGGTGCGCCGGGAGACCGGCAGGAGATTGATGGTGCGAGTCCATTACGGTGCTGTCTGGTAACTGCTCACCCGGTTTCGGGGTATAGCTGACCGGAGAGAGCCATTTGGATGGCGACGAGTGGATTGTAGCCCTGGTTGGCCATGGTCTGCAGGTAGCTGGAGATGCGGCAGTAGGCCTGGGCGAACTCGGCGGTGCGGGAGCAGCCGGAGACCTTCTGCTTGACCTTGCTCATGCGCAGATCGCGTTCGGCGCGGTTGTTCGTAAAGGGAACGTTCGCGTCCCGGGCAAAGAGCAGCACGGCGCCTTCGTGCTCCTTGAGACGCTCCCAGAGGTTCTGGGCATCGGACTTGGCGATCCGGCCCCGTTGGCCGTTCTGCCGGGCCGGGAGGGGCGGCAGCTCCCGCCCCCCGCGGGTGAGGATGGCGCGGTAGTGCTTCTGCAGGCGCTCGTACGCGCGCGGGGTGAGCCGTTTGCGCTGGCTCTGGGAGACACGGGCGCAGGTCTGCTGCAACAGCCGCTTCATGTTCCGGGCCCAGGCGTAGCCGTTGGACTCGACGACGAAGGTCAGCTCGCGCAAGAGATGCGCCCCACAGAGCCCATGGGCACAGTGCTCGTAGGACAGGTAGGAGGCCCAGCAGTCGTGGATGATCACCCCTCCATAGCGCGGGATGATGCCGATGGTGGCCATGGCCTCGAGGCCCCGCTTTTCATGGACGAACTTCAGGGTGATGTCCCCTGCCGAGCAGACGTGGATCCAGTGGTTGTGCTGCGCGACGCGGATGGAAGTCTCATCGAGGTGCATCGCCGGCCGGGTGAGGATGCGCTCGATGGCCATACTCTCCCAGCGGGCCAAGGCGCGGTCGAGCTGCAGGACGTACTTCAGGATCGTGGCCTCGGCGATCACCTGGCCGATCAGGGTCTGGAGCGTCTGCTGCACGCGCTGGAGCGGGATCATCTGGGCGATCACCAGGTTCAGGACATAGGCCTTGATGCCCGAGCCGTACTGCAGGGGGCCGGAGAAGGCCTCGGGGAAGAGTGCGCGGGTCTCGCCCCCGCAGTGCGGGCAGGACTTGATCTCGGCATCGACGTGGCTCACGACCTTCTCAAAGACGATGTCGATCCGGGTGCGCCGCTCGTGGCCCCGGCAGGGGGCCTTGCGCAGGTCTTCGCCGCAGGCCTCGCAGGCGCCAACCTTAGAGACCGCGACCGTCTCGACCGTGCGGGTGTTCGCCGAGCGGCTCGGGTCGTAGACCTGGCCCTTGGCGTGGGGGCCGGCATGGCTGAGCGCGCTCTCGTCCTTGGGGGTCTGGGACGAGGGTTTGCTCGAGTTGGCGCTGGTCTTCGGGGTGTGCTTCTCCATGAACACCGCCATCAGGACCGAGAGCAGCATCAGCAGCGCCTCGATCAGGGCGCGGCTCTCCGCCGTGATCTTCCCGTCACTCGAGAGCTGCCCGAAGCGGCCTTTAAGGGCCGCGAACTCCTCGCGCAGGGACTCTCGGTTGACGCTCGCCACGGGATCAGACCAGCGCGGCTACGCGTCGGCCTCCACCGCCATCAGCCCCGCCAAGATCGCCAGGCGCTCGGCCGGCGGCATCCGCGCATAGCGTCGCGCCCAGCTCTCGGCTCGGCGCTTGATCGTCTGGCGGTGGGTGTGGTTCCGCCCCGCGTAGCGCACCCAATGCACCCGATCGGGCCGGAAGTTGAACCACAGCTTCTCGGTGCGCACCCCGGCCTGGTTCATCACCTGGAGCTCCAGGCTCCGCCAGCCGGAGAGCACACCATCGTACAGCGCCGAAGGGTAGCCCGAGAGGATCACCGGGCAGGGCAGCTGCCTCAGCAATCCCAGCAGCTCGAGGTGGTCGCGATCTTCGTAGTCAAAGCGGTAGCGCCGGCCCGAACTGCGCGTCGCGTGCAGGTACGGGGGGTCACAGTAGACGAGCTCCCGCCCCCGGTACGGAAAGTCCGCCAGGAACCGGTGCGCACAGCCGTGCACCAACTCCACCGGATAGTCGCACCGAAATCGCTCCAGAGCACGCTCATTGAGATCGATCCCGATATTGCGCAACGCGGGGAGTTTGCGCTTCATGATCGCCCCGCCGCCCAGATGGGTCTCGATATAGGTGTCATGGGGTGGCATCAGGGCAATGATCGCCTGACACAGGCCCGAGGTCGCCTTGGATCCAAAATACGCGCCCATCGCCGAATACCTGTACCCTCCCGAAGATGGGACAGCAGTGTAGGATCAAAACGCTACGTTGTCAAGCCTCCGTTCATGGGAGCGGAAGCGTTCGGGGGTGAGCAGTTACGAATAATGAATGCTTCGTCTACATCACTCTGCCGGGGGAGACATCCCCGGTAACGGCCGGGCGTTTCGTCCTGACGGTTGATCGCCGGGGCACGCCGCTCGGCCGCTTCGTCTATGGCCAGAGCTATCTGAAGCGAGCGGACGCAGTCGATATCGATCCCGTCGAACTCAAACTCGGCCGCGGCACCTTTGAAACCACGAACCTCAAGGGCGTGTTCGGAACGCTGCGCGACGCCGGCCCCGACTTTTGGGGCCGGAACCTGATCGAACGGCACGTCGGCGGACAGCTTGGAGAGATTGACTTCCTCCTGCACTCGCCGGACGACCGGGCCGGTGTGCTCGGGTTCGGGCTCGGCGTGACCCCGCCGGCACCGCTTCGCAAATTCAACAAGACCCTTGCTCTGGCGAAACTACAGACGCTCGCTGACGCGGTCGTCAAAACGAGGAGCTGCCAGACGGAGCGACAGGGGAGCAGGTCAGGAATTTGATGCTGCTCGGCACTTCGATGGGCGGCGCCCGCCCCAAAGCGGTGGTCGAGGATGACGAAGGTCTGTGGCTCGCCAAGTTCGCCCGAGCCGACGATCGCTGGAACAATGCCCGCATCGAACGGGCGATGCTGACGCTGGCTCGGCACTGCGGCATCGCCATACCGGAGAGCCGCATCGAAACCGTTGGCGCGCGTGACGTGCTTCTGGTTAAGCGGTTCGACCGCGAGAAGACCAGCACCGGTTATCGCCGCGCGCGCATGGTCAGCGGCCTCACGCTGCTATGTGCCGAGGATACCTACCAGTCCCGGGAAAAATGGCCCTACGTCGCCTTGGCCGAAGAGCTGCGGCGAGTCTCGTTCACACCCAAGAAGGACGCGACCGAGCTGTTCCGGCGCATGTGCTTCAACGCGCTGATCACGAACATCGACGACCATTCGCGCAACCACGCGATCATCGCCTGGGATCGCGACTGGAAGCTGTCGCCGGCCTACGACCTGACGCCTGCGAACCCCATCGGCCTTGAACGGCGTGATCTGGCGATGATCTGCGGCGACGCCGGCCGCTTCGCCAATGCGGCGAATCTCAAGTCGCAATCGGTGCACTTCCTTCTCGGTCCCGAGGACGCCGGGCAGATCGTCAAAGAGATGGCGGACCGTATCGCCGCGGGTTGGTATGCTATCGCCCGCGCCGAAGGCGTATCGGAGGCGGATTGCGCGACGATCAAGGGGGCGTTCGTCTATCCTGGGTTTTGGCACGCTGGCGAGTGAGGCGCGCCGACGCGCGATGTCTGGGCAATTGGCCAGTGTGCTCTTCAAAGATGGCCCTTCGGCCCGGCTCTGTCGGATTGAGCGTTTTGTCTTGTCAGTTTCAGGCTTTCACTTCATCTGCTCTCGACTGACGGTTACCAGAACGGACAGTCCTCAAATGTCCACAGGGCCACTTGTGGCAATCAGGCGGTCAGACCGTTCATCACCCGGAAGTGTTTGCCGCACGCGCCAGCATGTCTGGAAAATGAAGTTAGGCTCACCCTGGGCAAAAGAAGTCTTGCCGACTGTGCCCAGCATCCGACCGGGTACATCCCCCCGGTCACCCGCCAGCGCCCCTGCCTTACCACAGTCCGCAACCTGTGGGGTTCGTGCCGTTCATCTGGAATTCCTCATGCCTCAGTTTTGTCTGCTTTTTGTGCCGATCTGCCCTGAGATGCATATTCCGGGCCATCCTTTGGACAGTCCATGCAGTCATCCGTGAGTCGGTCGCAACCGGGAGGGAGCGGCGCTTGGGGAGGAGCACGAGCTACTTCCCGCCGGCTCAATCGAGCCTGCCCCCCTTATAGCAAACCCCGGAACGCCTCAAGCGCTTCCGGGTTGGCCAGGGCGCCGGTATTCGTCACCGCTTCCCCACAGATCACCTGCCGCACGGCCATCTCGCTGATCTTGCCGCTCCGGGTCTTCGGAATGTCGGGCACGGCCAGGATCCTGGCGGGCACATGACGAGGCGACAGCTCCTCCCGGATCCGCATCCGGATGCGGGCCTCGAGATCCGGATTGAGACTCACACCGGGCTTCAAAACCACAAAGAGGAGGATGCGCTCGCTACCCTCGAAGGGCTGGCCCACGGCGACCGCTTCCGCCACCTCATCGAAGGTCTCAACCTGGTGGTAGATCTCGGCGGTGCCGATGCGGACGCCACCGGGGTTGAGGACCGTATCGGAGCGCCCGGTGATTACGACCCCGCCCGATGGCGTGATGCGTGCATAGTCGCCGTGGCACCATACGCCCGGAAATCGTTCGAAATAGGCCGCCTGGTAGCGCGACCCCGCGGGATCATTCCAGAACCCGAGCGGCATCGTGGGAAACGGGCGCGTGCAGACGAGTTCGCCGGTCTCATCGATGACCGGGCGACCCGCCGGATCGTAGATCTCGACCCGCATCCCAAGCCCGCGCGACTGGATCTCGCCGCGACGGATGGGAACGATCGGATTGCCGAGTGCGAAGCAGGAAACGATGTCCGTGCCACCGGAAATCGATGCGAGCCGCACATCGGGTTTGAGCCTGCGGTAGACATAATCGAATTGCTCGGGCGCGAGCGGGGAGCCGGTCGAAAGAATGGTGGAGACACTCGCAAGGCTCATCCCGCTTCCCCCCTGGACACCGCTCTTCTCGAGCGCCAGGAGATAGCGCGCGCTGGTGCCGAAGATCCGGATCCCCTCCTGGTCGGCCATCTCGAGGAGCGCGTGGGGCGTGGGATGCATGGGTGACCCGTCATAAAGGACGAGCGTCGCACCGAGCGCGAGAGCCGAGACCAGCCAGTTCCACATCATCCAGCCCGTGGTCGTGAAATAAAACACCCGGTCTCCGGCCCGGATGTCGGTATGGAGCCCCTGCTCCTTGAGATGCTGGAGGAGCACGCCGCCCTGGCGGTGGATCATGCACTTGGGTTTTCCGGTCGTGCCCGACGAATAGAGGATCACGAGCGGATGGTCGAAGGGGAGGGCGAGCGGGCAGGGTTCCTCGGGCGCCCTCCGGAGGAGATCCCGGTAGCTGACCGGGTTGGGCAACCCGCGGAGGTCAGCCTCCTTCCCGAGATAGGGTACGACGATCGTGCGCCGGAGCGTCGGCAGTCTCGCGGCGATCGCGCGCACCCGGTCGCGGACATCGTGGCGCTTGCCGGCGTAAGGGTAACCGTCGATCGCGACGAGCGCCTTGGGTTCGATCTGGCCGAACCGGTCGAGCACGCCCTCGACTCCGAAGTCGGGTGAGGCGCTCGAAAATACCGCGCCCAGGCTCGAGGCGGCGAGGAGCGCGACTACGGCTCCCGGGTGATTCGGAAGATAGGCCACCACCCGGTCGCCCACCCCGACTCCGGCTTCAGCAAGATCGCGGGCGAGGGCGCCCACTGCGAGACGCAGCTCATCGTCTGTGAGCGTGATCCTTTGCCCCTCTTCGTTCCGGAAGATGATCGCGAGCCCTCCGGGTCGGTCCGTTTCCAGGAGGTGCGCGGCATAGTTGAGCGTAGCCCCCGGAAACCAGCGCGTCCCGGGCATCGATCCCTCCAAAACACGCGTCCAGGGAGAGGCCAAACGGACTTCGAAGAAATCAGCCACAGCGGGCCAGAATCGGTCGGGGCGGTTCGTCGACCACTCCCAGAGGTCTTCGTACCCCGACCCCACCGGTTCGCCCAGATCGCGCATCCGCTTCCCGAAGCGGGCCATGAGACTCCCTTCGCGCTCCCCGGGACCGGGCTCCCAAACTATCACGACCGGAACGCTTCCGCCGCCCCGGCCGCCATGCGGCTTGGGGTGTGGATTTCCAGATTCTCAGACCTGTGCACATAACCGTTTCCGGTTGCGCGATTGACCACGATCTCCCGATAGGTGACCTCGGGCCATTGAGACCAAGGCTGCCGTTGCCCCCTGCCCGGACGCATCGTCTGCTGACGCACCGGCACCGATAGGTGCCGCACGCAGAGATCCCCGAACGCGATCGGTGGCGCATGCGGACGGAAAACTACCATAGCCAAGCCTCAGTATGCTTCGTCTGGGACCTCTCGTTATCTTCGTGACCGAACAAAGGCAGCCACTTCCCCGCTTCGTGCCGTCTTTTGAGCATATTACACGACGTCCCCAATGCCATATCTCGCGCAAACGCCCCTCATCACTCGCGCCTCAAGCATCCTCTGGTCCAGCGATGATCAGCGTTATGGCTTGATCGCCATCGTCGTCCGGGCAATGACGCTTGACTTGCCACTGGGAACCGGGCTTAAGGCTGTGCCGGCTGCACAAATCTGACTGTCCGCCCTGTGCAACAGGTGGTTGACACTCAGGACGATACAGCCACCTTTTGCCAATAGCCGTTATTGCAAAGTCCCCTGGCCAATGGCCTTCAACAGTTCGGGGATGACCTCGAAGAGATCCCCAACCAGCCCGAAATCGGCGATCTTGAAGATCGGGGCTTCGGGATCCTTGTTCACGGCCACGATGGTCCGGGCGTCCCGGATCCCGGTCACGTGCTGGATCGCCCCGGAGATGCCAAAGGCCATGTAGAGTTCGGGCGCGATGATCTTGCCGGTCTGCCCGACCTGGAGATCGTTCGACGCATACCCGGCATCGACCGCCGCGCGGGAGGCGCCCACCGCAGCGTTGAGGCGATCGGCCAGTTTCTCGAGGAGTGCGAAATTCTCGCGGCTCCCGAGCGCGCGCCCGCCCGAGACGACACGCCTTGCAGACTGGAGATCCGGACGGACGGTCGAATCGACTGCGAGTTCGAGAAATCGTGCGGATTCGTCCAGGTGCGCCGGGACCGGCCGTCTCTCGACCGGGATCGCATTGTTGGATCGTTCTTCGGGAACCCGCCAGGACGCGAGCCGCACCGTGAGGAGAACGGGTATCCCATCGGGCACCCGGACTACGGTATGGACATTTCCGGCATAGATGCCGCGCTTGAAAACGCGCGCCTCGAGCACCTCGAGCACATCGCTTACCATGGGCACCTTGAGGAGTCCCGCCAGTCGCGGCAGGACATCCCTGCCAAAACTCGTCCCCGGCATGAGGACATGCCCATAGCTTCGGGCCGTCTCGGAGACGAGCCCGGCCACCATTGTGGCGGTGGGATGGGCGAGCCGCGGATCGTCAAAGACGAAGACGCGCTCCACTCCGGCAAGACTCCCCGCCTTTTCGGAAAGCGAGTCGAGCCCCGCTCCGACGAAGAGGAGATCCAGGCCCCCGGAGCCGATCTTCCGTGCCGCGGCAAGCGTCTTCTGTGTGGCTTCGGAGATGGGAGCCCCCCCATCCTGTGCCTCGGCGATGACGAGCATCCGGTCCATCAGAGGATCCCCCGTTCGTGGAGATGGGTGAGCAGTTCCGCTACCGTCTCGACCCGGATCCCGGCCGTGCGCTCCGGCGGGGGTTCCAGGCGCTCGATCGTGAGTTTCGGAAGATCGAGACCGAATGAGGCCAGCGGACGGGTATCGATCGGTTTCTGGCGGGCCTTCATGATGTCGGGCATCTTGATGAAACGCGGCGTATTGAGTCTCAGGTCGGTGGTAATGACAGCGGGAAGGTCGAGTTCCAGGGTCTCGAGTCCGTGGTCGACTTCGCGCACGGCCCGGGCTTTCGAATCCATGAGTGTGAGCTTCGAGACGAAGGTGGCCTGGGGACGCCCCCAGAGTGCGGCCAGCATGGGACCGGTCTGGCCCAAGTCGTCATCGATGGCCTGCTTGCCGAGCATGACGAGACCGGGGGCGATCTCCAAGACAAGCGCGTGGAGGATGTGGGCCACGGAGAGGGGCTCGATGGGATCCTGGGCTGCGACGTGGATCGCCCGGTCGGCCCCCATGGCGAGCGCACTCCGGAGCTGGGTCTGGACCTCAGGGGGTCCCACGGTCACGACCACGACCTCCGTGGCCTCTCCCCGCTCGCGGATCCGGAGCGCCTCCTCGAGCGCGATCTCGTCGAAGGGGTTGAGCGACATCTTGACGCCATCGGTCACGACGCCTGCGCGGTCAGGTTTGAGCCTCACCCGCACGCTGTAATCGATGACCCGTTTCACGGCAACCAGGATTTTCATGGAGCGCCCTCAGAGATTGGCGTAGCTCGGGCCCGATCCGCCTTCGGGCGGGACCCAGGTGATGATTTCGTAGGGATCTTTGATGTCGCAAGCCTTGCAGTGGACACAGTTCGCCGCGTTGATCTGGAGACGGGGTCCGCGTGAGTCGGTCACGATCTCGTAGACTGCAGCCGGACAGAAGCGGGTACAGGGGTTGTCGAAACGGGGCATGCATTGGGTGATGCAGATCGCGGTATCCGCCACATGGAGATGCACCGGCTGGCTCTCCTCGTGCCGGGTCGCGGCCAGATCGACGAAGGCCAGGCGGTCGCCCGGCGGGAGGGTGCGGGCAACAGGCACCACCGCGCGGGGTCCAGGGTCCGATCGGGATCTCAGGGTCGCCCAGTCCGCACTATTGTGTAGTGTCCAGGGCAGATAACCCCGGGTGAGTGTTTCGAGAGCGGCATTCGCCAATCCCGCAAAAAGTCCCGCCCGGAATCCCGGCCGGATATTGCGTACCCGATAGAGCTCGCGTCCGATGGGAGAGCGCCTGAAGTGCGCGTCGAATCCCGCGGAAGAGCCGGACCCGGCGAGATGCTCGGCCGCAAGGATGCCTGAGCCGAGCGCCATGTGCACGCCCTTGATCTTGGGTACATTGAGCGTCCCCCCTGCATCTCCCACGAGGAGCCCCCCGGGCATCTCAAGCGTCGGGAGCGCGCCGTACCCCCCCTCGATGAGGCTCCGGGCTCCGGCCGAAAGGATTTCGCCGCCTGCGAAGAGCCCCTTGAGACTCGGGTGGTGCTTGAACGTCTGGAACGCCTCGAAGGGGGAAAAATCGGGATCGTGATAGTCGAGCCCCACGACGAATCCGATGGCCAAGCGGTCCTGGTCCAGGTGATAGACGAATCCACCGCCATAGGTCTCCCGGGGCAGCGGCCAGCCGATGGTGTGGAGCACCGTCCCGGGCCGGGTGCGGCCCTTGGGCAACTGCCAGAGTTCCTTCATGCCGAGTCCGTAGGTCTGGGGCTCCTTGCCCCGATCGAGTTCAAAGTGGCGAATGAGTGTCTTGGCGAGACTGCCGCGACAACCCTCGGCCACGACCGTGACCGGCGCACGCACTTCGATGCCGGGGGAGAAGTTGGGCCCCGCCGATCCATCCCGCATCCGTCCGGCATCGCCCACCCGGACTCCGGCCAGGGCCCCTGCCTCATCCCAAAGCGGCTCGACCGCCGCAAAGCCCGGGAAGATCTCGACGCCGAGCCCCTCGGCCACAGTCCCGAGCCTTCGAACCAGGGCCCCGAGGGAGATGATGAGGTTGCCGTGGTTTCTCATCGTGGGCGGGGTGGGGAGCGTCCACTGGCGCCGCGCACTGAGGTACGCGAACCGGTCGCTCTGAACCGGCACCTGGATGTCGAGCGGCACATCGCGCCAGCCGGGCAGGAGACGGTCCACAAAGGCCGGTTCGATGACGGCCCCCGAAAGCGTGTGCGCACCGAGCGTCGCGGCTTTCTCGAGCACGGCGACCGACCACTCGGGCCGCGTGCGCTTCGCCGTGATCGCAAAGGCCAGGCCGGCCGGCCCCGCGCCGATCACGACGACGTCGTAGCGGAGGCTATCCCCGTCCGACACGATCCCGGATCACTTGGGTTGCATGCGAATGGCTCCGTCCAGGCGGATCGTGGTGCCATTCAACATGGAGTTTTCGACGATGTGACGGACGAGCGCCGCATATTCATCGGGACGCCCGAGCCTCTGGGGAAAGGGGATCTGGCTTGCGAGCGATTGACGGATCTCATCCGTCATGCCGGCGACCATGGCGGTTTCAAAAATCCCCGGGGCGATGGTCATGACCCGGATACCGAGCCTCGCAAACTCGCGCGCGAGCGGAAGCGTCATCCCGGCGACCCCACCCTTTGACGCCGAATAGGCGGCCTGCCCGATCTGGCCTTCAAAAGCCGCAACCGAGGCAGTGAGCACGAGGACGCCGCGCTCGCCCTCCCCGTTCGGCTCTTGCGCCTGCATGAGGTTGGCCGCTGCCTTGACCAGATGGAAGGTACCTATGAGATTGATGCCGATCGTCCGCTGGAAGTGCTCCGAAGGCATGGGTCCCTCGCGTCCGAGCACGCGTCCCGCACCGATCACTCCGGCGCAGGCCACTGCGAGGTCGATCCGCCCGAGAAACTCCCGGGCCCGGATGAGCGCCTGATCCACCTCGGACTCGACGCGCACATCCGTCGGCACATAGAGCACCCTCTCGGGTGCCGCACTCATGAGCGCCTGGCCCGCCTCCCGGGCCACATCCAGGACGACGACGCGCCCGTCCGCGCCCAGCACCCGGTCGGTCACGGCGCGCCCGAGTCCCGAGGCACCGCCACTCACCACTGCCCTGAGTTTTTCGAATCGCATCGGTCGATCGCTCCCCGTCCGCCTTGGAGTGTACGTTCCCGAATTATAGAGGAGGCGGCCCCATCGGCGCGGAACCGGTCATTTTCCGGACCCCCACGCCGCATCCGGTGTTTGTCAACATAGATGTCGTATGGAAAGGTTTAGGCAGCCTCCGATGACGGCTCTGATTTGATGCGTTCCGGATTGAGCCACACTTCGGTCGGCAGGTTCCAGTTGCGGAGGGTCTGCGACCAACGCTCGGGGTG
>DAHXNI010000092.1 GCA_027365475.1 Pseudomonadota bacterium | reverse complement strand
CAAAGCGGCGCTTCGAGCGCAACGCGCGGCGA
This sequence comes from Pseudomonadota bacterium, assembly GCA_027365475.1. Lineage (GTDB taxonomy): Bacteria > Pseudomonadota > Gammaproteobacteria > JAKAQQ01 > JAKAQQ01 > JAJZNM01. The sequence goes on along the minus strand of DAHXNI010000092.1, from coordinate 49,046 downwards.
GGAAACTCGACCCTCCCGGGTACGCGGTATCTTGCGCAAGGAAGATGCCAAACGCCCCGGTTGTGGTGGCGGCTTAGGCCGCCCTGCGTATTTGCCGGTGGGATTCCGGTACGTAGCCGACAACATCGTTCGGTCGGCGGGACTTCGGTCCTTGGGGTCCATAGAATGTTTTTCTATGGATTGAGCAACGGTGAGATTCCGAAATCAGCTTTTTGCCTTCATCGCTCCATTTCACACATCAACATGCCGTTCCGCAAGATCGCACACTCGATCAAAAATGACGGTCGCGATGTGCGCGCACGCTGCTTTGACCGAGTTCCAGTCATGCCAGCGCAGATCGAGGTTCTTGTACTCGCTGAGCTCGGTTTCTTCCAAGTCATAGGGAAACGCCAAACGCCGCTGACCCCAGGGATAAATCCCGGGGCTTCCGCGGCGGGCTGGGTCATCGCCCATGTGATCGGCCAATGCAACGAAGTCCAGGTAGTCTCGTGTAGCGTTGCGCTTGAGAATCAATACTCCCTTGATGCGCAGCATTTCACCCTCGGTCGGAACGGTAACCTTGATGCCGTGATAGTTCACAACCGTTGTTGCAAGCGGTTCATCGCGAATCAGTTGCCGAATCCCGGTTTCAATGCCGTCAAGACTGCCGCGAATCTGCACGGGGCGTTGAACTCGGGCAGTTTTCCAACCCGCCACCGATTCCAGTTCCTTGAGGACATTCTCAAAGCGACTGCGCAGATCAGTCAGTACATGATCTGCCTCACGTGAGAAACGGTGCTCCGCATGCATGGCGGAGGCTGTGCCGCCAACCCGCACGGCGTCAGGCAAGATTCGTTAAAGGCGTGCAGCGGATGACAGTACGAGTTCCCAATCAGGCAACGCTGCGGTGTTCTTCGGCATAGTGCATCCAGAAATGATGACGTTGAGCGTAAGGATCGGATGCGTGGGCGCGGCAGACTCGCTCCATCTGGTCGAGCAAGGAACGGTCAGCCAAAATAGCCCGTCGCAGTTCGGCCCAGTCACCCCAGCGACCACGCGAGATCACATCGTCGATGGCGGCGAGAGTGAAGCGCTGGTGGTTGAGGTGTCTGTGGAGCGTGATTGCCAACAACTTTTTACGATTTCGGGATGCTGAACTCTAGAGGGTGAAGGTTGCGTTGGCAACGCGCGTTTACGAACACCCGATCACCCGAAGATTACTGGGTCTGGGTCACGCAAGACCGGCATCCGTGTATGGCTGGATCCAGGCTCGACCGGCTGGAGGTTCTCTGTCGTGCACCCGGTTGGAATATGCGGTCTGTACGCGACGGTCGGCAGACTCACGGGTGATTGGAACGGATTGCTCGGGGATTCAACGGTATGCCAGTCCCATCCGGTGAACTGCCTCGCGACGCTTGATCATCGCTGCTGAGTCGGCATTGGGCTTCCGGGCTGCAAGGGTCGTTTCGTCTGGTTCAGATGATCAGCGCCTGCGCTGCTACCGTGTGCGCTTTGTTGATATCCCGGCTCTGCGGGGCAAATTCAGGGCGGCGCGGGGCTGGTCAGGCAGCGTCATCCAGGTGTTTCGGTTATCCTCTCATACCGAAGCATGATCAGCGAAGACCGCATGTCCGATAGCTACGACCCTGGGAAGATCGAAGCCTGGGCGCAGACGCGCTGGCGCGAGGCACGGGCCTTCGAAGCTCACGAATCCGATCCCCGTCCGCCCTTTTACGTACTTTCCATGTTCCCCTATCCAAGTGGGCGTCTCCACATGGGGCACGTGCGCAACTACACGATTGGCGATGTCATCGCCCGCTATCATCGCATGCGTGGCGAGTCGGTCCTCCAGCCCATGGGTTTCGATGCCTTCGGACTTCCGGCCGAGAATGCTGCCATTCAGAACCAGACCTCGCCCGCGCGCTGGACGGAAACCAACATCGCGACCATGAAGGGACAACTCGACCGCCTCGGTTTCGGTTACGACTGGCGCCGCGAAATTGTGACCTGCCGGCCCGGGTACTATCGCTTCGAGCAGTGGCTGTTCACCGAACTTTACCGGATGGGCCTCGCATACCGGGAGAAGGCCTCTGTCAACTGGGATCCGGTCGATCAGACGGTGCTCGCGAACGAACAGGTGATCGACGGGTGTGGCTGGCGATCGGGTGCGCCGGTCGAACGGCGTGAGATCGAGCAGTGGTTCGTCCGGATCACGGCCTATGCCGAAGAACTTTTGAACGGGCTCGATACCCTCACAGGCTGGCCGGAGGAAGTCAAGCGCATGCAGCGCAACTGGATCGGTCGCTCAAGCGGGGTCGAAATCGATTTCGAAAGGCTCGACGGGGAGGGGATGATCCGGGTATTTACGACCCGCGCGGATACCCTCTACGGGGTGACCTATCTCGCGCTCGCACCCGAACACCCCATCGTGCAGGATCTCGCCCGCCACCATGCCGAAATGCGGGCTTTCGTTCAGTCCATGCGCCAGCGCGAGACACGCGAAGCCGCGCTCGAAACACAGGAAAAACGGGGGTTGCCTACCGGCATCCGGGTGCGGCATCCGCTCACGGGCGAGGCACTCCCAGTCTGGGTTGCAAGCTTTGTGGTGATGACCTACGGCACCGGGGCCATCATGGCGGTACCGGCGCACGATGCGCGCGACCATGAATTTGCGAAACGCTACGGGTTGCCGATCCGATCGGTTGTCCGGGTTCCGGGCGGGGAGGCGGGAGACGTCACTGACACGGCACTTACGGATGAGGGGATCGTGGTCGATTCGGGTCCGCTCACGGGTCTTTCGAGCCAGGCCGCCCGCATACGTGCGCACGATCTCCTCGGCGAACGGGCGCGCGAGGTGGTGCACTACCGGCTTCGCGACTGGGGGGTTTCACGCCAGCGCTACTGGGGTTGTCCGATCCCGATGGTGCACTGCCCGGAGTGCGGCATCGTGCCGGTTCCCGCACGGGAACTGCCGGTCGTCCTGCCGGAGACGGTCCAGTTCAGCGGCGTGCGGTCCCCGCTCATCACGCTGGCCTCGTTCCGTGAGACGCCCTGCCCACACTGTGGCAAGCCCGCATTCCGCGAAACTGATACCTTCGATACTTTCTTCGAGTCCTCCTGGTATTACGCCCGGTTTGCATCTTATAACTGTGCCGAGGCGATTCTCGATGATCGCGCCCATCATTGGCTGCCGGTCAACCAGTACATCGGCGGGATCGAACATGCGGTTCTCCATCTCCTCTACGCACGTTTTTTTCACAAGGTGCTCCGTGATATGGGATGGCTGCGGTGCAACGAGCCTTTCGCCCGGCTCCTGAGCCAGGGCATGGTGCTCAAAGACGGGGCCAAGATGTCAAAATCAAAAGGGAACGTGGTGGATCCCGAAGCGATCGTCGCGCGCTTCGGCGCAGATACCGCACGTCTCTTCATGATGTTTGCAGCTCCCCCGGAACAGTCACTCGAATGGTCGGAGCAGGGGGTTGAGGGTGCCCAGCGTTTCATCAAAAGACTCTGGCGACAGGTGCACGAACGGGCAGGCGATCGGGCGGAGGGCGTGCTCGATCCGGGTGCACTTTCCGATCCGGGAACCGCACTCTGGCATTTTCTTCACGAGACCGTGGCCGGAGTCGAGGTCGACATCGGGATCCGGCAAACCTTCAATACCGCAATTGCCAAAGTCATGGAGTTCATGAATGCCCTGGCCCGGTTCGAACCGGTGGGGCAGGCTGATCGCGTGCTCGTCCGGGAGGCGACGGTCACGATCGTCCACCTCCTCCATCCGATCATTCCCCATGTCACCGAATCGCTCTGGCAGACGCTCGGCGGGGAGGGACTCCTCGCGATGCGGCCGTGGCCCGTGGCCGATCCGGTGGCACTCGCGCGCAGCGAGATCGAACTCGTGATCCAGGTGAATGGAAGGCGTCGCGGATCGATCCGGGTGCGGCCGGACGAAGAGGAATACGGGATCCGCTCGCGGGTCCTCGCCGATCCGGCTCTGGCCCGGTTTATCGACGCGGCGGTGGTGGAACGGTGGGTTTTCGTGCCCGGGCGCCTCATGAATGTGGTCATGCGGGGGGAGAGGAAGTCCGGATGAGGCATCGCAGCTTCGGGCACAGGGTAAGGTTCGGCCGCTGGGCGCTCCTCGCGCTCGCATCGATCAGCTTGGTTGCCTGTGGCTTCGCACTCATGCCGCCGTTTCACTTCCCGCCCTGGATGAAAACCACAGCACTCGTGACGCCCAATCCGAACGGTCGGCTCGCGCGGCTGCTGCGCGAAAGTCTCGCGCGCGAGGGGATCCGGGTGGTGCGTCCGTCCCTCCCGCATGGCGCGAGCCTCGTGATCTTTGCGCCCGAGATCCTCTCCCGGGTGCTTGCGGTGAACGGACAGGGCGAACCCGCCGAGTATCTCGTGAGTTATCACGTCCACTTCAGGCTCGAACGGGGCACACGAACCGTGTTCGGTCCATCCGCCATCCGGTTACGCCAGACCTATTTTTATCTGCCGCTCGCGCCCCTCGCCATGACCTCAGAATCCTACAATCTCACCCGCACGCTCGAGCGCAAGGCCGCCCGTCTCATTCTGTACCGTCTCGCCTCGCCCGAAGCCCGGGGCCTTGCGACCCATCCGGCTCCCGCACCGCATGAGCCGGGCGGTGCGGGAGCCCACCCCGCCCGACCCGGAAAGACAGGCCCGGGCGCGTGAAACTCACACCACTGGATCTCGCTCGGGCCAAGGGGCCTTTGCCCCAGTCCATCTGGCTGATTGCGGGGTCTGAGACCGTACTCGTGCGTGAGGCGCTCGGGGAGATCGAAAAGAAGGTGGGATCTCCAGGCGCAATCGAGCGCCATGTCTTCTGGGTCGAACGCACGCTTGAGCCCGGGCTCCTCGAAGCTCACGACAACCCGTCCCTGTTCAATCCGCGCAGGCTCTTCGTGCTGCAGGTGATGACTCCGACCTGGCCAGCCGGTCTCGTGCCCTGGCTGACCGACCGGCTCACGAATCCCGCGCCCGAAACCTGGATCGTCGTGACGATTGCAGGACTTGAACGCTCGCTGCGCGAGAGTGCGCTTTACCGCCTTTTCCTTAAAGAGGGGGGTGTGGTCGAGTGCTGGCCTCCGGACGCCGAACGCTGGGGTGCCGAGGTGGACCGGCGTGCCCGTCTCGTCGGGCTCATGCCCACTCCCGAGGCCCGTGATCTCCTCGTGCATCTCACGGAGGGTAATCTCCTGGCCCTTGAGGGTGCACTCCAGGTTCTCCGTCTCGGTGAGGGACCGGGTCCGCTCACCGCGGATGCGGTGGGTGCGCTCCTCGGGGCCGCTTCCCGGCATGGGCCGTTCGAACTGGCAGAAGCCGCGATCGGGGGGGATCCCCAACGGGTTTTGGCCATGACGCTTGAGCTCGAACGGGATGGCGCCGAACCGCCGCTCGTGCTGGGCACCCTGGCGCACGAGCTCCATCAGGTTTTGGGGCCACCGGGTGCGCGGATCCATCCCCGCAAGCTGCGCCTCTACGAGAAGGCGCGTAAGCGCGGCCGACGCTTTTGGCTGGACCGGCTGATCGAACTCCAGGCGGTCGATCTCGTGATAAAGGGTCAGAAGCCCGGGCAACCCTTTGAAGCGATCCTCCTGCTCGCGCTCCGCATGGCGGCATTCGGCTGGGCTGATGGGGGGGTCGCGTGAAGGCGATCGGATTGTTCGGGGGGAGCTTCGACCCGGTCCATTTGGGGCACCTCCGGGCGGCCCTTGAGGTCTATGAAGCACTTGGCCTCGACGAACTGCGCTTCATCCCATCCGCTGCTTCCCGGAACAAGCCACCGCCACACGTCCCCGGGGCAGTCCGGATGCGCTGGCTCGAGCTTGCGACCCGTGTGGTGCCCGGGTTTTCCGTGGACGACCGGGAGCTATGCCGGGGCGGCTTCAGTTTCACGAGCGAGACACTCACAGAGATCCGCAGTGAGGAACCCGGTGCGACGCTCTACTGGGTGCTCGGTTCCGACGCCTTTGCGGGGCTTGGTCTCTGGCATGAGGCAGAGCGTCTCGGCCGTCTCGCCCATTGGGTGGTACTCGACCGACCGGGATCCCCGCCTTTGGCGGAACTGCCATGCCCCATCTGGTCGGCGCAGGGTATCCGCCACGATCCCCGGGATCTCGCTTTGGGGGAGACGGGCGGTATTCTCGCGCTCCAGGTGACACCGATCGGCATTTCGGCCAGCGCGATCCGGGCGCGGATCGCATCCGGGGGCCGGATCGATTATCTCGTTCCCGAGGTGATCCGACACGAACTATTGGATGGGTCTTTTTATGGTGCGAACGCGCAAACCTCTCCGGACTGAACGGCTGCTCGCGCTCCTCGAAGTCTCACTCCGCGACCATCGCGGAACCGAGATCCTGAGGCTCGACGTTCGTGAACTCACGACGGTCACGGATTACCTCATCCTGGCCAGCGGAACCTCCGACCGCCAGCTCCGGACGCTCGCCGAGCGGGTGCGGGAGACGGCCCAGGCGGCCGGACACCAGGTGCTCGGGAGCGAAGGGGAAAAGACCGGCGGGTGGATGCTGGTCGATCTCGGGGATATCGTCGTGCATCTCATGCTGCCGGAAGCGCGTAGCTTCTATCAGCTCGAAAAACTCTGGGGTTGGGCCGAACAGCCGGTTGTCGCCAAAGCCGGGAAGCGGGGGACGCGGAAACCGGCGGGCACTCCTTAGACGATACTGCTGCTCGGCGAAGATCCTCTCATGCGTCTTTCACTGCTCGCAGTGGGTACGGTTTCACGGTGGGTGAGCGATGGTTTCGAATCCTATCGAAGCCGTCTCCCGCCCGCGCTCAGGCCCACGGTCTGTGAAGTCGCCCAGGCTTCGGCCCGCGAACGGGGGAACGGACGGAGCCGGCAGGCTGAAACACAAAGACTCCTCAATCAGGTTCCGGGCGACACCGCCATCATCCTGCTCGATCCCGAGGGCGAACTCGTGACGACCGAGGAGTGGGCACACCGGCTCGCCTCCTTTCAGGCCTCGTCATGCGACTGTGCGTTTCTGATCGGGGGTGCGGATGGTCTCGACCGCGAGGCCCGCAGAAAGGCGGACTGGGTCTGGTCACTTTCTCCGCTGACCTTCCCCCATGCCTTTGTGCGGCTCATCTGGATCGAGCAGCTCTATCGGGCCTGGACCCTGCTCAGCCATCATCCGTATCATCGCGCCTGAGGCGGGAGACGTCGGCGCACACCCCGCCACCTGTGCGACAATCACTTTGCGTTCTATGAAAACCATGCTGGACCGGCCGTTTTGATGGTGAATGGCCATTCGATGTTGGGAACGATGGGTACTGTGACCGCATTGTGCGCGATTTGCGCGAGACTCGAACCGATGCCAGGGCGGGATACCCGCTCGGGATTCCGCCGTGGTGCGTGGGACTGACCGCCCCAGAAGAAGAGTGCTGCGGGCTTTCCTCGGGCTCGGAGCAGCCCTGATCCTGTTTCTCGCGACAGGTATGGGACTCTTCCGGCTCGCGACACAGACCGTTCCGGGATACCGGAGACGCGTCGAGCGTTGGGTCTCGCGTCGCGTCGGCTTTCCCATGAAGATCGGAAGCCTTTCGGGCCGCTGGCACGGATTCGGTCCCGAACTCGTACTCCACTCGGTTGCGCTCGAGTCTCTCGATCGAAAGCGTGTGCTGGCGCACGCGCAAACGGTTGTGGTCCGGCTTTCCCTGCCCGTCTGGCTTGAGAATCTCAGGATTATGCCGAGTGGGGTTGTGATCAGCGGGATTCATCTCGCGTTTTCGGAAAATGCCAGAGGCCGACTGGTGCTTCCAGGCTGGATGCGTCGTGCGCATGCCACGCCCACGCCGGCCACGCTGCTTGCGACATTTACCCGGGACGTCCACTTCGAAGTGAGGAATGCGGTTCTCACCCTGAATCGGGCTCAACGAGCCCACGGCCCGGTCGAAATCGCGCTCAGGAGGCTGGTGCTCCGTGCCGACGACGACCGCTATCGATTGCGGGTCGTGGCCCGCATCCATCCGGGAGCATCAGGGGGATTGACGCTCACGGCCCGTGCCCGGGGTGCGCGCCGGATGCCCGAAAAGTGGCGATGGCAGGCCCGGCTCGTGGTTGCCCCGGTACGCGTGGCCGCGCTCGGACTTCTGCCCCAAACGTTCCCAATCAACCCCAGAACCCGGGCGCGTCTCGATGCACGCTTCTCGGGCGTGGGGTTCGGGCTTGAGCGGGCGAACGGGAGGGTTTCGGTCCGGGATCTTTTCGCGCAGACACCCCAAGGCGTGTCAGAAGCCGGTTATGCCCGCATCAAGGCGCATGTGATCGTCAATTTCAAGGATCACACCCTGGATCTTGCGCCGGTCAGCCTTAAACAACCCGGGAAACCGGCCATCCGTGAGACACTCAGCATCGGCTGGTCCGGCCCGCTCCGCGCCCCAAGCGAGATCCGGATCGCTTCGAAGCGTCTCGTGCTCGGGGCTTTTGATCCCCTCTGGACATGGGGGCAGACGATCCCCTCAGACGCCCAGTGGGCCCGGACCGCAACGCAACTGGCTCCCCAAGGCACGGTGACGGGTCTCGATCTCACCTTCGCCCTCGGATCGCGGGGGATCCGTCCGGTCTCGGCCATGGGCCGCTTTCAGGCTCTCGGCTGGCAGCCAGCCCGTCCCATTCCGGGCCTCGAAGGCCTGGACGGTCGCTTTGCCTATGCAGCCGGTGCGGGCATCTTCACGTTCCAGAAGTCGCAGTCCGTTTTCAGCGCACACTGGATCTTCGACCATCCGATCCACTTCCATTTTGGCGGATCGAACCTCCGCGTGCACACGACGGGAGGAGGGTTCACGCTTGCGGGCACCGCGAGCCGGATCACTTCGAAAGGGCTGACCCTTGCACTGGGCGCATTCACGCTCGCCCGGAAGAATAGCGCGAGCGCACCGGTGATCACGCTGAGCGCCTCGGCACACAACATCGATGTGCACGAAGCCGCCCGTGACCTCCCCTTCGGGGTTTTTCATCCCAAACTGGTCCACTGGCTCAAACACGCCTTCGTATCGGGAGTGATCCCAGAGGCCGATTTCATCTTCCGGGGCCCGCCCGCCCGGTTCCCGTTTGCCCAGGGAGGGGGGCACTTCCGTGTCCGCTTCACACTCAGTGCGGGCGAGATGCACATTGCACCCGGCTGGCCGGATCTCATGATCCAGAAGGCAACGGGAGAGTTTTGGGACGCGGGACTCACGGTTCGGGTGGTGGCCGGAGAACAAGCGGGGCTCTCACTCGCCGGCGACACGCTCGCGATTCCCGATCTCGGGAAAGGAGTGCTCGCGATCCACGGGGCGTTCCATGGATCGGGCACTCAAGCGCTCGGATATCTCGACTCGACTCCGCTCTCGCGGCGCTGGGCCGGACTTTTTACGGATCTCGCCATCACAGGACCGCTCGCGGCAAGGCTCGCCATCACCCTCCCGGTCAAGGCACTCAGCCGGCTTCGGATCAAGGGCGTGGCCGACCTCCTGGGTATCCGCGCCGGGCTGGATCGTCTGCCTTCGATCTCAGAGATCCACGGCAAAATCGATTTTGACAACCTGGCGCTCAGGGCACCACTTTTGACCGGGACGCTTGCGGGCCACCGGATTACCCTCAATGCCTGGACCGAGGATGCAAAAACACATGTCCAGTGGGTGGGTGCGCTCGCGCCGAGCTTCCTGTCCCGCATCCTCCCCGCTTCCGTCGCAAGCCATATCCACGGCATCTCGATGTGGCGTGGCGTGCTCCAATACACTCCGGCGCACCTCAAAGCTCCAATCCATTTCGCCCTGCGTTCCGATCTCGTGGGCACAGCACTCGTTTTGCCCGCTCCCCTGGACAAGACCGCCCGAGTCCCGGTCAGGGTTGATGGGCAGGCGCGATTCGATCCCGCAGCGGAGACCTGGATTGCGCACGGCCGCTATGGAAAAATTGTCCATATTCACCTGACCGGGCGATATCGGCATGGGCGACTCGGGCTCGGGGGCCTCCGGATCGTATTCGGCACGGATGCGATGAGCCCTGCGCCCAGCCGGGGTCTTCTCGTCAGCGGGAGGATCGGAACACTCGACCTTGCGGGTTGGTGGGCGCTCGGGAAGGGAGCAGTGGGCGGGGGGGTACCGTGGCGGATAGCCGCGCTCACAGTAGATCATCTCACAGGCTGGGGTCAAAACCTTCCGAACGTCACGGTGAATGCACATTCGACCCCCGCTGCCACGATATTCACCCTCACCGGTCCCAATCTCGCGGGGAGTGGAACGATCCCGGATCACGCGCAGTCGGGGCCCGCGACGCTCAACTTCTCACGCATCAAGCTCGATCCCATCGTCCATCTCATCCGTCCGGGCTCTTCCCCACCCGATCCGGGCCGGATTCCGGCTCTCAATCTCACGAGCGCCCAAACCGATTATGGCCGGATGCACCTCGGTCGGGTGACGGTTGCGTTGCGTGACGAGGGGCCCCGGACACTCATCGTGCCCACCCTCTCGATCGCCTCCCCTGATCTCGACATCGCAGGGGGAGGGCGGTGGTCACGGATCTCCGGCCATTCACGAGTCACGCTCTCGCTCAAAATCACGAGCCACCATCTCGGTCACGCGTTCCAGCATCTCGCGCTCACCCGCCTCATGACCGCCCGCCACTCGGTTGTGACCCTCGCTTTCCACTGGCACGGCCTGCCCTGGCATCCCGATCCCGCAACCATCGGGGGGCAGATCGGTTTCAGTTTCAAGAATGGTCGTGTCTTTTCCCTGAAGCCCGGTGGCGCGGGACGCTTCATCGCGCTCTTCAGTCTGAATGCGCTTCCGCGACGGCTCGGACTCGATTTCAGCGACGTCTTTTCCCGGGGGCTGTCCTATGATCATCTGACAGGCGATTTCAAGGTCATCAAGGGGGTCGCCACAACCCATAACGTCGAACTTTTTGGCCCCTCAATCGCGCTCTGGATGACTGGGCAGGCGAATCTCGCGACGCGGAGCTATGATCAGGTGGCCTTGGTCGTCCCACACGTGGGTTCCACCCTGCCGATCGCCGGCATGATCTTTGGTGGCCCGGTGGGTGGGGGGATCATGCTCGCCGTCTCACGCATTTTTCAGGGTCTCATCGAAAACATGACCGAAGCCTACTATCACATCAGCGGACCCTGGAGTCATCCTGTCGTGAAACGTATCGGTGACGGTCGGGCTCGTGCGCTCGGTTTCGTGAAGCCGCACCCATGAGCTTGAGATGGCGTGTCTTGGGATGCGTCATCGCGGGTGCGCTTGCACTCGCGGCTGAGGCCGCGGGCGCACATGCGAGTGCGACGCGCTTCCCGCTCAAGCGGAGCGAGTGGGTTGGGGTTGAAACGGCCCGGCGGGTGATCCGCGTTCCCGGGCTCAACCGGGCTGTTCGGGCCTGGATGAATCACCCTCGAGATCGGCTTGAGCTCCTTTATCCGGTCGGGTCAGTCGGCCGGGTCTGGGCATCGGAGCTCGCCAACTGGCTCGTTGCGCTGGGGATCCCGCGCCGCCACCTCGCGCTCCGCCCCCATCTTTCTCTCCACCGGAACACACTCTGGATCGAGCTCGCGCCCCCATGACCATCCGGATGGCCGTGATCCAGATGACGAGCGGAGTGGATGTCTCCGTGAACCTGGCCCAGGCGGAAGTGCTTTTTGCAGAAGCCAGCCGTGAGGGCGCCACACTGGCCCTTTTCCCCGAAAACTTTGCACTCATGGCGCGGACGGATGCGGACCGGCTCAAGCAGGCAGAATCCCTCGGGGAGGGCCCGATCCAGGATTTTCTGGCCCGTGCTGCGAGCCGCTACCGTGTGGCGCTCATCGCGGGAACGATTCCGATTCGTGCGGGTGGTGGACGGGTTCGGGCTGCCTCGCTGGTTTATGACGCAGACGGCAGCAGGATCGGCCGCTACGACAAGATGCATCTTTTTGACGTCGATCTCGGGCCGGACGAGCGCTACCGGGAGTCGCTTGGCATCGAGCCTGGGGAGGATCCCCAGGTGGTCGACGTGGCCGGGCTGGGGATTGGCTTGTCCGTTTGTTATGACCTCAGGTTCCCCGAGCTCTACCGTCTGCTCGTTGATCGCGGGGCGACCGTCCTCACTGTTCCATCCGCTTTCACGGTACCGACCGGAGCCGATCACTGGGATCCTCTCCTTCGGGCCCGGGCGATCGAAAACCAGTGCTATGTGCTTGCTGCTGCGCAGAGCGGGCACCACGAAAACGGACGGCGGACCTATGGCCGGAGCCGCATCATCGACCCTTGGGGCGTGATCGTCGCCGAAAGGCTCCCCAGTGGCCCGGGCGTCCTCGTTGCCGACTATGACGCATCGCGTCTGCAGTCGGTGCGGGATCACCTGCCGGCCCTGCGCCATCGTCGCCCCGCTCGGAACTGAAGTGCGCTACGCGTCGGGCACTTCGAGCTTCCGGAGTTCCTGGATGGCGATCGAGAGCATGGCATAGTCCGGATTCGGATTGCTGCGCATCTCCTGCCTCAGCTTCTCGAAATGGGCGAGTGCTTCGCCTTCCACTGCGGACCAGCTTGCGAAGGCCTGCTTGAAATCACCCCCGCCGGCCATCCGTATGAGCTTCGCGATGAGCCGGCGCTGCTGGCGGTAGAGTTCCTCGCGGAGGCTGATGCGGGCGATTGCCTGCCAGGAACCGTTTACGGCCAGTGTTTCGATCGCGCCATGGAGCCAGTCGAGTTCGAGGGCGACGCCGAGTTCAAAGTGGAACCCGGACACGCATGCGAGGGGCTGGTGGAGGGTCTGGGCCATGTCGACGAGATCGAAGACCGGGTAGAGGAAGGGGATCGCCGCAATCCGGGCCGCCAGAAGCGGGGTTGCGCCGTCGGCAATGAGTGCGTTGCTACGGTCGATGTAGGTTTTCTGGATGGGTTCGGGGAGCATTCCGCCGAGTCCGCCCTCATAAGACTGGACACCGGCCTCGAAATAAGCGATGCGCTCGCCGACCTCAAGTCGGTGCCGGTCGTGATGGAGGAGCCAGCGGGTCAGGTGGCGGATCAGGCTTCCGCTCAGAATGAGCGGCATGAGTGTAAGCGCGGGAGGGGCCGTTGCAGGGAGCGCGCGGAGTTCCTGGCACAGCATGCTGCCGTGGGTCACGGTATAGGCGATCGTGAAGGCCCGGACGATGTTCGCGGTCGAAGCGCCGGTTTCCTCCCCGATACGGATCACGAAGGTAGGCCCCATGTGATTGACGAGGCGGTTCGTGATCTCGGTCGTAATGATTTCCCGAGCGAGCGGATGGCGGCGCATGAACGGGGTATAGCGTTTGAGGAGGGCCGGCGGGAAGTAGCGTTCGATCTCCTGGTAAAGGGTTGGATCTTCGGCGATATCGCTTTTCTGGAGATCCTGGGACAGGGCGATTTTCCCATACGCCAGAAGGATCGAAAGTTCGGGCCGGGTGAGCCCGCGTTGGGCGGCGCGTCGCTGGGCCAGTGTCTCGGCGTTGGGAAGGCCCTCGAGGCGCCGGTTGAGGATTCGGCGGCGCTCGAGTTCGCGGATCAGGTGGATGTGTTCCTCGAGTCTCTGGGGTGCGCTGAACTCGAGGACAGACAGTGCGCGGGCCTGCTCGTAGTTGTGATCAAGAACGTGGAGGGCGATGTCTTCAGTCATCTCGCGCAAGAGTCGCTCGCGGTGCCGGACGATTGCGCGGCGTTCCTCGGAGGCGACGCTCAAGAGGATCTTGATGTTGACTTCGTGATCCGAGGTATCGACACCGGCCGAGTTGTCGATGAAATCGGTGTTGATGTGTCCACCGCTCAGGGCATACTCCACGCGGCCGAGTTGTGTGAACCCGAGATTCCCGCCTTCGGCGACGACTTTGGCGCGAACCTCGCGGCCGTTCACGCGGAGCGCGTCATTGCTGCGGTCTCCGACATCGGTCGAGGATTCGGATGTAGCCTTGACGTAGGTGCCGATACCGCCATTCCAGAGGAGGTCGACGGGAGCGGTGAGCATTCCTCGGATCAGTTCCGTCGGGGTGAGCGTTTCCGTTTCGATTCCGAGTGCAGCCCGTGCTTCCGCACTGAGGCGAATGTGTTTGGCGCTCCGGGGGTAGATGGCGCCACCCTTGGACAGAAGATCGATGCGGTAGTCGGCCCAGCTCGAGCGCGGGAGATCGAACAGGCGTCGACGCTCCTCGAAGCTTGATTGCGGATCCGGGTTGGGATCAATGAAGATGTGCTGGTGATTGAAAGCCCCGATGAGCTTGAGGTGTGGTGAGAGAAGCATGCCGTTTCCGAACACATCCCCGGACATGTCGCCAATGCCGACCACGGTCACGGTTTCACGGTCGGGATCGATGCCGAGTTCATGAAAGTGACGTCGGACGGATTCCCAGGCGCCCCGGGCGGTGATTCCCATCTTTTTGTGGTCGTACCCGACCGATCCGCCGGAGGCAAAGGCGTCTCCCAGCCAGAAATGGAAATCCGCTGCAATCTCGTTCGCGAGGTCTGAAAAGGTGGCGGTGCCCTTGTCGGCCGCGACCACGAGGTAAGGGTCGTCCGCATCGTAGCAGACGGTCCGTTTCGGTGGGACCCTCCGTCCTGAGACGATGTTGTCGGTCAGGGTCAAAAGACCCTGGATGAGGGTACGGTAACAGCGTTTGCCCTCTTCGAAGACGTTGTCCCGACCGCCGTCTTTGGGCGGTTGTTTCACATAGAATCCGCCTTTGGCGCCAACCGGGACGATGACCGTGTTTTTGACCATCTGAGCCTTCATGAGGCCCAAAACCTCGGTACGGAAATCCTCGCTCCGGTCCGACCAGCGAATGCCTCCGCGTGCGATGCGGCCCCCCCGGAGATGAATCCCCTCGACCTGGGGCGCGTAAACAAAAATCTCGTAGAGGGGGCGCGGCAGGGGCAGATCCGGAATCTGGCCCGAATCGAGTTTGTAGCTCAGGAACCGGTAGCCCACACTGTCTTTGAGCGGTCGTTGGAAGTAGCTCGTCCGGAGCATGGCACCGATGACCCCGACGTAGGATCGGAGAATCCGGTCAGCGTCACTCGATTCGACCCCATCGAGCGCCTGGTTGAGCGCCTCTCGGATCGTGCCTTCCTCAGGGCTCCGCGCTTCGGCGGAGTGGACGGGATCGAAACGGATCTTGAACCAGCGGACCAGGAGGAGTGCGATGGCTGGATGTCCCGACAGGGCGCGGGCCATGTTGACCGGCGTGAACGGGATGCCGGCCTGAACGAGATATTTGCAGATGCTCCGGAGCAGGGTGACTTCCTGCCAGACCAGCCCCGCCTCGAGCACGAGACGGTTGAACGCGTCATTTTCGGCAGCGCCGTCCCAGACGGCGAGAAACAGTTCCTCAAGGGCTTCCTTGCAGTGCGTGGGGTCGGGCGCACCGGATGAGGATGGCTCGAGTTCAAAATCATGGATCCAGATCCGCCCGATCCCACTCACGCCGACTTCGTAGGGATGTTCGGTGAGCACACGGAAGCCCGTGTTTTCGAGGATGGGAAGCGTATCGGAGATGGCGAGCGGCTGGTCGAGGCGGAAGATTTTGAGTCGCAGGGTCTCAGTCGACGTATGCTTTGGCCGGTAGAGGGAAAGCCGGAGCGGACGCTCGGGCCGGATGGCTTCGATCTCAAGGAGATCGTAAACGGCCGCCTGGGCTTTGACATCATCCTGGTAGATCGCGGGGAAACTCTCGCGGTAGCGCTCATATAGGGTGAGCCCGTATTCTTCCCCGAGCCGGTCGGTGAGTGCAAGCTTGAGATTCTCGTTCCAGCTGCGTGCAGCATTCTGGATGCTCTCCTCAAGCGCGTCCAGACGCTTCGGTGCGAGGACCGGGGCCTGAGTTTGGACCGTGACATGCAGACGCGCGAGCGCCGAGTCGGAAATCCAGATGTCGGATTCCACTTCCTGTCCCTTCAACCCTTCCCGGAGCAGGCTCTCGATCCTCTCGCGGGCGCGGAAGGTGTAGTTTTCGCGCGGCAGATACACAAGACAGCTGAGATAGCGGCCGAACACATCGGGTCGTATGAAGAGCCGGGTGAGGTGGCGTTCCTGGAGTCCCAGTACGCCGAGAGACAGGGACTCGAGCTGGTCGATTGAGGCCTCAAGCAGCTCGCCGAGCGGCAGCGTATCGAAGATGACGCGCAATCGCCGTCCGGCATGGGATTCCGGAGCGAGCCCCGAGCGCTCAAGGATGGCCTCGCGTTTAAGCCGCACGACCGGGATATCCTGAGGTGGGCACTTGAACACGAGCGGGTTGAAAAGACCCAAGATCCGGTCTTCGCCGACTACCCGTCCCCGTTCGTCGAAACGTCTGAGACCGATATAGTCGAGCGGTCCGGGGCGGTGCACGGTCGAATGGGTATTGGTTTTGGTGATGATGAGGAGTTCGGATGCCAGGGCTTTCTCGTGCACCCGTTCGGGTAGGCATTTGGCAGAGGGCGGTGGCGCACCGGGCGGGCGACGGAGGATGCCGAGGCCGCTTCCTGTCTCCTCCACGAGTTCGAGACTCGTCCCGCTTTGAGCGAGATGGTAGCGCCGGTAACCGAGCGGCGTGAACCAGTCGCGTGCGAGCCAGGCGAGAAAGTCGCGCACCTCGCGGATCTCCCGCTCGGGGATGCGGGTTCCGGATGGGGGCGGCAATTCGCCCCGGAGCGCTTCGATTTTCTCGCGAAGAAGGGCCGCGTCTTCGTGTACGCGGGCCACATCCCCGAGGTTGTGCCGGATGCCGTGCTCCAGCTGGCTGAGCCGCTCAGGACCGTGGATCCGGTCGAACACCATGAGGATCCAGGATTCGCGTGGATGGGGGTCCGGTGCAGAAAGCGGTTGGAGTCCCCGGAGTGCACCCGAATGATCCCGATCGGCGTGCATGACCGGGTGGACAGTGAGATGAAGCGCGAGACTTTGCTCACGACCGGCCAGGGTCATGGAGTCGACCAAAAACGGCATGTCGTCGTTCACGGCGAGCGCTACCGTATAAGCCTGGCTCGCCGTTTTCCGGACGGGCAGGTTGACGATCTGGATGGCGGTCTCGTGTGGTTTGCGGGTTTGCCCGATCTCGATGTGTTGGCTGATCAGGGCCTGCCAGTCTTCCGGCGTAAAGATATCGAGGTCGGCGGGTGGGAGATGCTGGAAATAGAGCGCGATAAAGTTGCGGATGTCTGTTGGAAATCCTGGTGTGGGCAAATTTTTGGCAAACGAGGCGGCAAGTCTTGTGAAGAAAGCGGTCGGAGGGGCGGAAGACGGGGTTCCGTTGCGCATGAAGGCGGGTGGGCTCGCGGGCGGGGGAGTCTTCAATTTTAGCGGGATATTGACCTTTTTGCAGAAGTTTCCGGGATCCGGTCACAGGGGGTGCCATCCGGGGGTTTGGAAAATCGGTCTCGAGGCATCGCTTTCAGCCCCCGCATGGGTGCATTTCGCGTTAGTCTCGCCTGCGTCACCGCGATCCCGACCGAGATCAGCCTAACCGATGGAAGAGCACCCTGATTGTGAGATGGATGGGTCGAGCGACCCGGGATCAGCCTGCCAGCTCGTTCTGGCGTTCCCTGCTCCGGCACCCGAGGAGTTGCGCACGGAGCCTTTCGGGCCCGATGCCGGTTCGGAGGAGTGGCTGCTCGATCAGGCCCTGCGGATTCTCGAACGCCGCTTCACGCGTACCGGTCACGCACTCGACTCACCGTCCCGGAGCGCCGAGTACTTCCGGATGAAGCTCGCGCATCTCGCCCAAGAGGTTTTTGCGGTCGCCTACCTCGATCATCACCACCGGGTTCTGGCTGCGGAGATCCTTTTTACCGGCACGATCGATCAATGTGTTGTGCATCCGCGCGAGGTGGTTCGGCAGGGGCTCAGGCACAATGCAGCGGCGGTGCTTTTCGCGCACAACCATCCCTCGGGGTTGCCCGAGCCTTCGCAGGCGGATCGGGCGCTCACAGAGCGGCTTCGGGAGGCGCTTGCTCTGGTTGATATCCGTGTGCTCGACCATTTTGTGATCGGGGGGACCCATTGGGTGAGTTTTGCCGATCGGCGGTGGCTGTGATGGCACACGTTCGCCCGATCCGTCCCGACTCCGAAAGTGCACGAAACCACCCGGCCGAACGTAACCCCGGCTTCTGCCCGGAGGTCTAGTGCTCCTCGGTTCGATCGCCTCCCGGTGAGCAATCGTGTTCGAGATGGTTCCGCACCCGGGCTTCGTAGGCTGCAACCTGGGCAGCCCACTCCTTGTACAGTTGGAAATCCGGTTGTCCCGCCTTGCAGGATTCAATGATTTGCGCAAGCCGGTCATGGAGTGCCTCGTGCTGTGTGGACAGACTGTCCCAGATCGGGTTTTTGCCCGGATGAGTGCGGGGGCAGGACTGGTGTTCGAGACTTAGAAGAAGAATCTTCTGTCTGGCGGGTGACACATGCGCGAGTTGATCGATGATGCGTTGACACCAGCGATGGTGCACCTGGGATAAAAGGAATGGCAAGGCCGCAGAATGGCTCGTCCGGGCACCGAGTGCATCGAATGCCGCGGGCCGTTGCCACGTCTGCATCCATTTGAGGAACGCGATGCGGGGCATGGCGGGGGCCAGGGCGAACCCCTGTGCCAGTTGCCCCCCGAGGGCGAGATAGAGCTCCGCAATCTCGAGTGTCTCGACTCCAACCGCAGTGACCTCGTATCCGCCCACCTCGCCGCTCCGTACCGCACCAGCCACCAGACTGGCCGCACGCGGGTCCGCCGTGAGACCGAGGAGAAAGTTCCGGTCGAGCTTGATCCCCCGGCTATGGAGATGCTGGAGATTCCGGAGCGAGATGGGCCAGGTACCGAAGTTGTCGAGCACGATCGAGATGCCATGCTGCCGGACCTCTTCGAGGAGATTCGGCAGCCGGTTCCAGTCCGAGAGCAGTGCGCTCGGCTTGAGTTCGAGAACCATGCGGCTCGCGTATGGGCCAAAGTCCTGGATCCAGTGCTGGATATCCTCGGCAAAGTGCGGCGACAGGAGATAGCGCAGGTTGATGTTGAGACTGAGCGGAATCGTGATGTCATGCTGGTCGAGATGCCGAAGCTCTCTCCCGAGCGCGTTGAGCAGATAGCGTCCGGTTTCGAGGAGGAGGGGGGGGTCGTCCTCAATCGTTGCGAGCCAGTCGGCATTTGCGGGTTTCTCGAGTGCGTGGTCGCGCCAGCGGGCAAAGGCTTCGGCGCCCACGATCTTCCCATTCGAAAGGTCGATGACCGGCTGCAGGTGGGACTCCACTTCTTCGCTTTGAAGGGCGGTTCTGAGGTGGCTGTGGAGCGAGATACGCGATTCGAGCAGGCGCTCGAAATGTTCTTCAAAGAGTGCCCAAGCGTTCCGTCCACGTGCCTTGGCGCGATAAAGAGCGAGATCGGCGTGACGAAGGAGGGTTCGTGCCCCGACCGGATCCTGAGGATAGAAGGTGACCCCGAGGCTGACCGTGACCGGCAGGAGGTAATCGCGGTAACGGATCGGCTGGGAGAGCTCTGCACGCAGGCGTTCGAGGATGCCCGTGATTTCGGTTTCCGCGCTGAGCCCGATCAGGATGAGGCCAAACTCATCCCCCGCGAGCCTTGCCGCCGTGCTTTCGCGGTTAAGCACGGCCTCAAGCCGCCGGGCGGTGGTCGCGAGCACCGCATCCCCGGCATCGTGACCGAACCGGTCGTTGATTTCCTTGAAATGATCGATATCGAGAATCCCGACACCGACAATCGCCTGAGTGCGTTCCGCCTGTATCAGAGCGCTGTCCAGCCGATCGGAAAAGAGATTGCGGTTGGGCAGATGGGTCAGGGAATCGGTGAACGCCATCAGTCTGAGTTCCTGCTCGCGCTCGTATTCGGCGAGCGCGAGCGTCATCGCCTCGCAAACCTGGAGGCAGAGACGTGTGGTCGTTGCAGGTTTGAAGTATCCCGCTTCCCGGCTGGTGATCACGAGAACCGCGGGGATACGACTGCGATGTCGCACGGGAAACGCTCCGATCTCCTTGAGTGCTGATCGGGCGAGCGCGTCGGACAGCGTCTTGGAAAGGGAGGGGGCCTCAGCCGGCCCAGCGAAGACGGGCTGATGCTGTTCGGCCGCAAGATGGGCCAGATCCTGACAGAAATCCGGCAGGTTCGCCTGCTCGGTAGGGCTCGTGATGGCCGTCAGTGTGAGTTCGGTACGTTCGGCAGATTCCGCATCGTGCGGGTCGACCGGCGGCTCGGCGATCTGGAAAATCCCGATTCCATCGATTTCGTGCAACTGCAGCAGGTTTGCGCAAATCTCCCGGTAGAGGAACTCCGGTTTCGGATTCCGGGCAACCAGGCGATAGACGTCTGCGAGTGCGTGGTACAGGTTTTCAAAACGGATCCGTTCCATTTTTTCCTGGCTGCGACTGAGACCGATGCTGAGGTTCTCAGCCACCCGCTCGAGAAGCCCGCAGAGTCCCGCATCGAAGAAACCGGAAGTCGACGCACCGAGACTCAAAACTCCCTGACAGCGGTTGTCGACCAAAAGCGGAAAGCCGGCGATGGCAGCCAGGGTCTGGCGTTCAGCATCGGACAGCCAGATCGAGTCGGTGGATTCGGGATCGCTGAGATTGACGATCCGGGGCCGGCGCGTCCGGTAGACGATCCCGGTGATGCCGCGTCCTTCGGGATGCTCAGGGTCGACCGAAATCGGGACACGCTGAATGAGTCCACTGTCCCGTCCGGAAAAAGCCTCGAGATGAACCGTTTCGGTCTTCGGATCGATCAGTGTGACGTAGGCGACGGGCAGATCGGCTGCGGCGCAAGCGAGATCGCAGGCCTTCTGAACGAGTGTCCCGGCAGGCGGGTCTGTCGCGAGGAACTCGCTGATCTCGGCGAGGACCGAATAAAAGCTCTCCACGCGTAGCAGCCTGGCTTGACGTAATTCGTCTTCGATCACGAGGCTCAGGTTGCGGGTGATGCTGGCCAAATGCTCGACGAGTGCTGTATCGAAAAAATCCGGTTCGCTCGCGAGGAACACTATGACGCCCCAGATCGCCTTGTTTTGCTCCAAGATCGGGAAGGCCGCACCCGATGCGAGTCCATACGTCTGGAGACGGGCATACCAGCGACTGAAGCGTGGATCCTCGCGGAACCGGTTGACGAGAATGGGAGCACGGGCTGCGATGGCGAGTGCACTGATGCCGGAATCCGGCTGCTCCGGGGTCAGATCGAAGGTGAGTCCCTCGAGAAAGCCTTTGCCCGGGCCTGATGCGTAGAGAATGTCCGGCGTGTTCTTGAAGGTATTGATCCTCACGATATAGGCGAGCTTGAGTCCGGTATCCTCGACCGAAAGGCGGCAGGCTGCAGCGATCACCTCCTCGAAGGGCCGGCGGCGGGTCACGAGCGCATTGATGGCGTGTGTTGCCCGGTAGAATCGCAGCAGCCGTCGTGATGGCTCTTCACGCGCGTGCTCCTCAAGTTTGAGGCCGAGCGCGGTTGAAAGTCCGGTTGCAACCTGGATCCGGGCCTCTGTGAAGAAGCCCTCCTCGTGTGCGTAGACCGCCAACGCGCCCACGACCGCACCATGTACTCGGATCGGGAGTGCTACCACGCTCCCGAGTCCCACGCTTTGTGCCAGCTCGCGCCAGGGCTGGAAGCGTTCATCCTCGGACGTCCGCTGGATGACTTGGGTCACACCGGTACGGATGGCCATCGCGGCCGGGCCCTGCCCCCAGGGCTCGTCCGCCTTGAGATTCACGCGCAGGGAATCGAGATAGACCAGAGCTGTGCCAGCGCGTCCCTCAATGGTGAGCGCCAGTGGGTCGTCGGCCGATCGGAGCGCAATCCAGGCGAGTGGCAGCTTCGTACGCGCTACCGTGATCTCGCAGAACTCCTGGAAGAGCGATTGTGCCACCGGATCGCGGTGCAGTTGATGGATGGCTTCGAATACGGACTCGACGAACTCGGCCGGCATGGTTTCGCGTTCCAGCCAGGCGCACTCCTCGAGCATTGCCCAGTCGAGAATCCGTTCGACGGATTCCGCAACCGAATCCTGACCCCGGGGGGTGAGCAGGTGGCGCAGTGTGAGGTAGCTCTGGGCGGTCTTACGTAACGAGGGCGCGTGCGCCTGGGACCAGGCTGCAGTCAGCCGCTCCCGGCATTCCTCCGTCGAACGGGAATCACGCAGGATCTGCCAGCGTACGAGAACCGGATCGGAATCCGATTGGGTTTCTTGAGGCGGAGTGAGCGCGCGGGCACCATCGGCGATTCGGGCATCAAGATGAGGATCTTGCTCGCAGAGTTCGCTCAATGCCTGCCAATCTGCCGGCTCCGGTTCACTCATATCGACCGCCTCGCCATCCGGCCCAAGCGGATCGATCCCCGGAATATCGATTGCTTGGTTGGGGTTCGCCGTTCTGGGGGCCGCTTCCTGATCGCCTAGGAGCAACTATAGCACGGGAAAGCAGGGGATCCCGGCGTCCCTGCGGGTCTCTCAGGTTGCGTGTTCGAGGTCATCGATCAGGGCGCGCAAGAAACGGCAGGCGTCTCCACCGGTCACCGAGCGGTGATCGAAAGACAGGGACAGGGGCAATCTCCGGTGGGTCGCGATGCCTCCGAGGACGGCGACCACGTCATGGCAGAGCCGACCCACGCCCAGGATGGCCACGGTCGGGGGAACCACGATGGGTGTTGCATAACGACCCGCGATCATCCCGAAGTTGGACAGCGTGAAGGTCGGGTGCGCGAGATCAGCCGGCTCTAGCGTCCGGGCTTGGGTTTTCACCTTCACCCGGTCGAGTTCAGTGCGGATGGCACCGGGTTCGGCGTGTCCGATATCCCGGAGAACAGGGACGATGAGGCCATCCGGGGTATCCACGGCCAGCCCGAGATCAAGCCGGTCATGGACGGTTCGCTCGAGCGTTTCGCCGTTGAACCAGGCATTGAGAGTGGGTTCCGCCCGAGTGGCGGCGATGATGGCACGGATGACGCGTGCGGTGATATCCCACCGTCCCGTCCAGTGATCGAGGTCGGCATCGTCGAAGAGCGTGGTTGCGGCGATGGCGTCGCGCGCCTGGGCCATCACCTGGGCCATGGCCCGACGGGTGCCCCGGAGGGGTTCGGACCGTCCCCGGGTGACCGGTGCGCGGGGTGTAGTCGCAGGTGACGCAGGGCGCAAGTCCCCTCCCTCAAGGTCGGCCAGTGTGGTCTCGCCATGTCGTCCGGTGGGCGAGACGCGTGCGAGATCGACTCCGAGTTCGCGGGCCCGGCGCCGGACCTTGGGAAGGGCCTTGATACGCTTGGGTTCCGTTATCTTGCGGCGGATGATGGCACGCTCCTCGACCACCGTTTCCCCAGCTGGCATCTGCCCGACCACCGAACCCTGGTCGGGCGTGTGGGGTGGGGCGGCTCTGGATTGGGGGGCATGGTCCCGTGCAGTGGGGGTGGTCTCCGCTGGATCATCGAAATCGACGAGCGGTGCGTGGGTCGGGATGATGTCCCCCGCCTGACCGTGGAGTTTGGCGATCTGCCCGCTCCAGGGTGCGGGGACCTCGACTACGGCCTTTGCGGTTTCCATGGACACGAGAGGCTGGTCGGTTTTCACGACTTCGCCCTCCCGGACATGCCAAGCCACGATCTCGGCTTCTGTGAGCCCTTCGCCGAGATCTGGGAGATGAAAGGTTTTCATAAGGTTAGCGGTCCACCGTGGATTGGGCCGCGCGGACGATGCGATCGACGCTCGGCATGAAATCGTGTTCGAGCTTGAAAAGCGGGGTGACGACATCGAAGCCCGTCACGCGGACGATGGGTGACTGAAGGTCATAGATGGCGCGTTCGGCCACCTCGGCCGCGATCTCTCCACCGAGTCCCGCCGTCCGCGGCGCTTCGTGGATGATCACGAGTCGGCCGGTTCGTGAGACGGATTCGAGGATGGTTTCATAATCGATCGGGCTCAGGGTGCCCAAGTCGATGACCTCCGCCTCGATGCCGGTGCCCGCGAGACGCTCTGCCGCTTCGAGGGTTTCGTGGATCATGGCTCCCCAGCTCACGAGCGTGATATCGCCGCCCTCCCGGAGGACAAAACAGGTGTCGAGGGGTAGGGCCTCCCCGTTATCCGCCACTTCCTGCTTGTTCAGGCGGTAAAGGCGTGTGGGCTCGAAGAAAACGACCGGGTCGGGGTCACGTATCGCGGCCAGCATGAGGCCATAGGCACGGGCCGGAGAAGAGGGCATGACGACCCTGACACCTGGCATATGGGCGAATAGTGCCTCGTTGCTTTCGGAGTGATGTTCCGGTGCGTGGATGCCCGCACCCGAGGGCGCGCGCAACACCATGGGTACTGAAAGCCGGCCGCGAGTCCGGTTCCTCAGGCGTCCTGCATGGTTGATCATCTGGTCGACCGTGGGATAGATGAACCCCGAGAACTGGATCTCCGCAACCGGGCGCAGACCCATGGCCGCCATGCCGATCGCGAGTCCCGCGATCATCGATTCGGCGAGCGGGGTGTCCAGCACCCGGTTTTGTCCGAACCGCTCCATGAGGCCAACCGTCGCACGGAAAACCCCTCCGTTGACGCCGATATCTTCCCCGAGGAGGACCACGTTCGGATCCTCTTCGAGTGCACGTGCGAGCGCGAGGTTAATCGCCTCGACCAAGGTCACTTTAGCCATGGTTCACCCCGCCCGCGATAAAAGCATCGCGCTGGGCGCGCAGCGACTCCGGCAGTTCGGCAAAGGTATAGTCGAAGAGATCCTCGAGTTTCGGTTTGCCCAGGGCTAGGTAGACACGGACTGCCTCATCGACCGCCTGCTGGCACTCCGAGAGCAGAGCGTTTTCCCGCTCTTCGTCCCAGAAGCCCTGCGTGAGGAGAAAGCGCTTGAAGCGTCCGATGGGTTCTCGTTTGCGCGCGGCGTCCACCTCTTCAGATGGGCGATACCGGCGCGCGTCATCTGCCGTCGTGTGATCCGATAGCCGGTACGTCAATGCTTCGATGAGACTCGGGCCGCCCCCATCGCGCGCGCGCGCGATCGCCTCCGTCATGGCGGTATGGACTGCGAGAATGTCGTTGCCGTCGACCTGTTCGCCCGGGATGCCTGCGGCGATGGCTTTCTGAGCCAGGGTCTCACACGCCGTCTGCATTTTGAGGGGTACCGAGATCGCCCACTGGTTATTCGCGATCACGAAGACACAGGGCGCCTGGAAGGCACCAGCGGCATTGAGCGCCTCGTAGAAGTCACCCTGCGAGGTGCCTCCATCGCCGATTACGGTTACGGCCACTCGGGGTTCACCCCTCAGTTTGAAAGCGAGGGCCGCGCCGGCCGCGTGCAAAGTCTGAGTTGCGATCGGAACCGCCCAGGGGAAATCATGCGGTTGGTCCCGGAAAGCGTTTCCCCGCTCGTCGCCGCCCCAGAACGCCAGGATTTCATCCATGTGGACCCCGCGCCAAAGCTGGGTGCCGTATTCCCGGTACATCGGGAAGAACACATCTTCCTTGGCCATGGCGGCCCCGATGCCGATATGGGTGGCCTCGTGCCCGAGGCAGGAGGCGTAGGTGCCGAGTTGTCCGGTGCGCTGAAGGGCGACCGCCTTGCTGTCGAAGATCCGGACGAGCACCATCATGCGGTAGAGCCGGATGAGGAGGTCGGGATCGGCCGCGATTTTGGGCGGAGCTCCTGTGAGTTTGCCCTCCGGACTGAGATAGGCGCGGCGTTTGATTTCGAACCGGGCGGTCGTCGATTGGGTCAAGCGAAGTCTCGATGGGTTGGGATCCTGGCAGGCATTATAGTGCCGAGCGGGAGGCGAGACCACCCGCGTGTACCCGGATCCCGGCTTCCCGGGCCGGATGCGACACCCCGAGGCGGGATCGCAGAGGACTTGGCGCCACTTGTCCCTCATGCTTTGGCGAGGATTCAAGCTCGGGAAAATCCAAGAACCGCGCCGTACCGGTGGGTCCGATCCCATGCGATCATGGAGGCCAGATACCCAAAGGGTGAGATTCATGTCCGCAACCAATGGTCAAGGGACCGGAGTGGCCGAGGCGAAAGATTATGCGAGCTATCTCGCGCTCGACCAGTTGCTTCAGCTCCAGAAACCCCAAAGCCGGCCGATCGCAGCTGACGAGATCCTGTTCATTGCCGTCCATCAAATCTCCGAACTCTGGTTCAAGCTCGTACTCCATGAACTCTCCGGAGCGATCCGGGATTTTGCGGGTGATGCACTGCTTCCGGCCGCGAAACATCTGGCACGCTGTCAGGCCATCTTCAACCAGCTCTCGGGTGTCTGGCAGGTTCTCGAAACCCTCACGCCGAGCGATTATCAGGCTTTCCGGCCCATACTCGGTCAGGCGTCGGGTTCGGGATCTTTCCAGTTCCATGGTATCGAGTACGCCCTGGGTTACCGCGAATCCGGCGACCCGGATCTTGGCACCTATCCTGAAGCCACGCGCCGATGGCTCATGGGCTGGTATGCGGGGCCGAGTCTCTACGAGGGTTTTGTGGCCACCCTCGGCCGATTGGGCTACCCGGTCCCCACATCCACGAGAAGCACTCAGGGTACCCCGGATCCGGCACTTGAGGCGGTGTTCGAGACAGTCTATCGTGCACCTCATGCCCATTGGGCGATCTATGAGGTGTCCGAGAAACTTATGGACCTCGAGGAAGCCGTCCAGCTCTGGCGCTTCCGTCATGTTCGTGCTGTCGAGCGCATCATCGGCCATCTCCCAGGTACTGGCGGAACGAGTGGTGTCACCTATCTCGCCACGACGCTCGAAAGGCGCTTTTTCCCGGAAATCCGGTCAGTTCGGATGCGTCTGTTCAGCAGTGGCGGGTGCACGCGCGGTTTGGCAGGGGAGGGGTCGCTATAATGAAGGTTCACCCTCCCTGCGGTTCATGACCATGGCCCACGCGCAAGACAATCCTCTGGGAACAGATGGCTTCGAGTTCGTCGAGTTTGCAGCTGCCGATCCCCGTCCCCTGCGTACGCTTTTCGAAGCACTCGGCTTTCAGGCGACCGCCCGTCATCGGCGGTACCAGATCACGCGCTACGAGCAGGGCGGCGCCAACCTGCTCCTCAACGAGGAACCCGGCAGTTTTGCGTCCTCATTTACAGCCGTACACGGGCCTGCGGCCACCAGCTTTGCGATCCGGGTGAAAGACGCGCGTCAGGCGTTTGCACGGGCTGTGGCGCTCGGCGCGAAACCAGCCGACCCGTCCCAGTCGAAGGATGCCCTGTCCACGCCTGTGATCGAGGGCGTGGGCGGATCGCGCCTTTATCTCGTTGAGCGTTATGGCCGTGATGCCGCCTACGAAAAGGATTTCGAACCCCTCTCCAAAGGCCGCCCGGTCCCCTCTGGGCATGGAATCCGCGTGATCGACCATCTCACGCACAACGTCGAACGGGGCGAGATGGATACCTGGTCTGGTTTCTACGAACGGATTTTCAACTTCCATGAAGTCCGTTATTTCGATATCAAGGGCATGAAGACCGGTCTCTTCTCCCGGGCCATGACGAGCCCGGATGGCCGGGTGCGCATTCCAATCAACGAATCAGCTGATGACAAGTCGCAGATCGCGGAATACCTCCGCGCCTACCGGGGTGCGGGCATCCAGCACATCGCACTCGGAACGGAAAACATCTACGAGACGGTCGAGGCCATGCGTCATGCCGGGATCCGCTTTCTCGACACGCCAGCCGCCTACTACGAAATGGTCCCCGAGCGTATCCCCCATCATGGCGAGGATGTGAAGCGCCTCGAGGCCGACCGACTTCTCATCGATGCGGATCCCGAGGATCCCCAAAAGATCCTGCTCCAGATTTTCACGGAGCCTGTGATCGGACCGATCTTTTTCGAGATCATCGAGCGCAAGGGCAACGAGGGATTCGGTGAGGGCAACTTCCGCGCCCTGTTTCTCGCGATGGAGCGGGACCAGGAACGGCGCGGTCAACTGTGAAGGGGGAGGAGTCATGACCCAATCGAACATACCGACCTGGATCGAGGGGGTGACGTCCCGCCAGGCCCATGCCGACCTGCCCCAGGGCAGTTTTGAACGCGAACTTGGCCGTGAGGGCTTCTATGGTCCGGTGAGCCACATGTATCACCGCCACGCGCCAACCGGATGGAGCAGCTTTGAGGGACCGCTCCGGCCCCGCGCCTTTGATGGAACCCGGATCGGCCCGATGTCGTCCTCGCCCATGGAGGCTCCAGCCTTGTTCGGGAACGCGGCCGTCCGTTTCCGGTACTGGCGCGGCGAGACCAGCATGGATCACCTGGTTCGCAACAGCGATGGTGACGAACTGCTCTTCGTTCACGAAGGGGATGCGGAATGGTTCTGCGATTACGGGCACCTGCATCTTGCGGCAGGAGATTATGTGCGGGTACCACGGGGCACACTCTGGCGTCTTGCGATGGAAAACCCGGTGACACTGCTGCTCATCGAAGCCACCAATGCCTCTCTCGGTCTTCCGGATCGCGGACTGCTCGGGCCGACCGCGCTCTATGATCCGGCCATCCTCGACCACCCGCGGATCGATTCCGCATTCGAGAGCCAACGCAGCGAAGAACCCTGGACGGTAGTGGTCAAGAAACGCCAGGCACTCTCGCGGATCCACTACCCGTTCAATCCGCTGGATGCCCTGGGCTGGCATGGCACCAACGCCCCGATCCGGCTCAACTGGCGGGATATCCGGCCGGTCATGAGCCACCGCTATCACGTCCCGCCCTCCGCCCACACGACTTTTGTGTCGGATCGGTTTGTGGTCTGCACGTTCGTCCCGCGACCGTTTGAGACCGATCCCCAAGCTATCAAAGTCCCGTTTTTCCACAGCAATGAGGATTACGACGAGATCATCTTCTACCATGCGGGCGAGTTTTTCTCCCGCGACAACATCCACCCCGGCATGATGACGCTCCATCCCTCGGGCGTGACGCACGGACCCCATCCCAAGGCACTTCGGAACATTTTTCAGCAGAAGGCAGCGGGCACGAACGAGGTTGCGGTCAATGTCGACACCCGCGATCCACTGGAGGTTCTGGCATCTGCCGAGTCGATCGAATGGAAGGAATATGCCAACTCCTGGAAATCGAGCTGATCGGACGGGTCCCCGCCGCTCGCACAACTGTGCCCCGGGGGGCGCGATCGTGGGGATTTCGGCGGATCCGGTCGGGAGTGCCGCTTGAAACTTGCGAGCCTCAAAGGGGAGGGGCGGGATGGATGTTTGGTCGTCGTCTCCAGGGATTTGACCCGTCGACGGGCCGTACCCGAGATTGCCCGGTCCTTACGGCAGGCGATCGAAGAATGGGAGCGGGTCGCACCCCTCCTGTCTGAGGTTGCAGAGCGGATCGAACGGGATCCTGAGGCTGCAGCCCCGCTCGAGTGGTTCCGGATCGAAGCCTGTCTCCCGCGGGCATTCCAGTTTGTGGACGGCAGTGCCTATCTCGCGCATGTGGAACGCGTCCGGCGGGCCCGGGGTGCTGAAATGCCGCCCAGTTTCCGGGTGGATCCGCTGATGTACCAGGCCGTGAGTGACCGGTTCTTGGGACCCACAGATCCGATTGAGGTCGCCGACGAAGACTATGGGATTGATCTCGAAGCCGAGGTGGGTGTGATCGTGGACGATGTCCCGATGGGGGTCACGCCGGATCGGGCGCTCGATGCGGTCCGGCTTCTCACGCTCATCAATGACGTCTCGCTCAGGAATCTCATTCCATCCGAGCTCAGCAAGGGGTTCGGTTTTCTCCAGAGCAAACCCCTTTCGGCGCTCGCGGGGGTGGCCGTCACCCCAGATGAACTCGGTCACGACTGGCGGGAGGGCCGGGTGCACGGGAGGCTTGAGAGCACGATCAATGGTATGCAGCTCGGTCATCCCGATGCCGGGTGCGACATGCAGTTTGGTTTTGGAGAGCTCATTGCCCATGCCGCGAAGACCCGCCCACTCGGGGCCGGAACTCTGGTCGGATCGGGTACGGTCGCCAATCAGGATGTGAGCCTGGGTTCGTCCTGTCTCGCTGAACGGCGCGTACTCGAGGTTTTGGCTCAGGGAAAGGCCGAAACACCTTTTCTCCGCTCGGGCGACCGGATCCGAATCGACATGCCAGACCGGTTGGGACGATCGATCTTCGGTGCGATTGAGCAGACCATCGTGATCCGGCGTTAGACGCGCGTGCAGCTCTACAGCTATTTTCGCAGTTCGGCTGCTTGGCGGGTGCGCATCGCGCTTGCCTACAAGGGGCTTCGGGCTGAGCTGCATCCGGTCCACCTCCTGCGTGAGGGTGGCGAACAATACGCACCCGCATACCGGATGCTGAATCCACTTGGGGTCGTACCCACCCTGATCGAGGACTCCCGTGTTTTCACCCAGTCGCTTGCCATTCTCGAATACCTTGAGGATCGCTATCCTGAACCCGCGCTCCTGCCGCGCGACCCGGTCGAGCGGGCGTGGGTGCGTGCGCTTGCGCTCACGATCGCCTGTGACATCCACCCGCTCAACAATCTTCGCGTGCTGCGCTATCTCGAGATGACACTCGGAGTGGGGTCCGCGGAGCGGGAGGCGTGGTATCGCCACTGGGTCACGCAAGGGCTCAAAGCGCTTGAGATCGAAACCGCCCGGCCCGGATGGCGGGGGCCCTTCGCTCTCGATTCGGCCCCGACTTTTGCTGATGTCTGTCTGATCCCGCAGCTCTACAACGCCCGCCGGTTCGGGGTCGATCTCCAATCCTTCCCTACATTGGTTGCGATCGAGCAAGCCTGTCTCGCGCTCCCGGCATTTGCGGCCACAGCACCCGAGCACCAGCCGGACGCCCCCCGGGAACCTACACCATGACCCCGGTTTGGAGTACGGGTCTCTTCTGGCTGGTTCTTTTGATCCTCTGGCTGGTCGTGGCGCTTTATTGGGGGTTTTCGCGCTGGCTCTGGGGATCGGGCGTCATGCTGATCCTGATCGGATTGACCGGACTCTGGCCTGTCGGCTGGACCGTTCTCCTCCCGCTTTGGATCGGAACACTCCTTGTACTCACGCTGATCAATCTGCCTGAGCTTCGCCGCGCGATCCTGACCGATCGGCTCTATCGCCATTACCGGCGGAGTTACGAGCCAGAAGGTGTACGAACCGGGATTCAGGAGGGGACCGCACTGAGCTGGTTGACCCGCTTCGTGACGGACCGCCTTATCCTGAATCGCACAGCGCACGCCACACTGCATGCGCCGATTCCCGCAGACGACCTTGCCTGGATCGAAGCGTTCCCGGAACGGCTCGAGTCCTGTCTCGCGCGCGTTCCGGCACAGAACCCAGAGGGGAGTCCCGGCTGGGTCGAAGCCTTTTCGGAACTCGGTCTCTGGGGTCTTTGTCTCCCGAAGACGGTGGGTGGTTACCCGATGCCTCCCCCGCTTGCGAACCGCGCACTGGCCCATCTGGCCGCGCGCCAGCCGGCCTGGGCGCTGCTTGCTGCCCGGACCGTTTTTTCGGGCAGTTACGAGTTGGCCGAGCACCTTGCGCACACTTCGCCCCTTGCCAGCGAGACGTTGCCGGCGCTGGCGACTGGCGTTGAGGTGATGGCTCCGATCGACCTCACACAGCAATCGCGCGAGCTTGCACATACCCGGGGAATCGTGCAGCGCGGGCGGTACGAGGGGCGGGACAATGTGCTGGGCGTGAACCTCGAGTGCGAGCAGTGGGATGTTTTGATGGTGGACGGCATCAACCGGGTTGCATTGATTTTCGAGATCGAGGATCCACAGCACCTTTTGGGGGATTTTGAACAAAAACGGGTCGGGCTTGCGATCTTCTCCCGCACCGATCCCGCGCTGACGTGGCGTCTCATGAGCGCCCGCGGGTTATTCGAAAGTTACCACCTGAAGATCGCCGGGGTTTTCCAGCCACTCGATGCGATCGCCCTCCCGTCCGGACCGGGATGGGATCGGGATCCGGTCGCCTCCGCCCGGAAATATCTGCGCGACCGGATGCAACTCAACCGGAAAGCCATCGCGCTCGGTATGGGCCAGTCTCTGGTCGACGAGGCGAGCGCTTGGACCACGATCATGGCGGATGGACTGGTCGGGGAGGCCTCCACCGGAGCCACCCGGCGTCTGGCCCGCATGGCGGCAGCAACCTTTGAGCTCAACCAGCGCTTTGATGAGGAGACCGCCCGCTGGAGTGGATTTGAGGGGCGCCCCTTCGACCTTTCTCTTTTGGAAGAGGAAGAAACTATTGATTTTCTGGATGAGTTGCTACGTGGCCATGCCGCCCTGTCCGGTGTACGGGGTCTCGCAGGTCCATTCGGGAGACTTTCCGGAGAGCGGGCCCGCATTGCGCTCTGGTTGCAGGCGGGTTGGGCTTTGGGCGTTTGTGAAGGGCCGCAGAGCGATCCCGACCGGGTTCTCTACCATTTGCATGAGCTCGCTTGGAAAGAAAGACAGCTGCTTGAGGGGCCGGTTGAAGAAGGCAGTGTCCTGGCACGCTTCGACCGGCTGATCACCCAGCATTTCGGCCGGCTTTTGCATCATGCTGCACGTTGTTTGCTCCGTCGCCTGACCGGGACGCTCTTGCCCCTGAGAACAGGGCAGCGTGACGCCACCGGAGCGCGTGCGGCGCGGCGTCTGGCGCACGCTTCGTCCGCCATGGCGCTTCTGCTCGATGCCTATTTCTGGAGCGTACCGGGATTGACCGCCTGCGGAGATCAGCCCGTGATCGTGGCCAGTCGGCGTGCGCTTTCCGAGGCTCTTCTCGTATCCGCGCTGCTTGAACTCTGGCGTCTTGGGTCGAGCGAAGATCCGCTCCGCGTCCTGCATCGCGAGGTACTCGATGAGGCACTCGGGAGAATCGAGGATGCGCTCGATCAGGCTGTGACTGAGTTTCCACCGGGTCTTTTGCGGTTCGGAATGCGGCTCGCGCTGGTCGGCCGTCTCAGGCGCCGTAGCGAACGGATCCCCTCCGCCTGCTTCCTGGCCGATCTCATCCGTTTTCCCGGCTCTGCCCGTAACCGGCTTCTCTATCTGCTTCCCCAGCGTGGAGACGCGGATGGTGCCACCACTGCCGGTGTTTTCAAAGCCATGGCCGAGATCCATGAGGTTGCCATCCGGCTTGGCCAGGCCATGGAACAGGGGTTGATCCAGCCGATGTCTGCAGCCCAAGTCGTTGCACAAGCTGTCGCGAGCCGTCTTCTGACCCCCGAGGATGGCGAGCGGCTCGTGCGAGCCTGGCAACTCCGGCGCAGCTGGCTCGAGACCGGTGGTCTCGGAGTCAGCCGAGACCGAGTTTTTTCATCCGGTAACGAAACTGGCGAAAACTGATGCCCAGGCGCTTCGCGGCTTCGGTCTTGTTGCCATGGCACTCTCGCAGGGCCTGCCGCATCTGCTCCCGTTCGAGGTCGTTGAGATACTCGGGCAGAGGGCGATCCGGTGCACGCTCCGGTGCCTGTGGTCGCCGGCCCCGTCGCACCCGGATGTCATCCGGGCGGATGACGTCTCCGTCCGCGAGAGTGAGTGCGCGCTCGAGGATGTTCTCGAGCTCCCGGACGTTGCCCGGGTAGTCATACTCCATGAGGCGCTCAAGCGTTCCCGGGGCGAGCGTGATCGGTCGACCGAGCGCGAGTCTTGAGACGATCGCCTGGGCGAGGAGTGCGAGGTCCGCGAGGCGTTCCCTGAGCGGAGGCACATAAAGCTCGATGACAACCAGCCGGTAGAACAGGTCTTCCCGGAAACGTCCCGCAGCCACTTCATCGCGCAGATTTTTGTGAGATGCCGAGATAATCCTCACATCCACCGCGACTTCCTGGGCAAAGCCCACGGGGCGGACGGATTTCTCCTGGATGAAGCGCAGAAGTTTGACCTGCATGCTGAGTGGCAGTTCGGCAATTTCGTCGAGGAAAAGCGTGCCGCCCTCCGCACTCCGGATCAGTCCCAGTTGATCGGCAACCGCTCCGGTAAAGGCGCCGCGCTTGTGTCCGAAGAACTCGCTTTCGAGAAGTTCGGAAGGGATGGCACCGCAGTTGATCGGAACAAACGGGTGATCGCGGCGCGATCCGCTCGTGTGGATCAGCCGGCTCACAAGCTCCTTTCCGGTCCCGGTTTCCCCATGGACGTGCACCGGGGCCTGATTGCGGGCGACGCGTGCGATCACAGCTTTGAGATCCTCAATCGCGGGGCATGCCCCGATCAGTCCAGAGGTGGTTTCGGGCGCCCCGCTGGCGAGACGGATGGCCCCCGTCACGACTTGTCTCAGGACGGTTAGATCGACCGGCTTGGTAAGAAAGTCGAACGCGCCGAGTTTGAGTGCACGGACCGCCACTTCGATGCTGGCGTGCGCCGTGAGCACGGCGACCGGT
The DNA here is from genome assembly GCA_027365475.1 of Pseudomonadota bacterium. GTDB lineage: Bacteria > Pseudomonadota > Gammaproteobacteria > JAKAQQ01 > JAKAQQ01 > JAJZNM01. The sequence goes on along the minus strand of DAHXNI010000092.1, from coordinate 14,813 downwards.
GTTTCAGGCATCTCCTTCTGGATCCATTCGACGAGATCCATGCCGTCTCCATCCGGAAGCTTGAGGTCAAGCAGGCAGAGTGCGTAACGTCCGAGGAGCAGTGCCGCTCGAGCCGCAGACAGGGTGGAGGCCGTATCGCTCTCGATCTGCATCCTTTTGAGGGTGAGCGCGATGAGTTCGACGAGATCGGGCTCGTCGTCGACAATCAGGATACGGATCGGTGGACGGGACAGGGGCGGAGTTTTGAGGTTCATCTCAGGTTGACGGCCGGCTGGGGTTTGAGAAACAGGATATAGAATTCGCTGCCTCCGCTCTTGCGGCGGCGGTACCGCAGGCTCAACCCGTTCAGAGTGCAAAGCTCCCTTGCAATGTAAAGGCCGAGCCCGGTTCCCTGCGGTGAAGTGCTGTAGAAAGGATCGTAAATCCGCTCGAGGAGATCCTCCGGGATGCCAGGCCCGTGGTCGAGCACGCCGAGCCTGACGGCCTGAGATTCCCGGTGCCGGTCGAGACGGAAGAGCACGCTCGGATGAACCGGATCACTGGGTGGTGCACCATGCAGAAAAGCATTCTCCGCGAGGTTCCAGACGATCTGGTGGAGGAGCTCCGGGCTGATCTGGGCGGAGAGCGGTTCTGCCAGAGCGAACACCTGGATCTGCGGGGAGGGCAGTCTGATCTCGTGCCGGCTCGCGAACTCTTCGATGAAGGTTTCGAGCCAGCCGTTGAGTTCAAGGGGAATCGTGGGATAACTCGGAGGCCGGGACAAAGTCAGAATGTTGCCGATCACCCGGTTCAGGCGTTCGACCTGATCGAGGGCGATCTGGTTGAGACGTCGTTCCTCAGCTCCGAGCGTCGGAGCCTCGCGCAGGAGCTGCATGGCATGACGGATCGCCGACAGGGGATTTCTGATTTCGTGTGCGATCGATGCGGTGAGCCGCCCCATGGCCTGCAGTTTGAGTTCGTGCATCTGTTCATTGAGGTAGGTGAGGTCTTCGAGAATCAGGAGCGCGCCCTGCGCTCCGATCGGATGAATCTGTGGCAGAACGGATTTCCCGGCCGGAGTCTTGATTGGGGTGCTCTGGAAAGGGTGGGCGGTTTGGGATTCGAGACTCTCCCGGACAAAGCGGAGGACTTCGAGTGCAGCCTTCGGGATTGATCCGGACTCTCCCTTCGAAAGGAGACGCTGTGCCGATTCGTTGAAAAATCGCACACGATCATTCGGACCGAAGACGACGATGCCGGTGACCATGTGCTCCACGAGATAGGCATTGAGTTGTGAGAGATCCTCAAGATCCAGTTTCTGTCGCGCTAGGATGCGTTCGCTGATGCGCACCCGATTGGAAAGGGAGTAAAGGGCAATCGTGACGATGAAAAACAGAATCGAAACAAAGGCTGCATGCGGCAGGAGCCGTGTTCCCTGGCCCGCGATCCAGGTATCAACAGCTCTCGCGAGAACAAAGAGTGAGGCCAAGGCGGCCAGGGAGAGTCCCCCCTCGAGATCCAGGATGGAAGCGGCGACTCCGAGCGGGATCAGCATGATGTTGACGGTGGGGAGCCAAGCAGCATGCAGTCCGCTTGCGGAAAGCACCGCCATGAAGATGAGATCGCCTCCTGCACCGAGCACCGTCTCGAAAGTGAGAAAACGGTTGCGGGACAGGGCGTGGAGTCCGGCCATCAGGATGCCCCAAATGAGGTAGGCCTCGGCTTCGATCGTGAGCCGGGCGGCGGCGGACGATGTCAGCGGCAGGGCGCTCCAGTGCAGGAGTGCGCTTATGAGAAGCAGGGCTGCGAGAAACAACCTGAATCCGGCGAGAATCCAGAGCAGGCGATCTGCGCGTGCGGGATCCGTGGTCGAGGCCACGGATATCCGGTGTACTGCGCGGCCAGATTCCGGGGTCAGTTTGTGTTTGGGCACGGGCGTTGGGAGGATTGGATCAACCGGGGTACACCGTTGGATGTTCTTCTGTCACCCGGAGTCTCCCCGGCTTGACCCGGACACGTTACGCCAGGTTTCCCGATCAAGCAAACCGCGCCCACCCCCAAGCAGTCGCGTTGACACCGACTGCCGTGTCCGAACGCAGAAGCATCTTCGAGCCGCGACTGGCGAGTCTTACCCAAATAGGCGAAAATAGACTCGCCGCAAGAACCCACCATGGAACCGTTTCGATGAATCTTCACGAATACCAGGCCAAAGCGATTTTTGCCCGCATGGGCGTGCCTATCCCGAGTGGATCGGTGGCGCATTCTCCAGACGAGGCGGTCGCCATCGCCCAAAAGCTCGGTGGCGCTCTCTGGGTGGTGAAAGCACAGATCCATGCCGGTGGGCGGGGCAAGGCCGGGGGCGTGAAACTGTGCCGTTCCCCCGCCGAAGTTCGCGCCGCGGCCCTAGCCCTCATCGGCACACGGCTGAGAACCCACCAGAGCGGCCCGGATGGGCTGCCTGTATCGGCTGTGCTCGTCGAGGGCGGATCGGCGATTGCCCGCGAGTTTTATCTCAGCCTCCTCGTCGATCGCAGTCGCGAGTGTCTGAGTTTCATCGCTTCCCCGGATGGTGGCGTCGAAATCGAAACGGTGGCCGAAGAACACCCGGATCGCATCGTGACTGTACCCCTGCCCTCCGCGGCATCCGGTGTACCGGGGTATGTGGTGCGGATCCTGGCCGGCCGGCTTGGCCTGCCGAGGGATCTTTTCCCGTCTTTTGAAAAGCTCCTCGCGGGACTTCAGGAATCCCTCCTTACGACGGATGCTTCGCTCATCGAGATCAATCCGCTGATCATGACCGAGTCAGGCACCCTGATCGCCCTCGATGCCAAAGTCACCCTCGACGACAATGCCCTCTTCCGGCACCCGGATCTCGCTGCGCTTGATGATCCGAGTCAGCGCAATCCGGCTGAGGAGGAAGCCGAACGGGCCGGGCTCAACTATGTTGCCCTGGACGGGGATATCGCCTGCATGGTCAATGGAGCCGGCCTCGCCATGGCCACCATGGATCTCATCCAGCTCAAGGGTGGGCAGCCGGCCAACTTTCTCGATGTCGGTGGTGATGCCACGGCCGGGCGTGTGACCCAGGCTTTCCATCTTTTCCGGTCCAATCCGAAGGTGCGGGCCATCTTTGTGAATATCTTCGGAGGCATCGTGCGTTGTGACCTCATTGCAGAAGGGCTCATCACCGCCATGCGTGAAGCAGCACCCAAGGTTCCCGTGATCGTCCGGCTGGAGGGAACACGGGCCGAGGAGGGCCGGCATCTCCTCAGTCAAAGCGGGTTGCCCATCGAGGCCATCGCGGGCCTTGCCGAGGCGGCGGAACGTGCCGTCCAGGCGGCTGGAGGTGCGGCATGAGCGTTTTGGTTGATCGCGAAACCCGCGTGATCTGTCAGGGGTTTACCGGCAAGCAGGGCACCTTCCACTCCGAACAGGCGATCACCTATGGAACCCGTCTCGTCGGCGGGGTCACGCCCGGGCGGGGCGGTTCCCGGCATCTCGACCGGCCGGTTTTCGATACCGTGCGTGAAGCGGTTGCCGCAACCGATGCCCAGGCCAGTCTCATCTTCGTGCCGGCTCCCTACGCCGCAGACTCAATCCTCGAAGCAGCCGATGCCGGTATCGAACTCATTGTCTGCATCACGGAGCATATTCCGGTGCTGGACATGATGCGGGTCAAAGCCGCCCTGAGATCCCGGCCGCGTACCCGTCTCATCGGTCCGAACTGCCCGGGTATTATTACCCCCGGGGCATGCAAGATGGGGATCATGCCCGGCAGCATTCACCGGCGGGGCCGGGTCGGCATCGTGTCCCGTTCGGGAACCCTCACCTATGTTGCGGTCCATCAAACCACGGAAATCGGGCTGGGTCAGACGACCTGTATCGGGATCGGTGGAGATCCGATTCATGGACTCGGCTTCATCGACTGTCTCGCACTTTTTGAAGCCGATCCCGAAACTGAGGGGATCGTTCTGGTCGGGGAAATTGGTGGCAACGACGAGGAACAGGCAGCATCCTATATCCGGGATCACGTCACGAAGCCCGTGGTGGCCTACGTGGCGGGTGTCACGGCTCCGGCTGGCAAACGCATGGGACACGCGGGAGCTATCATTGCGGGCGGCAAGGGCACGGCCGAGGACAAGTATCGTGCCTTCGACGCTGCATTTGTGACGACGGTGCGCTCGCCCGCTGAGATCGGGCGAGCCATGAGTGACCGCCTCAAACGGCGCTGATCCGGCAGACTGGAGACAGCCGTGACCGCTTCGTCCCTCACGGTGGTGCTCGCCCAAATCAATGTCACGGTCGGCGCGGTCCGGGACAATGCCGAGCGCATGCTCAGGGCCGCCCGATTGGCTCGAGATGACCACGGGGCCGATCTCACGCTGTTTCCCGAACTGGCCCTGACCGGCTATCCCCCACAGGATCTCCTGTTTCAGCCCGGGTTCCGAGCGGAAGTGGAAACCGCTCTTTCCACACTCGTTCTGGAGTGGCCGGGTGCTCCGATCCTGGTCGGTTATCCCCACTACGAGGGATCACGAATCTACAACGCGGTGGCTGCGATCCACGAGGGGCGGATTGCGGCGCGCGCGTTTAAACAATGTCTGCCGAACTATGGTGTTTTCGATGAGAAGCGCTACTTCACACCGGGTGAGCGCACGACGGTCTGGACCCACCGGGGTGTGAGTCTCGGCATTCTGATCTGTGAGGATCTCTGGGATCCGGCACCTGCCCGTTTGGCACGCGAGGGGGGCGCGGAGCTGCTTCTCGGTTTGAGCGCGTCACCCTTCTGTCAGGGAAAGCTCGACGAGCGGGAAGCGGTTTTTGCCGGGAGGGTACGGGAAGTGGGTTTGCCACTCGTCTCCGTAAACCTCGTGGGAGGCCAGGATGAGCTCGTATTCGACGGGACTTCGCTCGCACTGGACCCGCGTGGCGATCTCGTGGCACGGGCTCCATCATTTAAGGAGGCGCTCTGGCCGGTTCGATTAAAAATGGGCCCGGAAGGCGTGACGTCCGGGTCGGGCGTGCTCTCGGAGTCCATGGCTTCCATCGAGTCGGTGTACCGGGCCATCACGCTCGCACTGGCCGACTATGTTGAAAAAAACCACTTCCCGGGTGTCCTCATCGGACTCTCGGGCGGCATCGATTCGGCGCTGACACTCGCGCTCGCCGTCGATGCGCTGGGTGCTGATCGGGTCGAGGGGGTCCTGATGCCCTCTCCTTACACCTCGAATCTTTCGCGTGAAGGGGCACTCCGGGAAGCACGCACGCTCGGAGTGGCGACCCTTGAGATTCCGATCACCCCTGCCGTGAAGACAATCGGGGGCATGATCGCAGCAGTCTCCGGGCACGAACCCGAAGGAGTGATTCCTGAAAATATCCAGGCCCGCACACGGGGCATGCTGCTCATGGCGCTCTCCAATGCATCCGGGAAGCTTGTGCTCTCGACCGGCAACAAGAGCGAGATGGCCATGGGTTACGCCACGCTCTATGGCGACATGGCGGGCGGGTTTGCACCGCTCCGGGATGTTTCGAAGACCCGGGTCTATGATTTAGCGCGTTATCGCAACGCGCGGGAGCCGGTTATCCCCGAGGTTGTGATCGAACGTGAACCGACAGCCGAACTGAGGCCCGGGCAGAGAGATCGTGACAGCCTCCCTCCTTACCCGCTGCTTGATGCGATTCTTGAAGCCTTTGTGGAAGAGGATCGCTCGGTGGCCGACATGGTTCGCAATGGGTTCGACGAGACGGTCGTTCGTGCGGTTGTCCGAAGGGTGCTGGCCACGGAGTACAAGCGGCGCCAGGCACCGATTGGTGTCAAGGTCAGTCGCCGGGCGTTCGGAATCGAGCGGCGCTATCCCGTGACATCCGGATTCAAAGGAGGAGGGGTGCCCCCTGGTGGATCAGTCGGACCCGTGCCGGAGGTGTGAGGACGGGCCCGTATTGCGTTCGAGCAGGGTTTGCGCTTGTTTGGCGAGAGCAGGTTCATCGAGATGGCGGTAATCCCGGACCAGAACGCCGAGTCCCTTGCGCGCAGCACTCGTTTGCGGCATCTCCTGGATAATAGTGGCCGCACGGTTGGCAGAGGCCACGTAAGCCCGTTTCTTGAGATAGAACCGGGCCACGTAAAGTTCGTGGTTCGCAATGAGGTTCCGGATGCGAACCATCTCGCCACGCGCATAAACTGCATAAGGCGAGTTCGGGTAGCGTGTCAGGAGTTTCTTGAATGCGTCGAATGCGATCCGATAGTGTCCTACCCGGCGCCGGTCGGGATTGACCGCGAACAGGCGGTCGAAAAACCCGAGCTGGTTGCGGGATTGGGCGACACCAATCATGAAGTAGGCATACGGCACTTCGGCGCTCCTTGGGTTCGCACGGATGAAGCGGTGTGCCGCATCCGCAGCCCGATGATCCTGTCCGGCCATGAAATGCGTATAGATGAGATAGAGTGCCGCTTCCCGGGCATAATGGCTGAAGGGATGATCGGCTTTGAGGGTGCGGAATGCAGCTTCAGCGACCGGGTAGTTAGCCGCGAGGAGAGCGGAACGGGCACGGGCGTAAAGCACGGGCGCCGGAATGGTGGAATAGTGGGGCGGGGTTCCAGCGCATCCCGCGAGAACCGCGATTGAAGAGACGAGTGCGGCCAGTGAAACGAGTTGGCGATTCATGAGCGAGATGATCCGGGGGAAGACGGGGAACCCCGAAAGTATACCGCGGATGGCCGGAGAGCTTCCCGGAGTCTCCGAATCAGTCGAGGTTCCCGAGGCCCTTGCTGGGCAGAGGCTTGATCGGGTTCTGGTTGAGCTCTGCCCGGGTCATTCGAGAACCCGTCTCGCGGATCTCATCCGTCGCGGCCAGGTGACCGTTTCAGGCCACCCGGCTCAGCCGAGCGACCCGGTTGATGCAGGCGAGCCCATCGAGATCCGGTTTGACCCCCCTCCGGAGACCCGGATCGGGCCTGAGTCCATGATGCTCTCCATTGTGTTCGAGGATCCGGACCTTATTGTGGTCGATAAGCCGGCCGGTCTCGTGGTCCATCCGGGTGCGGGTCATGCCCGGGGGACGCTCATCAACGGGCTCCTCAACCGTTATCCCGAACTGGCCCGGATACCGCGTGCGGGGCTCGTGCACCGGCTCGACAAGGATACGAGCGGTCTTTTGATCGTGGCCAGGAGCGAGCGTGCACATGCGGCGCTCACCCGGAAGCTTGCGCTGCGTGAGATCCGGCGGACCTATGTGGCCTTGATTGTTGGGCAACCGGTGTCCGGCCGGCGCATTGAGGCCCCGATTGGACGCCACCCGAGAAACCGCCTCAAGCAGGCGGTTACCCCGGGTGGCAAACCGGCTGATACCGAGTTCCGGATCCTCGAACGTTTCCCGAATTTCAGCTGGATCGAGGTTCACCTCGGTACCGGTCGCACCCACCAGATTCGCGTGCACCTCGCGCATATCGGGCATGGCCTTGTCGGCGACCCCCTATATGGTCCGCGTTGGCGTCTCCGCAAAGGGATGACTCCGAATGTGCACGAAGCCCTGCGATCCTTTGCTCGGCAGGCGCTCCATGCAATCCGGCTTGAACTCCATCATCCGGTCACACGGGAACTTCAAAGCTGGACGTCTCCTTTACCTGGAGATTTGGAGGGGCTGCTGGCCACTCTCCGGATCGACCGCGATTCCCGTGGACCGGGTGGTGGACCATGCGGATCCTAAACCAGTATCCCATCCGGGTTGGAGACACATGAGCGAACGCTGGCTCCAATCGGGATCGCTGCTTTGTCTCGAACCCATCTGGCCAGCCCCGTCTCGTGTGCGTGCGCGGGTCACGACGCGTCTTGGGGGGGTCAGCCAAGGGTCATATGCGAGTTTTAACCTCGCCACGCATGTAGGGGATCGGCCAGAGGCAGTTCAGGCCAACCGTCTCCGGCTCGAACAGGAATTGCAACTCCCAGCCAGACCCTGCTGGATGAACCAGGTCCATGGTGCCGAAGTCCTTGCGGATCCCGTGGTCCCGGATGCTGTGCAAGGAGGGGCCGATGCTTCCTGCACCCGTCGACCCGGGACCGTTCTCGCGGTGCTCACGGCGGATTGCCTGCCGGTTTTTTTTGCCGATCGCGCCGGGTTGCGGGTGGGACTCGCCCATGCAGGTTGGCGGGGACTGGCCTGCGGGGTGCTCCAGGCGACCCTGGAGGCGCTTGGTGGGGAGCCCCGGGATCTTCTGGCCTGGATCGGTCCGGGGATCGAGCCCGAGCGTTACGAAACGGGGCCCGAGGTCCGGAGCCGTTTTGGCGGGCGGGCGTTTGCAGACGCTTTTCGCCCGAGTGCGCAAAGCGGGCATGCCTATACCGATCTTGCCCGGATTGCAAGCCTCCTCCTCGCACAACTCGGTGTGGGATGGATCGGCCAGAGCACACTCGGAACCGGTGCGCGAGCAGACGACTTCTATTTTTATTCCTACCGGCGCGAGGGTGAGACCGGGCGCATGGCGAGCCTGATTTATCTCGAACCGGACAGAGCGGGATCCTGAGGGGCGAAGTTTGTATCGTATGGGTTGGGAATCGGCCATCGCCTGTGCGCGCAGGCTTCCCAACGAACGGTCACCTGCAGTTCGGCCGGGGTTGCGATCGGCCCTACATCATGGAAGTGCTTGGTCACTCCGTGTAAAGCCAAACTCTTCGAGCATGGGTCGAAGATGCGTATTCGACCAATAGTGGAAGATTGGTGGAAGAGCATGGACCTCCTCAACGTTTTTGTAGATGCGCGTTTCAGCTGCGAGTTTCGCTTGATAGCCAGTTGCTCCCATGGTTGCAGACAGGGTAAAAAGATTCCTTGTGCAGGCATACAACCAACGCAACGCCGGAATTGAATTCTTGAGGCGACGCGCTGTCCTGTATAAATAATTCATGGAGGGGGGCTATGGTTCGCGGTTGAACTCCGGTCGTCGTGGCGCACTGCGGTTTTGAGAGTGCCACATTTAGGGAGCTTCGGACGATTCCGCGGCGGGAACCGGTTCCGTTTTGAAACGGCGCACGATTCCATACAGGATGAAGTAGAGTAAAAGACCCAAAATCCCGCCGATCAGCGCCCAGGCGAGAAGTCCCTCGAGTAAATATCGCCATAAGCGGGTGAGCGCGTAGAGCCATCCTTCATGAAACCAGAAGAGGACGCGATGTGTATTCAGCGGGAGTGGCCGGCCCGTGACGATCCAGTGACCAAGCGCCAGAAACGGCACGAGCAATACGATCTCCAAGGGATACACGAGGTAGTTGACGAGCTGGATCAAGGCCAGATTGAGTCCAAGGGCCAGCGCCACGAGGGTGCAGAGCAGGGTCGTTGTTCCAATGACTGGCATGAGACCCAAAACCACCCCACAGGCGATCGTGAGCGCAATTTTTTCAGCCGTGAGTCCCTGGACGACGAGCGTACGGATCAGTGCGGCGATCTTGCGAAATGGGTTCTGCATAAACGTGATCCAGTGATCCCCGGTCGAGCTCTGGGCGCGACGGATGGGCCATGGTGGATTCGGGTCATGACTATTTTAAGCGGGATGGCCTCTGCGGCTTTTTGTGATCGCCAGGGTAGTTCACGCCTTCATGCACTCCATCCGCCTGAGTAATCGAACAGAAGGAGTCCGGGGGGTTGCGTTGCTGCCGGGTGGGTTCTCGGATGTATTCCGTCGCGTGCGGGGCCCCCGCCCTGAGGCTGGTGAGGGAGTTGAGATTTTGTTCAGACGGATTGCTCGAGCAGTACTTCGATACGCCCGCGCAGTTCCTCGAGTGCCTGGGGCCTGCGGATGGCGACGAAGACCGTATCGTCACCCGCGAGGGTGCCTGCTACATCTTCCAGTTTGAACTGGTCGATCTTGAGTCCGAGCGCCTGGGCGAATCCCGGGGAGGTTCGGATCACGATGAGATTGGGTGGCGAAAGGTCGATGGTGAATGTCAGGCGGTTGGTGTTACGAAGCGGTTCGAAGTGGGCATAGCGGCCTTGGACTTTGCGGATCGAAAGTCTCTGGAGGCGGCGTGAAAGGGTGGGCTGGGTGAGGGTAAGCCCCCGTTCCCGAAGTTTGGCAAGCAGCACCCCCTGGTCGGAAATTGTCTCCTCCATGACCAGTTGCAGAATGATCTCATCAGCACTGCTTTTCATGACCGTGATTATACACTGAATATTAAATAATATTTATTGAGATGTTAATTATATTAATAATATGCTTGACATTGCCGATTAATATGAATAATATTACCTCTATCCTTAATTTTATGCAAATAGTTAATGAATGTTGAAGTATCGACCCCGCTACTCGGACCCCGGCCGATCTGGCCGATTGAAATCGTCCGCGGGCGCAATGACCGGGTTTGGTGCGCTGATGGCCGCATGTTTTATGACTTCTATGGCGGGCATGCGGTTGCACTCACCGGCCATGCGCATAGACGCGTGCGTCGTGCCGTCGCACGCCAGATGCGCCAGCTGATTTTCTATTCCACCTCGGCTGAACTCGCCGTCCGGAACCGGGCGGTCGAATCTCTGGTGCAGCGGCTTCCGCCAGGTCTCGGACAGGTCTTTTTTTCGAATTCGGGAGCTGAAGCGAATGAGAATGCGCTGAAGATCGCCCTCAAACTGACCGGGCGCAACCGTCTCCTCGCCTTTCAGGGCTCGTTTCACGGGCGCACCCTGCTCGCTTTGTCGGTCACGGATGATCCAGCACTCAGGGATGCATTCCGTGGTCTCGGACCGATGGTTGATTTTTTGCCCTTTGCCGATCCCCGTGCGATCGAAGAGGCAGCGTTTGATTCTGCTGCGGCCGTGATTCTCGAACCGATCCAGTCAATGGGCGGAATCCGGATGGCCGATCAGGTCTGGTACCGGCGGCTCATCGAGCGGGCTCACAAAAACGGGTGTCTCGTGATTTTCGATGAGATCCAGACCGGTCTCGGGCGCACCGGCCGCTGGTTTTTTGCCGGTGACGACGGGATCGTACCGGATATCCTCACTCTGGCCAAAGGGTTGGGGTCAGGGATCCCGGTCGCGGCGACCGCACTCCGGGCCGATCTTGCTGCTTCGCTTAAACCCCATGATCTCGGGAGTACTTTCGGCGGTGGACCCACGGCTATGGCCGCTGTGCTCGCCACGCTTGAAGTGCTGGACTCCGAGCACTGCATTGCGCGTGCGGAGTCACTGGGTGCGAGGCTCGCAGCAGGCATCCGGGCGCATCCGGAATATGAGTCCCTGGGGCGGGGGCTGCTCATCGGGCTTAGGACTCAGGGTCCGTCCCGTCTCCTCGGCGAACAGCTTTTCAGGCAGGGATTCCTGGTCGGTGCGAGTCGCGATCCCTGTGTGCTCCGCCTGCTTCCTCCACTCACGCTCAGGGAACGTTCGGTCGACCGGTTCCTGGATGCCCTCGACCGGGTTCGACCCTCATGAGACATCTCACCCGGTTTGCCGATCTTGGAGCCGATGGGGCCAGGCGCCTCATTGAGCGGGCGGAGGCTTTTAAAGGCGGGCAGCTGCCCGATGCGCTGAGAGGACGGATTCTCATCCTGCTCTTTCTCGCCCCCTCGCTCCGTACGCGCGTCTCGTTTCAGGTTGCCATGGCCCGTGCCGGCGGGTCCGCAATCGTGCTCGAGGCCGGAGGTGGCATTTGGCCACTCGAAACCCGGGAGGGGATCGTCATGGATCAGGACCGGGTTGAGCATATCGAGGAGGCGCTGGGTACGCTCAGCCGTTATGGCGATGCCCTGGCTGTCCGGGTTTTTGCCGAGCTCGAGTCGGATGAGATGGATCTCGCCGATCGCTTCCTGAACCAGATCCGCGAGAAATCTGGCATCCCCGTGATCTCCATGGAATCGGCCGCTGAACATCCCTGTCAGGGGCTCGCCGATGCGATGACCATTCTCGAGCACCATCCGGACCCCCGTGCGCTGCCGGTTCTGCTGCGCTGGGTGCCCCATGTGAAACCTCTGCCCAAAGCGGTTCCGAACTCGTTTCTGCTCACGGCAGCAGCCTTCGGTTGCCAAATCACGGTTTCCGCGCCACACGGTTTTGAACTGCCCGCATCCCTGGTCGGTGCTGCTCGCATGCTGGCAGTCGCGAAAGGCGGCACGGTCACCGAGTCGGCGGATCCGGATTGCGGGTCTGATGGATCCAAAGTCCTCTATCTCAAATCCTGGGGTCCCGCAGGCCATCCCCGTGCGACGCCTGTGGCCGGGTGCCACGCCCACTGGCGGATCGGATCCGACTGGCTCGGCCAGATGCCCGAAGATGCGCTCCTCCTCCACTGCCTGCCCCTCCGGCGTAATGTCGAGATCGAAGAATCCGCGCTCCAGAACGCCCGATGCCGCATCTTCGACCAGGCGGAGAACCGGATCTATGTCCAGCAGGCTGCTCTCGAATGGCTGTTCGGAGCTCAGGCATGAGCACACGTGCCGGCGATCCCTACGCCGTGCTCCGGGTGGCGGCCCAGTATGTTGCCCGTTTCCGGGGAGCGCTGTTTGTGCTCAAGGTCTCGGGTGCGCTCGCGGAGGATCCGGCCCGGATGTCCGCTCTGGCCGAACAGATTCGGTTGGTCACTGACTTCGGGATCCGTCTCATTGTGGTGCATGGTGCAGGCTCCGAGATCGACCGGGAGTGTGACCGACGCGGGATTCCGGTCCAAAAAATCGGTGGCCGTCGCATCACGTCTCCAGCCGTACTCGAAGTTGTCTGTGAAAGCTACCGGGAGATCAACCGGAGTTGGGTTTCCGTCCTCAGAGCCAGCGGTCTTTCGGTAGTGGGCGTCTTTGGGCAGGAGGGGTCGCTCCTCCGTGCGAGACCGCGCCCACCCGGAGCGTTTGCCGCGGGGTTTGAGGAAACTGTTTCCTGGGGTGCCGTGGGCGATCTCGAAACGGTGGATGCTGTGCAGTTCCGCGACTGGATCAAACAGGAAACGCTCGCGGTGGTTGCTCCGCTCACGGCGGGTCCCGAGGGCGAAATCCTGAACAGTAACGCAGATACAGTCGCTTCCGCTCTCGCTGCCGCATTGCATGCTAGCAAGCTGATCTTTCTGCTTGGAGTGCCCGGTCTCCTCCGGAATCGTGATGACCGGACGACTGTGATTCCCTATGCGGATCTCGCCGATCTGGCCGGTTTCGAGGCCAGCGGGATGATTCAGGATGGAATGATCGTGAAAACGCGGGCACTTGAATCTGCACTTCGTGCCGGGGTCGAAAGCATTCATCTTGTGAGCGGTACCGATCACGACGCACTCGTGCGGGAGGTGTTTACCCACGAAGGCAGTGGCACCATGATCGTGGCCCGCAAAAGGAAAACGGCTCCATGAAGACGCTTTGGGCAAAAACAGATGTTCCGCCGGGAATCTTCGCGACCTTTCTCAGGGGGGAGGATCTCTGGGTTGATGCACGGCTTCTGCCTATGGATGTGCGTGCGAGCGCTGCCCATGCGTGTGCGCTTGCCGATGGGGGATTCCTCTCTGAGAAAGAGAGCCGGGAGTTGGTTCGCGCGCTTTGGACGATCGGCGCCGAGGCGCCGTCGCAGCTTCCGGATGATGTCGAAGATGGCCAGACCTATCTCGAGATCGAACTCACGCGTCGGCTCGGGATCCTGGGTTCGCGCATCCATCTCGGACGTTCGCGCAATGACCAGGTTGCTGTGACGTTGAGGCTCTACCTCCGCGATCAGCTTTTGGCCTGCGGCCGGGACCTCGTCGCACTCGGGCTGGGGTTTCTGGCATTTGCAGAGGAGCAGGGGCATCACGCCTGGGCGGGTTATACCCATCTCAGGCGCGCCATGCCGTCGAATCTAGCCCAGTGGACGCTCGCCTTTGTCTGGCCACTGGCCGAGGATCTCAACATGCTGCCCGCACTCTACCAGAGTCTCAACCGTTCGCCACTCGGAGCCGGGCCTGGGTTCGGGGTGCCGGTTGCGATTCATCCCGAAAAAACGGCCGCACGTCTCGGTTTTGCGGGAGTCGTGCCTTCGACTCTGGATGCTGTGGGAGGCCGCACCCGGCACGAGGCCTGGTTCACGCACTGGCTCGCGAGTCTTGCAACCACACTCGAAAAGTACTATTGGGATCTCGCGCTTTTCACGACCGAAGAGTTCGGATACTTCACGCCCAAAGCCGCACTCGTGACCGGCTCCTCGGCCATGCCGCACAAACGCAATCCGGATGTGATCGAGATGGGTCGTGCGCGCGCACGCGAGGTCGTGGCCCGCTCCCATCTGGTGATGGATCTCGGTCACGGCCTGCCTTCGGGTTATCACCGTGATTTTCAGATCACGAAACCTGAATTGATTCGTACCATCGACCAGGCGCGCGAACTCTTCGCGGTCACCGCAGGGGTTCCCGCGTCGCTCATCCCGAATCCGGATCGCCTGGCGGCCAGTCTCAAGCCGGATGTGTTTGCAACCCATGCCGCCTACCGGAAAGTGCTCGTGGACGGCATCCCGTTCCGGGAAGCTTACCGAGCGGTCCAGTCCAGCCTGACCCAGGATCCCGCACCCGAGTGGTTGCCTACTGTTTTGGAATCCGATGCTTCGGGGAGCAAGCCAGTTGCCCTAGAACTTTTGGAGACCCAGCGGATACTCGACCAGATCAGTCTTTGGGTTGACGAGGAGCAGACCCGCATTGATCACTGTTACGCGCGGTTATTCGCGGATGGAGCAAACAACTGATGCTTGATTCCTGTTCAGAACTGTCTATGTTTGTTCATTATGAGCCAAGCATACAGCATGGGTGAGTTTACTAAGCGCATTGGCCGCTCTGCCCAGACGGTTCGTCGATGGGAGCGCGAAGGCAAGCTGATTGCCAAGCGGCTTCCGTCTGGACATCGTTATTTCGACGA
>DAHXNI010000058.1 GCA_027365475.1 Pseudomonadota bacterium | reverse complement strand
ATCGCCCCACAGCCCCCGCAGCTGCCCACCGCCGCGTGGATCAATCCACCGAAAAAAGAGACGACATCACCCTCAATCACGCCCCCGTGCTCTATAATCTCATGACACCGGGTGTTCCAAACTCATTGACACATTCCGCTTCCAAGTATTCCACTAAGACCTGTTCAGTCTGTGGGTGCCTATCCGGGCCTACTGGACGGGATGGGCTTGTAGTAAGAGATTGGAGGTGTAAGGGGCGTGGGACTCATCATGACCGCGACGTCAATGCGGCTCAGAACACGCTGATCTTGGGGCTGGAACGGCCCTCGAACGATGGAGGGTTACGGCATGTCGCCTGATCCTTCCCGGAATCCCCCGGATTTATCCGTGGGGAGGTTCAAATCCCGCTGCCTCAATCTGCAGCTGTCTTTTGGGTACTGTCTCGGTTTGGCCTTGGCCGTGGAAGGGTTTTTGCTCTGCCTCCTCGGGGTGTGGCTCTGGGACTTCAACCCGAGTGCTTCGCGGGGGACTCCAAGATTTCCGGTGACCGTCCATTGGTTGCGGCGCGTTCTCCCGCCCGGAAACCTAAAGACCCGCGTCCACTCCGTTCATCCCGCCTCTCGTGCGAGATCCCCATTCTCTGCCCCACCCCGAGTGATCCGTCTGGGCTATACGCTCGCGCCCTTGATTCCAAGTCCGCATCTTGCGAGTATGGAGATCCCTCTCCGGAGCATCCCTTGGACGATGCGGGGTCTGGGCTCGAGACCGGGAGGACGCACGGATGGCAGAGGCGGAGGGTTGGAAGGCGGCTTACTGCTCCTGCCAGGTTGGGGGCAGCTCGGCTCGAGCCGCCCCATTCGACACATCCACATCGTCTGTCCCAGATCCCTTGATCGACAGGGATCGATCCTTTTCGAGAGGGCGGTCAATGCCCAGAGTCACATCGCGTCGGCATGGGTTGCCAAAAGCAACTGCGATACTGCTGAACAAAGGGGTGTGACCTGGGCGGTTCGACGACAATGGCGCTTCGCTCCGCTCGTGCCGCTTCTGGTTGATGGCCGCCCCACAACATTTCGCCTCGTTGATGCAATTCATGTACCCGCCAAGCCGAATGAGAAAGCGATGGCTCGCTCCCTAGAGATGTTTGGAGGTAAACCCGGAGTGCAATTTCAACCCGAAGGGCAACCCCACTGACAGACCGAGTGGGCAAACTGCGGTTGGATCGTGGTGAGTCATCCTGTCCATCTTCCGAGAAAACATCCCTGTCTAAAAGCGGCCCAGCGATCCGGGACATTCTTGACAGTCCTCTGAAAATATGACAGGTTTAGAGGAGAGGAGGCGATGTCGATCGCCTATATCATTCCATCTGCACTGAGGGTTGGAACATGAAGCGTCCGAGTCCGGAACCATCTGTTCGGGTACGTGAGCCTGTCCGCAAACGAGCACATGCGATTGTGCCGGATCTCATCCGGTGGCGCAGACATCTCCATCAGAATCCGGAGCTCTCATTCGAGGAGCACGACACCTCGCGCTTCGTGACGGAGACCCTGTCTGGAATCCCGGGCATCGAGATCTCCCATCCGGCCGGAACCAGTGTGGTCGGCGTGCTCCGGGGATCCCGGGGTGGACGCATTCTTGCGATCCGGGCCGACATGGATGCGTTGCCGATCACCGAGGAAAGCGAGGAGCCGTTTCGTTCGACCCGCAAGGGCGCCATGCATGCCTGTGGCCACGATGGGCATACCGCCATGCTGCTCGCTACGGCCCGTGTTTTTGCAGATCTCCGGTCCGAATGGCCGGGTGAGATCCGTTTCCTGTTCCAGCATGCCGAGGAGCTCTTCCCCGGGGGTGGGGAAGAGATGGTCAAGGCTGGTGTCATGGACGGTGTCGATGCCGTCATCGGCACCCACCTTTGGGCGCACGTGCCATCGGGCCAGATCGCCGTGACCTACGGTCCCATGATGGCCGCCCCGGATGTGTTTCACATCCGGATCAAGGGTCTTGGGGGGCATGCCGCCCGCCCCCAATCTTCCGTGGACAGCATCGTACTCGCGAGCGAGATCGTCCAGCACTTTCAGCTTCTCGTCTCGCGCGAGACCGATCCTTTGGACAGTCTCGTGGTCTCGGTCACGCAGTTCCATGCCGGAACCGCACACAACGTGCTACCCGGAGAAGCCGAACTCACCGGGACGGTGCGGACCTTTAATGCTGCGCTGAGGAACCGGATTCCCGAGCGGATGGAGGCCATCCTGGCCGGACTCTGCTCTGCACATCGGGCGCAGTACGAGTTGCGGTATGAAAAAGGTTACCGGCCGGTCGTGAATCACGACGACGTGAACCACATCGTCGAGGCGGCCGCGCGGGGTCTCTATGGCCCGGATGCGATCGATTTCAACCAGCGCAACATGGGCGGGGAAGATTTTTCGGCATTCCAGGAAAAGGCGCCGGGAGCGTTTTTCTATGTGGGCGCCGGGCGTCCGGGGTCCCAGATGATCTACCCCCATCATCACCCCCGTTTCACGATTGATGAGGGGGCTCTTGTAAACGGCGTTGAGATGTTTTTGACTTCGGGTCTGCATCTTCTGGAGGAGGGGTTCTGATCCGGCCCGTACCTTCCGGCTGGCGCCGCCTCGCGGCGATCGCACTGTCCCTCATTGCACCCATCGCCATTTTGGGTGGCCCCTTCTTTGTGAACCGGGTCCATCCCTGGGTGGTTGGCCTGCCTTTCCTGCTTTTCTGGATCCTCCTCTGGACTGTGCTCGCCTCAATGCTCACAGGAATTGCTTACTGGATCGAACGGGGCGTGCGGGTCTGATCGGATGAACATCGCCGTTTTGATCCTGTTTGCTGTCTGGCTCTTTGTACTCGGACTCGGTCTGCTGGCACGGCGAGGGCGTGTCATGAATCTCGAGCAGTGGACCGTGGGCCGGAGAGGCTTCGGTGGAGTGCTGATATTTTTTCTTCTGGCCGGGGAGATCTATACCACCTTCACCTTTCTCGGTGCGAGCGGCTGGGCTTACGGTTATGGTGGCGCATCCTATTACATCATCGCCTATGGTGCGCTTGCCTACGGCCTCGGGTACTGGCTCCTGCCGCCCATCTGGCGTTATGCCCAGGAACGGAAACTCTATTCGCAAACTGATTTTTTTGTCGCCAAATACGATAGTCGCGCACTCGGAGTGGGTATCGCGCTCGTGGGGATTCTTGCGATGTTTCCCTATCTGGCCCTCCAGCTTGAGGGGCTTGGTCTCATCGTCGAAGTCACGACTGGCGGCCGGATCGGCGCGCTGCCCGCTGTGCTCCTCGGGACCTTCGCGCTCACACTCTACGTCATGGTCTCGGGGATTCGCGCTGCCGCCTGGACGGCTGCCATCAAGGACATCTCGCTGCTCATGGTGGTCGTATTTCTGGGTCTCTATTTGCCCTTTCATGCAAGTGGCGGGGTGGGCCCCATGTTTCACGAGATTGCCCACAGAATGCCGGGCTTTCTCAAACTGCCCCATACCGGCAAGAACGCGATCTGGTTCAGTTCAACGGTGCTCTTGTCGGTATTGGGCTTCTATCTTTGGCCCCACACCTTCGGTTCGGTCTACGCGGCACGGGATGCAAACTTGTTCCGGAAGAATGCGATCGCCCTGCCGCTTTATCAGCTGATCCTTCTGTTCGTTTTTTTGGGCGGGTTTGCGGCTCTCGTTCTGTTACCCGGGCTTCCCGATCACGATCTTGCGCTGCTTGCGGCGGCAGCCCAGAGCCTGCCAGCCTGGGTTCTCGGGTTGATCGGCGGAGCCGGGTTGCTCGCGGCTCTCGTCCCGGGATCCATGCTGCTGCTCGCCATCGCGACCCAGTTGGCCCGCAATCTCATCGGGTTTGGGCTTGCCGGCTGGGACGAGGAGAAGCTCAATTTGCTGGCACGCGCACTGGTGCCCCTGATCGCTCTTTCAGCGATCGCCTTTGAGTGGCTGAGTGGCAAAGGAATCGTGGTGCTCCTGCTTTTGGGCTATGGTTTCGTGACGCAACTTCTGCCCGCGCTGCTAGCCAGTCTGCTGCCTCGAAATCCGGTGCCCGCATTTGCGGTCTGGGCGGGAGCCGGGACGGGTGTGGGCATCGTCGTCCTTCTCTATTTCGGCGGATCGCATGTGCACCAACTGCTCGCAAGGCTCCCGCTGCCCTGGCGTGATTTGAACTATGGCATTTTGGCGCTCACCCTGAACACGCTTGTCCTGCTCGCGGTGACCGTTGCCATGCGTTTGGGATCCGGGCGCCCCCCCCTTCTGCCCGATGCCGAGATTTCATGAGCTTTTTCGAGCGTGGAGAAAGAGGCGGGCGCTCGTCGGTTTACGCGAGCAACGGCCTGGTGGCAACCTCGCAGCCGCTTGCAGCCCAGGCGGGCTTATTCATCCTGCGGGAAGGGGGTAATGCCGTGGATGCGGCGCTCGCGACCGCGATCGCGCTCACGGTCGTCGAGCCCACGAGCAATGGATTGGGATCGGATGTATTCGCCCTGATTTTGGACGGGAAGGCTCTGCTCGGGCTCAACGGTTCCGGGCACCTGCCGGGCGCCTTCAATCCCGATCAGTGTGTGAGCCTGCCCGAGTCCGGCTGGCTGCCGGTCATGACCCCGGGTGCGCCGCGCGCCTGGGCGGACCTGCACGAGCGTCTGGGCCGGCTACCCTTCGCGCGCCTGTTTGAGCCAGCCATTGCCTATGCGCAAAAGGGTTTTCCGCTTTCGCCGGTAGTAGCCCATTTCTGGCGGCGCGCTGCTGAACGCTTCCAGGGACCTTTGTTTCAGGAGTGGCAGAAGACGTTCATGCCGGAGGGATTCGATCCGCGGCCGGGAGCCTTCTGGAAGTCGGAGGACCTCGCTCATACCTTGGAACGGATTGCGAGAAGTGACGCGCGGGATTTTTATGAGGGCACGCTCGCGCACAAGATGGATCAGGCTGCGCGAGTGGGGGGTGGACTGCTGCGGAGGGAGGATCTTGCCGGACACCGGAGTGAGTGGGTGGAGCCCTGGTCGATTGCCTATCGCGATTACACGGTGTTCGAACTTCCGCCGAACAGTCAGGGGGTGGTTGCACTTGAGGCATTGGGTATCCTCGACTGTTCAGGTCGCGATGTCACACCTGCAGCCGCACTGCATGACAGTATTGAGGCCATCAAGCTTTCGTTCGAAGATGCATTGGACCGGGTCGGTGATCCCGGGGACTCAGACCGGGCCCGAGAGCTTTTGGAATCCTGGGCCCTGCGTGAACGGAGCGCGCACCTGGGCCCGACTCCAAGCGCTTTTGTGCCCGCGTCCCCATTTCTCGGCGGAACCGTCTATCTCGCCAGTGCGGATCGGGCAGGACTCATGGTGAGCTTGATTCAATCGAACTACATGGGTTTCGGTTCCGGAATCGTGATCCCCGGTACCGGGATCGCGCTTTCCAACCGGGCACTCTGCTTTGGACCCCGGACGAAGGGCGGCCCGAATCGGATTGGCCCGTTCCGGCGCAGCTACCACACGCTCATGCCGGGATTCCTCATGTCGGATGGGGAGCCACTCGGTCCCTTTGGTGTCATGGGTGGCTTCATGCAGCCGCAGGGACATCTCCAGATCATCCAGGCACTCGTGGATCAGGGCCTAGATCCCCAGGGCGCCGTCGACCAACCACGCTGGCGCTGGGATGGGGGGCTGCGTATTGTGCTTGAGCCGGATTTTCCGAGAGCCGATGCTGAGGCGCTTTCGGCACGCGGACATGAAGTGATTCGGGCAGATTCAGTTTTCGGGTTTGGCCGCGCGCAGATCGTTTTGAGGCACGCTGGAGGCGGTTTCGTGGCCGGCTCCGATTCCCGTGCGGACGGGGTGGCAGCGGGTTACTGATCAACCGGGACGGCCCGCCAAGCCTTCAGGAGAGAGAGGGAGGTCAGTATCTCCCGTATACTGTAGGAAGCATTTCAGGCTCTGGTGAACGTAATGACTTTGGGATCTTCGAAAGCCCGCTCCGCCAGGGGTCTGCACATGGTTTGGGCCGTTGGATTCGCGGTCATTCTGACCGCCCCCCTGGCCTGTGCAAAGGGGCCGAGCCCCGGAGCGCTGCATCTGTTCAAGGAGATGGGTGTGCGGATCGTGCGCCGATTCCCGACGGGTGTGGGCGTCGAGGGTTATGTGATCCAGTCCGGCATGCACCGCGCTCTGGTTTATACGGTCGGAGGGGGGCGTGCTCTTCTCTTCGGACGGCTGATCAATGCAAAGGGGCGGAACCTTTCGGGGTACTTTATCGATCGGTATCTCGTCCGGGGCGGGGTCTGGAAGCGCCTCGCATCCTCACCCTGGATCGCTGAAGGAGCAGCTCATCCACGTACCATCGTCTATGCCCTGGTTGACCCGAACTGTGTCTATTGCCACCACTTCTGGGAATGGGTGCAGCCCTATTTCAAGAAAGGCCTGCAGGTGCGGTATCTCATGGTTGCTGTACTGGCCCCATCGAGTCTCGGCAAGGCGGCGCGCGTGCTGCAGAGCCGGAATCCGGCACGCGCCTATAACCAGATGGAGGAAGCCTACGCGCATGGCGGGCTCGCACCGTTGGCCCGGAGTCAAATCGATCCCAAGACCTATGCGAAGATCCGGAATGTGACCCTGCTCTTCAGCTGGCTCGGATTCCGGGGAACGCCCGCGATCATCGTGCGGGGTATACACGGTGGACTGCACCTCACCAGTGGCGTGCCTCCCCAAGCGGATTTGCCCAGTCTGCTGGGGCTGGCTCCAGGACCCTGAGATTTCGGGTCATCCGGGCACGCGCGGACCGATGCCAATCACCGCCCTCGATCTCGAACCCCCGGAGCCGGGGGTTCCACTTGAGATTGCCCCCGGGCTCTACTGGATCCGGATGCCACTCGCCCTTGCGCTCAATCACGTCAATCTCTGGCTGATCCACGATGGGCAGATGCTGTCGATCGTCGATACCGGCATGGATACCGCATCGACACGCGCGGCTTGGTCAATTCTGCTCGAAGGCCGCTTCGCTGGAGTGCCGGTGCGGCGGGTAATCGCCACCCACCTCCACCCGGATCATGTCGGCCTTGCCCGCTGGCTTTGCGAATACTGCCACGCTCCACTCGCCATGACACTCGGTGAGTATCTCAGTGCGCGGCTTATCCAGGGCCGTGTGGCGCCTGCGGATCCGGCATCGATCCGAAGTTTTTATGCCCAGCATGGCGGAGGGGAAAGGGAACTCGATGCCCTTGAAGGCCGGGCCCAGTTTTATGTTCAAACGGTACCCGCTCTGCCGCTTGCGTTTGAACGGCTTGAGGAAGGTGAGCGGATCAGGATGGGCGGCATTTGGGAGGTCTGGATCGGTGGTGGGCACAGTCCCGAGCATGCCGCGTTCTGGTCACCTGAACGGAATGTCTTGATCGGTGGAGATCTGCTTCTGCCGCGGATTTCGAGCAATATCTCGGTATTTACGCTTGAGCCGGAGGGTGACCCGCTCGCCTCCTATCTTAAAACCCTGAGGCGTCTCCGGAATCTGCCAGATGAAGCACTGGTCCTTCCCTCCCATGGCCGACCCTTTCGGGGCGCCCGGATCCGGGTCGAGGAACTCTTCGCCCACCATGGCGAGCGCCTCGAACGGTTGCTTGAGGCCCTGTCCGGGGCATCCCGGACGGCGGCCGAGCTCATCCCGGTTCTTTTTGAGCGCAAGCTCGATCGGCACGAAATCGGCTTCGCATTTGGGGAAACAATCGCCCATCTCAACCGGCTGTGGAAGGGCGGCTGGATCGAACGCGAAGTGGAGTCGGGACTGATCCGCTTCCGTGCGGCTCTCACCCATCCGGAGGAGCGGCGGCGCTCGGCCCGTCTGGCACTGGAAGATTCAGATACCGCATTACGCTGAGCCTGCGCACGGTTTAGGCTTGGCGCTCCACCCACTGCCCGATCAGGGTGTGCAGTTTTTTGACGCCATCGGTCAACGCAGCCGGACCGGGCTGCAGGATTTCGCTGGCTGGTACCTCGTAGACAGATCCGGTCGCGACCGCACGAATCCGGTCGAAACCGGGTCGGGAACAGAGCCGTTCGGGCCGGAATTTTTTCCCGCACCAGGAAGCCAGAATGAGGTCGGGATTGGCTTGAACCACGAGGTCGGAGTCCTTGATGATACGGTCTTTAGCCAGCGATTGGCGCGCCGGGCCCCGGAAACAGTCGATCCCACCTGCGATCTCGATGAGTTCCGATACCCAGCCGATACCTGAAATCAGAGGGTCGTCCCATTCCTCGAAATAAACGCGCGGGTGGTGCGTCCAGGCTTGGGCTGTGCGCTGGATCCGGGCCAGACCTGATTCGAGATCCTGGATCAGATTCTGGGCACGCTCGGGGCAGCGGACAAGTGCTCCGAGCGTCTCAATCATGCGCAGGATGCCAGCCACGTCACGCTGGTTGAAAATGTGCACTTCGAGCCCGGAACGGACGAGCGCGTCTGCGATCGGCGCCTGGAGGTCGGAGAATCCCAGAACGAGATCGGGTTCGAGCGCGAGGATGCGGTCAATTTTTGCGCTGGTGAATGCCGAAACCCTGGGCTTTTCGGCCCGTGCACGCTTCGGGCGGACTGTAAAGCCGGAGATCCCGACAATGCGGTGTTCTTCCCCGAAAAGATAAAGGGTTTCGGTAGTCTCTTCGGTCAGACAGACGATACGCTCGGGCGTGCGGGTCATGGGCGTGTGGAATGGCGGAGAAGCGTCTCCACGCGCCACCATTGTACCGTTGGCCAGGTTTGGGCGGATTCCCGTCACGGGCAAAATCGGGCGCCGGGTTGACTCGGGTGCTGATGTGGGGGGTGGCCCAGGGCTTCGTCATTCATGACACCAAGTCTTTGATGTGACAGAGAGGACCGGTAGCCCTGGCTTTTTCGGTTAGCCCCTGGTATAAAGAGTGGCATGAACGCAGCGGAACAGGGGTCGCAAGGGGATTTGTCTCGGGTA
>DAHXNI010000020.1 GCA_027365475.1 Pseudomonadota bacterium | reverse complement strand
GCCGCTACCCGGGCAGGAAACTCATCAAAGGAGGTGCCATGAGGGCGCCCCAACCCCAAACACGGCCTACTACTCCCTCACTCCTGACATTCGGCAGTTCAGACATCGCTCGCAATGGGGCGACTTTGACGGAACCGTGGGTTACAACCGCTATCATGTTGACTTTGATTGTTAGATGAGGCAACGAATCAGCCTTCATTTAGATTTTTACGTGAGGCAACAGGCGCGAGAGAGGATTCGCCCCGGAGCGGCCCCGCCAGCACCCTGAGATCGTTCACTCCATGGATTCGTAGGAAGGACTTTTCCCATTCCAGGAACCCGGCTACGGTCCAGTGCAGGGCCATTTTGGCATTCCGGTATCGGCTGACCCGACGCACGGCCCGGTTGAGGTGGTGGCGAGACAACTGATCAGCGCCGGAGTGAGAGTTTGAGGAGGTTCACCGTGAATGTCTCCTCCAGCCCGTCCAAGAGATTCGCGAAGCACTTCTTGACATCAAATCGGGCACTTGACGTAGATTTCTACGCTCCAGCCCAACCCGATCTGGATATGATTGGTCGTCTATTCACACGAAATCACCCATGAAACGCTACGGCATTCGAGCCAAGATGGATCCCACCGATCCCATGACTCATCTCGTCGGCCCTGAGTTCCATTTGGATCGCTGGTATTCGAACCGTGTAACCCGGGATCGGGTGCTGCAAGATCTGCGTTCAAGAAGATCGGTTTACCTGTCTCTGGATCTTCCGGTCATTCTCTACGCTCCTATTGAGAAAGAATCCCACAAACCCTTTGCCGAGTTGACCGCTTGTGGATTGGCAACCGATTCAGAGGAGCTGGACTCTGCAGCACATTGCGAATGATGCGGGCTCTGACTGTGCGACTTGATCTTCCCCCATTTCTCAGGCTAGCTGTAGGTTCGGGCTCCGTGGTTCTGGTTGTCTGACCATGTCTTGGTTGGCAAACTCCTCGGGGATCAGGTTGCCGAGGGTGCTGCGCGGCCGAATACGGTTGTAGTCGCACCGCCAGGTTTCGATGATGCATCGGGCCTCATCCAGTGTGATAAAGATGTTTCCGTTGAGACATGGATTGAGTCCCCAAACTGCTGTAAATAGCCAAGAGGCTCAGGCGGGTGTGTGCCACAGCCTCGAGCCGGTAAAATGAAACCCTCCTTCATGCCAGAAGGGAGTTTGCACAACTTGACAGACACGGCAATGGTACACTTTCAATTCAAAGTTTGACGTTACCATTGCAATACGATCAAAGCCATGAGTACTACTCGAAACTTACCTGTCCTCATCGTTATCTGCGGCCCCCCATGCTCAGGAAAGTCAACCGTCTCAAGACAGTTACATGTGCGCACAGAGTTCTCATCGTTCGCACGTTTCGACATGGATGAACTCAGACTTTCAGTCTGGCCAATCTCGAATACTGCAGAAGATCGTGCCAATGCGTACGGACGTATGCATGAATTGGCGGCTGAGGCCATTCAGCAAGGGGCACCGGGTGCGATATTGGTTGCAACATACCAACCGATGCAGCAGCGCCGCGCAGTTCAGGTTTTAGCGGACCGCTTGCCCGCTCGCCTGATGATCTTCGAGTGCGGGATCTCTGAGAATGAAGCAGTGAACCGGTTTAATAACCGTGAACTGACCCATGCTGCGGATGATTTATCAGCCGAAAAAGTCTGGGATCTCGCGCAGGATTTTCCTTACCACGGGGCGGCCATAAAGCTGATCTTGCCGGCGGTCCACCCTGATACCCTCAAAAATATCATACTTGAAACTGATATCCTCATAGATATCATACTTGAAAAGTTCCAAGCTGGTTATGCAACCTGTGATTTAGAAGCGTGGGTTAAGCTCGGAAACACCTCCAGTAATTCCATAAAATCTAGAGAAACGTCGACGCTTGGAGCGTCAGTTAAACTGACTTCCAAATCCCGTCGTAAGGCACGCTGCAAGCGGTTCTGGCAAATGCTATTTATAGGGGCAAGCATAATTTGCGCTTCTTTTGCAACTGTTGTTGCGGTGAAGGCTTTGTTAGATCCCTTTCCCTTTTTTGCCCAATTTCAAAACCGTGGCTTCCATGGTAATCCAGCTTTGTGGATACCAGCGTGGGTGTCTCTTGCAGGACTAGGGGGGATCATAGCTCTCTTGATCGATAATTTCTATCACCATTCAAAGGCAGAATTATTGAAATCCGTGGTGACAGCGGGTCTAACTCCACGAATTACTTTGCGCGAAGGTACCCCCTCTAATTTCGACGTCTACCGCCACTATCACCGACGATTACAGTCCGATCAGCAAGGTAGATTGCTTATCGATGGGGTTCCGCTTTGGTTTGTGGTGCTACCACATACCAAAGGGTTCGATGTCACCACACGCAGGATTCAACACTCAACTGTTGTGAATCAGCAACTCCTCAAAGAACGCGCTGCGAAGTTAGGGCTCGATTATTGCGGGTACACGCAGTGGAGAGAAAAGGAAACTCGAGACCAGTACTTCGATCGATCTCGCGAGGTAGGAGTCCGAGTTCTTCATATCACGGAGAGCAAAGAAACTGGCGGCCCTGTTGAGATTACGGTTTGCAAAGGCAGTTATATGTCTTATGTCTGCACAGAACTATCGTCGAATCTTTACGTTGAGGGCCGATTCGGTTTTGAGCTAAGAGAGCTATTTGAGGGACCTGCATGGTGCCAATCGCAACCGCCAGTTACAAAGCTAGACCTATCAAACCTAGAGAAAACCAGCCAGACGTACGAGATGCTTGTAGGCGTGCAGGTGGCCCTCACCACACACGATGGTTACTTGATCTTGCAACGCCGCTCTAATTTGATACAAGTCGCGTCAGGGGGTGTAGTTGCTAGCGGTGCTGGCGCTGCTCAGTGGATTGATCTCACTAGCCGAAAACGATCACTTACTGAGACTGCACTTCGCGAGATCGAGGAAGAAGTTGGATGGGTTCCGCACAAGGAAGATAATCTTGACGCCCCATTTCTTGGCGCAGCATTCAACCTGCTTCGCGGGCGGGACCTCAACTTTTACTGCCATTTTCACACACGGTGGACTCTCGATGACATCAGTGCTAAAGCAACCTTGCGGCGTAGGGCCTACAACTGTTTACCGAGAACGGTGCGATCACGACCCCGGGGCGCAACATTAGCCAGGGATGCGTGGGAGCTCGTGCATCTCATTCCGATTCCTATTACAGAGATCAAGATTAAGAGGGACGGCGGCGACATTTTGTCCCCCCTATTGAAATCGCAGTTGGGCGACTCACGTCACATTCGTGGGCTTTTGTACTGCCTCGCGCAATCCGAGAGGTTTTGTGAAATCAAGAAACGTTACGAATAGAGGTCGCACAATAGGGATATGAAATGTGGACAACCATTGCATGAATGTTCATTTCCAGCAGTTCCAAGGAAAGATAACCGCAAATACTTCCTCAGATTTGTGGGCTAAGGAGTTTCTGATTTAGTCAAGATATACAAGCCACGATGGTAAAATGACGCAAGTCAAGCGGAATGAGATCTATGCTCCAACTTACGTTAGTGTCTAGCAGCTTTGAGATGCATAGGAAGCCGACTTGCCGGGAAAAGTTCCACTCCGTCATGGACAAAGTGGTGCCTTGGCAGGAGCCACCAGTGTCACAGTAGTTGCCGCCGCGGACGCCCGCGCCCGGTCCAAGGAGACCTGTAAGGACCGAGGCTACATTCGGGAGCTCGAGCGCGAGATGCAACACAAAGATAAGTCACTCGACGAGACCGCAGTCTTGTTGGAGCTCTCAAAAAAACTGACTCTGTCAAATTTCAAGTGGGTTGACCGGCCAGATGCGGTTTGATCTGCGAGAAGTCGAGCAGGTCCGCGATCAAGAAGATCACGGTACGAATGGTCGCGCATCGGCCGCATCCACGGGCCTTGCGCGTGGCGGCCTGGAAGAGCTCTCTCAGGGCTTCGAGAAAGCCTTTCGTGGCTCCCCGCGTTTCGGCCCAACTGACCATAGTCTTCCAGGTGAGCGCTGATGAGGCGAGCGGCCGCCTTCATGGGCTCGACCTTCGAGCGGGTGACGTTCATGCACCACCGCTTGAGCATCTGGCGCACGACGTTGACCCGTTGGCGGTCCAGGATCGCACGGAGCCGCTCCCGGTACAACCCGGTGTTTGTCAACATAGATGTCGTATGGAAAGGTTTAGGCAGCCTCCGATGACGGCTCTGATTTGATGCGTTCCGGATTGAGCCACACTTCGGTCGGCAGGTTCCAGTTGCGGAGGGTCTGCGACCAACGCTCGGGGTG
>DAHXNI010000044.1 GCA_027365475.1 Pseudomonadota bacterium | reverse complement strand
ACCTCCGCCATGGGGCGAGTCCCAAGCGGATATGGCTCTACCCGCTGGTGCCCAACGCCCGGCACAGGCTCACGCAAGCCCCGTAGCATCGAACCGCCACCCTGTCCCGAAGCGGCGTCACTTCACATTGAGAATTGCTGGGACGGGCTTGAGCAGCTTGATTCCCCGTGATTTCACCGGTAGAATAGATGGTTCAAATTCGATTGGATCTTTGGGGAACGCCATGTCGCGCGTCTGTGAACTGACCGGCAAGAAACCGATGGTTGGCAACCGGGTTTCCCACGCCAACAACCGCAAGCGCCGCCGTTTTCTTCCCAACCTGCACACGCACCGGTTCTGGGTCGAAAGCGAAAAGCGGTTCGTTGCCTTGCGTCTTTCAAACCACGGGCTTCGCATCATCAACCGGATCGGCATCGAGGCCGCTCTGGCCCGAATTGCGCGACAATCCAAGCGCCCGGGACACTGACCATGCGTGAAAAGATCAAACTGGTTTCGAGCGCGGGTACGGGCCACTTTTACACGACCTCAAAGAACAAGCGTCTGCACTCGGAAAAGTTCGAAGTCAAAAAATACGATCCGGTCGTGAAGAAACACGTCACCTACACGGAAGCCAAGCTCAAGTAACACCCGGACCCGCCTCCTCCGGGTATACCTCTAACACCACAACCCTAAACGGGCATTGGTCGCAGGTTACAGCTGCGCGGGCAGGGATTCCGTCAGGAATGCCGGGCTGTCGATGAGGAGGTGCAGCTTCTCGGAAAAATACTCGAGCTGGTGCACGCCACTGGCCCGTGCCTGCTTCAGCCACTCCCGCAATCCCTCCAGGCGATCGGCAGTCTGTGCGCCATTCTCCCAGATGCGATGCAGCCTTTCACGGAACTCGTAGACGGTACGCAAAACGGGCTCGCTCTCAAGCAGGTGAACGAGATCCGCGCGGTCGGCGTCAGATCCATCGAGCAGCTTGGGCGCGAGCCAGAAAAGATGCCGGTCCCTCCGGGTGGGCCGGAACCCGTTGCGACGGACCATGCGCCAGGTCGGACGCATGACTTCGCGGAGGTAGATGCTCATGAGATGGACCTTGTGTCCGACGAGTGTCGGACCCGGATTCGTGATCGGATCCCGTGCGGCGACCCGTTCAATGCGGGCCAGGCCCAGGTGCTCCAGAAGAAAAAGATACATCCAACCGATGTCGAACTCCCCACGCTTCTGGCTGAATCGGGCGGACCCTGGAAAAGCATGGTGATTGTTGTGGAGTTCCTCACCACCGCAGAGGATGCCCCAGGGCAGGATGTTGCGGGAGACATCGGGAGTATCGAAATTGCGATAGCCCATGGCATGACCCAGGCCATTTACAATTCCCGCCGCGAGAACGGGAATCCCCATCATCTGAAACGCCCAGAGGGTGAGGCCCAAGGGTCCAAAGAGCACCGTCTCAAGCACCATGAGCAGGATGATTCCCACCAGGTTGCCCCGCCCATCATAGATCGCCCGTTCGACCCAGTCGGAGGGCGTCCCATGGCCGAAGGTCCGGAGTGTGTCGGGATCCGAAGCGGCCCTGCGGTAGAGGTTGACCCCTTCGAACAGGACGGCTTTGAGGCCGAACACCCGCGGACTGTGCGGATCTCCCTCGACGTCGACCTGAGTATGGTGGCGGCGATGGACGGAGACCCACTCACGGGTCGAGGTCGCCGTCGTGAACCAGATCCAGAACCGGAAAAAATGCCGTACCAGCGGGTGAAGGGTGACCGCACGATGAGTCTGGTCGCGGTGCAGATAAAGTGAAACCGCAACGACCGTAATATGGAGTGTGACGAGCCAGACAATCGCGAGGGTCCAGATCGGCCAGTGGAGCAGACCGGTAGTGAGAATGGCATTCATCAGGGATGGGCCTCGCCCGGTATCGGGAGCTAGGGTAGAATACTCATCATACACTCCCCAGTGCACCCGGGCGGAACTCGGTACCCGGAAGCGGGGTCTATTTTCACCGACACGAGCCCTGTCCCTAGAGAAACGGGTGATTGCGCATCATGGTTGAACTTTTAATCGAAGCCCAGAACCTGACCCGATACTACGGCACACGAGCAGCCATTCAGGATGTTTCACTCACACTCGGGCGCGGCGAGATTTTGGGATTCCTCGGCCTGAACGGCGCCGGCAAAAGCACCACTCTTCGAATTCTCTCGGGCGCACTGGCTCCTTCGACCGGGCGGATCGCGATCGCAGGCATTGATTTGTTAAATGCGCCGCAGGAAGCCAAGCGCAAACTCGGATTTCTCCCCGAGCATCCGCCCCTCTATCCGGAACTCACGGTTGCAGAATATCTCCGTTTCTGCGCACGCATTCATGGCATCCCAGGAAAACAGGTCCGGTCGGCGGTTTCCCTGGCACAAGAGAAAACCCACCTCACGGAAATGTCGCGAAGGCTCATCCGCAATCTTTCCAAGGGCTTCCAGCAGCGGGTGGGGCTGGCCCAGGCGATTCTGCATGAACCGGAAGTTCTGCTCCTCGATGAACCGTCGGTCGGACTCGATCCGGCCCAGATCCAGGGCATCCGGGATCTCATCCGCACACTCGGCACCCAGCACAGCGTGATTTTCTCGAGCCACCTCCTGGCCGAGGTGCAGTCTCTTTCGACCCGGGTCATCATCATTCATGAGGGTCGCCTGGTCCTGTCCCAGGAACTCGCTGCACTCGATGCGCAACGTGCCTGCTCGGTGCACCGGATCGGACTCAGACGTCCGCCTGCGCTCCGGATTCTCGAAGCGCTCGAAGGGGTGACCCACGTTAGCGCCCAAAACGACGGGATCTTCCGGATTGAGCATCAGGACCAGCCGGAGTTTCCTGAACTGCTGCTCCGCGAGGCGGTGCGGAGGGACTGGGTTCCCTTTACCCTGAGTCCCGAGCGGGCCAATCTTGAGGAGATTTTCCTGTCCCTCACGCGGGGCAGCGATGCAATTGCCCCGCTCCCTGGAGCCCACTCATGATCCGCGCGCTCGCCCAAAAGGAAATCCGCTCATTTTTCGCCTCACCACTCGCCTGGGTGATCCTTGCGGTCGCGAGTCTCATTCTCGCGTGGATCTTCCTCCTGCAGGTCGATCTTTTTCTCCGCGTGATGCCCCGACTTGCGCTCTACCCCCATGAGGCCGGGGTGACCGCCTTGGTCGCGATGCCGCTTTTGCGAAGCGCCACCATCATCCTGCTCCTCCTCATCCCCCTCCTCACCATGCGCCTCATCAGTGAGGAGCGGCGGCAGAAGACGCTCGACCTCCTGTACTCGTCCCCGGTGCGGGTCACCGAAATCGTGCTCGGGAAATACTTGGGACTCCTCGGCTTTCTCGGCGCCCTGCTTGCGCTCATCGTGCTCATGCCCGTCTCCCTCGGACTCGGAACCCAGCTCGACTGGGGACTTCTGGCCGCGGGAGTATTGGGACTCGCCCTTGTGATGGCAGCTTTCGCTGCCGCCGGTCTCTACCTGTCGAGCCTGACCGAGCAGCCGACTCTCGCGGCCATCTCAAGTTTCGGCCTACTCCTCTTCCTCTGGATCATCTCATGGGCCGCACGGGGACACGGGCCTGGAAGCCACATTCTCCGTTATGTTTCCCTCCTCAATCATTTTTCAGCGTTCATGCGCGGGGAAGTCAAGATGAGCGACATCCTCTACTATCTCCTTTTCATCACTCTGTTCCTCACACTTACCATCCGTCGGCTCGACGCCGACCGGTTGGAACATTGAGGGAGATCCGGTCGTGGAACTGACCCGTCGCTCGCGCCGCTGGCTCAGAGTACAAGGTGTCTTCTTTGCGATCCTGCTTTTTGTAGCCGTGGGTCTTGCCGCCTGGCTGACCAGCCGGATCCAGCTGTCTTTCGATTGGACCGAGGTGGGCCGCAACAGCCTCACGCGCGCCAGCCGCAAAATTGTCCGCTCGCTTCCCCATCGGATCGAAATTCTGGCCTTTGTCCGCAGTGAAGACCCACTCCGTCCCGCAATCCGTCACCTGATCAACCGCTACCGTCGCGTGGATCCGAAGATCACGCTCCGCTTCATCAACCCCGACATCCATCTGGCCGAGGTCCGCAAACTCGGGATCGGGGCCGATGGGGAACTCGTCATCCGCTATGCGGGCCGCAGCGAGAATCTCACGACCCTGAGCCAAACCAGCATCACCGACGCATTGTTCCGGCTGGGCCGAAGCCAAAGCCTCTGGGTCCGCTTCGTGACCGGATCCGGCGAACCTTCGATCTCGGGTGCGGGTCCGGGCGCATTGGGGGCATTTGCAAAAGCACTGGAACGGGAGGGATTCAAACTCAAGACCCTGGATCTCGCAACCGAGGCCATTCCTCCGAAAACTGCGCTTTTGGTACTGGCGGACCCCACCGTGCATCTCCTCCCGTCCGAAATCCAGACCCTCATTCACTATGTACACGCAGGCGGGGCCCTTCTCTGGCTCATGGAACCGGGGCCGCTTGAGGGATTGGCGCCGCTCGCCCGGACACTCGGCATCCGTCTTTACAAAGGCGTGATCGTCGATGCAACCTCACGTTTGTTTGGCATCTCCAATCCCGCCTGGCTTGTGCTCACGGCCTATCCCGAAAACCCGGTAACCACAAACCTCAAGGCCGAGACCCTGTTCCCGGATGCGGGTGCGCTCGGCGTCCGGCCCCACAGCCACTGGATACATGAAACGCTCGTCAAAAGCCGTCCGTTACCCGTGAGCTGGCTCGAGACGGGTTCACTCAAGGGGACACTCCTTTTCAACCCCAAGATCGGGGATCGGGCCGGACCCCTGCCGGTCGGGATGCTTCTCACGCACCCGGCTCGCCGGGGATACCCAGGCACCGACCGGGTCGCGGTGGTTGCCGATACGAACTTTCTGGCCAACGCTTTTCTGAACGAAGGCGGCAACCAGGCGCTCGGGCTCAACCTCTTCAACTGGCTCACACAGCAGACCGCCGATCTCAAACTGCATGAGCCCACTTCCAAGGATCGGACACTCACCCTCACGAATTTGGAGGAAGCTCTTCTCGGGCTGGGATTCCTGCTCCTCATTCCCGCCACACTCTTCGGTTTTGGGCTCTGGACCTGGATCCGGCGCCGGCGGCGTTGAGACGCGATGCAGAAAAAGATCTGGATCAATCTCAGTCTGGGCGTCCTCGTGCTCGCCCTCGCGTTCGCGCTTTATTTCAGAGTCGGCCAGCCCGCTGTCCATCCATCGCAGGCGTTGCTCGCCATCCCGCCGCACTCGGTGCACCGCCTGGCTTTCGCCTTTGCCAACCATCCGCAGGTGGTCTTCCGGAAAATCGGTCGCCAGTGGTGGCTGGTCGAGCCTTTCCGGGCGCGTGCTGAAAACCTGAACCTCGAATCCCTGATCGACGATCTGGATGAACCCGTTCATGCCGCCTACCCGACCTCCCGCTTCAAACTCGGAACGATCGGTTTGGATCCCGCACGGATGCGCCTCTGGGTCAATGGGCAAGAACTCGATTACGGTGCAAACGACCCGGTCGGCCACTTTCGGTTCATTCGCATGGGAGCCCGGATCTTGCTCGTGAAGGATGTGCTTTATTACCGGCTGTCGGGAAGTTTCTACCCGCTGCTCTCGCCCCGGCTTCTTCCACCCGGCAGCCATCTGACCGCACTCCGGATTCCGGGGCTCACCCTCACACGCACCGCAAAGGGAGCTTGGCGTCTCACACCCCGTGAAAAAGAGGTGAGTTCGGGCATGATCGCCCGGCTGATCCGGCGCTGGACGTATGCGAGTGCACTCAGCGTGGGGCCCCCAGACGATGCCCGACCCTTCGGCACAATCGCAATCCGCCTCTTCGGCCGGAAGCGGCCACGGGTCTTTCATCTCGTGCACGATTCCTTCGGATTCGCACTGATCAGCCTCACCCGTCCACTGCGTTTCGTGTTCCCGAAACCGGTCGAATCCAAAATGCTGAGCCTTGCGGCCAACCGGCGCAAACCCCATGCCCGAGCTACCCGAGGTTGAAACGATCCGGCGTGCACTCGCGCCACGCGTGGCCAACCAGACGATTCTTGCGCTCGATGTCTTTGAACCCCGCCTCAGATTCCCGGTCCCGGAAACCCTAGGCCGCGATCTTCCGGGTCGGACAATCCAAAACCTTGAGCGCCGCGGGAAATACCTTGTTTTTGTGCTCGCGGGCGACCGTTACCTGCTGGTCCATCTCGGCATGTCCGGGCGATTGAGTGTTGCTGCTCCCCAAACGCCACTCCTCCCCCATGAACACTGGCAGCTCAGACTTCCGGATATGACGATTCGCCTGAGGGATCCGCGCCGGTTCAGTCTGCTCCTGACCGGTTCCGGCCCGCCCGCAACACACCCGCTGCTCCGGTTGCTCGGGCCGGAACCGCTCGAAGACGCGTTCACGGGAACGTACTGGATCGAGACCATTCGCCACCGCAAGGCTGCCATCAAAACACTGCTCATGGATAGCCGGATCGTGGCAGGGGTTGGGAACATCTACGCGAACGAGGCACTCCATCGCTCTGGAATTCATCCGAACCGCCCGGGCGACCGCCTTTCACCCGCACGGCTCCTCCGTCTGCAGGCCATGACCCGTTCGGTCCTCCTCGAAGCGCTGGCATCCGGCGGGAGCACACTGCGTGACTATCGCCGGGTCGACGGGGCTCCGGGTGAGTTCAGTACGGTGTTTCGCGTCTACGGGCGCGCGGGAGAGCCCTGCCTCACCTGTGGGCGCCCGATTCGCCGCACCCGGACCGGGCAACGCTCAACCTTTTACTGCCCAAGCTGTCAAAAATAGAATTGAACCATGGCCCTCAGACAAAACCGGCGGGTTACCCCGCCGGTTTCATGGGTTCCCGGCTGTGGGAACCCCATTCCCGAACAATCTTTTCGATGTTAGCTCTTATGATGCCAGCGCTTCTTGTGGCTCCAGCCCTTGTGTATCATGCCGAGCTTGACCAAGGTCATGTGGTTCAAATGACCGGTGACCTTGAGTCCATGGCTTTTCTGGAACGATTTGATCGCCATCATCGTCTTGGGGCCCCACATCCCATCGGCCTTGAGATGGGCACCGTGTCGGTTGAGTGCTTTCTGCGCCTTTTCGAGCCATTCGCGGCGCTGGGCCATCGTCATCTTGTGATGCATCATCTTGTGCATCATGGGTCTGGGTGCAGGCGTCCTCGTGCTGGCTCCGGCCAGTGCGAGCGGGGCAAGGGCGAGTGCGCCGATGGCCACGCCGAGAGCAAGATATTTCTTCATGTCAAAATCTCCAAGTGACTGTCATTGGGTGTCAATGTTTTACTATGAATGCCATCTTTCCAAACGGTGAAGTCGGAAATCACATTCATGATACTCGGGTCAGTTGGTGTCTCGCAATACAAATAGGCAACCGGTTTGGCGTACCCAGCGTCTAAAAATTCGGCATCGTCTCGATGAGTTGCCGAACCTTCTCCCAGATCGTGTCTTGCCGGCGCAACGGCAGAGAAAAATGTCCATCACCTGCATACACTTCGACCGCTACACCCTGTAGTTTTTTTACAAAGGCCTGGACCCGTTCAAGCGGGACGATCCGATCCTGATCACCTTGGATCACCCGCAATGGGGTCTCTAACGGCATGTGGAACCCCTCGGGCCAGGGTGTGAGGTAACGTTTGAAATCATCCACGAGACCCAAACCCGCGCCGCGCATTCCCCACACCCAGGATGCAGTGAGCGTCCGTCTCACATCGGACTCTGCGAGCGTTGCCTGATCGATCGGCGCCACAAGCCGCTCCACACGCTCCAAAAGCCAGCCGGGTCTGCGACGAATCCTTCTCGCGAGGAGACGGACTTCTGCTCGGAGCAATCCCGGGCAACCATTCTGGATCCAACCATGGATGCGCATGAGCGCCGGAAGCGCCGCCTGTTCACTGGGATCAAGCAGTGGAGGCAGGCCGCCGATGATCAGCGTAAAGGCGACGCGGGTAGAGGCAGCATAGGCGCCTGCGTACGCGTAGGGTGCGCCACCCGAGAGTGCAATGACTCCGTAACGCACGAGTCCCAGTGCGGTGGCCAGGCGTTCCTGGTAGGCTGGCCAGCCAGCCAGTGTGAGGTCCGGCCGCGCGCGACTTTCCCCGTAACCCGGCCGGTCGATCGCATAAAGACAGACACCATGGGTCTTGGCACTCCGGTCGGCCAAAGCTCCCTCCCGATGGGAACCCGGAAATCCGTGCAGGTAAAACACGGGGTATCCCTTGGGATCTCCGTAGCGGGTGACAAAGCACTCACCCTCGCATAAACGCATCGCCAGACCGGACTCCTGCCACTCGTCAACGGTGGATATCATCGGGTTTTTGCGGTCGGAAGATGCCCCGGTTCGCATCTGCTGGCGCGTGCGGTTAACCGGAATAGATGTCTCGACTCAGGGGCAAACCGTATGCATCCCCACGGTACGGCAAACCGGCATGCGGGGCGGAGGGGGCGGAGGCGGAGGCGGAGGCGGAGGGGGAGCCCCACCGGGCCCAGGCGGGGGGGGCGGTCCTCCAGGTGAAGGCTGATCCGGAGGATAGACCGGGACTGGTTCGACGAAGTACGGCGGGTAAAACATGCCGTACCCCCCATAGAGATTGTAGAGGCCATTGCCGTACATGAATGAGTTCGACATTCCGTAGCCACCGTAGCCACCGTAAACACTCCCTGAATAGTAGCCGTAACCCGGCTGGCCACCTGCGAGACTCGCACAACCGGCAAGACCTGCAATCAAGACGATGACGAGAAACAGCGAATAAGCATTGGGTCGATTCATGGCGGTCACCTCGAATCCAGCATAGCGCGATTGCCCACTCAAAGCCAGTCACGATTGCTGACCGATTGGGAGTCTCCTGCTTTTGATATGATCCCAGCCTATCGTGCGAATTCCAGAAACCCTAACCCGGGCGTTGCCCCCCTCCACCGCTCCCGATGCCACCGAAGAACCCAGACGGCGAGACCATGCCAACCACCACAGAAAATACGCGCAGGCAGGATCTCGTCGTGGTCGGAGCGGGAGCAGCCGGACTCTCCGCCGCGTCGATCGCAAGCCGGATCGGTGCAAGGGTCACCCTGATCGAGGCGCACCGCATGGGAGGGGATTGCCTTTATACGGGTTGTATTCCATCAAAAGCGCTCCTTCGCGCAGCCTCCTGTGCGCAGCGTGCACGCGAAAGTCACCGGTTTGGCATCCATCTGGGCGAGATCACCATCGACTTCAGAGGGGTACGCGAACATATCCGGCGCGCGATTGCCTCCATCGAACCCGAAGACTCGGCTGAGCGTTACCGGAGTCTCGGTGTACAGGTTCTCCACGGGGAGGCAACCCTGATCGATCCCCATACGATCCGGTTGGGCCAGGAGACGGTCACAACCCGTAGCATCGTGCTCGCGACAGGCGCCCGCCCCATCATTCCGACGATACCCGGACTTGAGAGCGCACACTGGGTCACCAGTGAAACCGTCTGGGAACTCGCATCCTGTCCCGAGCGTTTGCTCGTGCTGGGTGGCGGAGCTGCGGGATGCGAACTCGGCCAAGCCTTTGCCCGCCTGGGAAGCCGCGTGACCCTGGTCGAGTCGGGCTCGCGCATTCTCGGTCGGGAACCCGAAGCCGTTGCCGACCAGCTCGCGCCCGTCCTCAGGAAGGAAGGCATCAACCTCAAGACCAGAACCCGCGCGCTCAGAATCGAGGGAGAGAACCCGCATGCGAGACTCGTGGTCTCCCAGGCCGATGGTTCGCTCGAATCAATCGATTTCGATGTCCTTCTGATCGCAGTTGGGCGCGCACCCCAGATTCCCGGATTCGAGCAACTTAACCTGGTGCGGGAACCGGATGGGCGCATCGCGACGAACGGGTTCCTCGCAACCTCGCAACCGGGCATCTACGCCGCAGGCGATGTGACGAGCGACCTCCAGTTCACTCATGTGGCCGGGCAGCAAGGCACCTATGCAGCCCTGAACGCATTGTTCCGCCCGTTACTCCGGCTGCGCTGGAACAAAAGCCCCGTGCCTCGTGTCACCTATACGAGCCCGGAAATCGCCAGTGTGACCCGTCCTGGGCTCTGCCCGTCTGATCTTTCCGAAACCATCACCATCCCGCTTCGGGAAATAAACCGTGCGGTCACGGATGGTGAAGAGAATGGTTGCGCACTGATCGGCGTGGACAAAAGGGGCCGCCCTGGATCTGCCACACTCATCATGCCCCACGCGGGTGAAATCATTCCGGAACTCGCACTCGCAATCCAGGAGCGTCTCACGCTCGACCGGATCCTGGCCCTGATCCACCCCTACCCGACCTATGCCGAAATCAACCGGCGCGCGGCAGCCCACTGGCGCGAAGCGCACCTCTCCAAATCCGGACGTCGCCTGACCCGCATGACCTTTTCGCTACTCAGGCGAGTCGGCTCCAGCTGAAAGCAGAATCCCGGGGCGCATCCGCGTCCTCAGGATGGAGCCCAGACGCCAGCAGCCTCCCGGGCTATACTGAAAGCGTACTCCAACACGCCCCACCCTGATGAGCGCCGTCCTCAAACCTACCCGCCCGTCTTTCACCGCCGTGCTCGAATCCCACCAGCTGACGCTTGAGCGCGCGGTGGGCACCACGCTTCAGATCAATGTCGGAAAGCGCTGCAATCAGGCCTGCCACCACTGCCATGTCGATGCCGGACCACTCCGGACCGAGATCATGAATGCGGAAACCGTCGCGCGCGTGATCGCGCTCATGACGCAAAGCAGGCAGATCCAGACCCTCGACATCACGGGTGGGGCGCCCGAACTCAACCCTCATTTCAGGTCCCTGGTGAGAGCTGGCCGCGAACGGGGGCTCCATGTGATCGACCGCTGCAACCTGACCGTGCTCTCGGAGCCGGGACAGGAGGATACTGCGGATTTTCTTGCGGGTCAGGGCGTTCACATCATCGCCTCTCTGCCCTGCTATTCAAAGGAAAATGTCGAGCGCCAGCGTGGCAAGGGGGTTTTCGAACCGAGCATCCGGGCACTTCGGGCGCTCAACGCGCTCGGTTACGCAAGCGATCCCGCACTCATCCTGGATCTGGTCTATAACCCCGTGGGGCCCTCCCTTCCACCGGAAGCCTCTGCACTTGAGCAGCGCTACAAAGAGGAACTCGCCGAACACTACGGGATTGCCTTCAACCAGCTCCTCGTCATGACCAATCTCCCGATCAGCCGTTTCCTGCATCTCCTCCTCCGCGAGGGACGCTACGAAGCGTATCTGGACCTCCTCGTCCAGAGCTTCAATCCCGCAACCGTCCCGCATCTCATGTGCCAGAATACCCTCTCCGTGAGCTGGGACGGACGGCTGTTCGATTGTGACTTCAACCAGATGCTCGAGGATCCAATGGCCGGGCAACCCACCCTCTGGAGCCTCGAGTCTCTGGATGAACTGGCCGGTCGGCCGGTGCAGACCGGCTCACACTGTTTCGGATGCACGGCCGGCCACGGGAGTTCCTGCGGTGGATCGCTTGCCTGATTTTTCTCGATCCGCTCAGCTCGAACCCAAAAAGTCGCCTTTCCCGATTTCAACCCCGTTGTGACGGAGGATCGCGTAAGCCGTCGTGGCATGGAAGTAGAAGTTGGGATAAACATAATCGAGGAGGTAGGCGAGCCCCTTGAACTCGCGCGTGTGTCCCCGCATCTCAAGCCGGATCGTCCGATCTTCAGAACCTTCAATCGCGGCAGGCTTTAAGGTCTTGAGAAAGGAAAGCGTCCGCTCGATACGCCCGTCGAGTTCCGGGAAGGTCTT
Organism: Pseudomonadota bacterium; assembly: GCA_027365475.1. GTDB lineage: Bacteria > Pseudomonadota > Gammaproteobacteria > JAKAQQ01 > JAKAQQ01 > JAJZNM01. The sequence continues at coordinate 20,650 of DAHXNI010000044.1, read as the reverse complement.
TTCGACATCCTCGAACTTGGGCGGTTCGAGTCCGGCCAGCCGGGCACCACACCCCTTGGCCTGATCGGTCGCAATCTGCACCTGGCGCGCGAGCGGAAACATGTCCGGGTAGAGCCTGGCCTGGATCAGGACATCGGGCTCGATTTTGTGTGCCTCGGCAAAGGCAGCACCTTTCTTGAGAATGGCAGCGAGATGGGTGAGCTTGGTGGTAAATACGGGAACCGAGAGGGAGTACATGGAAACAGACATGCGGGTAATCTCCGGAAAATGAAAGTGGCTTGTGGCATCGGGAACCCCGAATGCTCCCTCCAGCATAGCGCAAGACCGGCCCTTTGGGAGCGAATACCCGCACGATCGCACGCCTGTTGCAAGACCATGCGCGGGGATTTCCGTCAAGCCGGTATAGCGCCAACAACTCCGGGAATCCTGCGATTAGGGCGGGGGGCTATCTATCATCAGTTTGGCTCCATCATCAATCCTTATCTGAGCTGCCACCGACCGCTTGCTCAGTACCTTCGCTGGGTATGAACCGGAACAAGTCTAACGGGAAGGATGTCGGCTCGCCACAGCCAGCGGGAGCGCATCGCTCCCGTCTTTCGGCAGAAAGACATGCCAAGTGGGGGCCCAGGTGCGGGCATGAAACGCATCCCGGCAGATGTAGGGTTCATGCTTTTGATGCCAGGCATTCCAGCTGATGCTCTTCAGGAGTAAGAGAAGATCGAAGGCATGGGGTTTCCCCCGTACCATCAGGGGTTGAAAGCGCCAACGGCGGAGCGTCCATAAAAGGCTCGGCTCCGGTGTCATCGTATCTTTCCCCATCTGGATAATCCGTACGGTCTCGACCCGTCCATTGCGGCCCACCCGGGCTTCGAGACGCGACGGGGTTCGAGAAGGGCCGAGTCCCAAATCCGCACTGTACAATTCCTCTTCCGAATGGCATGAAAGAAAGGTCTGTTTCACTTGACCAACCGACTGTGTGAGAACGCTCTTGGGCAGTGACGGGGTTGTCAGCGCCACATGCGCTCCCATAAAATAGAAGCGATGATACCGAGCCCGTTCTGCAATCGAACGACTGGGTTCAAGCCAGTTACAGAGTTTTGCCGGGAAAGGACAGGCTGGGCTTGGCACACGAATAGCCTGGGCGCGGTACACCCAAAAATCAGAAGGGACAGGGGCACTCGCATGACCTATCAAGTGGATCACGCAGGACACCCCGCAGAGCCTCTCCAAAAGTACCCCATTGGCTCCCAGGCGTTCAGCTTGAAGGCGCAAACGCTCGATGACCTGGTAGTCCATTCCAACATGAGGCCCGTTCAAAGAACCGTATCCCGTCGCGTTGAGCCGGGCGACCACCCGGTAGCGCGGCGGTGGCAGGAAGTAGATAAACACCCCGTTCCCGGAAACCTGGGTATGGAGCAGACGGGGTCGCCCGGATACCGTGACATTTGGGGCCGGCAGGTGCGGATGCGCGGCATTCGCAACCCGGGGGGTGAACGAGGATCCGGCAAGACCCAACCATAATGCGCCGATCACGAGCGAGGCGAAACGCGATGTTGGGATAGATCGATCGGGCATGAACAGGTTCTCCACATGGATGAAATCACGGCAACCTTGCATCCTGCATCTTTGCACACCTGATCCATGAAGAACCATACTACGCCTACCGACGAGCGTGGTTTGGAATGCAGCACCCTGTCAACTTAGTTATACCTGTTATCCTCCGGGATGCACCCGACGATAATCTATACGGGTGTCGGCCATCACCGACACAATGATGCGGAGAAGAAATCATGTGTACAAAGGCAGTCAACCTGATAACGATGACCATCGCACTGGCCGTGCTTACCCTTGGGGTCACCCAAGCCAATGCCGCCATGCGCCAACCTGCGAAGACCATGGTCAAACCATATCGGTATTTCATGCGGCACTCCTTCGGGTTCCCCTCTATCTTCTACCGTTACCATCCGGGGCCGCACTGGGACCTGAAGCATGCACGCGCATTGCACCTGACGGCCGCACAGATCAGAGAGGAGAAAACGATGGCCATGAGCATGATGCATGCCACCATGAAAGGAATCATGGCTCTCAGGGTGGCTTACCGTAAGTATCGGGAAGATGCTCGGCGGCCCAATCCATCCATCAAAACACTGGTTCAGGATGTACGGGGAATTGGATCTGCCCAGTCTTATCTGGGCTATGAGGTGATCCCTTTTCACCTAAAAGGGTATCGTCTCCTAGACTCTTCCCAGCGTACTGTCTATCGGCACTTGGCGCGTGAGAACTGGAGGCAGATGACGCACCATAGGTAGAGTGGACTACGATCCAAGAGGCCCGCACCGCCAATTCAATTCAGCATGGACATTGACACCTGGGATCTGTCAAGCGGCATCCTGCTGTCCCAACTGACGGTGGGATGCCGGTGGGTCGGGCGAGTTGGGGTCACGTGTGACCCACAATGCGCAAGGCTCTGTTTCTCGTGACTGCACCGTGGCCCAAGATCGGTCTGCTCCCCGTGTGCAGGCTAATGCCTGGAGTACTGGGGATCTGCATTTTCTGGTGCAATAGCCTGGAAGTCACGGCCCCGATCGGTTTGGACTGTTGGTCCGTGTGCCGCTTGTCACCTTGAGTACGCCATCGTCAATCGCGAGATCGGTGATCTTCGGTACAACGTCCGGTGCACGCTACATGTCATGTCTTGGCATCATCAGCCACCTCACTTCGGAAAGGAGTCGTAGCTGAACTGGACTGTGCCTTCACGTCACCTGCAGGGTCCATCGACACAGTCGGCACATCACGCGTCACGAACCTGCAGTGGGTCTGTTCAAAAATGATCAGGATCACAACCAAATCACAGCTTGCCAGCTGACTATGGATGATTCCAGTGGGTCTATACTGGATCCGGTACTGCACCGAGGATCAGCCATGCACGAGTGCCCTCCTGCCCGCCATCGGGCCGCGCGGGTTGTTCGTATTGCCCAGCTCGTAACCCTTCCGCTCGTCCTCGTGGGCCCACAAGCCCATGCTGCTCCATCCGGCCAACCCCCGTTACCGCGTTTCAATGTCCTCACCTATCACGACAACAACGCCCGCACCGGTTGGGATAACCGGGAAACCCAGCTCACTCCCGCCACGGTCAACGTCCGGCAGTTCGGTAAAATCGGGTTTTTCCCGGTCGATGGCAAGGTCGATGCGCAACCGCTCTATGTCTCGGCCGTACATATCCACGACCGGAGCGTGCGCGTACTTTATGTCGCCACGGAAGCGGATCGGCTCTATGCCTTGAATGCCCAAACCGGCGCCACCCTCTGGGAAGACACCCTGCTCAGAGCCGGTGAGACTCCGAGTGACGACCGCCATTGCAGCCAGGTCAGGCCCACAATTGGCGTGACCGCAACGCCAGTGATCGATCTCTCGGACGGGACCCGTGGGACAATCTTTGCTGTCGCCATGTCGAAAGATGCGCGCGGAAGTTATCACCAGCGCCTTTATGCGCTCGATCTCGCAACGGGGGCCGAACGTCCGGGTAGCCCCGTCACCATTCGAGCCACCTATCCTGGCACGGGTGATAGTAGCCACGACGGACAGGTGATCTTCAATCCGGCCCAGTACAAGGAACGGCCTGGCCTCCTCCTCCTGAGGGGCGTGGTCTATACTTTCTGGTCCTCCAATTGCGATCATCGTCCCTATACGGGCTGGGTGATCGGGTATGAGGCACAGGGTCTCAGCGGCCAGCGCGTGCTCGACCTCACGCCCAACGGACACGATGGCGCCATCTGGGCCTCCGGTGCGGGACCGGCAGCGGGACCCGGTGGACACATCTACTTCCTGGATGGCAACGGCAGTTTCGGCAGACGGCTCAACACCCGGGGCTTTCCCATCGACCACGATTTCGGGAATGCATTCATCCGCTTGTCGGTATCTGGCGGGCAGATCCGGGTGTCCGACTACTTCAACATGGACAATACCCGGGCGGAATCCCGAGCCGACGAGGACCTGGGATCGGGTGGCGCACTCGTTCTGCCGCCACTGCGCGACCGCCATGGGCGGATCCGGAAGCTCGCCCTCGGCGCTGGCAAGGATGGTCACATCTATGTCGTGAACCGCGATGACATGGGCGGGTTCCACCCGGATCGCAACGAGATCTGGCAGGAGCTGCCGCATGCCCTCCGGGGGCCTGAGTTCGGCATGCCCGCCTACTTCGATCATGAAATCTATTTCGGAGCCGTAGGAGAGCCGATCCGCGCATTCCGGATGCATCACGCGCAACTCTCTCCCCAACCCGCCTCCGTCACGCAGAACCGCTTCCCCTATCCGGGTGCCACGCCCGGCATCTCCTCCGACGGGAATCGCGATGGCATCGTCTGGGCCGTCGCCAACACGAACCCCGCCGTGCTCTACGCCTACCGTGCCCGGAATCTCGCCCACGAGCTCTATAACAGCAATGAGGCTGGCCGCCGGGATCAGTTCGGTCCCGGGAACAAGTTCATCACTCCGACCATTGCCCAAGGGCGGGTCTATGTCGGTACCCGGGATGGAGTGGCTGTCTTCGGCCGACTCCACCTGATGCCGCGCAGAAACACAAAACCCCAAGGAAGGGCATCAGCCCTGCGCAAACGGCCCTGAGCGTATTCCGGCCCGACAGCCCACGCAAGATGAAGTGGGCGATCCTCCCTGCGGATTGGAACCGGGGGTTCGCGCGTCTATCAGGAGCTTCCAGCCCAACCCGGTGCCCGATCCGCGTCTTCACCGGAGAGATCGGCAATCCGCCGCGCACGGCGTTTCCCGAAGCCGGTCAGCGCGAGATAGATCACAGGCGTCGTGTAGAGGGTCATCGCCTGACTGACGATGAGACCGCCGATCACAGCGATGCCCAACGGACGCCGAAGCTGGTAGCCTGTCCCAACCGCAAACGCGAGTGGCAAAGCCCCAAGGATCGCCGCAAGCGTTGTCATCATGATCGGCCGGAAACGGACCAGACAGGCCATGCGAATGGCCTCTTTCGGAGAGAGCCCGTCCCGGCGCTCGGTTTCGAGTGCAAAGTCCACAAGCATGATGCCGTTTTTCTTGACAATACCCATGAGGAGGAAGATCCCGATGACACCGATCACCGACATCGGGGTTCCGGTCAGGAAAAAGGCCAGAAGGGCACCGACTCCGGCCGAGGGCAGCGTCGACAGAATCGTGAGCGGTTGCGACAGGCTTTCATAGAGCACACCCAAAACGATATAGATCGCGAGGAGGGAGGCCAGTATCAGGAGCGGAATATCTTCAACAGAGCGCAAAAAGTATTTCGCATTGCCACCAAAACGGATACGGACATCGGCCGGGAGACGCATTTTGGCAATGGCTTGCTGTACGCCCGCGATGGCGGGTCCGAGCCCGATACCCGGCGCCACATTGAAACTGATTGTGCCCTCTGGCACGCCCCCGAAGTGGATCACCTGGAGAGGGGCACTCCCACGCGTCAGCCGTGCGACCTGAAGCAGGGGGACGGGACCGGAGTTTCCCGCAACATAGATGTTCCCGAGGTCTTGGGGTGAGCGAGCACGTGCGGCTCCGACCGTGAGCACCACCTCATACTGATTTTGCGCCTCATAGATCCGTGAAATGGGGCGCTGGCCGAAGGCCTCTCCGAGGGCCGCATCGATGGCCGCCACACTGACCCCGAGACGTGCAGCCTCGATCCGGTTGATCTCCACCGTGATCTGGGTTTCCGCCCGATTGAGATTGGTCGAAACCGTATTGATGGCCTTGAGCGTCTTCAAACGTCGGACAATGTGCTGGGTGACGTGATCCAGGGAGACAAACGACGGATCGAGAACCGAGAAACTGTATGCACCACCGTTGTTTTGACCGCCAAAAAAAAGGTCCTGCGCAATCTGGAGGTACACATGGATTCCGGGAATCTTGTCCAGTTTCCGTTCGAGATCCAGAATCACGGTCTTGGCCGGTTGGCTGCGTTCGGATGCCGGTTTGAGCCCGATGAACATCTTGCCGCGATTGGCGCTCGAAAAACCGTTGGTCACCCCCACGCTGGAGCTGATGGTCGCAATCGCCGGATTCTGACGGATAATTTGGACGACCTTGGATTGCAAATGTTTCATCCGATCGAAGGAAACGTTTGGTGCGGCCAGTGTCTGCCCTATCACGAGACCGGTATCCTCTTCGGGGAAAAAAGTCTTGGGCACCTTGATGTAAAGAAAGATCGTAAACGCGAAAGTGAGGACGAACAGGACAAGCATCAGGCGTTGGTGTCCGAGCGCCCAATCCAGGCTATGCGTATAGCCATCGACAATGGACTGATAGAGACGTCCCACACCCCGCGTGAGGCGCGGCATGCTCCAGCTGTGCTTCCGGACCAGTTCCCGGTCCTTCATCAGATGGGCACAGATCATGGGCGTGACCGTGAGCGAGGCGAGCCCTGAAATCGCGATGGCCACGATCAGAGTCGTCGCAAACTCGTGGAACAGCCCTCCCACAATCCCGCCCATCAACACCAGGGGCAGAAAAACCACCATCAGGGAAACCGTGATCGAGAAAACCGTGAATCCGATCTGTCGGGCGCCCTTTAAGGCGGATTCCATGACGGTGAGTCCCCGTTCATGATGGGCCACGATGTTTTCAATCATGACGATGGCATCATCGATCACAAAGGTAATCGAGATCGTGAGCGCCAAAAGCGAGAAATTGTCCAACGAAAAACCAAGCGCCCACATCGCAGCCAGCGTGCCGGCGATGGCCAATGGGACCGTGATACCTGCCGCCAGGATGGATGCACCGCGCCGCATGAACAGTGCCACCACGATCAAGACCAGCACCATGGTAATGAGCAGGGTGATCTCGATATCGGAGATGCTGGCCCGGATCGTCGCGGTCCGGTCGGTCATAATGGCCAGGTGGATGGATGGGGGCATCAGGCGCTCGAGATTCGGAAGCTGCCGTTTGATCCCCCGAACCGTCTGGATCACATTTGCGGAGGGGGTCTTGGTCACGGCGATCATGATCCCGGGCTCCCGACCATTCGTGGCGGCGAGCTGGGTATTCGCGACACTGTTGACCACGGAGGCCACCTGACCGAGGCGCAAAATGGTTCCATTGGCTGCCCGGAGTGCCACCTCACGATACTGGGTAGCATCCCGCAGCTGTCCATTGAGCGCGAGAATATAGCCGTGATGCAGGCCCTGGATGGTCCCGAGTGGTTCCAGAACATTGGCCGTACGCACCGCGTTGAAGATATCGTTCGGCGTGAGACCGGCTGCAGCCAGGGCCTGGGGACTGAAACGGATCCGCACCGCAGGTGATTGGCCGCCATACAGCGTCACCTGGGCGACCCCTTTCACTTGGGACAGTTTCTGGAGCAGAACGGTATTGGCAAAGTCATAGACATTGCGTAGGGACATCGTACGCGAGGACATGAACATCGTGAGGACCGGACGCGATGCAGGATTGAACTCCCGGTAATACGGAAGAGCTGGCATGCCGGAAGGTAGATTGGGCAACGCGGCATCGATACCCGCCTGGACTGCGTGTGCATCGGAGCTGATATTCGTGTTGGTTCTGAACAAGAGAATGATCGAGCTGGACCCGAGGGAACTGATCGAACGGACTTCATCGAGCCCGGGAATGAGCCCAAGTGTGTGCTCGAGCGGAGCGGCCACCGTATTGGCCATGACCAAGGGGCTCGCTCCCGGTTCGGAGGCGAATACCACAATTCCCGGTATCGGAATGCTCGGCACTGCCGCAACCGGGAGCAGCCGATAGGCCATGATTCCGGCCAGGAGGACTCCGAGCGCAAGAAGCGTCGTACCGACTGGCCTTTTGATGAAGGGTTCCGAAAGATTCACGTATTACCCGGCGAGTGGAGGGTCAGCAACCGGGAGCCACTCGGAGCGCGCATGCAGCCGGTCGAGCGCAAGATAGATAACCGGTGTGGTAAACAGAGTGAGCACCTGGCTGACCAGGAGTCCCCCGATGATCGTGATGCCCAAAGGCACCCTCAGTTCCCAGCCTGATCCGCCCTCGAGCACCAACGGAGCCGCACCGAACAATGCCGCCATCGTCGTCATCATGATGGGACGAAAACGCAAGATAGCCGCTTCGGTAATGGCATCCGCCGGCGAAAGACCCCGCTCCCGCTCCGCCACGATCGCAAAATCGACCATGATGATACCGTTCTTCTTGACAATGCCCATGAGGAGAATGATCCCGACCAGAGCCACAATCGTGAACTGAGTCCCCGTCACCATCAGGGCCAGCAGCGCACCGACACCCGCTGAAGGCAGGGTGGAGAGAATCGTGACCGGATGGATCGGACTTTCATAGAGCACACCGAGGACGATATAAATCACGACGATGGCGGCCAGAATGAGCCATGGCTCATCCGCGAGCGAGCTCTGGAACTCGGCCGCAGTGCCTGCAAACGTGCCTTCAACTGAAGCGGGGACATGAAGCTGGGCCTCGGCCCGACGGATCGCCGATTCTGCAGTACCGAGGGAGGTACCCGAAGCGATGTTGAAACTGAGCGTCGCAGATGGAAACTGGTTCTGACGGGTGATCACGAGTGGGACATGCCGAACAGTGATATGGGCGATATCTCCCAAAGGAACCTCTGCAGTCGGACTGACCGGAGAAGCGGCTAAGTTAAGGGTTGAGCTTCCGCTGACCGAAGATGCCGGGCCGTGCCCGCTCACCGAAGCGCTGGCCGTACCACCGGCCGGGACGTATATCGCATCGAGCGCCGCCGGAGATGTCGCCCACTTCGAGCCGACTCCAAGCACCACCCGATACTGCGCATTGCTGGTGTAAATGGTCGAGATCTGCCGCTGGCCGAACGCGTCGTAGAGCACATTTTCGATGGTGGACATGCTGACTCCAAGCCGTGCAGCAGCCTGGCGATCGACATCGACGTAAGCCTCAAGTCCGCGATTTTGCTGGTCGCTACTGACGTCGCGGAGTTGCGGTAGGGAGCGCATCGCCGCTTCAATGCGATCTGACCAGTCCTGAAGTTGACTGGAATTCGTATCGGTCAGCGTATATTGGTACTCGGCCGATGCAATTCGCGAAGACAGCGTGATGTCCTGAACCGGCTGCATATAAAACCGAAGCCCGGGCAACCGATTGAGCGAACGGCTGAGTTCGCGCATGACGGTATTGATGGATCGACGCTGACTGATCGATTTGAGCACGATCGTAAGCCGCCCGGTATTCGGGGTCGGGTTTGTCGCGCCGGATCCGATCAGGGAGGTCACACCCGACACGGCCGGATTGCGCATGATCACGGCAACCGCACGATCCTGAAGATGGGCCATGGCTCCAAGTGAAATGCTCTGTGCCCCTTCGGTCACTGCAATGATTTCTCCGGTATCGACTTCGGGTAACAGCGCTTTCGGGATGATGTAGAACAGAAAGGCCGTGAGCACAAGGGTCCCGGCAAAAACGCCCAACATGAACCGCTGGTGGCGCAGACACCATGCCAGACCGACCCGATAGGCCTCGCGCGTACGCGCGAGCAGGGCCTCGGCTGCCCGAGCCAGCGGGTTCGGCCGGATCTCGCCTGCGGGCTTGAGGAGCCGCGCGCCCATCATCGGCGTAAGCGTCAGAGAAATAACGGCAGATGCCACCACCGCAACGGAAAGCGTGACCGCAAACTCGGAAAAGAGCCGTCCGATCACCCCGGTCATGAAAAGCAGCGGAATGAAGACGGCCACGAGTGATACGGTCAGGGAGACAATCGTGAAACCGATCTGTTTGGCACCGAGGTACGCTGCACGAAGAGGGGGTTCTCCAGCTTCCACAAAACGGACGATGTTTTCAATCATGACGATGGCATCGTCGACCACAAAACCTGCCGCCACAGTGAGCGCCATGAGCGACAGATTGTCGAGCTGATAGCCGAGTTCATACATCACGGCGAACGTTGCGACGATAGAGAGTGGGAGGGCAACTGCAGGAATCAGCGTGGCACGCGGATTCGGGAGAAATAGGAAAATCACCAGCACAACAAGAAACATGGCCGTGAGAAGCGTAATCTGGACATCTGCCACGGAAGCCTTGATGGTTCCAGTGCGGTTGGCCACAACGTCGAGATGTATCCCGTGCGGCAAGGTTGTACGCAGGCTGTGAAGCGTCGCCTCGATACGAGAGACGGTGCTCACGATATTCGCACCCGGTCGGCGGTGGATATCGAGGACTACTGCAGGCACATTGTTGTAACTGGCCAGCTCCTGATTATTCTCGAGCCCAGAGGTGACCGTACCCACGGCGGAAACCGTCACCGGTGCTCCGCTACGATAGGCGATCAGCAGATTCCGGTACTGGCTGGCGAGTGCGAGCTGATCATTGGCCCCGATGGCATAAGCCTGGTGCAATCCCTGCAGCCCGCCGGTCGCACCCGCTTGATTGGCATTGGCCACCGCATTGCGGACATCTTCCAGAGAGAGTCCATAGGCCGCGAGCTGGACCGGGTTGACATTGATCCGGATTGCTTTGCGGAGCCCGCCCGCAATCGTGACCTGCCCGACCCCACTGATCTCCGAAAGTTTCTGCAGAAACATCGTCTGCGCAATATTGGCAACCACGTAGAGTGGAATCGTCTTGGAGGTGAGCGCCAGAGTAAGAATCGGGGCATCCGCTGGATTCACCTCCCGGTAAACCGGCGGATACTGCAGATTGGGTGGCAACTCGCCCGACGCCGCGTTGATCGCAGCCTGCACATCCTGCGCCGCCGTGGAAAGCGGAACGCTGAGTTCGAATCGGAGCGTGATGGCGCTGGTTCCCTCGCTCGAAACAGAACTCATCGCAGCAAGGCCCGCGATCTCGCCGAACTGGCGCTCGAGTGGTGCGGTGATCAGCTTCGAAACCGTATCGGGAGATCCGCCGGGCAGTTTGGTCACAACCTCAATGGTCGGAAATGACACCTGCGGCAGGGACGATACGGGTAACTCCATGTAACCCAGGACGCCCGCCAAAAAAACCGCGATCGCAAGCAGCGTCGTCGCAACCGGACGGGCGATAAAGGGACCGGAAATGTTCACGGCGTGACTTTCATCTGCCCCACGATCTTGATCGGGACATCGGTTCTGACCCGGGAACTGCCCTCCGTTACGACAGTATTGCCGATCGTGAGCCCGCTACCAATCACGGCGAGCGATTTGCTTTCATACGTCACGGTGACCGGGCGGACTACGACCTTCAATCCACCCGGTGTCTTGGTTCCGCCTTCCACGAGGTACACGAAGCGGCCCGAAGGACCCTCCTGGACCGCCATTGAAGGGACCACGACGACATGGGACAGGGTTCGGACCCACACCCGGACATTGACAAAGGAGCCGGGCCAGAGATCCAGCAACGGATTCGGAAAACGGCCCCTCAATGTGAGGGTTCCCGTGCTGGCATTGACCTGGTTGTCGAGTACCGTGAGCACACCCTGATTGAATGTGCGGCCGCTCGCGCTCTTTCCTTTGAGTGCCGCAATCAAGGGCACCGGGCCTGCTGCCATGGCACTGTTGATTTCGGGCAGATCCTGCTGTGGAAGACTGAACTGGACGTAAATCGGCTGCAGCATGTTGATGGTCACGATGCCATTGGGGAGGCTTGGGTTGACGACGTTGCCGGGATCCACCTGGAGGATGCCGGTCCGACCGGATATGGGCGCCAGAATTCGGGTATAGGCTAGACTGATCTGGCTGGTCCGTATGCTGGCCTTGTCCTGCTGGACCAAGGCTTTGGCTGAAAGCCAGGCGGTCCAGGCGGCCACATACGCCTGCTTCGAAACGTAACCCTTTTTGACGAGCGTCGCATTCTGTTTGGCCTGAAGTGCATCGCTCGTGCGCGTGGCCCGATCCTGCGCCAGTTTGGCTTCGGCCTGTTGTAAAGCAGCCTCGAACGGTTGAGGGTCGATTTCCGCAAGCAGTTGTCCCTTCCGGACATATTGTCCTTCATGGAAAAACACTTTTTCAAGCGGGCCGGTTACCATGGGCTCAACCGTCACCGTGCGATAGGCGACGACTGTACCCAGAGCATGCAGATAGACCGGTAGGGTTGCTGCTCGAGCTTTTGCGACTTCAACGGGAACGGCCGTCACGAGACGCTTGGTCTCGGATTGGCCCGATGTAACCAATCGGACAATCACGATCGCAGCCAACACTGCGACGAAGCCACCGCCGATCAACCACCTGTACCGCTTCTTCATACCCCATCTCCTGAATGCATTGGACTCCGCCTGGGATCATCGGTTCGCGTTCAGAGTAGTTCGACCGATGCAATCCATACCCGGTCACGCCATGCGGATGATCCATGTGGAGCGACTAGTTTAAGGTAATTTGAGAAGAATCCGACACGGACTCATGTAACAAATTGTAAAGAAGCCAGAGACTCCGCCACGGATGGCGGGCATGGTTTTTCGTCCGCATGAAACCTGTCACACGGATCGGTTTCTCGGGGTTTGAAACGAAGCAGGCTACCTCAGATCAGCCGCGTTCGTGGCGTATACGGGATCACGGCGATCAGCTGTGCGCGATCCTCTCAGGATCACCACATCCGGTCAACGGGCACGCTCGATGAAATGATCGATGTGCGTTTGCAAGAGTGGCAATGCCTTCGGATTGAGATAGAGCATGTGCCCCGAAGGGTAGTAGCGAAACTCGATACGCCGCATCACCGATGGCGGCAGACCCATGTGATGGACCGTATAGAGTGTCGCGAAAAACGGGGTGGCCATGTCGAAGTAGCCATTGTTAAACAACACGCGGAGCCCGGGATCATTCAACATGGCCCGCGCCAGTGCCGGGGCCACGTTGAGATAGAACTGTCCGAGACCGGTCAGGGATTCTACCGGGGGCTCGTACGCCCACTTCCAGGCGGCATTGACCTTGTAATCGAGCTGCCGGTAGTGCAGATGACTCACATAATGCAGATTCTGTTCAAGGTAATTGTTGAAACTCGCGGTAAGCGCTCCCATGATTGCGCTCGAGGCCGCGCCGGCACTGCTCTGGCCGGGCACCGGGAGCAGGGGTTCGAGTTCGGGCATGCTGAAGCGGCCGTCGAATCGGCCGACAGACCGGTGTTTCCGGCTGAGAAGCTTTTTCTGGAACACCGGCAGCGAAATGCGCAGGTCGGCCTCCCGCCAAAGCCGGGCTGGAAGTCCCGTGTCGCGGGCCAGCTCGGAGGCGATCGACCGGAGTTGGGCGGGAGGGAGGGCTGACCCCTGGAACAAGGCCGCCGCATAGGGACCTTCGGCAAATCGCTCAACCTGCGCCACCCAATCAGGCAGACTCTTCGGCTCAGGATGCAGCCGATGGTGGTACCAGGCCACGGCTGCGTACGACGGGAGATAAAAAATATAGGGCAGATCATTGCCCGGTGCAAACGCGAGGGTCGGAAAATCGAGTACGGTGGAGCACATGATGACGCCGTTGAGATCGATCCCGTGACGGGCTAGATCAGCGGCCAAAACCGCCGAGCGGGTCGTGCCATAGCTTTCCCCCAAAATAAACTTGGGCGAGTTCCAGCGCCGGTTGCGGGTAAGGTACTGGGCAATGAACTGCCGGAAGGCAGATGCATCCTGATTGATCCCGTAAAACATTTTCGCGGAGCCCGCCGGCAGAATACGACTCAGACCGGTTCCCACCGCATCAACAAAAACGAGATCGGTGGCCCCAAGCAGGGTATCGGGATTGGGGACGATGCGATAGGGCGGACGGGTGCCATGGTCAGCACCCGGATGCGGCCAGATGATGCGCCGCGGGCCAAATCCACCGAAATCGACCAGTACTGAGGCCCCTCCGGGACCACCGTTATAGGCGAAGGTGATGGGACGCTGAGATTCGTTTCGTATGCCGTTTTCACGGTAGGCGATATAAAACATGCGGGCCGTTGGCTTGCCTGCCCCGTTGCGCAGGATGAGGATGCCGGCTGTTGCCGTGTAATGGATGCGCCGGCTATCGACCGTGACGACATGCTGGGTCGAGACGCTTCGGCCGTGCACAGCCGGGATGGGCATCTGCGCACGGTGCTGAACCGGTGCTGCCCGGGCTCCCACGGCAGTTGCAAGACCCAAGATCACAAGTGCACTGACGAGACCGCGGCGGGGGCTCGTTCGCATGCGCATGATAGATGCTCCGGTAACGGATCCGGGCACTCTAGCATGAACCCGGCACCCCGCCAATCCGGAACGAGTCTTGAGCGATGCAAGGCTTCCAGGGCGCCCCTTGACTCTCACGTCACGTGATACTGGATACTGCCCTGAATCCAATCCCTTGAGAAATCTGACATGAGCGATTCATCCCCGACCGATCCGGGCATTCTCCATAACCGGTATTCCGGCCCTCCCACACTCAGCCAATCAAACGGCTTCGAAATCTATCCCATGCCATTCTTCGCCCTCATCGCCGCATCCGAGCCTGCGAACCTGGCCGGGTGGTACCAGAAGGCTCTTGGGTTTTCTGTGCTTCAGGTCGGCCCTGCATTTCATCTCCGACGTCGTAAATACCAGGATCTACTCCTGGTTCCAGCCCAGGATGAACGAATACCGACCCTCGGCGGACCACTCCTTTATTTCGACGCCGATGGTGAGCTCGAGGTGCTTGCAGAACGCATCGAGAAAGCCGGGAAGGTGGGTTTGGTAAACGTCTCGGGTCCTCTTGCCACACTATGGAATACCTCTGAGCTCCGTGTCACGGATCCCACTGGGTACCGTTTTGTATTCACTTCACGCCCACGCGATCCGGATCCCGATATTCAGTCGCGGGTCGCGACCATCCTGACCTCCGCGCATCGCCTAGGAAAACCCGTTTGAGGGAGAATACGTTCATGAAAGCACGACGCCCGTCTCCACTCACCCGGCGCTTCCACCGGGTCCGCGAGGTCTCCACCCTGACCGGCGTCTCGGTTCGCACACTCCACTACTATGACGAGCTGGGCCTGCTCACTCCCAGGGAGCGGACTCCAGCAGGGTATCGCCTCTATTCGGACGAGGACATTCTCAAACTGCAGAAAATCCTGATTCAACGGGAACTCGGATTTCCGCTCGATGAGATCCGGCGGTCATTTGAAGCTCCGGATCATGATCACAGACAGGCTCTCCTCAAGCTCAGAATCACTCTCGAGCACCGTGCCCGACACACATCGGACATGATGGCAGCGGTCGATCGAGCCATTTTTTTATGCGAAAACCCAAATGAAGGTTCCGCTTCAGATACGACCCTGCAAGAGCTCTTCATCGGTTTCGATCCTGCCCGATATGCCTCTGAGGCCGAACAACGGTGGGGGACAAGCGCGGCTTGGCGAATCTCAAAAGAACGAACCCGCCGTTACACCCCAGCCGACTGGCAGTCCCTTAAGCACGAACAGGACGCCATCCTGTCCGAGCTGGCGCAGGCGCTTCAAGCACACCAGTATCCCAACAGTCGTTTCGTCAGGAATCTGGCCGAGCGGCATCGACTTTTCAACGATCACGGGTTCTACCCCTGCAGTCGGGAGCAACACGTTGCCCTGGCCCGACTTTACGAGTCCGACCAACGATTCAGAAAAGTCATCGACCGGCACGAGGCAGGATTAACCCCCTATCTGATAAAAGCCATTCGGGCCAATGCAAAGCGCCGGGCATCATAATGGAATCAAAAGTCATCGCCCCTTCCCTGTGCGCCCTGCCCCGCCAAACCGGTGCGGCATGCTCAGCCTACGGTGAGAGGAACCGGGTGCCCAGAATGCCCGGCGGCTTCGAACCGTGTGGGACCACCCATCGCACCAGCCCCACACTCGGTAGATATTTTGTGATAATGTGAATACACGTATCTAAAATGAGTTGCGACATGGCCACTTCGATTCGCCTCGCCCCAGAAACCGAGAAAAGACTTGATTTTCTTGCCTCCCGTACGGGGCGCACCAAGGCTTACTACCTGCGGGAAATCATCGAGCAGGGCATTGAGGAGTTGGAGGACTACTACCTTGCTGCTGACGTGTTGGAGCGCGTACGCAAGGGGCAAGAACAGGTACATTCCGCTGCTGAGATGAGGAAAGATCTTGGACTGGACGATTGATTACGCCGACACGGCCAAGAGGCAGCTTCACAAGCTTGATAAGCAGATGGCGCGGCGCATCGTCGATTTCATGGACGAGCGCATCTCTGGGCTGGAGAATCCACGCAGCACGGGCAAGGCACTGACCGGCCCGCTGGGCGGCCTCTGGCGTTACCGCGTGGGTGACTGCCGAGTGATTTGCGACATTCAGGATGGCGCTTTGCGTGTTCTCGTGGTGCAGGTTGGCAGCCGGAGCAAGATTTACCGCAGGCCACCATAGATTGAGCCGCCTCGGAGTGGTCCATTCCCAGCTGACAGTTATTCCAAAGGCAGCCACCGGCATGTGCGATGGCCTCGTCGATGGCTGCCAGCAACTCCTTCGTGTGTGCCAGAGTGGCGATGACGTTCTGGTATCGCAGGTACAGATACGCGCTTGAGATAGCAACCCAGTGGTGCAGAAGTCACGTTCGCTCGACCTCGGCTGTTGGGGTCTTGGATACATTCTGGACACAGTTTAGGTTACCCCTGTTTCTCGGATACCAAGGTAGTACCTAAGCCGCCAGTTTCTGCTGAGTGAGCCACGCAGCATAATGCGCTGCCGGACTCTGGTAGCTCAGCGCGAAGTGACGGCGTCTCCGATTGTAAAACACCTCGATGTAATCAAACTATAGTGGATCGGTTTGATCGCGGGGGACGCCCATTGCTGAGCGCCCCCCGCAACAGATCCCAGCGTGCGCGATTCACGCACTGGGCCTCCCACCTTGGGTGTTTGACGGCGAACCGCCGGTCAGGCCATGGATTTTCCTGCAGCGTGCCGTACACGGCCCAGCCCCTGTGACACGCTGGTGCGGCTCTGCGTCCGTCGCGTGCGTGGTTGGCCCGTGTTTCCCTTGGCCCCCGCCCTTGGCTCCACCCACTCCGCCGCCGGTTGCCCGGCCTTGTTCGCAGGCTTCACAGCTACTACTGCGGGGTCTGACTTCTCCAGCCCGTTCATCGTCGGCTTCGGCTCCTCGCCTTCCCGACACGGGCCGCCGACCTGTACGAGCGTCGACGGTCAGACTGGAGATCTCCCGGTTCCCGATCAAGGAGCGTGCGCACATGCCAGGGTCTGCGACCACGCCAGGTCATCCGAGCGCTTGCGATGGCGCGCACAGACGTGTTGCCTTCCGCCTCTTGAACGGCGTCGGCACCCGGGATATCACCTCTATCGTGGCTCAATGGCTGGCCTATGCGTTCCCCTGTCAACGCTTCGCGCCGCACCTCGCGGTACGCCACGCATGACTCGGGGCCAACATGATTCGCTACTTCTTCGTTGTCAGGGACTTGCACCCTTTACTCCTTGCCGGTTTCGCCGGCGCACTCAGGATAGTTGTCGCCTCTGTGGTTTAACCTTGTGGGGCAGAAGAGAGGGTGACCCATCATGAGATATTATTCGTTGGAACGGCGGGAGGCTGTGGTCCGGCGCATGCTGTCAGGGACGATCTGCGTGAAGGCCTTATCCCGGGAGACCGGCATTGCGGATACCACGCTCTATCGCTGGCGAGAGAAGACGCGAGGCCAAGGAGGGACGGTGGACACCACGAAGCCGTCAGGCGACCCGCTGTCAGCGGCCCGGAAGCTCGCCACGGTGGTCGCGACCTTCGCCATGAATGCTGCGGAACTCGCTGAGTATTGCCGCGAGGAAGGGCTCTTCGCAGACCAGGTCAAGACCTGGCGGATAGCCTGTGAACAGGCCACGGGTGTGGGTCCCGGGGGGACGGTATCCGACCTGCGAGCCGCCTTGGCCCAGGAGAAAAAGCGCAGTCAGGCCTTGGCCCGCGAACTGAACCGGAAGGAGAAGGCCTTGGCGGAGACCGCTGCGCTTTTGACACTCCGAAAAAAAGCCGCGGCGATCTGGGGGGAGGACGCGGACGCATGATCAGCCTCCCGGATCGCCAGAACGCAGTGGTTTTGATCGATGAGGCCGTGGCACGGGGTGCCCGCAGGAAGGTGGCCTGCCGCGAACTCGGGCTCACCCTGCGCACCCTGGAGCGTTGGGTGCGTGAGGATGCGGTTCAGGAGGATGGTCGCCCCCGGGCCGTGCGCCCCAAGCCGGCCCAGGCCCTCTCCGTGGAGGAACGCGCCCAGGTGCTGACCCTCGCCAACAGCCCCCGTTTTGCGAGCCTTCCGCCCACGCAGATCGTGCCACGACTGGCCGATGAGGGCACGTATCTGGCCTCGGAGTCGACCTTCTATCGCATCCTGCGGGCCGGGAAACAGCTCGCCCACCGGGGGCGGGCATGCGCTCCGCAAGCCCGTACGATACCGCGCCATTGTGCCACCGGGCCCAATCAGCTGTATGCCTGGGATATCACCTATCTGCCTGGGCCCCTTGCGGGGATGTTCTTTTTCCTCTACCTCATCCTCGATGTGTACTCCCGCAAGGTGGTGGCCCACGAGGTCCACACCGAGGAAGGGTCCGATCACGCGGCGACGCTGATCGAGCAGGCGGTCCATCGCGAAGGGGCTGCGGGTCAGATGCTCGTCATCCATCAAGATAATGGCAGTCCCATGAAGGGATCGACGTATCTGGCCAAGTTGCACGACCTCAACATCACGCCGTCCTATAGCCGTCCCGGTGTCAGTAACGGTAGAGTCGGCGACTGGCGCGGTGCTCACACAAGCCGGGGAGTAGCTGTTTGCCGGCAGAGCCGGTGCCTCAATCCGCTTCATGTGTCCCGTTTCCAGTCGCCGCTCGTCGAACCGGACGTGCAGATTTCCCGCATCCGGCTCTCACGCATGGGTCTCAGGCCTTCGCTTTCGCCACGGCGGCCCGGCTGTCGGGGAGCTTGTAGAGGCCGAGCGTCTCGTAGAGATACTCGTATGGATACTGGCGGTACCCAGTGGTGCCTCGCTTCCCTTGTCGCCGGACCATCCATCGCCGCAGACGGCTCACGGTGTACTTCTGGATCACCCGGTATGCGCGGATGACTCGACCTTGATCGAAGTAGCCAGACCAGCCGCGCAACAGCGCGTTCAGCGCAGCCACCCGTTTCTCGGTCGTTTCCAGATTCCATCGTGGAGTCGTCTCGTCGTGGATCCGCTCGATGATACGCCTGAGCGACTGGCGGGACGGCTCCGTGCCGATGAAGGCACGTCCGCCGTACCCGTAAAACCGCCCAACCGTATACCCGAGGAAGTCAAAAGACTCCTCCGGGACGTGCGCAAGCCGGGTCTTCCGATCGTTGACCGTCAAACCCAGCCGCTCCATCAAGCGCCGCATCACCGCGAGCGCTTCCGCACCGTTGCCGGGGCGGCAGCAAATCACGAGATCATCGGCATAGTTGACGACTTGCGCATCGAGTCGCCGAGAGTGGCCGTGCGCGTACCACGCCAGGAGGAAGCGCCGAAAATAGAGGTTCGCAAGGAGCGGCGAAGCCGTTCCTCCTTGCGGGGTCCCTCGCTTCCGATCGCGAGCCTCCGTCGTGCACAGAACCGCACCTCGGCTGGCGCGCTCCCACACCGGTACCGTCAGCCAGCGCTTGATGATCGACAGGACCTGCCCGTCGGCCACCCGCCGCGAGACGCACCGGAGCAATGGCCCGTGCGGGATCGTGGTGAAGTAGTCGGACAGGTCCGCGTCCACCACTTCCCGTCGGCCATGCTGTGTGATGTGAAAGTACACCTTCCGAACGGCCATCTTCGCATCCAGCCCGGGGCGAAACCCGTACTGCTGCGGTGCCAGATCCGCTTCGAAGATCGGACCGAGTACCAGCACGACGGCCGTCTGGACCACACGGTCCTTCACCGTCGGGATGCTCAACGGCCGCTGGCCACCCTTGCGTTTTGGAATCCACACGCGCAGAAGCGGCTGCGGTGCATAACTCTTGCTCCGCAGTTCTTCTTGCAGCGCTTGCAGCCACCGTTCCAGGCCAGCGGTTTCGATCGCCTCGAAGTCGACCCCGTCCACACCCGGCGCACCGGCATTGGCCCGGCTGCGGCGGTATGCTTCCCGGAGCACGTCCTCTCGGTAGATCTTGTCCCACAGACTATAGAACCGATAGCTGCGTTCGGACTTGGCTTTCGCCTGTAATGAACTCTGCAGCTTCTCAACCGATTTACGCGAAGTTGATAGGCTCATGCCAATCTCCGCGGCTGTTGCCGCTTTGCTCATCGCTCATGCGTCAGGGCCCCTTCCCTCCACCGGCGTTACCCGGCTTCGTCGGTATTACGAGCCCATCCGCCATCTGCCCAGGTCGACTCCGTCCCTCGCGGGCCAGTCGTTGCGGCCGAACTGCCCTCCGGCGCGCACCCACGCAGACTTCCCTTGTTGCACACCAGTCCTCTCGCGCACGTGCCGTCACCACTACCCCGGCGGAATGGTCAGGGGCGTATCTCGCTCGCTTGCCTGACCACGGCGGCCTTCCCCAGACATTATGGCGGGTCGGCTTCCGCGGCGATCTTTTCGGGGCCTGCACAGTGTTCACTCTCGTTACGGCCCGCACGCTGCGCTTCCCTCCTTACAGAGGGTTTCTCTTGCAGTGCTTCAGGCCATTTGTTGCCTCCTGGCCCGCTCCAAGTGCTTCCGGCCGGAGCGAGAGTGGCCGGGTGGGTATCTCACCCACTGGACTCGTGCACCTTTCACAAGGCACACA
>DAHXNI010000041.1 GCA_027365475.1 Pseudomonadota bacterium | reverse complement strand
CACCACCAACACTCTTAATGTCGGCAGCTCTGGGTGGTTTGGCATCAGCGCCTAATCGCCGAAGCCGAGGGGCCTACCCTCATCTTGGATACAGCATGTCGCTACCCATTTTCCCTAGAGAAGCGACTTCTTGGCACACCGACTACCTGTTTGTCATCGACGGCTCCAAGGCCCTGCGGAGTGCGATCGACGAGCTCTTCGGGAAACGGGCCCGGATCCAGCGGTGTCGAGTGCACAAGGCCCGAAATGTCCTCGAGCGCATCCCCGACAAAACTGTCCGGAACCAGACCCAGGCGGTCCTGCGGGCCGCCTGGCAGTTATCCGAGCCCGAAGGCCTGGCCCGTCTCCGGCACCAGGCGGCGTGGCTCAAGCGCGCGTACCCGGATGCCGCCGCGAGTCTCCTGGAGGGGCTCGAGGAGATGTTTACCGTCACTCGGCTCGGACTCACCCCGTCGCTGATCCGTTGTCTCGCCACCACCCACCTCATCGAGAATCCCAACGGGGCCGTGCGCCGGGTCACCCGTCGGGTCTGCCGCTACCGGAATGCCGAAATGGCCCTGCGCTGGACCGCTGCCGGGTTCCTGGAAGGAGAAAAGTCCTTCCGCCGGATCCAGAGGATGAACGATCTCTGGGTGCTCGCAACCGCTCTCGGACGAACCGCCGCTCCCGTTGACACCGGCTCGCAAGCCGCTTAACCTGATGACCGACCGCCGCCAGCACCTGCAACTACGAATGGGACACCGCCGCCACCAGCTTGCGATGCCCGACGCGGCGGCAGTGGCGCGCCCGATGGCGACGCGCCGCTGCCTGGCGCTGCGCATAGGCATCGGTTGTAGTATCCGCTCCAAACCGGCTTGCCCCGACGTAATTCACGCCCGATCGTAGCCGCCGACCGGCCCAGGCGCCGCGCGATTTCGCGTCGGCTCAGCCCGTACTGCGAACAGTGAAGAATGATCGAGCGCTCCGCGGCGTTAAGATGCTGATAGGACATTGCAGGGACTCCGTGTCGGTGAGTGGGTTCAACCTCACCTTAGCGGAACTCCCTGCGGTGTCCTCCTTAATCACACCAAGTGTTGCACTTTGGAGTTGAATCTACCTTAATCAATGTCATCGAGTTCTAGTCTTTTCTTGACGAGCGGATGTCCGCCACTTTTTGCCGACCGTTTGCGCGCAATTTCAGATTTCCTTCTCCGTCGTTATCGGTAAAATTCTTGATGCGCGTCATGGCAACCTGAGCGTTATTCTTCTTGACACCATTCCGCAAGAGCGTTGTGAGGAGATCATCGTGGCTAAAGCGAGCTGGATACTTGCTTTCTAATACAAGCAGCGCGATGTCCGGCGCGCTCAATCCACCAATATTTACATAGAGCCGACCATCGATGTCTTCAATGTCCGGGTATCGTTTCTCCATTAGGCCATCAATAACATCGACTGCATCATCTGGCTTCAATGCGCCTTTGTGAGATAGCCGCACCATCTCGGCCAGTACCCACGAGATGTTTTGTACCACGGAAATCGCGTCCATCTTGTTGGGGTCTATGTCGTCAGGATCGTGTCTTGATCCCCTGTTACTCGCGATATCGTAGACGAATGTGCAATTCCGGGGGATAAGCAGACGAATGGAATCATCAAACATGGCGGGATCGCGTTGCCCAAGCGCTCTCACAAGATTGTTCACCTTGAATTCGCGTGCACTCGGCAACGGTATGCTGGTATGCCCGGCTAGTGCTTTTACGACTGCCTCAACAAATTTCCCCGCTTTGAGGATGCACGACTCCCACTCGCCATTTTCGAACGCCCTGACTGACTCCGAGAAATGACGCAGAAGGGCGCTAACGTGTTTTTGCGGAAACTGCTGAAGCAGATCTGCGATTTGATCGTGCCTGTTGGTGGACTTAGCCATTGGAAAGAACGTCCTTCCATGAACGGTGCAGGTTATAAAAGCCGCGCTTCTTTGAGTCCACCCAGCCGCCATCCTTGGCCCTGTTTGCAAACGCCAAGTTTAATTTTCCAAGAAGCGATTTGGACTTCATGGTATTCCACAGCTTCTTGATGTCGCCCAAGGAAACCTCTTTATTCGTATCGCCCTTGGTCAGATAGGCAAGGAGCAAAACAAACTTCTCCTGGCCGCTTAGGCCCTTGGCATGCCGCTTTACGTAGGCCCGGGCGTTGAATTCAAAATGAAGCGGGGTCGCCGAGACCGGCGAATGGCCCGCTCGGTGGGGTGTCGAGGTTACCAAGCGACGACGCTGCATAAGCAGCGCGAGACAATCGCCAACCAATGCTTGAATGGTCTCAAGCTTGTTTATCAGCTCCTTCTGGTTGTTGGGGCTATTTCCGCTTCGCATAGAGCTTCCTCCCCTTCTCGGTGAGTGCCACCAAGAGCTTTTTCTTGGAGGACGACAGATTGTTCAGCGGTGTTTGAACCGCCTGCTTGGTGTAGTGGTAGCCTTTGCTTTCAAGAGCCTTGCAGATATCGCCAAAAGTGCGCTTCTTGTCGAAATAGCCCTCGTCCGCGAGTAGTCGAATCCCGCCGGTCGAGCCTTTGTACTTCTCGGCATCCTTGTCCGTCTTACTGGTGATTACCTTCCCGGAGCGAAAAACGGCGCGCTCCAATTTTTCCAGACGGGACATGATGTCTCGCAATACTTTTACATCCATGGTCATTTACCCGGTATAGAACCATCTGCTGTCTTGTTTAATCCGACGCAAATACCTGCGCTGAACGAGCCGAAGCAAGGAGGGCGAGAGAGTGGTAACGGGATAGAAGTGACCGCGTTCTTCGAGAGCTGCTTTGACTGCGCCAAGCTCCTTTGGCTTCTTGAAAAAACCATTATCTACTAAGAGCAGCAATGAATCGGAAAGCGTAACCTTTTCTCTATTGCTGCGCTTTTCGGTCAACTTTGCTATTTTCCCTTTTCTGGGTACGCCCCCCTCTAACTTGCTGACAAGTTCTGTTACCTCTTGCGGAGTGCCCTCGATCACGATGCTGGTTCCATCTGGTCTTTTAATGTGTGCTTTAGCCATTTCCACGTATCCAGATATTCATTCTTTATGGCAGAGTAACTGAATAAGTGAATACGTGTCAAGAGCAGGATGCTAAGGCGCATGGTGGCGAGGGAACCGGGCCCTGATGCGCTTTCATCCGAAAGGGAGTCTGCCGGAGTGCCCGTCTACGCGCCGCGCGGGCAGGAAGCGCAGGCAGTCTCCTGATTTGTCTTTAAGGTAGGGGCCGGCTGCTTCAAGCAGCTTGTTGATTTTGATGCGGGCTGTGGCTTCCTTCATTTCTGCTGCACCCGGGCGAAGTTTGCGTTGCTCGCCGGTGCCTCATTCGATGCTGGATCGGGTGCGACGTCCCCCCGCTTTCAGTAGCGGTTTGATCTAGAGTCCGGGGTTGATATGATAGCAATGGACACCAGCTGCTGGGCATAGGCAGCGGGTGTCAGTCCACGGTTCCGTCAAAGTCGCCCCATTGCGAGCGATGTCTGAACTGCCGAATGTCAGGAGTGAGGGAGTAGTAGGCCGTGTTTGGGGTTGGGGCGCCCTCATGGCACCTCCTTTGATGAGTTTCCTGCCCGGGTAGCGG
>DAHXNI010000040.1 GCA_027365475.1 Pseudomonadota bacterium | reverse complement strand
AGAATAGAGAAAATCCTGACTTTACCCCTCGGGTCCCCCCTTCATCCCGAAAATTTTCTCGTTTCGCCTCCGACTTCTGAAAAATTCTCTCCGTTTCCCAACTCCACTCGTGCTTCGAGGGGGGACTTTGACGTGGTCGTGCCATTCCGACGGCTCCGGTTGCTTTGCGCTGAATGGCTTCCCGTTCGGCGTCGATAAACAGACAGAGATGTCCGCCGGATGCACGCTTGACGATGCGCCCGCACTTGATCTTGCCCGCAGGAATGTCCTGCTTGTGGAAGCGAAGCAAACCGATACCAGGCAGTTTGATAGGGTTGCCATCGGCAGCACGGATGGGGTCGGGGAACGGAACGCTGTTGAGTTTGTTGCGCATCCCCTTGAGCCGTGGCTTACCCCCCTGCTTCTTGAAGCAACGCGACCACGCGCTATAGGCTTGTGCCAGCGTTCCCTGAACGGTATGACTGGGAAGGCCGATCCTTTTGCCATGATCGGCCAGCAGGTTCTGGAAACCCATACTGGTGTAGTAGATTCCGTCCTGGGCGTCCTGCCCGATCTTGCGAACAGCCCAGTTCCAAACGCCGGTCAGACTCCACAGCCAGTCGTTTAACTGCCCTTCCTGTTTGGCCTTGGGCCGGAGCTTGATTTGCGCCTGGATCATTTTTGCCCCCCATGAGATTTCCGCATGGCTTGACCCCATGCCTAAAGGAAGGGGATCGCGCCGGACTGCTGTGCATCAGTAGATAGCCGCGCTTAAGCGCTCCTGTTTATGCGGCCACGACGCAGGGCAGCCTAGGACCGCTTTCCCCACCCCGGTCGATCAGCTGGAAGAATCATCGGGCAGCAACGGTGTTGGAATTTGAGGTGCCGTATCCACGCGGATTGGTGTATCGAGACTCGTGCTGGGCTGGGCAACACCGAGATCCTCGAAGCGGCGCAGGCTGACGAGGAACCGCCGCTCCAGCGATCCAACCGAATCGTTATAGGCATGCACGGCCTGATTCAGCCGTTCGCCGACACTGCGCCAGTGATCCACGAGCACCGCGGCGCGTTCGTAAAGCGTCCGGGCGAGAGCTGCCACTTCTTCGGCGTTTTGCGTCATCGCCTCCTGGCGCCAGCCATAGGCGAGCACCTTGAGGAGCGAAAGGAGTGTGGTCGGGTTGGCCACGACCACCTTGCGCTCGAATCCATACTCGATGAGACCCGGATCCACCTTGAGTGCGGCACTAAACAGCATCTCCCCGGGCAGAAACAGGACCACAAACTCCGGAGAGGGCTGAAAGTCGCGCCAGTATGATTTGCGGGCCAGGGCATCGATATGCACACGGATCTGGCGGGCATGCTCACGGAGCGCATCCTCGGCAGCATCCTCGGCAAGATCGAGGGACTGAAAATAGGCCTCGACTGGCGCTTTGGCGTCGACCACAATCTGCTGGCCACCCGGGAGGCGGACAATCAAATCGGGACGCTTCCTGCCCTCCTCCGTCTCGACGCTTTTCTGTTCCTCGAAGTCGCAGTATTCCACCATCCCTGCCATTTCAACGAGACGCCGGAGCTGCAGTTCTCCCCAATGTCCGCGGGCGATCGGCTGGTGTAGGGCGCGCGACAGTTCCCGGGTCTCGCTCGAAAGCTGCGGGATATGCACTTCGGCGAGCGCCCGCAGCTGCTCAAGCAGTGTCGCCTGCCCTTCTACCCGCTCCTTTTCAAGCCGGTCGACCTTCGATTCAAAGCGCCCGAGCGATTCGACGAGCGGCTTCACCCATCCCTGGACGGCTTCCGTACGCTTGGTGAGCTCGTTCTTGCCTTCCTCCTGAAATCCCTCGAAAACCTTCCGCGCGAGATCGAGAAAGCGCTGATTGTTGTGCGCGAGTGCTTCCGCAGACTGGGCACGGAAGATATCCGATAGCCGCTCCTGCGCTTCCTTAAGAAGCGCGAGCTTTTCTCCGGCCTGGGCGCTCACCTGTCCCACCCGTTCCCGGAGCATTGCCACCTCCGCGGTGAGAGCCAGCTCGGTCTCAGTCGCCTTTCGGTTCTCTTCGGTCAGCCGGTTGAGCTCGCCCTCAAGTGCCTTTCTGCGCTCATCGAGCGTCCGGATCCGCAGGTTACTCATGACTCGGGTGGTGCCCGCGCCGATGAGCATGCCCGCGAATCCCGCAATCGCTCCCCAAACCCAGATCATGAAAATCCCCGCAAGATCAATGTCTCGCCCGAAACGGGCCTCAAGCCGTGTATACTAGCGCCCCGCCTGTCCCTCCGGTATTCCGCGTGCCCTTATCGCTTCGCAACGTGGCCATTGTCGCACACGTCGATCATGGCAAAACCACTCTCGTCGACCAGCTCCTCCGGCAGTCTGAGACCCTCGCAGCGCGCACGGTTCTTCCCGATCGCGCCATGGACTCGAATGAACTGGAACGAGAACGCGGGATCACCATCCTGGCCAAGAACACGGCCATTATCTGGCATGGCCACCGGATCAATATCGTCGATACGCCGGGCCATGCCGATTTCGGAGGTGAAGTTGAGCGCGCCCTCGCTATGGTGGATTCGGTTCTGCTTTTGGTCGATGCCTTGGATGGCCCCATGCCGCAGACGCGTTTTGTCACCCAAAAAGCACTCGCCCGCGGGTTACATCCGATTGTCGTGATCAACAAAATGGACCGGCCCGGTGCTCGGGCCACCTGGGTCGTCAATCAGGTCTTTGATCTTTTCGATCGTCTGGGTGCCCACGAATCCCAACTCGACTTTCAGGTTCTCTACACTTCTGCCCTCAACGGATGGGCAAGCCGGTCGATCGACGCACCCGGAACCGATCTCACGCCGCTTTTTGAAACCCTGATCGAAAGCTGCCCGCCGCCTGAGGTGTCCCTTGAGGGGCCCCTCCAGCTCCAAGTGGCCGCGCTTGATTATTCGAGCTATGTCGGTGCCATCGGAATTGGACGGATCTCGCGGGGAACGCTCCGGCGCGGCATGAACGTGACCCAGATCGATCGTGACGGCAATCGCAGAGCCGGTCGCATCATCCAGATCCTCGGTTTCCTCGGACTCGAGCGCACCGAAGTGGAATCCGCGGAGGCGGGTGACATCATTGCCTTCGCCGGGCTTGAGGAGCCGCACATTTCGGACACGATCACGGCTCCCGAAGCCCCGGACATGCTCCCGCCGCTCACGGTCGACGAGCCTACGATCAGCATGTCCTTTGAAGTGAACAGCTCCCCCTTTGCCGGCCAGGAGGGTCGCTTCGTCACAAGCCGGGAGATCCGGGCGCGCCTTTGGCGCGAGATTCGCCACAATGTGGCCCTCCGCGTCCAGGAAACCCCCGATCCCGACCGTTTCGAAGTCTCCGGGCGGGGTGAACTCCATCTCGGCATCCTGATCGAGACCATGCGCCGGGAAGGCTATGAGGTTGCAGTCTCTCGTCCCCGGCCGCTTTTCCGGGAGGGCCCGGGTGGACGGGAGGAACCCTATGAAATCCTCATCGTGGACATCCCGGACAACCACCAGGGTGTCGTACTTGAGGCACTTGGACTGCGCGGAGGCAGTCTCGAGGAGATGCAACCGGACGGGCGTGGCCGCCTGCGTTTAAGCTACCGCATTCCCGCAAGGGGTCTCATCGGCTTTCAAACCGAGTTTCGCATGGCCACCGGCGGCACCGGCATCCTCCATCGCATCTTCGATGGGTACGGTCCCGAAAAGGCGCTGCGGGTCACCCAGCGGGCGAGCGGCGCCCTCATCTCGAACGGAACGGGGGAAGCCGTTCCCTTCGCGCTCTTCAACCTGCAGGAGCGGGGGCGCCTCTTCGTTGCACCCGGCGAGCGGGTCTATGCCGGCCAGATCGTGGGCCTTCATGCCCGCGAGAATGACCTCACCGTAAATCCCCTGAAAGCCAAGGCGCTCACCAATATCCGCTCGGCCGGCCGGGACGAGAACATTCTGCTCACCCCGCCCCTTCAGATCACGCTTGAGCGCGCGCTCGAGATCATCAACGACGATGAGCTGGTCGAAGTCACGCCACGCAGCATCCGTCTGCGCAAACGTTTCCTGGACGAAGGCGCCCGGCGCCGGGCTCAACGTTCGGCAACGCGTGATGAAAACCAGACCTCCGAATAGGCCATCATCTGGCCCATGCAGCCAGCATTGGGTTGCAACTCACTCCGTGTCGCACGTGCCTTTGCAACCAAGCCGAAGGCGCAAGGCGGCCGGGAGCATTGCTGAGTAGCTGGATGATAGAGACACGACTTTTGGTTGATGCCTTGCCAGGGTTCCGCTCAGGGTTGAAGTGGGTTGCATCCAACCTTAATTTCTCCACGAGATACTTTGAGAAACCGGTCTGCTATGCGTAGTGTTCTTGCCTGGGGCGCCTGCAGTTGCTACAAAGTGCTACATATGCTACACTCCATCCCATGAGTCGGATCATTAACCAGCGGGTACTCCGTAATGAGTCCGCAGCGATACTCCGAGAAGTACAGGCGGGACAGACGATCGTCGTGACCCGCAACGGCGTGCCGGTTGCCGAGTTGCGGCCGATTCAGCCGCGCCTCTTCGTACCACGGGCGGTCATTGCCAGAGCCGCAGCGCGTGCACCCCGAATTGATGCGGGGCGTTTTCGCGCCGATCTGGATACCGTGATCAACCCGTCCATCGATGACTGAACCGACCCGGGGTCTGCTCGACACATCGGTGGTCATCGACCACAACACCATTGATGCAGCACTTCTTCCGGACGAGACTGCGATCTCTGCCGTGACCCTGGCCGAACTCGCTGCCGGACCGCACGTCACACGCGATGATCAGGAGCGGGCACGCCGCCAGGATCGACTGCAATGGGCTGCTGCGACCTGGAATGCACTGCCCTTCGATGCCGACGCTGCGCGCATGTACGGCCGAATGTTCATGGCGGCCAAGACGGCCGGGCAGTCCAGCCGCACGCGCCTCGCGGACCTGCTCATCGCCTCAACTGCCGCTGCAAACGAGCTCGCGCTCTACACACGCAATCCTGCCGACTTCGCCGCTCTCAAACGGCTCGTGAAAATCATAGCGATTTGATTGCCCGCGGATACGGATCCGTGATACCCATGCTGTCTGTCACCTGAAGTCTCCGGAATATACCGGCATCCGGCAACTGGAACCGCGCGTCAGGGATGTGCATGCCTACGGCCGGTCGGCAGTCCTGCCGAGCGATACACAAACGCCAAGAGCCACAGCGGGCCGATCAAAAGAAACTGGAGATCCTTGATGAAGGATGGTTTCCGACCCTCGATGCCATGTCCGATGAACTGTCCGGCCCAGGCCAGAACGAACACCGCCGCCGCCAGCCATCCCAATGGAACGGGCAGCAGGCTTGCGCCGTACACAATCCCGATCATGAGGAGGCTGATGAGGGTCATGCCGAGTGCGAGACGCCAGGCCAAAATGTAATCGTAAACGAGCATCAGCAACACAGCTCCAACTCCCCAGTTGAAAAAGGGTGAACGCAAGCCCCAGGCGGCAGAAACCGGAACCGCCCACAAAAGCCCGATCAGCGCAATCATGATGAGCGGTACACAGATCCAATGGATCATCTTATTGGTCGGATGGCGGTGGCTGACTCCATACTCATCAAGCCAGGTCTCTATATTGCGCATGGGCGCACTCCTCTAAGGCGAGCACCATGCGTGATGGCTGCATCAACCGCCGCGCATGGGCGTGGATCAGGAATTATGCATCGAAACCAACTCTTTGCCCAGGCCAATCCACACGGGTGCGCGACGAATCCCATGTGCCGCCTGACTGCGCAAAGTACCGCTGTCCCATAATTTTGTCACTCGCCGTCCGGCCCAGTTCTCACACCGCACGAATTGGATTGGAAATAGGTGCCGGGCACACTGAATAAAAAGGCCGGAGCAGGCTCCGGCCTCAGAGCCTTCCTGGCAGTGGGGCTCCACTTCCATCCGGGAAGCGGTGCGGCAGGATTAATGGAAGCTGTATTCGGCCTCCACGAAGTAGAACCGGGGTTCACCAACCAGAGCCTGTACAAAGGGAACATTGTTGTATGTCGTATTCACGAAAGCGTAGTTGTAGTATCCCTTATTGAGCAGATTGTAGACATCCAGACGGAAGCGCCAGGCGCGATCCAGCCGGTACTGGCCCGCAAAGTTGAAGAGGGTATAGCCGGACTGCTCGTAGTTCGACGTCAACCCGTTCACGGCATAGCTTGCATATTGCGGGCCGGTATATTTCCCGTAAAGGTCGAGATTGAACGGGCCCGTCTCGTAACCCACGCCGAAGTTCGCCATGTGACGAGGGATATAGGCCAGCGGCGCAGCCGGAACTCCGGAGTTCGTGAAGGGCGAGACGAAAGCCCCGTAACTCGCCTGGTTCACCGAGTAGTTGGCGAAGGCATACCAGTTGTGCCAGTACTTCCGGACCGCGAACTCGACGCCCTGGTACTGGGCAGTGCCGCCGTTGTACTCGATCGTGAGACCGGCATCAGGTCCGACCTGCGGCGTGTAATAGTTGAACTTGTTTTCGAAATCTTCCCGGTAGGCTGAAAGCGAAGCCTGGAATCCGTGGAGAACGTAGCGGGTTCCGAGCTCGTAATCCTGGACGTATTCGGGCATCACCGTGACACGCGGAATCACGTCCTGGCCGTTATTGTTGGCGACGCCGATGCTGCCGTAATACGCACCGATTTCGGGGACCTTGAAGGTCCGGCCTGCGGAGCCATAGATGACCCAAGGTTTCGTGATCTGAAAGCTCACCCCCAACGTAGGAGAGGTGTAGTGCTCCTTGTTGCTCACCGTACCGCCAAAACTGTAAAAATAGCCGGCATTGTCCGCATCGGTCGTGTCAACCTGGGTGTATTTGAGCCCCGGCTCAATGTGCAGCCGGTTATGGAACAGACGGATCTCGTCCTGGATGTACCCCTCTTCAAAATCGCGTTGGTCGCGCTCGTTCCAAGCGTCGTTGTAGAGCGTCTGCTGCGGCACATTCGGGCTTCCGTACCAATATTCCGCAGAATGGAGGGTTCCATAGACAACGTTGCCCCCGACCGTGAGCGTGTTGTACGGCAGGTCGATGTGCACCTCTGGGATGAAACCCAGGCCGGATGTATTGTTGATATAAAGGTGGTACTTCGAGCCTTCCAGTGACGAGCCAAAAAGGGCCACGGGATTGTAGTAGTTGATCGGCGGGTTATAACCCGCATAGGTTTCCGGCTCATTCGGCAGAAAATAGGGCTGCTTCGGATTGGTCTCGGGAATCTCCAGCGGATTGGCATAAGACAGCCGACTGTAGGTGTTCCCGAGATAGTAGACCTTCGAGGTGAACACGACATTGCTGGCCAGTGCCGTCGTGAGCCCGGCAATGACAATGGTGTGATGATCCTGCTGATTCGAGTAGGCCCAGCTCTTCGGCCATTGGTAGCTGGACCCGAACTCGTCGATCAGCGGGACCGGAACCGTGTGAGGCGTGGCTCCCGAGTTCTCATTCGAGACGATATAGGTGAAAAACTTCGATGCCCCATCGTTGAACCGTTTTACGGTCGCAAGATAAAAGTTGTAGTTCTGGTTGTGAACGCCCTGCAGCCATCCATTGCTTTCGTCTCGGGTGAAGTCGATGAGCGTTCTGAATCCGTCGAGCGAACCGGTATTGATCCGTCCTTCGATCCGGCTCGTGGCGTAGCGACCGAATCCCAGTCCCAGCGTGGCACCGAAGAGCGGACTCGGTTGCCGCGGTTCATAGGCAATCGTTCCACCCAAGGAATAAAGCGAGTTGACCGACGGATTGTTGATGCCCCGGTAGACTGAAATGCTTCCGAGATCGGAGAGCGTGAGCGGGATCGCGTTGCGCGCGGAGGCATAGTTGGTAGCGGCGGCATT
Organism: Pseudomonadota bacterium; assembly: GCA_027365475.1. Taxonomy (GTDB): domain Bacteria; phylum Pseudomonadota; class Gammaproteobacteria; order JAKAQQ01; family JAKAQQ01; genus JAJZNM01. Next base: position 13,257 of record DAHXNI010000040.1, on the reverse strand, counting down.
GAAGAGATCGTTCAACGGAATGCCGTCAAATGTCTCCGAGATCTGATATGCGTCGAATCCACGCAGGGTGATATGGCTCCGGATGCCATTGGGTCCATCGCTATAGGCATTGATACTCGGAAGCTTGGCCAGTATGGTCTGTACGTTGACTGCGGGCGAGGCCGCACGGATGGTCGGCGCACCGATCGTCGAAACCGTGAAGGCTGCTTTCTTGTTCCTCACATGGATGCTCTTCTTGCGTTTCTCCTTCACCTTCTTGCTCACGGCTCCCGCGTAGACCGGTCTCTGCGCGGCCCGAGCAAGCGGTGCGGTGCACCCGATCAGCATGGCCAGCGCCACCCATCCGGAAAGAGCGAGTCCTGAAAAACGGCGAACCGAAGATGTGTGCAACATGTGAGATACCTCCCCAAGCCGTGAAAGTGTTCAGTCGATCGCACCGGAACGTGCGCCTGCATGTCCGGACAGGAGGCATGGTCACATTTTATTTTTTCAGTATCGTGAAGAATCGGATACAGGCGGATGGCAACGTCATGACATCGACACGTCAGATCACCATCCGTTCCTGAATGAGCGTGTCCAACTGTCTGGCCGGCGCGTGATTTTCCAGAAGGTGGCCAGCCGGATAGATGCATGCCGGTGACCGGCTGAAAAAAGGGCCGGTTTGAAGCCGGCCCCAGGATGATCCGGGAATCTCCCGGTCAGAACGTTGCAGTCAGGGAAACATAGGCCGTACGGGGTGCACCGGGATAGGCCAAAAGCGCTCCCACACTTTGCGGAACCACGAAATAGCCGCCGCTCGAATAGTATTCGATCGTGTTGTAGTGCTTGTTGAAAAGATTCAGCACTGTGAAATTGATGCGCAGACTGTGAAGCGGCTTGAGGCGTGGCAACCCGACACCCAAAGCGGCGTTCCAGACAGTATAGGCCGGCTGTGTACTGTTGGTTGGCGCGCCGGTATTGTTGTTGAAAAGATACTCGGGTCCGTTGTAGGTCAGCCAAAGGCGGGGTGTGAGATGAAGATCAGCATTAATCGGTAACATCCACGATCCGCCCAGGCTAAACGTGCGTTCGGGAGTATTTGAAACGGGGAACCCGTTATAATCCACACCCCCCACATCATAGTGGTTAAACACCGCATGTTCGAAGGACAGATTAGCGAACAGGTGGAGATTTGCGATCGGGTTATCGTCTGCGAAGAGATTCACGCCATCGTAATGGGAGCTTCCAAAGGCGGAGGTCAGATATTGACCGTTCGCACTCGTGATCGAGATGATCTGATTGCTATAGGTCAAATGGTAATAGTTGACACCTGCGAAAAGTGCTCCGATCGGGCTGTGTATCCAGCGGTACTTGGCGCCGAACTGGGATTCAACACCTTCTTCGAGTTGGAGTGATGAAGCGAGGATATCCTGGTAGGGACCGCCGCCGCCGCCGTTGGAGGGTTGGCGGTACGCCGTACTGTAATTGGCGTATACCGACCAGTCCGGTGTGGGTTGCCAGTTCACGAAAATCGATGGTTCGAGTTTGGTGAATCCGGTCGAGGCGTTGGGGAGCTTAGCCTGATCGCCGCCCGTTGCATTCGGGAAATCGGCAGGACCGTTCACATAATAATCGGTGTTATACCGGATCAGGCGCAATCCCGGAGTGACCGTGAAATGTGCAGGCAGACTGATCTCATCCTGCCCGAAGAGCGCCACGTCATTCTGGTTCCAGATGTCGCTTCGATAGTGGGCGTTCGGCGCCACGTTGCTGCCCCCAAAGAGCGGGTTATAAAACGCATTTTTGGAGTTGTATTTGCTCGTGATCCAGAAGGCACCGAAATCGATGCTGTTGGCAGGCAAAAACAGGCTGAAATAGGCCTTATCGCCATAGGCATAGCCATGCGGATTGTTGTACTCGTAACGGTTCGCCTGATCCTGCTGGAAGTTGTAGTTATGAAAATGGAAGCGGGAACCGTAGCGATACCAGACCATTTCGTGAAAGCCAAGATCGCTGGTCAGTGCCGTATTGTTCCGGATGTAGAAGAGATAGGTCCGGTTGGCATCATTCTTGTTCCAGACACTATAGGGAAGTGCTCCATAAAATCCGGTGGTGGCCTGACTGTAAAGTGGTCCGGCGATGGGAGTGCCAGCTTGGGTCAAACCGTTGATCGTGACCCCTGAGATCGGATTCACGGGCAGCACATTGGGGCGGAACGCCTGGCCATACGCGGTATAGGCACCCACACTGAAACTGCCTCCGGCATAGCGGTGGCGTGTCTTCAAGAACCATGCGTAATCATGTCCGGGACTTGAGAATCCGTCTGGTGTCGTACGGAAACTGTCCTCACTACTCGCGCCACCCGCAATCACGGTCTCCCACCCGTCGAGCCGGCCGCTTTGCCCTTGCACATAGAAACCCTGACTGGAATAGGAGCCTGCGAAAAGGGAGACCTTGAAACCCGGATAGCGCTCCGGCTGAACCGGGACAAAATCGATGGCGCCCCCTACATTGTCATACCAGCGACTGACCGGCTCACCGGGCCCGTAGGTTACGGCGATATGCTGGATCATCTCGAGCTGGTTGATCTCGGGTGACTCCCACAACCCCGAGGCCAGGTTGTTCATGGGCACACCATCGAAACTCACCGCGAGGGACCCATTGTCGATCGTGCCCCCGGAGGGTCCACTCCAACCCTGTTTGACGCCGTTGATGCTAAATGAATACTTGGTCGCGCCCCCGTTCCCGTATCCTCCAATCGCGACGCCCGGGGCGAAAACCAGTGCCTGCGCCGCACCGGCTGCTGGACCGGCAGCCCGGATCTCCGGGCGTCCGATGACCTTGATGCTCACCGGTTTTTTGAGCTGGGCGCGGTGGGAATAGGGTTTCATGGACTCTGAAGACGCCGCCTTGTGTACGGCACCCGCGTTGACGATTGTTCCGGTATTAGAGCCTCGTGCGTAAACCGCCGGTTTGAGCACCAAGATCAGTGCGAGGACAACCGGTATCCCCCCCATGACCATCCGTGCCAGAACCCCCGTGTGGCCCTGCGGACTCCCGGACTGCGCATCTGCCGTTTGCTGACGAAATTTGAACATGGTTCCCCTCTGTGGTTGTGTTATGCAGTAAAAATATGCTTGCCGGACGGGATGGGCCAGATCGACCCTCCTCAACTCTGATCCACATTCAGGTGAACCCAGAGTTCGAACGTGGTATCAACCCGTTTCATCCTCGGAACGAACGGAGGAAAATCGGCCTGATGGAGCGCCTCGAGCGCAGCGCGATCCAGAATGCTCGACCCGCTGGTTCGCGCGACACGTGCCCAAAGCATCTGCCCATCCGGCTCCAGCCGGAAGATGACCAGCGTTTTCCCGCTGAGGCCCATCTGGCGGGCGATGGCGGGCACCACGAGAGCGGCACGGACCTGCTCACGCAGAATCGCACTGTAGAACGCCAGCGGATTCACGCGCCCTGTGGTCCGGGGTGGTGCGGATGCCGCGGGAGGCGGTGGCAGAAGCAGTGCACGCGGGACCGGCAAACCGTCCGCGATCGGCGGCAGAGGCGCGATCCGCGGCAGGGCAGGCGCGGGCGCGACCTGACTCATCGGCATGGGAGGCTCGGGGGGGCGCACGACCGGACGCGGAGGCTTGGGCGGCGCAACAAGTGTCACGGCTGTCACGGCATGGTCAGTATTGGCAGGTGCCAGACGACCGATCATGATCCAGGCGAAAAGTCCCGCGAGCAGGAGCAGTTCGAGAAAAATGGCGACGCCGGTCGAGCGCCAGAAGGGCGTCTTGAGCCGGTCCTCACCGAACCAGGTGGATGCAGGCAGCAGTCGCTCGCCGGACGCAGCCTGCGCAACCGGAACGAAACCCGGGCGACGGATGGCCGGAACACCTTCGAGCGCGGGATTGAAGACTTCGGGACGGACAACTGCATTCATGGGCATACTCCTCGAAAACGGTCAGTCAGGTATCAAGCGATTTTGGGAACGTGCTCCGGTCAGGCCGGAACCGGTACCCAAAGCGGAAGACGGTTTCAATGGCGTCCGCCCGCCCTTTCTTGCTCAGAGCCTTGCGCAGACGGGCGACATGGACATCTACGGTCCTGGGGTCAATGGCGGCACCGCCCCCCCAAAGCACACCCACGAGTTCATGCCGGTGATGGAGGCGGTGCGGGTGCTCGAGAAAATGCGCGAGCAGGAGATATTCCATGGGGCGGAGCGCAATCTCTTCGCCGGCAATCGTGGCCGTGTGGTTGACAGGATCCAGCGCAAACGCGCCCACACGGATTCGGGAGACGTTCTTGCTCTGAGACACGGCCAGCCGTACCGGAGGATGCCTTTTTTCCAAAGATCCTGTCTCAAGTGTCCCGGCGACGGCGCTCCAGAGCATGCGTGGGCAGTGCGCCCCAGATTTGACGAGAAGACCGGACCAGTCCTCCCTCCTCATCCAGGTGGCGAGCTGTATGCGCACAGCCTCAGGCAGACTGGCACCTTTCAGAACGACCAGACAATCCGCAACCTCAAGATCCGATTCCGTGAGGGCTTCAGGGCGCACGGATTGCGGGCTCACACCCCTGAGCCGCTCGATTTCGAAACGCAACTCCGGATCCATGCCCTCCATCGTGCCGAGGACGATAACGTGAGGACGATGACCGGCATCAATGTGAAGTGCCACGACCACGCTCCTCACGGGACATCCCGTGAACTTGATGGTAGCTATCCTAGTGACTGAGCGTGTCGGTTTCGTGTCGAATTTATGACAAAGGAATGACAGGCCAACACGCCCCCCCAAAACTCAGGGAGGGCCGATTTCTCGCCGTCCAGAAATCGGCAACGTTTGTCTGTGCGCCGGTTTGAACAAGCGGGCCAGAGATCCCAATTGCTCAGAGATTCAATGGGCAAACCAACCCGCGACTTAAAGTCGCAGGCTTAACTCAGGAGAACACGGCGACGCCACGTGCCCCGAACATGCCGGAGGTTCACACGGAAGCCCTGGCTTCCGGCCCAACGCAATTCCTCCCGTGACTGAAGTCGCGGGTTTCCTTGCGGAGGTTCTATGAACCGGATCTGGCCGATCACCGGACCGCGCACTATCCAGCCGGGATGGGCGGGTCCCACGATCCTGGCCACCCATCCGGCTGTTGCAAGGCGCGTTTCAGGAATGGTTGGTAGGTGCGTGAACTGTTCCCGGCCCGATGTAGCGCCTGAAAAACGAGAGGATGGTCCGATAGGCCAGCACGCGATGGCGGGTCTTGAAAAACCCGTGCCCTTCATTGGGTTCGAAGAGCGTCTCGAGGGGTGTGTCATGCCGGCGGATCGCAGCAGCCATCTCGCGGTATCCGGCAACGGGAGCACGCTGGTCCCTCCCGCCCTGAAGCAAAAGAACCGGTGCCCGGAGGTGATCCGCCTGGTCTACTGGCGAGAACGCCCGGAGCTCTGCCTGATTGCGTCCGAGAACCGACCGGAGATAGTAGCGTCCGTAGACACTGCGGTCGATATCCTCGGTGCGTGTGAACATCATGGGCAAATCATAGACACCGTCATAACCGACAACACAGCGGTAGAGCCCGGGGTAGCGTTCGGCGTTCATGAGCGCCGCATATCCCCCATAACTTCCACCGTAGATGCAGATCCGTTTCGGGTTGGCGATACCCTTCCGGATCGCCCATTCAACGCCCCGTGCGACATCGGTCTGCATGGTCGAACCCCAGTGCCGGTATCCGAGTTCCTGAAATCGGGCTCCATACCCGCCGGATCCCCGGTAGTTCACCTGGAGGACCGCATAGCCTCGGTTGGCGAAGAGTTGGACGGTCGGGTGCCACATCCAGGTATCACGAATCGTGTAGGGACCGCCGTGAACTTCCACAATGAGTGGAAGATCATGGGCCGGTACGCGCGGCGGCAAGGTGAGATAGCCGTTGATCCGGATGCCGCCCACGCTCTTGAAAGCGATTGGTTTCATGGTGGCCAGTCCATGCACCGGAATCTTCGAATCGGCACGGAAGAGATAGATGAGCTTGGGCTTGGGACGGGATTCGTAAAGGAAATAACGGCCCGGATCGCGGTCGCTCCAGACTTTGACGATCGCCCGGTCCCCATGGTGGGTCGTGCTCTCAATCGAGGCGAAATCCCTAGGGAAATCTCTCACGACCGAGGCCAGCAGAATAGCCTTTCGGGAATGCGGGTCGACGACAACGAGATGGGGCCGTTTGCCCATGACGCGCAACGCAACCACACGGTCACGCGCGTGGTTGAGGATGACATTGCCACCTTCGAAGGGGGCGTTGTCGGTCACATCGTAACGCGGATTGGCATAAATGAGCTGCTTTTTCAGATTGGTGGGATTGACCCGGTACAACCCGACGGTTCTCCGGGCATTGTTCGTCTCGGCAAGGCCGTAGAAATACCGGCCATGCGCGGTCAGCACAAGCGGGCCAAGCCCCCCCACGAAGGGATCCTGACCCTTGAGCAACGCCTTAAGCGACTCCCATTTCAACGAATGGGGTTTGCGCCAGAACAGGCGCGGATGACCGTTCCGCAGGCTCAACCCGAATGCGAGTCGGATTTTCCCGTCTGGATCCGCCCAAAGCTGCATATTGGGCGCAGGAGCTGACATGACCGGTTCCGAGCGACCCGTATAGACGTTGGCCCGCCGGACCGTCTCTTGGGCAAGCGTTCCAGCTCCCACGGATTCGAACAGGGCATAGCGGGATTGTCCCTTGATTCTCTGCATGAAAAGGCTCGGCGGCATGTCGCCGGACGATCCCGCAAGATGGGCGCGATCGTGCCCGTTGGCATCAACTGTCCAGATGCTGCCATTGGCAAAAGGTTCATCGAATCCACCGACCTGGAACGCCCCTTCCACGAGGAGCCGCTTCGGGTTGATCCAGATCGAACGGAAGACCAGTTCGCCGACATTCATCCAAAGTGTTGCGAGTACCTTCACCTTGTGGGTCTTGAGAAGCGCCCGAAGATCGAGAATATCCACCATCCGTCGGTCACGCTTGCTGCGGTCGATCGCAACCACCGAGAGATAGCGCCCGGTGGGCGAGATCCGGACATCCGAAATGGTATAAGGGGACATGAAATCCCGAACCGGGATTTTTGCGGCTTGCGCCGAACCCCACCCTCCCATGCTGAATGCCGTGGCCGTCAGCACAAACAGGGCCCGTAACCTTCTCTCGCCCCTCAATCCACCCAACCAGTCCATCCGTTGCCCCCAATGAAAGATGGTTATTCTAGCAGTTAGACAAACTCGGCTGCCCAGTGATCCAAAGACTGCTCCTTGCAATCCGTGACCCGAATCGCCTCGATATCGTAAATGGCATGCCCGAGCCTCCGCCCCCGGCGTTCGAATCGGGTCGCCCTACGAAAGGGAGAACTCCGATCGACCCGTACGGACCGGACGAGGTAGCAAGAGTCGGATTCGAGACACGCTTTCATGAACCCCGCGTAGTTTTCATCATCAGTTGCAAGGTGAAGCTGACCACTCGGACGGAGCGCTCGGGCGACCTGAGTCAGAAAGGCGGGCTGAATCAACCGCCGCTTGTGATGACGGCGTTTCGGCCAGGGGTCCGGAAAGAAAATCAGCACACGAGTCAATACCGACTGCGGCATGAGGGTCGCAAGGACGTCGCTCGCGTCGGATGCATAAAGCCGCACGTTTCCGATCCCCTCGCGTCCGAGGCAACTGAGGAGCACACCCATTCCAGGCTGGTAAACGTCAATTCCAAGGAAATCCTCTTCGGGAAACTGACGTGCCAGAGTCAAAAGATTGTCACCGTCACCGAAGCCGATTTCAAGCGTAAGCGGGGCCGCGCGGCCGAAGACACTAGGCGGATCGAACCGCTCCCCATCCTTGAGCCCATAGCGCGGCCAGAACTGCTCAATGGCACGCGCTTGAGCCCGGGTCAGACGACTCTCGCGCCGGACATAACTCCGGATCCGCCTCATGACTGGCATTTCAGGGGAGGGGGTCGCGGGCGGGAGAGGATGCCTCGGCATGGTTCCGTCGGGCCATCGGTCCGGCTTGGAAAGCCAGACGGCCGGCGATCACGGCTGCCCGCATCGCGCGCGCCATGCGCACGGGGTCTCTGGCCGCGGCGATTGCGGTATTCATCAGCACGCCCTCGCAGCCGAGTTCCATGGCCACTGCGGCGTCCGAAGCCGTCCCCACCCCGGCATCGACCAAAACGGGCACGCGCGCTTCGCGAATGATGAGACGGATATTGTAGGGGTTGAGAATGCCGAGACCGGATCCGATAGGGGAAGCAAGCGGCATGACCGCCCGGGCACCGGCATCAGCGAGACGCCGCGCCAGGACCGGATCATCCGTGGTATAGACGAGAACCCAGAATCCTTCCCGGGCAAGGGTCTCCGTGGCCCGGAGCGTTTCGAGCCCGTCCGGATAGAGTGAGCCGCCATCACCGATGACCTCGAGCTTGACGAGCGGCGAGCCACCGAGCAGTTCCCGAGCCTGCCGGGCCGTACGGATGGCTTCTTCTGCCGTCCGGCATCCGGCCGTATTGGGCAGAATCGTGTAGTCCTGCTCCGGCAGATAATCGAGAAGATTGGGACCGTTGCGATCCTGCCCGATATTGATGCGACGGATCGCGACCGTCACGATCTCGGCCCCACTCGCCGCGATCGCTTGCCGGGTCTGCTCAAAATCACGGTATTTTCCGGTGCCCACCAAAAGGCGGGATGTGTAGACGCGTCCCGCGAGTTCCCACGGATCCCGGATCTCCTCATCGACTCGCTCCGCAGGCAGCATCTCCCTACCCTCCCCCGACCGCATGGATGATGTCGATGACGTCTCCATTCGCGATCAGGCGTCGTCCGTATTCACTGCGCGGCACCATTTCACCGTTACATTCAAGGGCCATTCTCCCGGAGCCGAGATCCAGGCTGACCAGGAGTTCGGCCACTGTGAGCGTATCCCCGATCTCGCGGGATTCGCCATTCAGCAATATGTGCATGACCACATTTTACTCCGTCCGGAGAGATCCGAATCCGGAGTCGACGCATCGTTGGGCCCACTCGACCGCAGAAGCGTAAAATTCCCTGATATCACGGAACCCTGCGCAAACCGAACCCAAACTCCCGCCATGACTCTTGCCCTCGTCGGACTGAATCATCACAACGCACCGCTCAGCTTGCGGGAACCGCTTGCGGTCCCGCCAGCGGACTGGCTGCGTGAACTCCGCAGGATGCAGGATTCGACAGGTGTCGACGAAGCGGTTCTGCTCTCGACCTGTAACCGGACCGAGATCTATTACCGGATCAGCGGGAACACGGACCGACCACTCGAAGCGGGGCGAAACTGGCTGATGGATCTGGCTTCGCAATCCAGACAGAAGATCGAACCCCTGCTCTACGGTTACGCGGACCTCGCGGTTGCCCGGCATCTCCTGCGTGTCGCAGCCGGTCTCGACTCGCAGATCATCGGCGAACCCCAGATTCTTGGTCAGATCAAGCAAGCCTACGAACTCGCTCATCAGAACGGTTTCGTCGGTCGGGATCTGCATGGCCTCTTTCAATTCGTTTTTCTCGCCGCCAAGCAGATCCGCCACGATTCCGGCATCGGACTGCACCCGGTTTCGATCGCATCCCTGAGCGTCCGCCTCGTGGAGGAGATTTTTGACAACTTTCCGGCCAGGACAGCCCTTTTGATCGGTGCCGGCGAGACCATGCAACTGGTCAGCCAACACCTCTCCCGGCTGCACCTGTCCCGGCTCATCGTAGCCAACCGGTCCCTTGAACGGGCCCGACAGCTGGCTCAGCCACAAGGTGGTTATGCCATCACGCTCGATGAGGTTCCAGCCCATCTCGCGGAGGCGGACCTCATCTTTTCCGCAGCCCAGGTCTCCGAACCGGTTCTCTCCTCCGAGCAGGTACGCGCCGCACTCGAACGCAGACGCCACTCGCCTGTGTTCATCATGGATCTTGGCCTGCCACGCAATGTGGATCCGGGAGTAGCCACTCTGCCCGAGGTCTTCCTCTACACGCTCGACCATCTGGAATCCCTTGCATGTGAGAATCGACGCGAACGGCATCGGGCTGCGGAAACTGCAGAGGAAGCGATTGACCGGGCCGTTGAGGAACATGCCATGGATCTCAAGGGACGGATGGCCACGCCCACCATCTGTGCACTGCGTGAGCGGGCCCAGAAAACCCGCCGGGCGACCCTTGAGCAGGCACTCCAGATGCTCCATCACGGCGAATCCCCCGAATCGGCCCTGGATTTCCTGGCGCATACCCTCACCAATCGCCTGATCCATCTCCCGACGGTACAGCTTCGCGAGGCCGCGCAGGAAGGTCGGGAAAACCTCATCCTAGCTGCACGAGACCTGTTCGGTCTGGAGGATGACGGGCGTGATGGAAACCCAATCGAGCGGCCATGACTCCCCGCATCAGTCCCCATCAACTCGACCAGTTCCGGGAGCGGCATGCCGAACTCGCCCGACTGCTGGCCCTGAGCGAAGTGATCACCGACCGGACCCGATTCCAGGCACTGAGCCAGGAGTGGGCCCGTCTCGACCCGATCCTCCGCGAACAGGCCTGCTGGGAGCGCTTCAAACACGAACGCGAGGAAGCCCTGCGCCTCATTCAGGCGAACTCTGATCCCGAACTGGAGCACTTGGCGCGCGAGGAACTCGATCTGCTCACACGCCGCATGAGCGCATGCGAAGACCGGCTCAATGTCTATCTCAATCCACCGGACCGGCTCGCCAACGCTAATCTCTTCCTTGAAATTCGTGCGGGAACGGGTGGGGATGAAGCTGCCCTCTTTGTGGGCACGCTCTTTCGGATGTACAGCCGCTTCGCGGAACGCTCCGCTTGGTCGATTGAAGTGATCAACCACCATGCGGGCGAACATGGCGGCTTCAAAGAAATCATCACCCGGATTGAGGGGTCATCGGCTTACCCGCGTCTTCTGCATGAAGCCGGGACGCATCGGGTTCAGCGCGTTCCCAAGACCGAGGCCCAGGGGCGCATCCACACCTCGACCGCGACCGTTGCAGTTCTGCCGGAGCCTGAAGGCGTGCTCGACACGCCCCTGTTTTCTCCATCTGACTTGCGGATCGATACCTTCCGCGCCTCGGGTGCCGGTGGACAGCATGTGAACAAAACCGAATCCGCGATCCGGATCACCCATCTGCCGACGGGCATTTCGGTTGAATGCCAGGATGAACGCTCGCAGCACAAGAACCGGGCCCGTGCTCTGGCCCTGCTCGGTGCACGCCTGCTCGCGATCCAGCGCGAGAGAGAAGCCGATGCCGTGCGCGTCAAAAGGCGGGAGATGGTTGGAAGTGGTGACCGGGCCGAACGTATCCGAACCTACAACTACGCGCAGAACCGTGTCACCGATCACCGGATCGGGCTTACGCTCTATCAGCTTGATTCCATTCTCGAGGGGGATCTCGATCCTTTGATTGATCCACTCGTGGCTCAGGCCCGTGAACGCTCAGGGCTTGAATCCCAATCGGGGTGATGGATCGGCTGCAACGGGCACGACGGCCACAGCAGATGGGTTACCTACAAAATACCGGTACAGAACCCAGAGGGTCGTGAGGGTATAGAGCACGGCGAGCCCTTCAACGGCCGGCCCCAACCCGAAACGATACCAAGGAGGAAGCCGTCCGAGACGGGAGACCCGGTCGTACCATTGCGACCAATGCGCAGCCCATCGATTCATGGCACCCACGGAGAGACCTCCAGGAGAAAACGCAGGGATCCGTTGCCACTGGCTTCGCACAGCTTCAAACATTCCAGTGGTCCAGGGAACCCAGTCAACCAAGAGAAGGATCGTATAGGGGATCGTGACCAGTGCACCGGTCAACTTCCAATCGATACGCGCCAGCCTGAAGCTGGTCACGATCGAAAGCCAGGGGCCGGTTCCCGCCAGAATGGCCGCGCATCCGAAAAGAACGCCTCCAATGCTCACGATGAGCGCCGGTATCAGCGTGATTCCCAAAGCGGTAACAAGCGCAACAGACCCCGGTAAACCGATGAGGCCAAGGAGACTCGCAGCAATCAAGCCCAGCAATAGCGCAGGTATGGTGACGACGAGGACCCCCGCCTCCAATAGTAGGGTCGCGAGGAAGTACACCCCCGTACGTCTGAGAAACGAAGCCCAGCCGCGCTGGAAGGCGGGATCCGCCCGGCGCTCAAGATGCCAGAACACGAACCCGTGAAACAGGCAGGTCATGAGAATGGCCCCCAACATGGCCAGAAACCCGCTCGGCCAGACATCTTCGAGAGCCCGGTAAATGGCTGCTCCAATAAAAAAAGCGGGTACGACCCGTACCCATAATCTCCCGCTCTGGTCAAGGAGCACTCTAAAAGGTGTACTTGCAGTTTTCCGAGAAGAGTAATAAGGTATAGACATGCTCGTTAGGGGCAGCGGCAGTCTAGCCGTTATTTACGGAAGAAGGCCGTATCGTGATATACTCAATATACTATTTTCAGACCCTCACTGGAGGAATGATTCGATGAAGAAAGCCTTACTGCTCGGCGCAGGGGTACTCGTTCTTGCCTTGGCTGCGTGCAGCAAGACCCCCGCTCCGAAATCTGCCACTCACGCTGTCTCAAGCAGCAGCACTTCGATGAGCACGACGACCACGACGACCACCATGATGGCTCCCAAGGCATCGACGGCCATGGCTCCAAGCACAGCCACCAAAGGCGGCGCGGCGAAAACCAGCTCCAAGTCCTGAGCACTGAAGACACGTCAACGCAGTCTCAAAGCGTTGGGAAAGGCGGGCTTGACCCGCCTTTCTTTTTTGTCTGGCTGCAACCCTGACTGGAGGCAGCAGCCACGAAGGAGTCACGGCTGACGACGACCTCGTCGGGTCTGGAATCACTTCGGGGCCTCTCGCGTAGTGACCCGGCGCCCAGCCAATGGGGCGACGCACGCTCACCAGATTCGATGTAACCAGGCAGATACTCCAAGATGCATGGATCCCCCCAAATCCTCTTTAGGGAGACAACCCATGCTCTCAACGGATCGTGATCTTCAGGTAAAGAGGTAACGCATGAGGTAGAAAAAGATGGGCGCAGAAAAAATGACGGAGTCCATCCGGTCCATCATGCCACCGTGCCCCTTGACCATCGTTCCCCAGTCCTTCGTGCCCCACGGTTCCGTCAAAGTCGCCCCATTGCGAGCGATGTCTGAACTGCCGAATGTCAGGAGTGAGGGAGTAGTAGGCCGTGTTTGGGGTTGGGGCGCCCTCATGGCACCTCCTTTGATGAGTTTCCTGCCCGGGTAGCGG
>DAHXNI010000023.1 GCA_027365475.1 Pseudomonadota bacterium | reverse complement strand
TTAGCGAAGTGCTTTTCGCGACACCTTTATCTATTCTATTTTTGTATTTGAACCTCAAGGAAGGGGATCTAACGCCAGGTTGGGCGTTGCATATCGTATTGACGGACGCCGCCTTTGGTGTTGTCGTTGCGGCGCTATTCTGGTACCTCGTTTCCCTGCCACTGCTTAGGAAGAGAGGTGGTCGAAGACGTTGACCCACCGATCAGAATAGACGTCATGATCTAGGATGAGTTTGCCGCAAAGTAATCCGTGTGCGTCGGCGCTGAAGACTGCCGGTCAGAATCAGTCTGCGATCGCACGAGCTAATGCCGCGTGGGCGACACTGCAAGCGGCTGCGCAAGCGAATGGCATCAATCCCGCATTGCTTGCGGCAATCGGAGTCAGGGAGAGTGGTTTTCAGAACGTGTGGCAGTCTGGTAATGGATGGGGCGCGGGAGTGTTCCAGATCGATTTGTCCGAGCATCCCAATGTTACGGTGGCGCAGGCATTTAACGGTTCGTGGGCGGCGAACTACGCGGCCGGCATGTTGGCAGGTAACGAATCGGTATTGAGTGCGGAGTTTCCAAACTTTACAGCTGCGCAGCTTCTGGAGGCGACTGCTGCATCATATAACTTGGGTGTCGGCGGGATAAGTGGAAATCCATCAACGATAGAGGTAGGGACGCCAGGAGGAAATTACGGCAGTAACGTTGCGGGGTTGATGCAATGTTTCAAGTGAAAACCGGACAATTGGTTTTACAGTGGAGGCGTCGTAGCTTCGCCGCTGTCGCAGCGGGGATGGTTTTCATTGGATTGCTGAGTTGCGCGTACGCTGCTCCTCCCAAAACGAAGAGCGACGCTCGGCTGAGGGTATTCCTCCAGAAATACCTGAAGAGATATCCTCCTGTCATCGATCAGGGCCTTCGCTACTCCGCTGCATCTGTATCGCTGGATGGAGGCATCAAGCGCCAATATCTCGTCTACATTGCAAGTCGGTGGTGGTGTGGCTCTGGTGGCTGCGCGGCGTTGCTCGTGGAACCGTACGATAGCTCGTTTAGGGTGATCGAGAGGTTTACCCTAGCGCGATTGCCGATACGGATATTGCCGTCAAAGACTCACGGGTGGCACGACCTGACCATGCCGGTAGCGGGTGGCGGAATCATCAATGGATATACGGTGCTGCTCAAATTTAATGGCCGCGAATACCCGAGCAATCCGTCGATGGCGCCAAAGCTGCCGTCAAGCCTGTCCGGTACGGGTACGGAAGTTCCTCTAAGTGAGCATGGAAACCTTGTCTACTAGAGCGGGGGCGAAGCCAATGCGATCGCGGCATAGGGGTCCCACGGGTATTTATCGAAACGCGATGAGCATGCGTAGCTGGGTGGGTGCCATCCGCCTTGCTGTCGTTGCTTGCGGCGGTTCCCGCTGGCGCCACCAATGTGACGGGAACCGAGCTGCTCGCGGAGTGCTCCGCGGTGCGCGACAGCGCGGCTCACAAGCAATGTGTAAGCTACATAGCCGGCGTGGTGGATGGGATCGACACTCTCATCACCAGCTTGAGGCTGCTGCATCCGTTTAACGGGGCCTATCCCAGGCTGTATTGCCTACCTCCGGGGACCGCAGCCACAAGTCTTGTAGCGCCTACCGTTGACTATCTTCGGAAATATCCCGGTACGCTCCATTATGGGGCATCGTCGGAAGTGCTGCTCGCCTTGAAGCAGGCGTACCCTTGCGCGAGTAGTTGATTATCCGGCACTCCGCCCGAATGTGGCTGGGCGGTGGCCCCGAATCATCTCGCGATGACCGCCGACGACGTGCGCCCGGTCGAGGGGAGGCATGCATGCAGGATAGGCGAGGAGCGAGTTTTGTTAACGGTTGTGAAACAGCGAGGGCGGGCCCGTATCAGCTCTTCTCGCTGAGATCGGCGGTGAATCCGATCGGCCGCCGCTTGGGCTGCGGCGGGTTCATCAGCTCGCGGATGGCCGAGAGGATAGCCTTGATCGCATCGTCATGATGCTGGTACTTGCGCTCGAGCTCATCGAGCTTGCGGGCGAGCGCGGTGTTGGAGGCGAGCAGTTCCCGCAGCCGCACGAAGGCACGTATGACGTAGAGGCTCATCTCGACCGCGCGGGGGCTGCTGAGGATCGTGGCGGCCATGATGGCGCCATGCTCGGTGAAGGCGTAGGGCGGAAATCGCGGATCGCGATGCTTCTGGTGACCGGTCACGATCTGTGACCGGTTCAGGGCCTCGGTCTCGATGGGCGAGAGGCGGAACATGAGATCCTCCGGGAAGCGCTCGGCGTTGCGCTTGACCGCTTGGTTTAACGCCTTGGTCGGCACGCCGTAGAGGGCGGCGAGGTCGCGATCGAGGATGACGCGCTGGCCGCGCAGGAGGAGGATCGAGCGGCCGATGTGCTCGATGGGCGCAAGAGCCGCGCTGCGGGATGAGGCCATGGAGGAGTTCCCTTTAGCCGCGCGGCGGCTCAGCGTCCGGCCTGGCTGAGCATGCCATCGAGCATCTGCAGGAGCATCTTCTGCTGGGACTTCGGTAGCCGGCTCAGCCGCTCGATCTTCTGTTGCAGCTGCGGGGTGGGTCCGCGCTTGCCGGAGCGGGCGGGCTCGCCGAAGAGCTCCTCGATCGATACCCCGAGGAGCCTCGCCAGGCGAGGGAGCGCGGAGATCGCCATGCGCCGGTGGCCCATCTCATAGGCGTTCACGGTCTGCTGGGAGACGCCGAGTTCCTCGGCGAGCTGCACCTGGGTGATGTTCGCGCTCTTGCGCAGCTGCGCGATGCGCGCGCCGAGCGCGACGAAAAACGCCCGTTCCTCTTGGCTGATCGCCACGACCCGAATCTCCGCCCGAATGTGCTCCAGGGAATGGTGCATAGCGTAGAGGGCTCCTGCGAAGCGCGGTTGACACTACCACCTAGAGTGGTAGTGTACGCGCGAATTATTTTTCCTCAAACCCCCTTGACAGGTTTTTGGAAGGGAGCCGCTTTATGGACCTGCGTCACCTCACCGTCGGTTATCGGCCGATCGGTACGCGTTCGAAGGCGCCTTGGCCACGGCGAGACCCACCGCCGGCGCCGTTTGTGCGCTTGTCGGGCCGGTGGCTCGGTCGGATGGGCTTCACGATCGGCACGGCGGTCCGGGTGCAGGTGAGTCGAGGGCGGCTCGCGCTCGAGGCGATCGAGCCCGATCGCCCGGGCAGGCGGCGCACCCGCTACGTACTGGGAAGCTTCCCAGTACGCAGCGGCGGCGCGGTCTGACCGGCCGTCCGGCCGGGCAGAGATCTACTTCTGCGATTGGACTTCTGGGGGCGTGCGCACTGCGCCTCGGGTGCGGTTTTGTCTGCTTCGGCTATGCTGAGGGCAAGAGACGCACCATAAACGAAGGCCCGGGTCGTTTGATTGGCGTCAGACCCCGGGCCCTCGGTGCGCAGCGCCGTCGGCGGCAGCTTTGCCGAGCCTTTATGCCTCCTCGCCGCGGCGCTGTCCAGTGCTGTCGGGGAGGGGGTCTTGGGGCTGCTCGA
The DNA here is from genome assembly GCA_027365475.1 of Pseudomonadota bacterium. Taxonomy (GTDB): domain Bacteria; phylum Pseudomonadota; class Gammaproteobacteria; order JAKAQQ01; family JAKAQQ01; genus JAJZNM01. The sequence continues at coordinate 1,018 of DAHXNI010000023.1, read as the reverse complement.
GGCGCCGGCAACCTACCGGCTCTACCATTGCCGTCGCTGCGGGATGCAGGTGTGCATCTGCGCGCAATGTGATTGCGGGAACCTCTACTGCCCGGGAGATTGCCCGCAACAGGTTCGCCGGGAGTCTGTGCACCGTGCCGGCGCTCGCTATCAGCGCACCCCCCGGGGAGCCCGTCGACATGCCGGACAACAACGGCGCTACCGCGAGCGACACCCACGCGAAGTGACGCATAGATGTTGATCTCAACATCTATGCGTCACTCCCGGATCATGGCAGCCGGTGTGATATCGCTCAGTCACGCTGCAGGACGGGCGCATCACCGGGTGTTGGCGGGGACGAGGAAGCGCGTGGTTCTGGTGGTGAGAGGCGCCTTTTCGGCTATATCCGGATTTCCCAATGAACCAAGTGCATAAATTCCAGGGAATTACCGCTGTGCCCCGCAGTCCGGCCTGTTCAAATTTCCGCCAAAATGGGTTTTCCCCGTGGGTCCACCGGCGCTCGCTGGGCTCGCCCGCTTGTCTGGCCCGGCAAATAAGGATGCGCCCGGCCGACAAGCGGCATCGGCCCGTGGACTACGGGGAAAACCTCGCTGGGTACGCCGCAGGTGATCTGTCGGAGCCATGCGTGGATCAACAGAATCAACTGCTTGGATCCGCCAAATTGTCATTGGGAAATCCGGATAGAGCCGCTTTTTTTACCGGAGTCCGCCAAACTGTGGCAAACTTCACCGCGATGAGCATCGGTGACGGGCCCAAGTCTCCGTGCCTGATGACCCTCGCCGACCAACTGCAGTTACGAGATTTCACGCACTTCGCCGGTCACATGGACTCTTCAGAGCTGATACCGCTGCTCGGCCAGTTCGATGTGTTCCTGCTATCCAGCCGCCCCATTGCCGGCTCCAACTGGGTCGAAACCCAGGCGGCCGTCATGCAGGAAGCGATGCTGATGGGCACCATCGTCGTCGCCTCCGACATCGGCGGGGTGCGCGAGTCGCTCCCCCCCGCGCTGCATCCCTTT
>DAHXNI010000016.1 GCA_027365475.1 Pseudomonadota bacterium | reverse complement strand
CTCGCCCTGCGCGCTGCGCAGCCGCGGCCGGCGCACCGCGAGCTGACGTTCGGCCAGACTGATGCGGCCACGCTGACTGCCATGCCAGCGGATCGGGCCACTCCGCCGGCCCGGGTGCCGGACCCCGGCCACCTCCTGGGCAGAGAGCACCAGCAACTGCTCGACGAACTGGCAGGCCGCGTCCGCCATCAGCTCGTCGATGCTTACCTGGGTATTCTGGATCAGTTCCAGCAACGGCAACAGCACCGGCTCCTGGCCGGCAAAACAGCTCGCCAGGGCTTTCCGGTCGTGCTTGCCCACAAGCTTCGGGTGGATTTGGTGATGAGACGGATTTGCTTTACGATTGCACATGGCGGTTTCCTCGTTTCCCCCGAGGGGGTGTTGGTTGTTGGTAAACCCTATTCTCTCGGATTTACCGGGAAACCGCCGCTTCCAACCTCCAACTATCTGTGGGACACTGCCCGTTGGGAAACGCCAAGGAACCGTGAAGGTCTGGATCCTTTGGAACGATTGACAATTCTTTCTGAAAATTCATTGCATTCGTTTAGGATACAACTTTATTTTTATTTTTGGGGGTGGATTGGACACCGGGATGTCGCTGTAGGATACAACTTTATTTTCTCAGGGCCGAGACGTGGGTACGACAGATCAATAGGTTACACGTATTTCACGATACAACTTTATTTTGTGTCTACACCCGTGGCTGGCCAATGATGTGGATCTCGTCGATGCCCATCCAGATCGGCGTCTCGAAGCGCACACTGCGTTCGAGATCGTTGACGTGATCACTGAAGACGTTGCGGATCGTACCCTCGGTGACACCGACTTCCTCGGCGATCGAGGTGAACGTGCGGCGCAGCGACTGCTGACCGATCCACTTGACCAGCCGGTTGGTCATCCAACGGTTGGGATTGACGCCGGGTAGCGTCTCCATAAAGGTCTTGCTGTAGCCCTTGCAGCGCAAACGTCGCGCGTCCACGTAGATCCCGACGCGCTTGCCGTGCATCGCGAGATCGTGGACCAACACCTCAATGCGGCCATAGCCGACGACATCGCGCGAGTTGCAGGCCGGGCACAAGCCTGCGGGAGAATCAGTCTCCGCCTTGATGTGATAATCGTGTTCAGTTTCCTTGACCGCCAGAACCCGATAGCCGGGCAGGTTCAGGATGTTGGCGGGCATTTCAGATCAAGATCAACACCCACCCGTCCAACGCAAAGCACGGTGCCATGTCTCGTCCTTTGTCCGTCGCGTTGTTCAGGCATGACTTCACTTGCTCAAGCGCAGACCCTGTGACGATGGCGCGAGCGAGGTCCAAGGTTGATGCGATCTTCTTGGGAACCATGAGAGTAAAGCGCATTTGCCCCCAATGGTCATGTTCCGCATCGTAGGTCGCCAGCCAGTAGTCATACTCGGCAGGAAACTCTAACAGCCTAGCCGTCAGCTCGAACTGCTGGCTGTCCCCGCGCCGGTAGGTGCCAAGGAGAATGTCGTGCTGTGGGACTTTTATGAGTTGCATGTGCCTCGCCTCAGTTCGTCGATTCGATGAATGCGCCGAGCTTTTCGAGATCGTGCGACCAGAACAGGGAGAGCCCACGCGCTTGCGCCTGTTCGAGGTTCAGCACCTTGAAGACGCCGGCCAGCGCGGCGGCCGGCACGACCTGCGCGGTGCCGAATTGCTTGATCCAGTATTCGGCTTTGACGACTGCATCGTTGTTCAGGCGCTTGACGCTGTTGGTCGCGCTGTTCGACACCTTGCACTCGATCGCCATGAGGCGCGTGTCGTGCAGGCGCACGACGACATCGGCCTTGCGCTCGCCGAGCTGGCATTCCGCGCAGAACTGCTTGGCCTGCGGCCCCTTGACGATCGTATTGATCGCTACAGTCGGGACTTCGGTGAAGCCCTGGTGGCGAAGGTAGTCCTTCACCTTGGTTTCCTGATTCTCCTTACCCTCGTTACGGCGCTCGGTGGCGATTCGCTGCGCCGCCAGGAGCACCGACGAAGCCAGCAAGGCTGCCGCGCGCTGTTGCTCGGTCGGTGTGCCACCTGCCTCCATCCACGGAAACCGATAGGGGTCGATCACGCGTTCGATGACTTTGAACACCTTGCGCAGCGCATCAGGGTTTTTCCTCAAGACGCCAGGAGCGATCGAATCGACATCGGCGATGACCTGCAAGTCATCATCGGAGATCGGCGGCCCCGCAAGGTACCGCAGCGCCTCGCCAAGACCGAGGCCGTAGACTTCGGCGAGGTTGCCGTCTGTGATCGCGCCGGGGTTGAGATCGCTCAGCTTCTCGAAAAGCAACTCGAACTTGCCGCGCGCCTGGGTGTAGTGCGTTTCCCAAGAGTCAGAGACAGCCAAGCGCTCGGCCCGGAATTGAGCGGAGGAAGTTGCCGCGTCCTCAGCCAGTTCGGCGGTGGTCCATCGAGGCGGTGCGCTTGTCATGCGAGAAGTGTTTCCAAGCTTGGGATGCGCAGGCGCTCGATCTCCTTGGGCTCGAACTTGGTCAAGCCGCCGGCATAGGTTCTGCCGCTCCCTCTGCTGATGTTCTGGTTGAGCCACGTCACTAGGCGGGCCATCACGCCATCGGCCAGCGGCTGGCGCGGGTAGAGGCCGTGCGCGATGTTGATGTGTCGCGCGTCGCAAGCGTTGAGTGTGAACTGAGGCGGACGGCGGGCCATGTAGGTGCACAGAATCGGGGCCGGGGCCTTGAGGCCAACGGACCACCAGGCTTTGCGATGCTGCGCGATGTAGCTCTGGTCCGCGCCGTTGTGCTTCGCCCAGGACAGGAAGGCGCTGATGTGGCGGCGTTCTTCCTTGGTGAAGTCGCCCAGCTCGGTCGGCAGATCGATCACTCTGCGTAGAACCTCAGCCGAGTGCAGATGCGCGCCGGCCTGGATCAAGTCCTTGGCCTTGGTGACGGCCGGCAGCTTGACGCGATCGGGCAGACCCTTTGCGTGCTCGCCCGCGATCCAGATGTTGTTTGCGCCCGTGACCTGGCCACGATGCACGCGGAACAGCTCACCAAGCTCGATCTCGCCGACCATGGCCGGCTCAAATGGGCGAACAACGATCGACCAGCGTGGCGCGGCATGCAACTGCTCGCGCGGGATGTTGGTGCCCTTCGTCAGGCCGTTGAGGTGTCCCAGCTTGTCGACAGAGCGGACGCGCACCGGCTCAGCGGTCTCGCCGACGCGGAAGCAAGTAATCGCAGCCGTCGTTGCCGTGCCGGGGAAGGCTTCGACGGTCGGCTCGAGTACGTGCAGGGCGATCCCGCCCAGCTCGTCGAGCAGCAGCTGGCGCAGCGCCGAACCGTAGTTCACATCCATCCACTCGGCCGAGGTGATGAATGCACCCACGTCGCCTGCCTTGGCGAGCAAGCGCGTTTGCAGGAAGAAGTGCAGATGCAAGCCTGCCAGCGCGCTGGCCTTGATGCCGAACTTGGCGAAGCGCGAGGCGTACCAGGCTTTCCAGTCCTCGGCGATGTCGTGATGGCGCACATAGGGCGGATTGCCGATGAAGGCCGTCATGCCGGCGCAGCGCGGCAGCTTGACTTCCCGATAGTCCTTGACGAGCACGGTTGCCCGATCGGTCCAGCCGCGTACGCTCAGGTTGGCGCGCAACATCAGCGCGGCCAGCGGGTCCATCTCCACGGCCACGAGTTGCGCGTCGGGGAAGGCTTCGCCTGCGGCCAGTATGAAGCGACCCGAGCCAGCCCCTGGATCAACGATGCGAACCGGCGTCCCCTGGGCTGACAGCCACGTCGTCATCGAGCGCACGATGGTCGCCGGGGTGTAGACCGCGCCGTCAGTGCGGCGTCGATCGGCGGACCGAATGAGGGAAAAGGCTTCGCCGAGCGGATCGGCACCGCTCAGGATCGCCTTGCTGAGCCCGTCGGCGCGGTCGGCCCCAACATTGGAAGCGGATGCTGCCTTGATGATCCTGCGTTCTGACGGGGACAGATGCCCCGGGCCACCAAGGAGGGCCACAGACGCAGCGATCAGGTCTGCTTCAGATTGCATCCGACATCCACAAAGGTTTGCGAACTCAGCATAACTTCATGGGGCCAACCTGTCCACAACATTTTGCGATGTTCAGACGACGGGCCATGCCCTGGATTGCAACACCCGATTCACAACGCGTTACGAATACCCGGTTCGAATACCAGCGATCCAAATGGAAATCGGGTCCGACGAGATGGGCCATGGGATCGGTGGGATCCATCCTGGCTCGAATGCCGTAGCGTTTCATGGGCAATTCCGTGTGAAAGCCGGAAACGAAAGAATCCCCGCCGACAAGCGGCGGGGATTCGTGGCAGTTTCAGTGTAGCGCAATGCCCACTAGAGTGGTGAGCAAGGCCAAGAAGGCCACCATCGCCCCGAATAGCCATTGGATGGCGATGAGCTTGGTTTCCAGCTTGGCAATATCGGCCTTGGTGGCAAGGCCGCTCTCCACATGGATATCGGCAGCCTTGCGCAAGGCCTCAGCCTGTTTTTCGGTAAAACAGTCGTCCTGTCGCAGGGTCCTGTCATACGCCAACGTATCGTACACGAGACTCATTTCTCCTCCGGTTGATTTAAGAACAACCGGCAGCCCTCCCGACACCGGGAGTGACTCCCGGCATGGGGTTTGACGGTTTCAGAATACCACGCCCGCCGCGGAAATCAAGCCCGGTATGCGCACGGCAACTTCACACTTATGGTCCCCAGGATGGGAACCGGCGAACATCCGCAAATGACCGCTCCTGCCGCAAACCGCTGACGGCACAATCGCGGTCTCCGGGCCTCCGGCCATGGTCCCACCTGGGGGGAAACGCTGTCCGGGCGGGCCAAATCGGCCAGCCGACCGGTCATGGGCCGCACGCGGCCGCACGCGCGACCAGGCCCCGCCTTGCCAGGCGGGCCGGGCCGCCACACCGGGGGACTTGTATCAAGACTTTTTAGCGATAATATGTACCCATGGTCGACCATCCGCCTGATCTCAAAATCGTGCCCGACACCCCCCCGGTTTCGGGTCGCGTGGATTCCACCCGCGCCCACTCTCCGACCCCGGGGATAGCCCGCGGCACGCCGCCGTCCGTTCTGGTACAGGCCTTTGGGCAGGGGTTCAATTTCGCCCCGGTCAAGGGCATGCTCCAGCTGACTTGGGAAGGAAACCTTACCGGGGCGAAAGACCCGTCTCCCCAAATACCGGGCGCGACGGTCGAGCTCGATCTTCACCAGGTCGTCAAGTTGTACGCCGTGCTCGGCGGGCACACGATGGTGACCCGGTTGCGGTTGGCGCCCCATCGCGCGCGAGACCCCGGCGACCGGGTGACGGTACTGAGATTCCCGAACAAGGCCAAAATCTCCTGGCGCCAGAAAACGGCCCTATATGGCACCGAGCTTTCCCCCCGCGACATCTTCTACCTACTGGCAGCCTGCTCGCGGGCCGGTTCGCAAGCGGATCTCGGGGACGTACTGTTTCTCGATCTCGTCCGGAATACCGCTTGCCTGGAGCTTTCAACCCGGACCCCGCAACCCGGAGACCAGACCCTTGACTAACCGCCCGATCCGACCCACCCGCAGTATCCGTTACCCACAGTATTCCGACGCCGAGTTCCTGGCGCGCGCCTCGATGCTCCGGCTCAAAAACCGGATGCGCGAGGCCGCCTATAGGGTTCTGGTGCTCCGGACGCCGGCGGTCGAGGTCGCCCGCGCACTGAAAGTCAGCGTCCAGGCCATTTCGGCCACCATTGCACGCCTGCACGCGGCCGATCCGGCCGGGTTGGGCTATGCCGCAGGGCACCGGCTGACCGAGCTCCGCGTGGATGTCCCGCGACCCATGGTCGAGGACGTGCGGCATATCGTGCTGCTCTATATCCGCGCCACGCCGCAGCTGCGCCGCAAAATGCTGGCGGCGCTCACCGATTTCAGCGAACCGGTCCTCCACGTCACCTACTATGAGCGGCCCACAAAGCGGCGCACAAAAAAGAAGGCGCCGGACAGGGACGGATCAACCGAATCTTGATATTTGCCCGACCCCGGTCAGGAGTTTGGATCATGTGCAGAAAACATAGACGTCGGATCTTTTGGTGCGCGCTGCTCGCGGGCGACCTGCTGGTGGGCATGGTGTTCGCAAGCGGGGCAATCATGATGCCGCACACAGGATGGGCCTCGAGCAACGCCGGGGACATCATCGCATCGAATCACGCCCGTGCCTTCGTCATCGAGAGCGAGACCGCTGGAGAGAATCTGTCGAACTTCACGCTCCTGGTGGAACAAACCATCCAGTCCGCCGGGCAGTCCGCCGGAACCTATACGAATGCCTACTCGACTTCCGGCAGCTGCAACCTCGCCGGAGGAGATCAGATGTCGGCTCCGGTCCCCCCGCTTTTGAGCGCGATCTGTGCGGTCGCGTCGTATACCGTCACCTCGTCAGGGATCACCGGGCAGATCTTCACCTGGGGCGTTCCGGCGTGGGGATCGCAGGAATTCCAGCTGGCTGGACTCACGTCCAATGCGGCCACCGGCATGGGGATGACCCAGTTCGACTCGAAAATAGCCCGATATGTCGCGATTCAGGCCGGGCTGAGCGGTGCCACAGCAGGGCTTAGCCTGCCGACCGGCGAGATCTCGTACATCGCATCGAATAACGGGCCCGCGTCCGCCGGAAGCCTGTCAGCCCCGCCGGCCATCCCGCAGTCCACCGCAGTGGCAGCCTACGCGCCCGTCCTCCTGTTCAGCTTCAGCGGATAGTTGATGGGCAGAACTCCGATTGACTGACACAACCCGGATGGCTCATACTCACTGATACATGCCGAGATCGGCCCATGATTACGCATGAGAGAATCTAGGAGGCGACCATGAACGACACGAACAGCAAACCTGCTGAACCAGAAACGATCTCGAAGGTGGATCTGTTTAAGGAAATGCAAAAAGTGTTTGATGGAATGCAGAAGATGAGCAATGCTCCCGTTCAGAAATACAAGTTCATTCGCGACGGCCACCACATCTCCGCACGCGTTGTCGGAGGGCCGCCGCAATCATCCAGCTCTAAGGGTGAAGACTGCAAGGCTCCGGCTTGATTTTCAGCGGGTCGACATTTTCAGCCCTTTGCTGCCCAAGAGGGCCGTGTAACTTCTCCGTGAGGTCCCACAACAAAAGCCGATAGGGTGTGGTCAGCGGCACAAAGAGTTCCTGCCCTCTCTTCGCCTTCCCGAGCAGTCCTACTCGGTTCGAGTGCAGGTTAATTACCCCAAGGGGCGCATCGAATCCTTTTGGGCTCAGTGACGGCTTGCCGAAAGCCAACGATACAAAACGGCTATATGCAAAATGCGGTTGGAGACCAGCGTCCGCCGTCGCGCGAATAACTCAGCCGTTTTGTGCATTCTGCGGTTGATTAACCCAATTGGCAGATTGCCTGTTTGGTGCAATACACGGTAGGAATATCATCGGCCAGTGCATTTCGGGCTGGCAGGTATCCACAATACCGGCGCTCTGCCGGTCATCGAGTACGAACCGCGTATTTCTGCCCCGTTGAAGATCACTGCGCCCGGTGCGCCAAAGTGCCTGTCGAGGCATTTCCAACGTACTGCGAATAGCCGTCCATGCACCGGATCATGGTTACCAGCTCACCAACCCGAGCAGGTATACCGGCGATGGCAAGATTGTCTCCGCTGAACCTCCGGGCCGAGTCCCCATCTCGCGCCGATCCAGCCACTACGTTCTCTGCGGGCTGAGCAGGAACATGGCCCGGAAGAAGTCTCAACGGGAAGGGTGTCGGGTCGCCGCAGCCACGGCCAGCGGCAGCGCATCGCTCCCCTTCTTCGGCAGGTAGACATACCAAGTGGGGGAAAAAGACTGTTGCGTGCTACAAAGGTAGGGCTTATGTCCCTGGTGCCAAGCTTTCCAGCTGATGCGCTTCAGAAGCATGAGCAGATCAAAGGCATGGGGCTTCCCCCCCACCATCAGCGGCTGAAAGCGCCAGCGGCGGATCGTCCAAAG
>DAHXNI010000015.1 GCA_027365475.1 Pseudomonadota bacterium | reverse complement strand
CTCGCCCTGCGCGCTGCGCAGCCGCGGCCGGCGCACCGCGAGCTGACGTTCGGCCAGACTGATGCGGCCACGCTGACTGCCATGCCAGCGGATCGGGCCACTCCGCCGGCCCGGGTGCCGGACCCCGGCCACCTCCTGGGCGGACAGCACCAGCAACTGCTCGACAAACTGGCAGGCCGCGTCCGCCATCAGCTCGTCGATGCTCACTTGGGTATTCTGGATCAGTTCCAGCAACGGCAACAGCACCGGCTCCTGGCCAGCAAAACAGCTCGCCAGGGCTTTCCGGTCGTGCTTGCCCACAAGCTTCGGGTGGATTTGGCGATGGGACGGATTTGCTTTACGATTGCACATGGCGGTTTCCTCGTTTCCCCCGAGGGGGTGTTGGTTGTTGGTAAACCCTATTCTCTCGGATTTACCGGGAAACCGCCGCTTCCAACCTCCAACTATCTGTGGGACACTGCCATTGCCCGCCTTGAGTGCAGCGGTGACAGCCGCGGTCGTAGGCCCCGCCGTCAAGCCGATTGCACCACCCTCCGCCAATGGCAAACGGCAACACGCATACCACACCGAGTTCACCATAGAAAAACAGCATTCTCAGCAGATCGGTTCCGTCCCTTCCTGCAACTTACAATCCAATCCGCTCAGGGTTTTGTCTTTCTCTGACGAGCCGGTAGGATTTCGCACCAGTCACCTGATCGCAATGGAAGTTTGGATGCCTCTGTTCTTCTTTGCAGACTATCTAAAAACGCGTTTTCACCTTTGTACTCCCTCTTCGACCGCTCCTCATACTCTCGGGCTTTCGTGAGATCGCTCATGGCCATATATGCGCTTGCTATAAAGGCCAAGTAAGAAGCCTTACCATAACGGTTATTTATTTCGGCCAGGTTCTGGTGATATTGATCAATAACCCATCGCCAAGGCACTTTCGCATTTGTTTCGGACCAGCCATTTGCCCGGATCTCAACTACACGGCTTGCGTAATAATAATTCCCCGTATAGTGTTGAAACAGAGCTAGGTATGCCCTTCTGCCAACTGAAAACGCATGCAAGAAGTTCGCATATAACTCTCCGTTACAAGCACGACTCAGCAACCCTTTACGCCACCGCAGAATGTCAACACCGCCACCTGCGGACAAACCGGCAAGATCGACAAAACTGATCACAAGTGTACCGCGGTGATGCCGTGGTTGCACTATTTGCGGAGCCGTGGTTGCATAACCAACTAATGGGATATTCCATGGGGTGATGTTGATCACAAGCCTAAGATGATGCTGATCGTGTTGATAACATACGCGATCCATCCCTTTTCGAGAGGTCAACGATTGGCAGGTGCTAGCCGCACTAACAACAGGTGCCAGCCCGAGCAACGAGATGCAAACTCTTAATGCGAGCAGCCGCATGCTCCGCCCCCCTTGTTGGCTGGCAAGCCACGCCAGCGAACATACGTATTGCCATTTATACCAAGTTCGGCCGCCGCAGTAGCAGAAATATCAATACCAGGACCAGCGCCAGATGGTGACAGATCTAGCACCCGCCTCCCCCTTAAATCGATACCCGTTGATGTCTCTGGTTGCGAATTTGTTTGCCAATAAGAATTATTTAAACTACGTCCAGTATACGTAAAACCTCCGTTCCATGGCCCAACGTCCCCTACAGGCAATATCATACACTTACCATGCGCCTTTATTTCTATATCTCTGCCTTTTAGCCCTGTTGAAGGTAACGCGACAAATGCTGCAGTATTTGTTGCAAATCCATAGGCAGTTGTTGGGATGAGTTGGGAACTTTGCGCAGTTGTACCCTCCAGTGAAGCCCAGACTTTGTGCCAATCACCCCATACCAATCCGAGAGGATCAACTCGATCGACCGGGTCATCCCCAACGTAGGCATAGAGATTGCTCTGCCCGCCGGCAAAGAGGATCGGATCCGGTTCGATCCACCGCCCCGTCGCAGGATCGTAGTCCCGCACCCCGAAACGCTCGAGCCCCGTCTCCGGATCATAGAGCCCCCCCGCATATCCGAACGGCTGGAATCCCGGATCCGTGTCCCGGGTCACCCGGCCCCAGGCACGGTAGCTGAGCGCCTGCAGAACCGCCCCCGTCCCCGCATTCACCACCAGCCGCACGCTCCCCTCCGCATCCGCAATGATCCGGTCCACCGTCCCGTCCGCCTGCACGATCTCGTCCGGCACGTTCCCCCGCGTCCCCCACACAAACGTCTCCTCGAGCACCCCCGACCCGTTCAATAACCCCACCAGCCTCCGGCCCGCCCACAAATACCCCGCAACGAGCTTGCCATCGACCGTCTTCCCGATCCGCCGCCCCAGCCCGTCATAGAGATATCCGATCTCCGTCCCGTTGGGCAACCCCACCCGGATGAGCTCCCCGAACCCGTTGTATTGAAACGCCGTCCGCGCCCCGGACGCCGTCTCCTCCCGGACGAGATCCCCCTCCGCATCATAGGTGAACCGCGTCCCGCCATCTTGCACGAGCTCGTCGTCCGCGTTGTAGCTCGCCCCAAGCGCCCCATCCGCTACCCGGTCCCCGTTCGCGTTGTACCTGTAGGATCCCGTCTCCACCCCATCCTCGTAGACACTCGCAAGACGTCCCGCCCGGTCGTAGCGGTACTGGTAGGACTCCGTCCGCCCGAGCACCGTCTCCGTCGCAGCCGTGATCCGCCCGAGCCCATCCCGCGTGAGCGTGTCCGAATAGAGCGCCGGGGAGACCGACTCCGTCCCCACCACCGTCACGGTTCCCACGACCGGCGACGAAGAACCCCCCGTGGGCTCCTCGATCAGGTTCGTCGAACCGCCCGCCCCATACCGGTAGATCGTGTTATTGGCAGCGTAATAGAGATTTCCCGCCGCATCGAATCCGAGATCCACCACCGGACCCGCCGCCGTCTCCGTCGTCACCGCCCCGGCCGGATCCTTGCAGGTGATCGTGTCCCTCCCTTGGGAATACCCCCCATTCGTCTCCACCGCCCCGCCAAAACAGACGGTCCCGTCCGGAGCCAGCGCAAAGGTCTCAAAGGTCCCGGGAGCATCGACCACCGCGGTCAGTGTTCCCCCGCTCCCGAGCTGGTATACCGCCCCGCTCGAGGCGGCCAGAACCTCGACCCCATAGACCGAACTCGACAGGAAGAGATCCTTTGAAAGGACCGCGATCTCCGGCGTCACGCCGGGAGCACTGGAGGAAGCCGTACCGGCGAGAGCCGCTGTCGGCACCGTGGCCACGACAGATACCGTCCCGTTCGCACTCACCTCATAGATCGCATCACTGAACAGAGTCGTGAAATAGACCGCCCCTGCGGGGGTCGCCCCGGCAGGGGTCACCGTGAGCGACTGGACCGTCCCATACCCGCTGAGATCCGCAACCTGCACCACAGAGCCGTTTGCGATCTCCCAGAGAATGTCCCCCGGCCCCACAAAATAGACGGTCCCGCCGGAACCGGCACCGCCGGGACCGGCCGCCACGACACTTGCATCCTGCAGGAGGGAAGGAGCCGTGGGCACTCCACCCCCCGCGGGGATCTGCCATTGCCTGTTACTGCTGTCCGTATCCCGCCCCCCGTAGTACACCACACCGCCTGGGGCCACCGACTCCAGCACATTCGCAGAGTACGTGTCGGCGGGTGGTTGGGGTGCGTAGGTGAACCGGAGCGCGACCGGAGCGGGTATGGGGCTCCCCGCGACCGTCGAATACGGCGCCACACTGAGCGTCGCCGTGGCCCCCGCGGACAATCCCGAAAAAAGATCGTAACTCACGGAAAACGTACCGTCGGCTGCGATCGGAAAATAACTCGGCCCGGGCTGGTTGTTGGCCGTGACTTCAAGATCCGTCGCCCCCGGCACCCGGCCCGTGATCGTGATGACCGGGCTGGTGACGGTCGTGTGATCGGCCGTCGCCGTGAAGCTGAACGACTCGGGACCGTGATAGGTGAACGTCTCCGCATCCGGTTCGCCGAAGACGTCATAGCCGACCGAGGAGAAGATCACGCCCAGGGCGGTCCCGGTCACGAAGTCATCCGTCGCACTCCGGTCGATCGCGAGATCCCCGCCTGGACCAGCGCTCCGTCGGCATCGTAGGCAAACCCGATCGGTTGACCGTCCACCGAGAGCTCGTCCGTCAAAAACCGTTGGTTCAGCTTCCGGCTCACGCTCCCCGTCACCGGGCCAGTCCAGCTGTCCCCCACCCGGAGCATGCCGTCCCAGCTGAAGGCAAGGTCCTCGCCCCCCGCGCCGTCGATCGCGGTCAGCTGGCCGGCCGGGTTGTAATCCAGGGTCTCGTCCGTCCCGGCGGCCGTAACCCCGGTCAGGAGCCCGTCGGGCGCATAGCCGAACCCGATCGAGGTCCCGTCGGGCTCGAGGATCCCCGTGGGCTGGCCCTGAATGTTGTAACTCAACTGCGTCACGCGGCTCGTCCCGGAGACGGCCGGCGGGGCGTAACGCGTGAGTTCGTCGGCGGCCGAGTATCCGAACGTATAGGCCGGCGTTCCAGGCGGGGTGAGCGTCGTCAGGTTCCCGTCCGCGTCATAACCGAAGCCGATCGTCCCCCCGTCGGGCAGGGTCTCCCCGGTGAGTTCGCCGTCGGCATCGTAGCGGAACGCCGTCGTCTCGCCCAGGGCATCGGTCACTCCACTCAGGAGCCCCGCGGGGTCGTACGTAAAGAGCGTATCGCGCGCGTCCGCCCCACTCCCGAAGCGCACCTTGGCGACCCGCCCCTGGGCGGTGTACTGGTAGGTGAGTGGCGCCAGACCGGGGGCATCGACCGCAAGGGGTTCTTCCGCCCCGTTCACGGTCTCGGTCGTGGCCAGCCCCAAAGGATCGGTCAACGTCCAGGTGTCCGAAGCGAAGGACAGGGCCGAGCGGTAGCGGCCATTCACGGTGAGCGCCTCAGTCAGCGTCCCTCCTCCGAAAGGATCCGCCGGATCGGTGGCACCATCGGTTCGGCTTTCGGCGATCGACTGGCATGAGCCGAAGGTACTACCGAGACAGATCGTCTCCGAGGCGGCGAAAGGCGCTTGCAGGCCGAAGCGGGGATCGGGCGCCAGATGCTCGGTGAACGAGGTACCATTGGCATAGGAGTCTTCGAGGCGCAATCCGCTCGACGCCGCGATGGTCGTATCGGTCGCGCCATCGGGGAGCGTATCCGTATCCGTATCGCCACCCCAAAATCCCCAGGGCGCAGTCCAGGGGTTATGCACCCCGAGCGCGACCCGCTCGGTCCGGCCGAGGGCATCCGCGAGCGTTACGGTGTAGGAGTCGGATCCGGTCACGGCACGTGTCAGACGATAGCCTCCGCCGATGGGTGTGACGTTCCGGATCAGCCGACCGGCGCTGTCATAGGTATATCGACCGGCCCCGCCGCCGGGCCGGATGAACGAGAGGAGCAGTCCGCCCGGATCATAGCCCATGTGCCAGGTGCGTCCGGAGGGCGAGACGACCGACAGGAGTTCGCCCGCAGCGCTCGTCGCGAGGGTCGTGACCTGCCCTCCCGGCGCCGTGATCGCGTCGGGACGGCCCGGTGCGGCATAGCCGATCGCGACCGTGTTGCCGAACGCGTCCCGCACGGAAGTGAGATCGCCCGAGGCATCGTAGGCGAATGTCTCGAGCACCGCTCCGGTGAGCGCATCCACGACCTGGGTCTCCTGACCCTCCGCATCGAAGCGCTCGATGGTGCGGCCATCCGCAGAAGAGAGGGTATAGCCCGCATCCGAGGGCGGCGGGAAGACCGGGTTCAACTCCTCAAGTCCGGTGCCGGATGAGCTTTTGAAGAAGATCTTCCCTGCGGGAGTGACCGCAAAGGGAGCGGACAGATCGGACACGTCCGACACGAGGGTATGGACCGCCCCGCCATGCCCGATGCGGGAGAGATACAGGGTGCTCGATACGTTACTCTGACCGATCCCGTAAATTGCGCCGTCCGGCGTAACGTCCAGCGCATTGGCGCCGACATAGACGCCGATGGTGTGGAGGTTGCTGAGATAGAGACAGGCAAGCGGCGAGACGGTCCCGGCCGTATCGATGCGGCTCACTTCACCCACGCCGTGACAGTAGGATGTGAAGGGTTGCGCGACGTAGACGCTGCCCTTGGGCCCCACCCCGATCCCGATTTCCCTGGGAAACACATCGGCGCCTCCGACAGTGTCAGCTCCAACGGTTGTGATGATCCCGTTTGTCCCGACCCGGCGCACGACGCTGTTTCCGGTATCCTCGATGAACAGCGTGCCGTCGGGGGCGACCGCCAGCGCGGCCGGCCCATCGAGTTCGGCGGCAGTCGCGGGTCCGCCGTCTCCAGTATCGCCCGCCGTACCATTACCGGCCACGGTGCGTACCACCGCGTAGGGGTTGCTGCCCGCAAGGCTGCTGCCTGCAGGGCTGCCGTCCGCAGGACCCACCGAGCGGATCTCGTTGTTCCCGGCATCGGCCACATAGAGCGTCCCCTCCGGTCCCAGTGCGAGCCCCGTGATGCTGGCAAAGGTGGCCGAGAGCGCCGGACCGTTCAGATCCCCGCTGCTCTGGCTCCCCGCAAGATGCGTCCAGACTCCGGCCACCGAACGCGCGTAGATCTCGGTCGCCGTCGCGGCAAAGAGCGTCCCGCCGGGAGAAAGCGTGAGCGCCATAATCCCCGCAGGGGCGCCCGGCACGGCGTGCTCCTCGTCGGGATGATCGGCCGCGCTCCGCGCCGATCCCCCGGCCCGGTAGACCGCCCGCGCGTTCGCGTCATAGAAGCGCGTCCCCGAAAGCGCCCAACCGCTCGCCAGATCCCCGGGCGCGCGACCGAGCGGCAGCGTATAGGTCCGCCAGATGGTCGCCCCCAGTCGGGCGTTCTCTCCCGTCACGAACGTCCCCGTCCCGTAGGCACCGAAGAAGGGCGTATCCTCGTAGACAAAGTCCGGAAACACATAACCCACCGACACTTCAGCCACCACGTGTCCCGCCACCGGCCGGCCGTACGCGTCGAGTCCGTTCCAGACGTAGCGGTAGCTTTGGTCCGGACCCGGTGCGAATGTCTTCTCGAAACTCTGCCCTTCGACCGCGACCTTGAGACGGATCGCGCCGATCCCGCTCGGAGGAGTGGACGAGGTCAGTGGGATATCCACCGAGAACCGGTTGGCCGAGCGCGCGCTGTCGTACTCGAGCGTGAGCCCGGTTCCGGCCAGGGGGATCTTCTCGACGAGGGCCTGGTTCTCGGCCAGGATCTCGCAGGCGGTCTGTACCCGGTGACAGCCCGGTTGGCTCACCACCTGCTTGCGCGGCGGACCGCTCGTCGGGACCAAACCCGCCCAGTTCGTATCGTAGAAGCTGAAGTGCCGGAGCGGGATGCGCCAGAGGAGCGTGCCCGGCTGATAGAGCCGCGCGAGCTCCCCGAGCTCCGCGTCCGTAATACCGTACTGCGCGAGTTCCGCCGGAGTGGCCGCAACCCCCTTCCCGTCGAGATCGATCTGGGCTACGCCCCCCCGAACCGAGAGGATCTTGAGCACGATCCCGTTCGCCGCGGCCACCCACTGGCCCCGACTGAAGTGGTACGTCCCGTCCGGGACCACGGTTCCCGCCGGAAACTTCAGGAAATCGTTCACGTAGAGATCCACCGGCTGGTTGAACTCCACCTTCCCGCCGCCCGCAAGCTCCGGACCCACGGCGAGATCGACCGCATAGGTATAAGCCGAAGTCGCGGGCAGCGTGGCCGGCATCGCCTCCGGCCCGAGCGCACCCACCGTCACCTCCGTGATCCGGACATCCCCCCGGCTGAGCGTCTCCGTGTGCCCATCCGGCGCCACATAGGTCGCCTCGGTCCCCGCCGGGAAAATCACCGTCGCGCGCCGCCTACCGGAAGCGTCCGTCTCCCACGAACCCTCGGCCACCTCAAGCGGGGCACCCGCTCCGAACACCACCGGGTTCCGGCGCACATCCGGCCGGACCAGGGCCACGGTCGGCGCAATCGCATAGTTCTGCCAGGGCGTGCGCACCGCCCGCTCGGCCTCAAGATAGCCCGTCTTCTCATAGTCCAGCGTGAGCCAGCCCCCGCCGTTCACCAGAAGATCAAAGTCCCCGCTCGCCCGGCTCACCGTATAGCCATACTCCGGATGATCGAGCACGGTGACGATCACTCCGGACAACGGCTGCCCGGCCTGATCGAGCACCCGCCCGCGGATCACCGCCGCCCGAAAGGGCATGATCGTCCCCGCCCGCACGCCGATCTGGATCGGGTTCGGCCCGCTATCGAGAAAGGCCGTCGCCTCGGCAAAGGGTTCCTCGCCCGAAACCGGCAGCGGCGGGGCGACCGCAGCCGGGCTGGGCGGGATGCTCCCCGTCCGCTTGTGCACCGGCCGGCTCCGCTCGTCGGGGTCGGACGGGTCGGCCGCCGTGATCTTGAGCGGATCGCCCCACCGGGACGCAATCTCCGCCACGAAACTCCCGTCCGCTCCGGCCGTCACCGTCACGCTCTGGCCGGTCCTCTGATCCGTGACCGTTACGAGCGCGCCCGCAGCGACCGCTCCCGCCTGTCCCGTCCACGGTTCCGTCAAAGTCGCCCCATTGCGAGCGATGTCTGAACTGCCGAATGTCAGGAGTGAGGGAGTAGTAGGCCGTGTTTGGGGTTGGGGCGCCCTCATGGCACCTCCTTTGATGAGTTTCCTGCCCGGGTAGCGG
>DAHXNI010000101.1 GCA_027365475.1 Pseudomonadota bacterium | reverse complement strand
ATGCCCGCGCATTCCCCTTCCTAGCCCGGCCCGACGCGCAGCGTCGCCCAGGCGAAGCCGCCCGGGCGGGAGGGGGTCAAGCGGGCGGTTTGTGCTTTTTGGCTTCGGACTTGCGCGCATGCTCGACCGTGTTGCGCCTTAGCGTTGCTGAATCGGCTCGCTGTCCATCTGGTCGAAGTTTTCCGGCACGGCGATTTCCCCGACCAGAAACCCCAGCCGTTGGACCTTGGCCGGAGCATCCAGCGCGGCAACCCTCACCAAGGGCTTGCCGGCTTTGGCAATGATGAACGGCTCACCCCCGACGGCTCTGTCAATCAGCCGCGAAAGCTGTGTTTTGGCCTCATGAATGTTGACGCTACGCATGACCGTACCTAGTTAAACTAAGTCCCGTTAGTCTAGTTTACTATTCAGCCGGGCCCAACTGTCGGCGGTTTCAAAGACCAAGTGCAACTTACCAGCTGAAAAAATAAAATATTTCGTGTAGTTGGAAACTTGCCGGAGATTGTGAAGGGGTAGATCCGAGCGTCTCAAGACGGAGGGCGGTGTGACTGCTGGAACATGGGATGCCCGAGATCACCTGGATTCCTTCATTTCGATGGAGGAGCTAATATACTGATTTCGATCTATTCATTATAATGTTGGCTTATTTCGACACAAGATAGGCGAATTTCGACGATGCGTATTGATAATACAGGTCTCAAGATATTTCAGGACGAAGGCATTCCCGAAGATGCGCGGCTCTCGGGTTGGGCGGCGCTAACGCAGGCCCTTGCTGTCCAAGGCCCAGTGCGCAAACCCGCCTGCGTATCGATGAAGCATGTCGGCGGCAGTTTGCGCGACGAGGGGGTCTGGCGCATCTTCGACAAGAGGTATTGGCCCGGAGAGACCTTCGATGACCACCTGACCTTCGCCCTGCGCCATGAGGATCTTGATCTTCTTCTGCTGAAGCGGATTTTCGATGCAGTGGACGTGAAGGTTCTGGAGGCGTTCGTCAGGGCGACGCCGACCGGAATCTCCGCCCGGCGCGCTTGGTTTCTGTATGAACGGATGACGGGCCGCACACTCGATGTGCCGGACGATCCCGGAGTGCCTGCGGTTGATGTTCTTGATCCAAAGGAATACTTCACGGGCAAGCCACGCCTTTCCCGGCGACATCGCGTGCGCGACAACCTTCTTGGTACTGGCAGTTTCTGTCCCGTCGTACGACGGACGAAATTGTTGGCAGATTTTACGGGGCGCAGAATTGCAGAACAGGCGGCGGAAACGGTGGGTCGCACAGGAGCGCATCTGGTTGCCCGTGCGGCAAGTTTCCTGCTGCTGGCGGACAGCCGCGCGAGCTTCGAGATCGAGGGGGAGCGTCCCCCGCGCAACCGGCTGGAGCGATGGGGCCGAGCTGTCCTTAAGGCGGGCAAGAAAAAGCTTACTCTCGATGAAATCATCCGGCTTCAGGGCGTGCTGATCGCGGATGACCGGTTTGTCAAGGTCGGCCTGCGGCCTGACGGCGTGTTTCTGGGCGAGCGTGATCACAACGGCGACCCGTTGCCTGAGTTTATCGGTGCGCGGCCGTCCGATCTCCAGGGTCTGATGACGGGTTTTCTGGAAGCAAACGACCGGATGAGCACTGACGGCATCGATGCCGTTGTGCAGGCGGCGGCGACGGCGTTCGGCTTTGTTTATGTGCATCCCTTCCAGGATGGCAACGGCCGTCTGCACCGCTTCCTGATCCATCATGTTCTGGCCGAGCGGAAGTTCACGCCTTCGGGCATGGTGTTCCCCGTGTCGTCGGTGATGCTCGATCGGATCGACGGTTACCGGAAAACACTGCAAGCCCATTCAGGACCGCTGATGCGTTTCATCGATTGGCGACAGACTCCCGATCGGAATGTCGAGGTCTTGAACGACACTTCTGACCTGTATCGTTATTTCGACGCAACGGATGCGGCTGAGTTTCTGTATGCCTGTGTCGTACGAACAGTCGAACGGGACTTGCCGCGCGAAATCGACTATTTGCGCCGTCACGACGAGGCGCGGCGGCGCATCATGGAGACGGTTGAAATGCCGGACGGGCTTGCCGAAAACCTTCTGATGTTCATACGGCAGAACAAAGGGAAATTGCCGAAGAGGCGGCGGACGAACGAATTCGCGAAGCTGACGGACGCTGAAGTTGCCTCTCTCGAAGCTATCGTAGATGAAGCCTTCGAGGGTTTTGGCGAAGGAGGGACAGTGGCTGCCGGAATGAATGCCGGTGGTGAGGAGGGTCATGTCCTGAAGTTCCTGTAAAAGTTCTCCCGTGAAATGGGGGAAGGCAGGGGAGGTCCTCTCACGAGCTGAAAAACCCCTACCCCTCAGGAATCGGGCTCCCGCATGCATCCAGCCTACGGGCCATTGCGCTTCCGCCATGACCGCCACGCACCAACCGGTTGTCTCGCGGTATTCTATCCCTGATGGGTGCCTACTCAGAATGCACCGGAGGCACGGCTATGCATCGCTGCGGAGGCTTGATACCGGAGCTGCCATTCACATATGAACGGCAATCCATCATCCAGATACCGGGGTTCCCGGCAGTGAGTGGCCCGGCCCACTGCGCGCACAACCTGCGCCGTCTCTTGGCCACGCGCCGGCAACAGCGGGCGTATGCGGGCAGATGAGGGGAAGCACTCCATGTCCACTGATCGGCTGCATCGGATTTTTATCCGCACGGACGGCGAGGCGCGGACCCCGTATTTTGCCGCGCCGCCCATTGTGAGCGGTGGGGACAAGGGCTCCTATGCATTTGAGCATCGCGCCGTTGGCGCCGGCAGTCTTGGATCCCACACGTTCGACGCTCATGTCCTGATGTTGCCGGTAGGGCGGGATCCCGTGCGATTCTGGAGCCGTCTCAATGGCCGCCCCGTCTCAGGCTTGATCGAACCTGGACGATTCCGGTTTCTTGCGCACGGCGATACGCTATCGACATCCTGGAACAGGTCGCTACAGGGATTGTTTTTAACTTTGCCGCAAGCCCTATTTGCACAGGCGCTCGGGGAAAGCGTTGACCGGCCAATCGAACTTGTTTCCAGGCTGACGCCCCATGAGGATCCGCTATTGGTGCATCTTTTGCAGGCAATTAAAGCGTACACGATGGGTCAACGCTTGAGTGGGCGGCTCTTTGAGCAATCTCTCATGACGACAGTCACCGTACATGTCTCAATGAGCTATGGTGCCGGCCGCCGGGGTCTCTTGCGTGGCCCGAGGTTGCCGCGCTGGAAGCATCAGAGGCTGCAGGAGTTTATCCGGGAACGCCTGAGTTCAGATCTCAACCTCAATGCGCTCGCAGCCGTGATGAACATGAGCCCGTACCACCTTGGGCGGGCGTTTCGCGCGATGACCGGCAAGACCCTCTGGCAATATGTGCTGGAATGTCGGGCCAAAGAGGCGCACCGACTGATCGTCGCACGACGAGGCCAGCCACTTTCAAGCGTCGCCGACGCCTGTGGCTTTGAATCTTACTCACAGTTCATTGCCGTTTTCAGGAAGTTCTACGGTCAACTGCCGAGCGAGTTCCGGAGATCCGTGACCTGAATCAGCCCGGCGACGGGCGCCACTCAAGCTCGTGGGTGCCACGGTCTGGGAAGCGCCGGACCGGCATTCTCGAACCCTCCATGCGCATGCCTCGGGAAGATGGGGGTAAGGTATATGACAGACAGATTTGGTCAAGGTAGCCGGTCAGAACACGAAATGTGCCATCACGAGGATGATGGTCACCTGCATCAGCCCCTGGAGACCAGCGAGCCTCAAGTTGATGCCGTTCAGGCGAACGATCCGTTCTCGGTTCGGAGCGGGTCGGGCCAGCTCCCGCCAAATGCGAAAGCTATTGGGTAGCAATATTCCCAGGCCGGTCAAGGCCATCACCAGCACCATGGCGAGCGCAAAGATCACCCAGGGGCGCTCGGGACTCCCAAGAGCCAGGAACCCCAATTTGACCGCCAGGAACCAGCCAGCCGTGGCGGCAGTCAGGGACACCATCGGGAAGAAGAGGAGCGTTCGCGGCACGAGATAGGTGATCACTGCGGTACGCGCCGCTGGCTCCAACCGCCGCATGACGGGGCCTAGAATGAAGCCCATAAAGAGATCAGCCCCGGTCCAGAGCGCTCCACTCAGCACGTGGATCCAGTTGAGCAGGTAGAGACTCTGGACCTCAAGAGCAACGAGCAGGATAGCCGGGAAGGCGAGCGCCCACCAAGTCAGTTGACGGACAAGCGGTGCGGGCTCGGCCACGATCGCCTGTGTTCGCTCAGTGCGAGGCGTGCGTAGAGCCCGCCTTGGGCTGCTTTGGTATGAAGATGATGTAGGGGGTTGTGGGCAACTGGCCGGGCGGCACATAAGCGGGTGCCGGCTGGCCCATGGGGCCGAGGCTTCGGATGAAGATGTAGAGGTCCCTGACGTCGCGGACGCTGAGCCGATGGACATTCACCCAAGGCATCGGCGGTCGCATGGGAAACTGCGGGAGCGGGGCCTTGCTCTTGAACATGGCAATCCACGTCGCTTGAGATACCTCCTGTGCCAAAAGGCGCAGGTTGGCAGGGTAGGTGGTTCCCCATGGCCCCTTAAAGCCCACCGGGTTGCCCGTGAGCCAGCGGGCCAGGGGCGTCTTGCCGCCCGATGGATCCCATCCGGGCGTGTGGCAGTCGTTACAGCCGCCCGCTATGACTAGGTATCTGCCGGCTGCCGCCCGAGTCGGCGCCGAGACATGCGGTGATGAGGCGCCGGCCACCGCGGCGGGGATCGTGAAAACCCAGAGTGCCGCCATTTTCCAGACATTGCCTTTGAGCATGGTGGTCCTCGCTTTTTTGAGACAGAACTCACTCGTTTGGTTTTGTAGCACAACGCTCTGCGGCCTGGTTTCGGTTTCTGGTGCCCATTTTTAGATTCTTGACATTTTTTTCGTCGATCGAGGCGATTGCCGCCCACTGCACGGCTCGACTGGTAGTTCGCGAGCGCACGAGCCGGTCTGTTCAGCTTCCGCCGTGTGGCCAAGTTGCGCTGCCTGATGGATCCGTCCGGGTTCAGCCATATGCCGGCCGGGGCGGTCGATCGGCCGGCAACTCTGCTCACGATTTGAGTCGCGGGCATGCCCACGGGGTGAGCTGGGCGAGAAGCGGGACCCTCCGGATGCTATGCTCAGGCGCTGACATTATGCGAGCGCGGGCCATGCTCGGAAAAATCGGGAAGCTCATGCGATCACCCGGGTTTTATGCCCGCCGGATTGGAGCACTCTGCCTCAGGCAAGCGAGCGTGATCCTCGGGGACCGGAGCTTTTTTCTGGAGGGCCAGATGGACATCAACCCGAAATCCCTTTGGCATGAGCCCCGTTTCGTCGCCCGATTCGGGGGCTTCGGGATCCCCGGCGAGACGGTCCGTCGGCCGATCGAAAATCTCGAACCGTGGGATGTGGTGCGAAGGGACATGCTCATACTCCTTTTGCGTTCCGTGATCGTGCGCGGAATACCCGGCGCGATGGCCGAGCTCGGCGTCTTTCAGGGCGCCACGGCCCGGCTCATCCACCACTACGAACCCGACCGGATGCTCTATCTCCTGGATACGTTTTCCGGTTTCGGGGAAAGAAGCGTTCGCGAAGAGAAGATGCATACGGGCCATCCCGTCCAGGCGCAGGAGTTTGCGGACACGTCACTCGAGAAGGTCCAAAAAACCGTCGCAGCCGTGAATGGGAACGTCACTTACGTTCCGGGATTTTTCCCGGATTCCGTATCAGCCACCCTCGCTGCGGTATCATTCTCATTCGTGCATGTGGATGCCGACCTCTATGCCCCGATCCGTTCCGGGCTCGAGTTTTTTTATCCGCGTCTCAGCCCGGGCGGTATTCTGGTCGTGCACGACTACAATGCCTGGGTGGGTGCGCGTACGGCGGTCGACGCGTTCATGGCGGAGAAGCGTGAGATTCCGATCCCCATGCCCGATAAGAACGGCTCCGTCGTGATCGTCAAACAATAGAACCCCACCCCAGGGCGGGTGGCGACCGGCCGCTTTGGGATTTCCTCAAACCTCAGAACGCGAACCACATGAGCAACGCGAGCATATTGTGGTCGCTTGCGTTTTGCCCGTGACCGTTGTCGTTCAAGCTCGTGAGGTCGCGATATTGGACCTGTCCGTCGAGTCCGAAGTCGAGGAAGCGGTCACTGGATCCGATGGCCGCGGTAGTGGGTTAGATTTTGGTATCCATATTTTATCCCGAACGGGATTTATTTATTGACTAAGCGGACATGATTGTATATAATAATCCCGTACGGGATATTTATATGGAGAGGACCATGGCCACCAAGCGCGTCCATCGTCAAGCCCTAGCCTACGGTCCGGTGCAAACGGTCCCCGAACTGGGCAGGCTCGTGCGCAATCACCGCAAGGGACTTCACCAGGTGACACTCACCCGGATCGCGACCGTGTCCGGTGTGGGCCCGCGGTTCATCTCCGAGCTCGAACGCGGCAAGGATACCGCCGAACTCGGCAAGGCCTTGCATGTCATCCAGCAACTCGGTCTGGAAGTCTGGCTGGTCCCCCGCGGCGTGGCACCCGGCAGCTTGTCTGGTGGCGCTGCCGTACAGTCGTTTTCTGGGGCCGGCCTGTGACTGGCGACGTCCTCCACGTATGGTATGGAGGCCGATTGGCCGGTCGTCTTACGGACCGTGCGGGAGGATCTGGTTTTGAATTCGCATACGACCCTGCGTGGCTCGCGCAGGGATTCCGGTTGTCTGTATTGCTTCCGCTGCGAACGGAGGTTTTCGGCCCGGATGCGCCAGGAACGCACTTCTTCGGGAACCTCGTACCAGAAGGCAACCAGCGCGACCGATGGGTGCGCGAGCTCAGGATCGCCGACAAGGACTTTGCACTGCTCAAGGCGTTGGGTCGCGACTGTGCGGGCGCTTTTTGTATTCTCTCCGGCGATACCGAGCCCAGCATGGCTGGCGATTACACGCTGCTCAGTGACAACGATCTGGCGGGTTACTGCCTGCGGAAGGGCGCACCGGCGGCCACAGGGGGGGCTCAGGTGCGGTTTTCCCTGGCCGGATTTCAGGACAAGCTTGCCGTTCACGAGATGGATGGCCGGTTCTATCTGCCCGAAGGGGCCAGGGCGTCGTCCCTGATCTTGAAGTTCAAGGTTCCGAACTTCAGCAACATCCCGCTGTACGAGGCGTTCCTCGCCGAGCTTTACCGGCGCGCGGGAGCGGTGTCGTGTGATACGGGCTACAGGGAAGATTCGGAAGCGCCGTACCTGACCGCCAGACGCTTTGACCGCTACGAATCCAGCGGGCGGGTCGAGCGCCTGCATCAGGAAGATTTCTGCCAGGCGCTGGGGTTCAGCCGCAGCCAGAAATACGAAACCGAGAAGGGTCCGTCGTTCGCAGATTGCGTGTCCCTGCTGCGTCGAGAGAGCGACGTGCCCGTCGAGGACATCGACCGTCTGATGAAGTGGCAGGTGCTCAACGTCCTGGCGGGAAACTCCGATGGCCATTCCAAGAATCTGGCCTTGCTGCAGGATCGAAACCGTCCGAACGGATGGCGGCTCGCACCGTTTTACGACATGGTCTGTACCGGGGCCTTGGATAGAGTCGAAACCGGGCTTGCATTCTCCATTGGTGGCCAGTCTGCGCCACAAGGTCTCACTCGCCTCCATTGGGATCGGGAATCCGTCGCGTGTGGACTGCGCCGGGGCGCCCTTGCGCGTCTCGCCGGGGAATGGGCGGAAAAGCTGCCTGAGCTCGCCGGAGAGCTACGAGCAGAGTTCGAGCATTCCTATCGGCACACTGCTGCGCTGCAGCGGGTGATCGCCGTTATCAACGATCGCTGTTGGCTGGTCTTGCAAGGGTTAAAGCAGGGTGGGTCTGATGCGGGAGTCACGCGGGGGTCTGCCTCGGGATGAGCATGCGGCTTTATCGCAATCCGCCGCGTCCGGCAGTCGACGCGTTCATGGCGGACAGATCCGAGGTCCCGATCCCCATGCCCGACAAGAGCGGTTCCGTCGTCATCGTCAAACAGTAGAATCCCACCCCAAGGACGGGTGACCGACCGGGTGCTTTGGATGCCCTCAAACCCTCAGAACGCGAACCACATGAGCAACGCGAGCATATTGTTGGTGCTGGCGTTTTGCCCGTGACCGTTGTAGTTCGAGCTCGCGCCGAGATACTTGTTGAATGCCGAATACTGGAGGGTGAGCTCGGCATTCTGGGCTTCGAGGTAGTTGAGTTCGAACGTGAGTCCGTTGGTGTCGGGGCTCCCGTTCGCGCTGACCAGTGCGGCCGGATTCCCGGTGGCCGCTCCGTAGAGGGCGGGGTCGGGTGTTCCCCAGGCCCAGAAATACCCGAGTCCCGCCCCATAGCGGCGGTTCAGGAGATACTGGCCATTGATCGAGGCGGTATCGAGCGTGTCGACCGGATTAGGTTTGAACCCGACTGCGGGATCCGCCTGCCAATCCTCGGTTTCGTGGATCCAGCTCACATGCGCGGTGAAGGTTTGGTTGCCCGTGAGGTCGAGATACTGGATCTGTCCGTCGAGTCCGTAGTCGAGGAATCGGTCGGTGGATCCGATGGCCGCGGTGGTGGGGTAGATTTTGGCATCCATCCCGAGTGCACCCACTTCCCAGTTCCATTCCTCGTCGTTCTGTTCATAGGCGATCCGGAGATAGGGGGCGACGTTCCGGGTCGGGCCGAGTGTCGCGGCACCGAAGAACTGGTCGGTGCCCGAACCGATCCCGACCGCCGAGCGATAGACGTCGGCTTCGAGGTAGAGCCAGTGACTCTCCCCGGCCCCAAAGAGGTAGGCGAGATAGCCGCCGAGTCCCGCAATGGGTTCGCTCGCACCCGCCGCCTGCTGGATATAGGTTGCCGGAATATCGCGGAGCGGGGAGTAGTTCGAGGTGGCAAACGGCCAGTTCCAGTCGGGCACGCTGTTCCAGAGATCCGGCTCGGTCGGGGTGTTGTTGATCTCGGCTCCGTAGATGAGGGTACTGCCATTGGGTTCGGTCTCGTGCTCGGCCCAGCGGATGTCGGAATCATCCATGCCGAATGCACCGGTATGCGTGTAGGTCACATGGAAAAAGGTTCCTATGTTGCGGGTGACACGCCCCGCATAAAAGAAGCTCACCTGTTCGGGGAACTCGACCGCACCCTGGCCTGTGGTGCCACCGGATCCGAACTGGTTTGCGTGGCCACCCTGGATCCAGGCGGCGGACGCCTGGATCATGACCGAGAGGGGCGTGACCCGGTTGAGTTCAAGCGGTGCCATGCGGCGGATCTTCTGTTTGAGTTTCTGCATGTCGGCCAGGTTCGACGTTGTGTAGCCCTCAAGCTTGAACAGGCGCCCGATCGGTGTGAGCTGTGGGAAGATGGTGTGACAGACGGAGCAGGACCAGCCGGTCTGGCGGGCGAAGCTCGGAACCGCGTGTGCCGGGGGGACAAACGCCAGCAGACCGATCAGGGCGAGCGCGCCCGCCCAGTGCATCGCGCCCAATCCCTCTCGGAGTGGTTTCGGTACCTCGATCGAGAGTTTTGGGGATCCGGCACTGGCTGAGAAGGGGTGGAACATGGCGGCGTCCGCTCCGGTCACTGAAGAGAAGTCAGGTAATCCGCGACGGCGCGCATCTGACGATCGGTGAGATGGATCGCGATCATGTGCATGATGTCGGCGTTCTTGTCGTGACGCACACCGCTTTTGAAGAAGCGGAGCTGTTCGATGAGATATTCGACATTCTGGCCGGCCAGGCGCGGATAGATTCCGCTCCCGGCGGCCTCGGGACCGTGGCAGCTCATGCAGGCCGGAACGTCCTGTTTGAGGAGACCGTCGTGGAAGATCAGGGAACCCGCTTGGGCGAGGCGCCCCGCCTTCTGTGGGGGCGGGGGGGGCTGGGAAGCATACCAGTCCGCTACAAGATCGATGTCCCGGTTGCTCAGGGCCTGGCTCACCGGCCACATGTACATTTCGCCCGGTGGATCGGAGCGGCTCCCGTCCCGGAACGCCTTGAGCTGTTCCGTGATATAGGTTTCGCTTTGATGGGCAAGACGCGGGATGTACCCGAAGCGAGGGTCATCACCGTGGGTGCTGTGGCACATGTAGCAGCTCGTCATGACGCGGGCGGGGGGTTTCGCGGACGATGGGAGAGCGGCACAGGCGAGCGGTGCCGCCGTGAGCAGGAAGAGAAGTAAGGGAGCGAGTTGAAGGGGGGGTCTCTGCATGGCGTCTCTCCCAGATCGGATGGCAGGATAGCCGGATGGGTGCGATGGGTATATGACGAAGATCAAGATATCACTCGGATCATCCCCTGTGCAGGATGCGGTCACCGCGGAGTGGAAGCAGCACCGCTCTCTGCAGCCTTTGCGACAGCCTCCGCGACGGTTGCATGAACCTGGGGATTCAAGACATCCGGCAGGATCTCGTGGGGCGGACTCAGATCTGCGAGGCGATGGGCAGCAGCCAGGAACATGGCGTCTGTGAACCGGGGCGCGCGGGAGTTGAGTGCGCCGCGGATGAGGCCCGGAAAGCCGAGCGCGTTGTTGACGCTCCGCCCGTCGGTTGCGAAGCGGGCACCGGCTTCAAGCGCCTCCCGGGCGCTGATCTCGGGTTCGGGATTGGAGAGGGCGAAGATGATCTGCCCGGGGCGGATCTGGTCCTTGGAAATGAGGTTTTTCACACCGGTCGTGGTGATCACGATGTCGGCCACCTGCATGAGCTCGGGAATGCGAGCCGGCCGGCCTCCCAAGGCGGCTAGCTGGGCTATGGCCTCGGGGCGCAGGTCTGCCCCCCAAAGTTCCCGGATGCCGTAACGGAGGAGCAATCGGCTGATCCCGATGCCGGCTGCTCCGAGGCCGATCTGCCCGATCACCGCCTCATGGAGATTCTGGTGTACCTCGCGTGTGGCTGAAAGGAGTGCGGCCAGCGCCACGACTGCCGTGCCCTGCTGGTCGTCGTGGAGGACCGGCTTCGCGAGACGGGTCTCGAGTGCTTCGGTGATCTCGAAACAGGCCGGAGCCGAGATGTCCTCGAGATGGATCGCCGCAAAGGAATCCGCGATCGCGGTGACATGATCGATGATGCGCCCGGGATCGGTCTCGTTGATGAGGATCGGAATACCGGAGATCCCGACCATCTTGCTGTAGATCATGGATTTTCCTTCCATGACCGGCAGTCCCGCTTGGGCACCGATCGCTCCGAGCCCGAGGATCGCGGTGCCGTTGGTCACGATCCCGACACTGTTGCCGTAGTTCGTATAGTCCCAGAGTGCCTCCGGATTGTTCTGGATCGCAAGACAGACCCGGGCGACGCCCGGGGTGTAGAGGTCGCGGAGCTGTTGCAGGGAATCCAGGGGGACCTTGGCGACCATCTCGATTTTTCCGCCCCGGTGGCGATCGAAAACGCGGTCGGATTTGCCGATGAGGCGGGCGTTCGGAAGGCGGCCCAGCCGTTCGTAGAGCATGGGGCCGATGCCGGGGTCGATCTCAATCGTGATTTCCCAGACGGTCTTGTCCTGATTGCGGCTGACCGCGGTGAGATGGTCGATCACAACCCCGCATTCGCCGATCGCAGTCAGGATGCGACCGAGGCTCCCTGGCCGGTGTTCGGATTCAACGAGCAGGATTTCTGGGATCTGCATGACGCGGGGTCTGGGATTTTGATCCATGATACCCCGATGCGCGACCCGGATTCGGGCGGATGCTGCTGAAGAGGCGGCCATGGAAGCTCGGTCTTGCTTTATAATTCCGGATCATCGCCCCTGTTGTGCCTTGGAGCATCGCATGGATTTCCATGATCGCCGGTTTCTGCAAAACTTCGCCATGTTCATCGCCTTTCTGGTACTGCTCGCCGTGGGTTTTCTGTTTCTCGCAGGACAGCTCGCGAGCCGGTCGGGCGATGAAAACTTCAAGACCTCCCGCGTGGCGGAAGCGCGTGCCGATGCCAGACTCAAGCCGGTCGGGGTCGTACGCCTCGCGGGTGCGCGATCGACCGTGAGTCAGGCGACTCCAGCCCCGACCGGCGGTGCGGCGGCAGCTGTTTTCAACACCCCCCAAGCGGTTCACCATCTCATGGCGGGCCAGGGGTGTTTTGCCTGCCATGCGATCCATAGCAAACTCGTGGGTCCGGCCTACGCCTGGGTGGCCTATCGCTATCGCAGCGATGTTGGTGTGGCCGTTGTGAAGCTTGCTCACAAGATCATCTCGGGCGGGGCTGGCTACTGGAATCCCTGGACGGGCGGGCTCGCGATGCCGGCTCACCCGACGCTCACGCTGGCCGAAGCGGAGGCCATGGCCCACTGGGTTTTGGCCCGCCACCCGCTGGCTCCGCCCAAGCCCTGAGCAGGGCTACCCCAAAGCCTCTTCTTGAGGGGCTCCGCTAGCCTTTCGAGGTTTTGCGGGCGGAACGCTTGTCAGTCGTGCCAGTTGTTTCGCCGGCCGCTTCGATTTTTGCGGCCAGGGACTCGACCCGTTCGGTGAGGCGCGTGACGAGCTCACGCTCTGCCTCGAACTCTTCCCGGGTGACGAGATCGAGACGGGTCAGTGCGCCGTCCAAGCGGGCACGGAAGTTTTTCTTGAGATCC
>DAHXNI010000087.1 GCA_027365475.1 Pseudomonadota bacterium | reverse complement strand
ACCTGATTCGCCCTGATCCTCAGCCATGAAAATGGGTGGTCAAGCGCAGAACCGGCTCGGGGTGGGGCTTGCACAGCATCATGGCGCGTGCCAGCCGCGGCAGCATCTCGCGCAGGTGAAAACGGCGGTTGAAACGGTAGGCCGCTTCCGCCAGGTACAGGCGCGCGTACTTGCCCTGCCGGATCGCGTGGTAACTGCCGCTGATGGCGCGCTTGAGGTTGCCCAGCAGCACGTTGACCCAGCGCGCGCCCTTGACCTTGCAGGCCGCGCGGCCGCCGCCCGTCTCGAGCACTGTGTGCGCGTGCCCGGCGTCCCGGAAAGGGACTTCCTGCGGGCGTCGGCCGAAGCGCCGGAAGCAGAACAAGCCGTCGCTGAACACCTCGGCGTCCGGCGCCGGATGGCGCGCCCGCCAGTCCTTGATGCTGTCGTCGCCGAAGCTGCGCACGGGTTCGATGACCGCGCAGGTCAGATGTTCGAGGTTTGCATCCGCCTGCACCGCGATCAGGAACGCCTGCTTGTTCTCCGAGCCCCGGCCCGGCTTGCCGCCGTTGCGCTCTCCGCCCAGGTAGCCCAAGTTCGACATCTTCGAGCGGAGATTTTGCTCTGAAGGTGTGTCGCGACAAGGGTTTTGGCTCGTCCGAAGCGGCCATGCTGTAGTGACACGTTATTTAGCAGAGTATGCTCAGTAGCGTTATTTTGTGCAGTAGAGTGGCGACATGTTCGTCAAGCTCACCCGTTCCGGTCCGCGCAGCTACGTCAAGCTCGTGGAGGCGTACCGCGATGATCGCGGGGTCTCCCGCCAGCGCGTCGTCGCCACGCTTGGTCGCCTGGAGCAGGTCCGCACCGGCGGGGCCGATGCCCTGATTCGCGGTCTGCACCGCGTCATCGACGGCGAGGAGCCGCAGGCGCCCTCGGTGCGCTTTGCCCCGGCGCTGGCGGTGGGCGACACGTGGATGCTGCACGCGCTGTGGCACAAGCTGGGCTGGGACGAGGCGTTTCGCCGGGTGCTGCGCAACGCTCACGGCGCCTTCGATGCCGAGCGATTGCTCCGGGTGATGGTCTTCAACCGGCTGTGCGATGCCACGTCCAAGCTCGGCGTCTTGCGCTGGCTCGAAGGCACCCGGGTGCCGGGAGTCGACAGCACCTCGGTCACGCACCAGCGGCTGTTGCGCACCATGGACACGCTGGCCGAGCGCAGTGAGGCGATGCAGCGCACCCTGGCGGCGGTGCTGCGGCCGCTGGTCGATCAGGACCTGTCGATCGTGTTCTACGACATGACGACGATCGGCATGGAGGGCCAGAGTGAGGTGCCCGGCGAGATTCGCCAGTTCGGCCTGTCCAAGGACGGCGGCATCCGCCGGCAGGTCATGCTCGGCGTCGTGCAGACCGCCGAAGGCTTGCCCATTGCGCATCGCGTGTGGGCGGGCAACACGGCCGAGGCGCCGACGCTGCATGCCGTCATCGACGAGATCCTGGCCCTCTACCCGGTCAAGCGCGTCGTGCTGGTGGCCGACCGCGGCCTGCTCAGCCTGGACAACCTGGAATGGCTGCAGACGGTGCGCATCGGCAAGACGGCGCAACCCCTGGAGTTTATCCTGGCCGTGCCGGGTCGCCGCTATGGGGAGTTCAACGAGATCCTCGGCGCCGTGCAGGCCGAGCACTGCGTGCAGGCCAAGGACGAGGTCATCGGCGAGACGTCCTGGCAGGGTCTGCGCCTGGTCTGGGCGCACGAACCGCAGGCGGCTGCACAGCAGAGCGCCGCACGGCGCCAGACCATCGAGACGCTGACGCAGCAAGCCGAGCTGCGCGCCGGCAAGCTCGACGCCCAGGACGCCGGCGCCGCTTTCAAGGGTCGGCGCCTGAGCGACTCGGGCGCCAAGGCATGGCTGTTCCGCGCCGTCAGCGACGCCCATCTGGGATCGATCATCAAGGTCGACCTGCAGTCCGACCGGTTCGCCTACACCGAGGACGAGGCCGCGCTCAAGCGCGCCGAACTCAACGACGGCAAGCTGCTGCTGGTGACCAACACCACGGACCTCGATCCCGCCGAAGTGATCGCGCGCTACAAGTCGCTGGCCGACATCGAACGTGGCTTCCGGGTGCTCAAGTCCGAGATCGAGATCGCCCCGGTGTTCCACCGCCTGCCCGACCGCATCCGCGCCCACGCCCTGATCTGCTTCATGGCGCTGGTGCTGTACCGCGTGCTGCGCATGCAGCTCAAGTCCACTGGCAGTTACTACTCCCCCGAGCGCGCGCTCGAAATCGCCCGCCGCATCCAGCTCCACCAGGTGCGCATCGCCGGCCAGGGTGCCGCCAGCGGCCTGACCGACCTGAGCCCCGAGCAGCTTGCCCTGTTCGACCAACTTCAACTCGACATCCCGACCAGAGAACCCTTCGACATCGCCCCGTAGTGCCAATTTCGATCGCCTGAACATAGGCGGATCAATGCCTTGCACAAAAATATGTCGAACTCGGGAGGTAGGCATCATCGATCTGCACGTAACCCGACAGCTGGCGCGGCGCTTCGCGCGCCGCCATCGCCTGCACGACCTTGTCCCTTGGGGGGACTTCCGTTGTCAGCAGGTGGATGGCCAGCAGCCAAGTGCGCAGCGGCAGCTTGGTCGCCTCGAAGACGACCAACGGAAGTCCCCAAGCGATCGTGCCGCTGAGCAGGGTGGTCTGGTGCCGACAAGCACGGCACTGGTAGTACACCTGCCGGCCACGGCGAGGCGCTTCTCAACCGCCGCAGGCGGGTCAAGCGCAACCATCGGCGGTCGCCGCCACAAGCCGGGCAGCGGAAGCCCTGCGGCCAGCGCGCCTTGTACAGGGCGTGGTACGCTTTCGCTTCGGTACCGTACTTGCTGGATGAGGCGCTTCATCAACCGCCGCAGGCGGGCCACTCGACCATCGACAGACCTTGCTGAGGCGCTTTTCAACAGCCGTAGACTGGTCAACTGTACGAGATTGATCGACATGGCGTGTGCCATCAGCGAGAGGGCACCGTCGTGACCGGCAGGCCTCGCAAATCACGCGACAGCAAGCTGAGGATCAGGGCGAATCAGATATTATTATGGAATTCGTTGCGGAATCTCACCAATTTGCGGAATTAATTTTCTAGGCATTGCAGTTTCTGAGCGCGCAACCCGCTTATTCGTTGAGGGTTGCACCATAGCCAAGAACGTCTCGAAATGGTGGAAAAATGAGATTATCACTATTTTTCCGATCTGTCGTAATCAGTATTGCTGCTCTTGCCCCGCAGTGGCTCGAATGCAGCATGGCAAGTGGACTTCATCATTCGATCCATATCACTCTCCATCCGCAAGTAGTGCTCAACACGGCATTACAATCTGGCGTATTGATGAGGATTCACAAACGTGCAGCAACAAAGCCAGCGCTAGAGCTCGGGCTAGCCGTCAACGACCGGATCTCCGGATCTCTGTCTAATTCCTCGGCGCATGCGACCCACTGCATAGATCTATCCAATAATAATTTTCAGCAATACATCGGCGTCGGAATATATTGCGAGATGATTCGCGCTGGCAATTACTACATACAAGATCGCCTGCATAAATGGGCGCGAGTAATGTCACACATGGAAAAGCACGCTGGAGCCGAATTCAGAAAGCAAATAGCAGAGTCTAACATCCTACCGGAGCACGTTAAAAAAACCGCACTTGGCGAGAAAATAAAAATCGCAAATGTTGCTGATCTAAATTTTGCTGCGATCGAGTCAAATACAGCGATCAAAACGAGCGTGTTTGTCAAGAATAGCGAGATTCAACGTATTCGTCATTTATACGGTGTTTATGAATTCCCTCCTCCACTCCACCTCAGCCGTTCGCTATATGTAATACCGGGACTGGCCAACCAGAAACCCCTGTTACTAATCATGGATACTGGAGCATCGAAAACACTCATAAATTCAAAAGTTGCCCAGCGCCTGGGTGTCAAAATTCTAATCAGGCACTACGAATACGCTACTGACCCCCTGTTACGGAAATCTTATAATAATAAAAGGCGTACCAGCCTAGGCGTGATTCGCGATTTTCAACTGGGTCAAAGTTCATTTCATAACCTGTATGTTTTGGTAGCGCGCAATGTTCCGTCAGTGCTCGGTCTTGATGTACTAACAAGGATCGGGCATTTGCTGATCAGCCGCCGGGAAATCAAATTCGGCGAGAAAGAGCAAGCGTCATGCAAGAAGCACCTTAAGTTAGTTTCAAACTGGCTAGGGAATGCGTACTACTTCACTCTCGACGTTAATATTAATGGTAAACACGAGCGAGCCGAGTTGGATACGGGATCGTCGGATTCGCTTGATATCTACCAAATGCGTGATCGACTCGCGCCTGCAACAGATCAGCATGTACGAAAGTATTACACAGTTTCAGGCTTCCACAGCATGCGAATGACGGCGACGCATATCTTATTGAATGGCGTCCGTGTTACCGGATCCCGCATAAGTTCATCTGTACCTCCGCGAACAGTGCTTGGTTTCGGTATTTTAAAGCATTTTGATATAGCGGTTGATTTCTCCTCGGATCGCGCCTGCCTTATTAAAGTACCGCACAGTTTGCGAAAGCACACGTATCCGGCCACCTTCTCAGTCCTGAATTCGCGAGGCCAAGTCTTGCACAAGCTTAATTCGCGCGTATATCGATGACCTATTCGGTAAAATCGACCCGCGCTTCGCGTCGAGTGCACGGCTGGGGTGATTTTGCGCGTACCCAGAGGACTGATGCGCGCTATTTTGTGCGCTTGGTGCAGATTGGGCGAGGTCCGCAAGACACAGCCGCAGCGGGCGCGACTCGTCGCGTGCAAGCGCAAGCGGCCACCACGGAGCAGCGCTGCGCGGACCCACGCCGACAGGGCACGCGAGCCGCGGGGGCTCTTGCCGGTGCTCTCGGATCTCAGCGCCGAAGCCATCATGCACCCCTGTGCACGGTACATGCAGATCGCGGAGAGCTTCCTGGATCTGAAGGATCCGCAGCATGGCACCGCCTTGCGCCAGTCGCTGACACGCAAGGCCCCATACATGGAGCCCCTGATGCTGCTTGCACACCCTGGCTAGGAGTACTGGCTTGGCGGCGCGGCCTGTTGGCAAGTCAACAGGCCCAGAATCAGCGGTTACTGGCGCATGGTCAGGCGATCCAGCGCGCGGCCCGTGCGCGCAGCCTATATGGATGGCCATCGGTTAGCTGCTGCTGCGCGGCTGGCTGCCCACAATTCGACAGATCCCCTCACGGCCCATGACTTGGAGCCCCCAACTGACAAGACGCGTGCGGCCCAAAATGTGGGTAACCACAGCACATACCGGGCGATTGGGCAAGCGCGGATTCTACGGGAATAGGTTATACAAATTAACCGCGCGTGCGAACACTAACTCATGAACACTCACAGGTTCACGACAATGAATAAAGCGAACATGTTAAAATGCATTTTCTGGTGTTTTTTCGCGCTAGCAGTAGCGTTTAGTGTCAGCGGAGTGGCTATAGCGCGACCACTAAATACCTATCATCAAGGCCTGGTTGAGCTCAGGAATAAGAAATATCATATAGCGAAATCTGATTTTCTCGAATCCGCCAACCATAACTACGCGCCTGCCGAATACATGTTGGCAACCATGTATCTTAAGGGTGTCGGAGGCCAAGTTGATTACCGAAATGCTTTAACCTGGTACGAAAAATCTGCGCGCCAAGGCTACGCACTTGCCCAGCGTGCATTAGGCATTATGTATGAACACGGAATGGGGGTTCCGAAGAATGTAGATGTCGCTTATTATTGGGCGAGGCGCGCAGCCGAGCAGCACAATGCACAAGCGGAGATGACTCTCGGTATGTTTTATGTCAAGGGGATAGGTGTAGTAAAAAGCAATCGGGCAGCCTTTCATTTCTTTAAGCTAGCCGCCCAACAGGGTAATGCAACAGCTGAAGTGTTGGTTGGCTTAATGTATGAGCACGGCGAAGGGATTGAGCGAAACTATACCAAAGCGTTGCACTGGTATCTTGCTTCGGCCGTCCAAGGAAACACACACGCGGAATATCATGCCGGCTACATGTATGTCAAAGGCATGGGCGTGATCAGAAGTTTTACTAAAGCATTTTCCTTATTCCATGCTTCGGCCGAAGGGGGCGACGATGTTGGTGAATATGATCTTGGAGTTATGTATGAAAAGGGATTTGCAGTGTCGAGAAACATGAAAAAAGCATACAAGTGGTTCCGCATGGCGGCGCACGGCGAATATGCGCGCGCCGAAAATCAGCTGGCACTAATGTATGCGCGTGGTGTTGGTACGCGGGTAAATCACAGAAAAGCTCTCAAGTGGTTCCGTATGGCAAGCTCGCAAGGGTATCATCCAGCATCTTACGACCTAAAGGCGATCGGGAATAAGCGGAGCAAGAACAATGGCGGTTGATTTCCTTGTATTCTCTTTGCGGCGCGCCGCGATCACTGGCAAGCAGGGCCAGAATTTCGAGGCCGAAGTGGCGGTTGAACCGCTAGCAAGGCGGCCTCAATGAGCCCCTTCCCAGTGTCTCGCCCAGCGCGCACCGCGACACGTGCGCACAAGCCGCATCGGTGCCGCGCTATATGTCCGGCTAACGACAAGTTGGGCTGGAGTCGAAGCGGTTGGCTCATTACCATGGTTTTGGCCTCCTTCTGGGAGGCTCAACATTCGCGCGACCCGTTGTCGCACAAGCTGCGACTTGGCCGAACTTCAGCGCGAGTCAGAACGAATAAAAAGGGTTATGCGCACGCAACGAGGCAGTAATAATGAATCAAAGAAAAAGAACAATATTATATCTTGCACTCTACATCTCCATTTTCTTGTTGATCTTTATCTCCCTTTCCTGGTGCTTGTCGATATTTGCACAGCCAGTCGATGCGTCTTATCCAGAAATCCTAATTGCATCACTCTTAATCTCACTGAATCAAGCGGTAACGGTATCAGAATTAATAGCTGGCGCAATAATGAGGAAGGAAAACAATCCGCATCAAGAAGCCAAATATTGGAATACGAAATCCAAAGAACAAGATTGCCTTGTTGTCTACACGGTACTAGTGAAAACAGAGCGCCAAGTAAAGGGACTTTTAAACAATTTAGAAACTCTTTCTAGAGAGAGTTCAAGATCTGCACTATTCGGCATACTGGCGGACCTTCCGGATGCTCAAGAGAACGTATTGTGCAGTGAAAGCCAATTTATCGACAAAATTCAAAGTTTTGTTGTAGCTATTAATAACAACTGCAAAGGAAATTTCTTTCTATTCTATCGAGACAGAACCTACTCCGAGAGCGAGGGGGCTTGGATAGGGTGGGAGAGAAAAAGAGGAAAAATTCTGAACCTTATCGAAGAGGTAATTACTCCAGGAACTGGTGGATTCAGCCGAATTGTTGGTGCGTGCGAGAAGCTCGCATCTGTCAGATACATAATCACGCTCGATGAAGATAACATAATGCCTGTAAAAACAATGTCGAGGTTGATGAACTCTATCAGGCAAACAGGACATAACATTAACAGTAATTTCGCTTTCGAAGAAAATTACTCGTGTGGGATTTTACAGCCAGCGCCAATTTTTAACCCTGACTTTAAAGATCATACCCTTCTAACAAAATTGCTATATGACGGCGTTAGGCCTGCCCAAGCAAACTGCGGGTTTAGGAACTTTTACCAAGATGTGTTTCGCTGCGGATCCTACTATGGCAAAGGCATTATTGATGCACATAAATTCATCAAGACGAAATCATGGATTCCTGAAGGTTCAGTTTTGAGTCACGACTTGCTAGAAGGCGCCCTCGTCGGCTCGGAAATAGTTTCCGATGGATATGTATTGGAGGCTATGCCAGAGACTTTTGTCAGCTTAAGGCTTCGTCAGCATCGTTGGATTCGAGGCGATTTGCAGCTTTTGCCATGGCTTTTTGGCTCGGTGCGCACTGCGACAGTTAGGAAAAAAAATCCTCTTGCACTTCTGGATAAATTCAAAATCTTCCAAAATGCTATACGAGCCACACTACCTCTAGCGTTATTTACATATTACACTGTTATCCTTTGGTGCCATATAATCGAGCCTTCGATTTTATTTATCTTGGTCTGGCTTTGTTTGCCCGTAGTGATAATTGCTCTTACTAGTTTGTTTGCAAGAGATAGTGATGTACTTGATTGGGCATGGTATATTCCACTGCGTCGCGCTATACTTGCTGCGCTTTTTTTCTGTACACTGCCTTTCGATGCGTATCTTAATGCTGACGCGATTATTCGTTCGATTTGGCGTATGATTATTAGCCGCAAGCATTTATTAGAGTGGAAGTCGTTTGATGAAACACAGTCGTATCAATTGAATTTGATGCAATTTATTAAATTTATGAGAGCTTCATACATTATCGTGTTTATACTGTTTCTTGCTTGGCTCGTGTTAGGCTGCCCGCATGAGTTGCTCTTATTGTGCTCTCTATTGCTTTGGCTTACTGGACCTTTTCTTGCCTGGTTTGTCTCGCAGCGATTAACCTGATTCGTTAGAAACCTCGGTTCTTATTCTGCGGTGGCGGCGGGTGAGGCCTCTTTAATTTCTTTGGAAACGTCCCCCCCTCCAACCTTTCTAAAAATATGTATTGGTTCTATTGCCGATGAAATTATAAAGTTAGTAGGATATGGATAACTCCCAAACAATACTGCTCCGTTACGGGACGTGATTTTCT
>DAHXNI010000080.1 GCA_027365475.1 Pseudomonadota bacterium | reverse complement strand
TACCCGAGACAAATCCCCTTGCGACCCCTGTTCCGCTGCGTTCATGCCACTCTTTATACCAGGGGCTAACCGAAAAAGCCAGGGCTACCGGTCCTCTCTGTCACATCAAAGACTTGGTGTCATGAATGACGAAGCCCTGCTGTCCCGTCACCGTGGCCATCCCATCGACCGGATCCCCCACCGTGATGAGCCCGGCGTCGGGCGCCTCCGGCGGACCGGCATAATCGAGCGTGACCGTGAGGGTCCCGACGTTCCCGGCACGGTCCGTCGCTTCGAAAACGAACCGGTTCGCCCCGTCCGCAAGCGTCACCGGATCGGCAAATCCGAGTGCCCCGTCCAATGGCAGGGAGATCCCGTTCACCGTGAGGGTCCCCGCCTGGCTCACCTGTCCGGTCAACGTGACGTGCCGCCGGTCGAGATCGGTTCCCGTGGGCGAGCGGAGCGTGATCACGGGCGGGACGGTCTCCACCGTGAAGACGACCGTCGCGGGCACCGAGACCCGGCCCGCACGATCCGTCACCGTCACCTGGATCTCTTGAACCCCATCGGATAAGGGATCGAGCGGGGTGCAGGTCGCTCCCGTATCAGACCCGTTGGCGACACAATCCTCGGCCACGGTCGCCCCGTTGTCCCGCACCACGATCGTCGCCGGATCGATGGCCGACCCGGCCGCCGCAAACGACAGGACCAGGGGCACCCGGGAGTTGTTCGTGTAACCGCCCGGGCGCGGTGAAACGATCGCAACCGATGGCAGCAGCGGATTGGCGTAAAAGACGAGATGCCGGATCTCCCGTCTCCCGCCGCAATCCTCCCCACCGTCCCGCCCGGACGCGGTCCGCCCGGACGCGATCCGGCTGGGCATCGTCCGGCTGTATCCGGCATTGCCGTGATCGGCATGACTGGGAGCTGTCCCGTGACCGCCACCCGAACCGGAACAGGACTGGCCGGATCCGAAAAGATCCGATACCCGGATCCGGGCCCGTCTCTCGCCATCCGGCGCATACTCCAGAACCTCGCGCCGGTCCGCCACCCAGACCCGCTGATCGAGCGGGTCGGAAGTGAGCGCCCGGATCCGCAAGTCTCCGGGTAACGGATGGATCTCCTGCGCGATATCCCCGCTGCCCGTGATGTACGCGAGCCTGCGCTCGCCCGCCGCCCAGAGATCGCCCGCTCCATCCGGCGCCAGCATATCGTCGAAATCCCCGCTGAGCCGCGTGGTAAAAACCCGCACCCTGTTCGAAGCTTCGTAGCGACTGAGCGTCCGGCCTCCCGCCACCCAGACCTCGTCGAGCGCAGCGTCGTAGGCCAGTGCCTCCGCGTGCCCCATCCCGGGACCCAGCACGATCGTCTGCACCTTTTCCCCGTGCGCATCCAGAACCACGAGCCGATCCCCTTCGTCCAGCCAGAGCCGCGCACGCACCGGATCGAGCGTCATCGCCACGAGCGGACGGGCCAGCCGATCCGCCTGGACCAACCGCCCCGCAAAATCGAACCGGTCGAGATGCCGCCCGGAACCGAGCCAGACCGCCTGCTGCCGAGTGTCTATCACGAGCGACACCGGACCCTCACGCCGGAACCGCCCAGTCAACCGGATCTTGACGGACTCGGCCCCGTCGCGATCAAACGCCCATAGATGCCGGTCACCACAAACCCAGAGCCGATCCCGCTCCCGGTCGACGGCCAGGGCCCGCACCGCGCGTAAACCACGGATCTCCAAAAGCGGTTCCGCAAGACGCGGAGAGACCTTGAAAAGACTCCGGCCCGCATTCACCCACAACCTCGGAGCGGGCACCGACGCCCGCACACCGGGGGACAGCACGCAAGCAACCCCCAGGACAGCCATGACCCACGCCCGGGTCATCGTCAAACCCCGGCTGCACACGATTCCAGACGATCGGATGATCCTCGCCCCCTGCACGTCCCTCGCTCCTTTGCAAACTCTTTTTTTGATGTTCGGTCCGGACTCTATCAATGCTTCCGTGACCGTGTCAAGTCGCCACCCCTGTCCCAGTCACGGGTTGCGTTCGGGATGTGCTCGGCCGGGCCCTCTCTCCGGGCCGGGTTTCGAAACGGGATACGGGTACACTTTTGCGTGATCCCGGTCCGGGTGAACAAGGAATTAGACTCGGCCAGTCCGGTTCGAGATTTTTTAACAGAGCGTCCGGGGCAATATTCTGCGCGCATGTGCGCGCAGATGCGCGTACATTCTCATGCGGTTACCCAGTTTGGGTTGTCGCGGATGAACATATTTTGCCGCAGATTCTCGCGTTCAGCGTGCCAAGGGTGTGGCAAACCCCGTTTCGTGTGTCAAATCCCTAGGCCGATACCACTAAAGTAATTGATTTTATTTGGCGCGCCTGGCAGGACTCGAACCTGCAACCGCCGGCTTAGAAGGCCGGTGCTCTATCCGCTTGAGCTACAGGCGCATGTGAGGGGGGGTTGGTCGGGGTAGAGGGATTCGAACCCCCGACTTCCTGCTCCCAAAGCAGGCGCGCTACCAGACTGCGCTATACCCCGAGGTCTTGACCAGATACCGGGAGCCCCGACCGTGTTCCCGAGGTTATATCCTGAAATCACTCCGATCCCACGCTGAGTGGCATTCTCTATAAGTTGCGGGGATCCAAACCTGTCGAGGCCCGAATGTTCAGGAACATTATAGGGCGAGAGGGGACCCTCATGCTACCGGGTTGACAGAAGAAGCCATTTGCGATGTCCCAGTCTCACTTTCCGGACTGAGGGCTTCGGTTTGCCACGGTGGCGATGGAAGTGCGACAATTGAGCCTGCTTGGGAGGGGATCGATACGGATCAACCACTTCGACCGACGATGGCAGCAGAGACGAGACCCCCTCCGACTCTATTACCACCGCGACTCACCGACACAAAGGATTCCTGCATGACCGCCACCCTGATCGACGGAAAGGCGATGGCCCAGGAAATCGAGGCTTCTGTCCGCGACCGCATCGGTCGGCACCGGGCTCTGGGGCATCGCGCACCGAGCCTTGCCGTCATTCGAATCGGCGACCATGCCCCCTCCGGCATCTATGTCGAGAACAAACGCCGGGCTTGCCAGCGGGTGGGCATCGATGCGACCCTTCACGCACTCCCCGAAGACACGACGGCAGCCGAGCTCACAGCGCTCATCCGGGATCTCAATCGGGACGATGGGGTCGACGGTATCCTGCTCCAGCTCCCGCTTCCCGCCCGCCTCCAGGAAACCCCATTCATCGAAACGATCGACCCATCCAAGGACGTGGATGGTGCCCACCCGATGAATCTTGGCCGTCTCGCCGCGCGAACGCCCGGTCTGCGTCCTTGTACCTCGCGCGGGATCATCCATCTGCTCACCCGGATCGGCGAACCGTTCTACAGCCGCCACGCGGTCGTGGTGGGCGCCTCCAATCTCGTGGGCCGTCCCATGGCGCTTGAACTCCTTTTGGCCGGCGCCACCGTCACGATCTGTCACCGGTTCACACGCGACCTCGAATCACACGTCCGCCGTGCCGATATTCTCGTGGTCGCGGTAGGCCAACCGCGCCTCATCCCCGGCGACTGGGTCGCACCGGGCGCAACAGTGATCGATGTCGGCATCAACCGCGAGAAGGATCGGCTGGTGGGCGATGTCGATTTTGAGCGTGCCCGGGAGCGGGCTTCCTTCATCACGCCCGTCCCGGGTGGCGTGGGACCCATGACGGTGGCCATGCTTCTCGACAACACGCTCGAAGCAACCGTCGCGCGTTCCGGACGGCAGGTGGCCTACTGACTGCTCTGGCGCCAGAGTGTTCGACCCTCCGGACCGTCCTCGATCAGAACCCCCTGTCTCGCAAGTTCGTCCCGGATACGGTCGGCCTCGGCAAAGCGATGCGCAAGCCGCGCAAGCCTGCGCTCTTCGATCCTCTGTTCGATCCACGAGGTATCGGAATCCGAATGTGCCCCGCGCAGAAACGCGTCCGGTTCATGCTCCAGCAAGCCCAAAGTAGCGCCCAGCGTGCGCAAACACGCACCCAGGGTAGCCGCCGCTTCGGGTTCCCGATCCCGCAACCGGTTGATCTCACGCGCCATCTCGAAGAGTACCGCGAGTGCTTCGGGAGTATTGAAATCGTCGTCCATCGCCGCCTCGAAACGCGCCTGCCACGGGTCGGTCCGCACCAGGCCGCTCGACCCGGGTGTTGTGGCCAGTCCACGGAGAGCGAGATAAAGCCTTGCGAGCCCGGTGCGGGACTTTGCCAGAAGCGCATCGCTGAAAAGGATGGGACTCCGGTAGTGGCTCGCCAAGAGCCAGAACCTCAGCGTCTCGCGATCAAAGCGTTTCAGTGCCGCGCGGATAGTCAGGAAGTTGCCCAGGGATTTAGCCATCTTTTCCGCTCCGACCTGCACGAATCCGTTGTGGATCCAGCACCGGGCGAAAGGCGCGCCGTAGGCTGCTTCCGATTGCGCGATCTCGTTTTCATGGTGAGGAAACTCGAGATCCTGGCCTCCACCATGGATGTCGATCGGGGTCTCAAGAAGCGTGGTGGCCATCGCCGAGCATTCGATATGCCAGCCCGGACGGCCGGGCCCCCAGGGCGAATCCCAGGCGGGCTCCCCGGGCTTGGCTGCCTTCCAGAGCGTGAAATCCAAAGGATCCCGTTTGGCCTCCTCCACCTCGATGCGACTTCCGGATCGGAGTTCGTCGAGCCGACGACCTGAGAGCGCGCCATAGGCGGGGAACCGCTCAACCCGGTAGTAGACATCCCCGTTGGATGCAAAGTAGGCAAAACCCCGTTCGATCAGTTTTTCGACGAGCGCCACCATGGCAGGGATGTATTCGGTCGCCCGGGGTTCGTCGTCCGGCCGCAGCACCCCCAAAGCCGCCTGATCCTCGTGGAAGCGGTCGATCATGCGACTTGTGAGATGCGCGACGGATTCGCCCGTCTCCTGGGCACGCCGGATGATCTTGTCATCGATGTCAGTGATGTTCCTGATGTATCGCACCCCATAACCCCGGTAACGAAGATAGCGGACCATCATGTCGAATACGACGAGCAT
This sequence comes from Pseudomonadota bacterium, assembly GCA_027365475.1. GTDB lineage: Bacteria > Pseudomonadota > Gammaproteobacteria > JAKAQQ01 > JAKAQQ01 > JAJZNM01. Next base: position 152,740 of record DAHXNI010000080.1, on the reverse strand, counting down.
TCGGGCATGGCCCAAATGGCAGTCGTCATAGACCGTGACGCCGCAGACATAGAGTTGAACCCGTTCGCGGTTTGTGGGGGTGAATGGTTCCTTCGATCGGGTACGCGAGTTGAAAAGGAGCATCACGTTTGATCCCGGCCGCTTTGCGCAACGAGCACCCGGCTGGCCTCTTCAAAGCGTTGCCGCCGCCCTTCGGGACTGAACCACGCCCAGACCCGGGCGAGCTCCGGACCTTCGAGGCTGCCCGTGAGGACCGCACGCAGCACGGGATAGATCTGGCGCAACGGTGCGGATCCCGGGTACTCGCTCCGGTAGCGTTCGAGAAATGCACGGGCGTCCCCCTCCCCCGCATCGGACCTGCCAAAGTGCAAGAGTGCAGGATCAGCCGATGCGATGACCGCATGCGCTTCTGGCGTGGCAGGCACATGGCCGGTCAGCCGGTCACGCCAAAGCGCGAGGTCGGGATAATCCACGGTGTTCTCCCGGACGAGCGCAGCCAGGGCCGGATCCACGCCTCCAGGGATATCCCTCCCCCATGCTGCAAAGTCTTCCGGTCCGAGTTCGGCGAGCGCCTGCTTCTGCCAATGCGCGAGCTGCGTGGGGTCGAGGACGGCGCGGGCCCGGCCGATCCTCCCTAGATCGAACTCTCGGATCAAGGTCTCGGTTCGCAGGAGTCCCGGCGCAACATAGGGATGCCCGAGCCGCGCAAGATAGTTGCGCACCGCTTCGGGGAGGAACCCCTGGTTCCGGAGCATCCCGATGGAAAGCGCGCCCTCCCGCTTGGCCAGGGGAGCCCCTCCCGGGTTCACGAGGAGCGGCAGATGCCCATACTTTGGCGCAGGGGACTCGAACCCTTCATTCATGAGGATCTGGCGGGCCGTATTGCTCAGGTGATCTTCACCCCGCAAGACGTGGCTCACGCCCATCTCGAGATCGTCGACCGCATTGGCAAACAGGAACCCGACACTGCCGTCGGTGCGGCTGATCACAAAATCTCCGAGCTCGGCGACTTCGATATGCCGGGTTCCAAATACGAGATCCTCCCATACGAGTGTGCGGGGCCCACCGACCCGCCAGCGCCAGACCGCCTGTTCGCCTTGCGCAAGCCGGCGCTCTCCCTCCGCCCGGGACAGTCTCCCGCAGCGCCCCGAGTACCGGGGCGGCAGTCCCCGCGCCTCTTGCAGGGCCCGTTCCTGGGCGAGTTCCGGGATCGAGCAGAAACAGGGATAAATCTGCTCCCGGCTGAAACACGCGCTCAAGTGGCGGGTGTAGATCGCGGAACGCTCCGATTGCCGGTAGGGTCCATTCGGCCCACCCACATCGGGGCCTTCCTCCCAGTCGAGACCGAGCCATCTGAGATCGGATAACAGTGACGCCTCGTGGCGCAGCTCGCTCCGGGACTGATCCGTATCCTCGATCCGGATCAGGAAGGTTCCGCCGGTGCGCCGGACCAGGAGGAAATTGAAGAGAGCCGTCCGGGCATTACCCAGATGGATAGCGCCGGTCGGGCTCGGCGCAAAGCGGAGACGGATCCCAGTCTGCATGCCCGCCATGTTAGCGGGATGGGGAGGCGGCTGCCACTCCCGCTCTCCCCGCTTCCGGGTATCATGATCCTGCCCATGGCCCTCTACTTCATCTCCGACCTCCATCTGGACCCGGAACGGCCCGCAACGCTTCCGGTCGTTGATCGTTGGCTCGCCTCCATCCGGGCGGATGCAACGGCTCTCTATATCCTCGGCGATCTTTTCGAAACCTGGATTGGCGATGACGCCATAGATCCGGCTTTCGATCCGCTCTTCGACCGCTTGAATGATTTCAAGGGGGCCGGCATTCCGGTCTTTTTCATGGTGGGCAACCGTGATTTCCTCATCGGCCCGGAAGCCGCGCGGCGGGGCGGGTGGACCACGCTCGTGGAGCCTGCCCGCCTCGACTGTTACGGCACCGGAGTGACCCTCCTCCACGGAGACCATTTCTGTATCGCCGACCGGGAATATCAGCGTTTCCGCGCCCAGGTGCGCAATCCCGACTGGCAACGCGCCTTCCTGTCACAACCGGTCGCCAAACGGCGGGAGCTCGCACGGATCGCACGTAAGGCCAGCCAGGCCCATATGGGCCGGATCACAGACGAGATCATGGACGTCGATCCGGGGGCCGTCGATACCTTCATGCGCGAGAGGGACATGACCTGTCTCGTCCACGGCCATACCCATAGACCCGCCATTCACGAGTGGGTGCTGGATGGCACGGCACGCACCCGCATCGTGTTGGGCGACTGGCACGATGAGGGGCGCATTCTGCGCTGGGACGCGGAAGGCCCAGCCCTCCTCTCCACAGCCACAACAACGCCCACCAAATTGAGCTAAAGCCGCTCTTCTTCGAAACGGAGATCGAGTTCGGCAACCTGTTCCTCGCGTCGCAGCGCGGACCGCTCGGATGACAGTTCCCGGAGATATTCGGGAGTCACATCCCCTGCAACATAGTCGCCCGAAAAACACGAATCCTCAAAACGCTCGATCCTGGGATTCCCACTGCGGACGGCAGCGATGAGGTCGGGCAACTCCTGATAGATCAGGCCATCGGCACCGATCAGCTGACCGATGGTTTCCGTGCTGCGCCCGGCAGCCACCAGTTCCTCGCTGGAAGGCATATCGATCCCGTATACGTTCGGGAAACGCACGGGCGGTGCTGCCGAGGCGAAAAAGACCCGGCGTGCGCCCGCCTCGCGGGCGAGTTCCACGATCTGCCGCGAGGTGGTGCCGCGCACAATCGAGTCGTCGACCAAAAGGACATTCTTGTCACGGAACTCGACGTCGATCACGTTGAGTTTCCTTCGCACCGAACGTTCGCGGCTCTTCTGCTCCGGCATGATGAACGTGCGTCCGATATAGCGGTTCTTGATGAAACCCTCCCGGTACTCGAGCCCCAGGCGGTTCGCGAGCTGGAGCGCGCTCATCCGGCTCGTATCGGGAATCGGAATTACCACATCGACCGGCCAGTCCACCCGGTCACGCCGGATCTTCGCGGCCAGATACTCACCCATGGCGAGGCGGGCTTGATGCACCGAAATCCCCTCCATGCGCGAATCCGGCCGGGCCAGATAGACGTACTCAAAAAGACAGGGGTGATACTCGCTCAAGCCGGAGCAGATACGCGCGTCCAGTTCGCCACTCGGACTGATGAGGATGGCCTCGCCGGGAATCACATCGCGCATCCTTTCGAACCCCAGCACATCGAGCGCCACGCTCTCGGAGGCGACCATATACGCTTCTCCGCCAGGAACCGGACGCCTTCCGATCACGAGCGGCCGGATTCCGTTCGGGTCGCGGAATGCAACGAGTCCCACGCCCGCGATCAGTGCGATAGCGGAATACGCACCCCGGCAACGGGAGTGGACCCGCCGGATGGCAGCAAACACCTGCTCCGCCTCGAGTTCATCACGGGCGGATTCCTGGAGCTCATGGGCCAAAACATTGAGCAGGACTTCGCTATCCGAATCTGTGTTGAGATGGCGCCGATCCTCCCGGAAGAGGAGAGAGCGGAGTTCGCGGGCATTGGTCAGGTTCCCGTTGTGTACGAGCCCGATCCCATAGGGGGAGTTCGTATAAAAGGGTTGCGCTTCGAGTGCGCTCAGGCTCCCCGCCGTCGGGTAACGCACATGACCGATCCCGATCGATCCGGTGAGGTAACGCATGTGACGCTCGTAAACCACATCGCGGACGAGGCCATTGCCGCGGCGAATGTGGAATTTTTCCCCGTCACTGGTCATGAGACCGGCCGCATCCTGGCCCCGGTGCTGAAGCACCGTGAGTGCATCGTAGAGATCCGTGTTGACGGCCCGGTTGCTGACGATGCCGACGATGCCGCACATGGTCAGCCCACCCGGGTCGACGGCAGATGGCGCACGAGCCAGCCGTTGATCGGCAGGATCCAGGGGATGAGATGGGAATCGCGCCAATAGGTTTTCTGCTCAAGGTGGGCCATTTGCCCGAGCCAGACCAGGATGCAGACGATGAGCACACCCCGCGCCAGTCCGAAGACACCGCCCAGAACCCGATCCATGAACCCGAGCGGACTTTTGTGGACGGCAGCTCCAATAAGACTTACGAGGATGCTGCCCACGATGAGCACAGCGATAAAAACGATGCATTCACCGAGACCGAGTCGCCAGGCGGGTGAGTGGACGATCAGGACCAACCAGCGACCGATCCACGGACCCAGTCTCGCAGCCAGAAAAAACGCGAAAATCCAGACCACGAGTGCCAGGGCTTCGTGTATGAAACCCCGCAGAAGACTGAACAAGAGGGAGAGCCCGATCACGAAGACGAAGACGATATCAACCCAGTTCATTCCTGTCCCCTGGCTCTTTCCGGAAGCGACCTGCCCCGGTGGACTGATTCAATGCGCATGCGAGCCTCCGACCTCGACCCAGAACGGAGAGGCTCCCGCGAGTGCCGTGATACGCGCCATGTGGGGATAGGCACTGCGCCGGGTCTTGTAGGGTCCGATCCAGATCCGGATGAACCGCCGCTCATGGTAGACCGTCGGGCTGAGCCACGTCTCAAATCCAGCCTGGCGCATTTTTTGTACCAAAGGTTTTGCAGAAGCCATGCCGTAGTACGCGGCAACCTGCAGGTACCACCCGGAAGGCGGTTTGGGAAGCGGGGGCGGAGGCGGGGGTGGATGAACAGGCGGCTTGGCACCCGGAACGGGTACCAAGGGCTTTAACTCGATCGAGGCGCGTGCCGGCGTGGTTCGGTTGGCCTGCGTTCCGCTTGAGGCGGCCTGGACATTTCCAGGTGGAGGCGCGAGCAACACGACCTTTTGTCCTGTGGGAGGTGCGGTAGGCGAGTCTCCGACCACCCGGTAGACCACAAACCCGATGATCAAAAGGAGGCCGACCCATCCGAGACCGATCAGTTTCGCTTTACGCACAATCCCGCTCCCGGGCCATCTGCAACGACCCGCCCCGCGATGAAGAGCACTCCTCGATGAGAGGCAGCATCCGCTCCAGCGTCCGAAATGAACCGGTGACGACCACGACCGGAGCAGACGCAGCCGTCTCCCAGTTCAAAAAAAGCTCCCGCAACGGATCCCCGTACTCAATTTTGGCATAAGGCAGCCCCGACTGCACCCGCTTGGCGAGCTCGGAAGCAGACAGGCCGCGCGGCTCCGGGAGTCCGATAGGGTGCCAGACATCGACCCACGGGCCGAGCTCTCGAACGAAACCCTCAACATCCTTGTCGCGCAACATCCCGAGGATGGCGTGGACCGGTCCGGTCTCTTTCCGCATCCCGAGTTCCCGGGCCAGGATCGCAGCTGCGGCCGGATTGTGCGCCACATCGAGACACCAGCGGATCCGGCCGGTCTCACGCCATTCGAATCGCCCGGGAAGACGCGCCTGAATGAGTCCGTCTTGAACGGCTGCATCGGAAACCGGCCAGTCTTGGGCGATGGCGTCAATCAATGCAAGGGCAGTGGTGGCGTTCTCGAGCTGGAATCCTCCGAGCAGCGCTGGAAGCGGCAAGCTTCTGCGTTCACGTGTATGGCTCCAGTAGGTCCACTGCCCTGACTCTCCTTCCCGATACCAGTCGAAATCCCGGCCCCGCAACGCGAGTTCGGCACCCACTCGCAGGGCCTCGTCGAGAAGACTCGCTGGCGGGTCCGGATCCCCCACGAGCGCAGGCTTGCGGGCGCGGAAGATTCCCGCTTTTTCACGCCCGATGGATTCCCGGTCCGCTCCCAGCCATTCGACGTGATCGATCCCGACGGACGTAACCGCCGAGGCGATCGGATCGATGGCGTTGACGGCATCGAGCCGGCCCCCAAGTCCAACTTCGAGAACCAGGCAGTCGAGTGCCGCCTCCCGGAAAGCGAGAAGCGCAGCAGCAGTTCCAAACTCAAAAAAAGTAAGCGGCAAGCTCCCGCGCGCTGTCTCGGTGGCTGCGAATGCCCGACAGAGAGGCGCCTCGGCGATATCCACGCCATGGATCCGGATCCGCTCTTGATACCGGAGGAGATGGGGCGAAAAATAGGCACCGACCCGATAACCCGCGCGGCGCAAGATGGATTCCGCGAAGGCGACTGTTGAACCCTTGCCATTGGTTCCGCCCACGATGAGAGCGGGCGGATCAGCCGGGCCCCAGCCGATGCGCTCAAGGAGGGTTTTCATCCGCTCGAGGCCCAAGTGGATCGTTTGTGGTGGAGCCAGCGATTCCAGATACGCAAGCCAGCCGGCTGCGGAATCCGGCATGTTCTTCATGTGGGCTTGGAAGAACCGAGAAGATGTACCAACCGGCCGATCCGGTTGCGATGCTCGCGCCGGTCCAAGATGAGATCGATGGCACCACTGGCCAGGAGGAATTCCGCATGCTGGAAGCCTTCCGGCAGACTTTCGCGCACGGTCTGTTCGATGACCCGAGGTCCCGCGAAGCCGATGAGCGCACCCGGTTCCGCAATATTGATGTCGCCGAGCATGGCGAGGCTCGCGGTCACCCCTCCCGTGGTCGGATCCGTCATCACGGATAGGTAAGGCACCCCATACCGTGCCAGGCGGCTCAATGCGGCACTGGTTTTGGCCATTTGCATGAGCGAAGTGAGCGCCTCCTGCATCCTCGCACCCCCACTCGCACTGAAGCAGATGAGGGGAGCTTTCATCTCGAGCGCAGTGTTACAGGCACGGACGAAACGCTCGCCGACAACCGATCCCATCGAACCCCCCAGGAAAGCGAACTCGAACGCCGCAGCCACCACGGGAGCTCCGTTGAGCGTGCCCGTCATGGTCACCAGGGCATCGCGTTCGCCCGTCGTCTTCTGCGCCTGCACCAGCCGGTCACGGTAACGGCGGGTATCCTTGAACTGGAGGAAATCGACCGGCGAGATGCCAGCCGCAATCTCGACCGTGGAATCCGTATCGAGAAACCACTCGAGCCTGAGGCGTGCACCGATACGCATGTGATGGCTGCATTTGGGGCACACGAACAAGTTGCGCTCGAGCTCAGGGCGGTAGAGAACGGCCGCACAGCCCGGACACCGGGTCCAAAGCCCCTCTGGAATTCCCTTGCGTGGACGATTTTCAGGCGCCCCCTTGGATGACATCCAGCGTGACCACCACACGAACGAGCCTCCCGGATCGGTCTGACTCTAAACCCCGATCCATGATAACGAATTGCAGCCCCGGATGTGCCGGAGCGACCCGCACCGTCGCCGATCTGGCAGCCCGTGTGCGCCTAAGGAACGCACGCGTCCCGCCGCGATCCCTCTAGTCCGAAACGCTCCGGATAACGAATCTCCCAGAGATAGAGTCCATCGGCCGGCAGGGTTGGGCCAGCCCGGGTACGGTCACGGCCTGCGAGAAGCTCCCGCAGCCAGTCTCGCGACTGCCGCTTGCGGCCAATTTCAAGAAGCGATCCGGCGAGATTCCGGACCATGTGGTACAAAAACGCATTGCCGCTCACCTCAAGGATGATCTCCGGCCCGATGACGGAGAGCGCCAGCCGATCCAGACGACGTTTGGATGAGTGGGACTGGCAGCCAGCCGCTCGGAAAGCCGAAAAATCGTGCTCGCCCTCAAGACCGACCAGCGCCGCGCGCATGGCCTCCACATCCAAGGTACGACGCGACCAAAAAACACGTCCCGCCTCGAGCGCCGGGCGGCTCGGACAGACGAGTATCCGGTAGCGGTAACTGCGCATGAGCGCTGAGCGCCGGGCATGGAAATCGGGTGGAACCTCATTTGCCCACCGCACGCTCACATCCTGCGGCAGCCGGCTATTGGTCCCCTCCCGCCAGGCAACGGTGCTCCGCAAGGCGTGGGTATCGAAGTGGATCACCTGTTCGCGCGCATGGACTCCGGCGTCCGTCCGTCCGGCCGGCAGGACGCGGATCGGCGCATCGGCAATGTCCGAGAGCGCCCGCTCCAGCTCACTCTGGATCGTACGGATGCCGCGCTGGAACTGGAATCCCCCGAACCGGCGCCCATCGTACTCGACGCCGAGCGCGACCCGCATCGTGCAGCAACTGCGAAGATCAGGCGCCGAGCGAGTGGATCAGATCCTGTGCCTGCGCTTTCTGACTCTCCGACCCCTCTTCCAGCACTTCCTCCAGGATGCTGCGCGCACTATCCTTGTCGCCCATCTCGATGTAGGCTTTGGCGAGATCGAGCTTCGTGTTCACCATCGTCTCCCCGCGCACGCCCGGGACGAACGTGGTGCCGGTATGCTCCGAGAGGGCCGCCATGGATTCGTCGAACTGTTTCTGGGCATCCGTATCGGTGCCGGTATAGGGGGATTGCGGGGAGGCTGGCGCGGGCTGCGGTACCGGGCCGGGAGCCTTTTTCTGGGGATCGAACTCGGCCAGTTCAAACTCCAGCTTGAGCTCGGTATTGGTGTCGGAGCCGATATCCGCCTCGCGGTAGAGCGGCTCGATATGGCCGGTATCCGATGTGCTGAACTCAAGCGTTTCATCCTGAGGCAGATCCGGTGTACCCATGAGTTCGTCAAAAATATCCTCGACGTGCGATGCGCTGCCGGCATCCTGCGATGTCGACCCCGGCGTCGCCGCAGGCGTTTGCACGCGGGATTCACTTTGCGCGAACAGCGGTTCCTCCGGCGCAAGACGCTTGCCCCGCTCTGCGATATTCGACCAGTCCGCACCCTCAATCCCGAAGAGGTCACGGAACCTCCGTGCCTCTTCCACATAATCTCCGGGACGCTCGGCCGCCGCATAAACCTCGAGCAGCTTGAGATGGACGTCCCGCTGCTGGGGATTCTGTTTCACCCATTCGAGGAGTGTCTCGATAGCCCGGTCGTAGAGTCCATAGGCGATCTGGAAGTTGACGTCAGTAAACGGATCAAAAGTCTCCTCCGCTTTCTTCTCTTCAAGATCCATCACAGGAGCGTCCTCGCGCGCGGGGTGTCCGACGGATTCGAGATCCGCACTCTCTACGCTGTTAGTCCCGGATGAAACGGCATTTTCACGGTATTCGGAGGGGACGCTGGCACGGCGCGCGGGGACTTCGGTCGAGCGTGTACGATGGGCCCGCCGACGCATCCCGAACGCCACGAGCAAGGCGAGGATGAGTAGGCCCGCGATCCACCACCAGACGTCCGGAAATCCCGTGGTCGGATGGGTATTCGAGACCTGCGGTTTGCGATGGGCCAAAGCCGCAAGCGCCTGGCTCTTGAGTGTGAGGAGATGCTGCAACTGAGCCGCCCGTGCCTCGGTTGCACGCAGTTGGGCGCTGAGCCTGGCCACCGCGGCACCCTGATCCTTGAGCTTTTTCTGCAGGCTCGCGACCTCGGCCGGACCCTTTATGCTGGTCACCCGCTTCGCGAGGTGGCCGCTCGGCGTGAGCAGCACCAAACCGGATCGGGCCGTATGTGACCCGGCGAACCGGCGTGTCCGCCAACTCCGGTCCTCGCGCACGACAAAGGCAATGGCTTCCCGGACCGGAATGGCACGGATCCGCGATGCGGGCGGCACTTTGAGAACGGCACCTTGGCGCAGGCGGTTGATGTTCCCAACGAATGCGTACGGGTTGCGCCGATAGAGCGCCAGCATCACCTGATCCGTTCGGGCGGGCGTTCTCGCGATCCGGCTCGCCAGTCCCCAAAGCGTCTGGCCCTGACGCACGGGACCCACAATATGGTGGATCGAGGAAATCGCAACCGCTGGATGCGACAGCGTGCGTGTACGCGCGACGGGTGTCGGCAGGGTGGTGGATACAGGTGCGGGCCTCGGGGTGGCAGCCGGTGGGGGAAGCGAAACGGCCCGAACCCGGGGTGCATGCCGGGAGGCCACGAGCAGGGGCGGGTTGAGGAGTACCGTGTACTGCCGGATCAGTCGCCCGCTCGGCCACTGGACATCAAGCAGGAACGTGAGGAAGGGTCTCCGGATCGGCTTGTTGCTCGTGATGACGATGTCACGCTGGCCATCGGCCTTTTTTTCAAGCCGGAAGCGCAGACCGAAGAGGGCCGCAGGATAACTCAAGCCCATTTTCTTGAAGCGGCTGTAGCTCGCCAGCCGGACTTTGAGTCCCTCTGCATGGCTGCTGCCACGTCTGTTGAGAATCGGGATCGTGGCGTAAAAATACTGCCCAATCTCGGTATTGGACCGAATGGGGCCCAGCCCGAGTGCCCAAACGGGCGGAGCCAGGCACACCACCAAACCGAGACACAAAAGCAAAAGCCGAATCTGCCGCATGAGTATTCGCCCTCCCCTGACCAGTTTCGAACTCAAGTCATCTCTCACGAAGAGAACCCAACTATAGCTCAAATAAGGATTTTTACCAACCGCTCAGCGATCTGGACCGCATTGAGTGCGGCACCCTTGCGGACATTGTCCGATACAACCCATAAATTAAGGCCTTTGGGCGTATCGAGATCCTGCCGGATCCGACCCACGAAGACCTCATCCTGAAGGGCTCCGTGGGTCACAGGTGTCGGGTATCCGCCCGGGGTGAGCCGGTCGATCACCCGCACGCCCTCCGCCGCAACGAGTGCCGCACGCGCATGTTTTGGGGAGAGTCCATCCCTGAACCGGGCATGCACCGCGGCGGCATGTCCATAGAACACAGGCACCCGAACCGCAGTGGGATTCACCTCGAGCGTCGGCCGGTCGAGGATCTTCCGGAGCTCGCAGACAAGTTTCATCTCCTCGCGCGTATATCCTGAAGGTTCGAAATCATCGATCTGAGGAATCACGTTGAAAGCAATCGGCACGCCTGAAAAGGCGGCGTCGGGTTCGATGTCGAGTCCATTGAGCCGTCTCGCGGCCTCCCGGGAAAGCCCTTCGAGACCGGCGCGGCCAGCGCCTGAAACAGCCTGATAGGTTGCAATCTCGACCCGTTGCAAACCCGCAAGATCATCCAGACATTTGAGCACGATGGCCAAGGCGATTGTGGAACAGTTGGGATTGGCAAAAAGACCACGCTCAAGTCCCTGGAAGAGGGTTTGCGCGTTGACCTCGGGGACCACGAGCGGAACGGCGGGGTCCATGCGAAACGCACGACTGTTATCGATCACGAGGCAGCCCGCATCCGTGGCCTTCGGAACATAGTATTCGCTGAGCGAGGTGTCGAGGGCGAAAAACGCGAGATCGACGTTCGCGAAATCAAACGTGTCGAGCGCCTGGATACGGAGTGTGCGGGCACCGAAAGGAAGCGGGGCCCCCTCCGATTCCCGGCTCGCCACGAGGTCAAGTGCATGGAGCGGAAACGCGCGATGAGAAAGAATTTCGACAATCGTCTCACCGACCAGCCCGGTGGCTCCGATCACAGCCACCCGCAGATGGGTGGGATCGAGCGCCTTTCGTCTCCTGTTTTCGGGTTTCATCGGCACGACTCCCTATTCTTGCTCACGGGTACCCGGGATCGGTCGCATGGGCGGGATGACCTCGCCGTTTTGTCCCCGTTGTCTCAGCGCATGATCCATGAGCGTAAGCGCCATCATGGCTTCTGCAATGGGCACCCCACGGATCCCGACACAGGGATCGTGCCGACCTTTCACCTCGAGTTCCCGCGGTTTTCCGTCACTCCCAACAGTGGCAATCGGCAGACGGATGCTCGAGGTGGGTTTGAACGCGAGATAGACGCGGATGGCTTGTCCGGTCGAAATTCCGGCCAGAATCCCGCCGGCATGATTGGTCACGAATCCGAGCGGGGTCATCGCATCGCGGTGCTCACTTCCGCGCTGAAAAGCCACTTCGATGCCGTCCCCGATCTCGACTGCTTTGACCGCTCCGATACTCATCAGGGCATGGGCCAAAGTTGCATCCAGTTTGTCGAAAACCGGATCCCCCCATCCGGCCGGTACGCCGTAGGCAATGACCCCGACCCGGGCACCCACTGAATCGCCTTCGCGCCGGAGCGTTTCGATGAGTTCAGCAATGGGCGCAAGCCAACGCGCATCCGGCGCAAAAAAGTCGTTGTCCGGCCGAACCCGGGGCGGCATTCCGGCATAGCGCAGGGATCCGATCCCGTCGAGCCAGCCCACGATCTCAATCCCCATATGCAGCGCGAGATACTTGCGTGCGATCGCGCCAGCGGCAACCCGCATGGCCGTCTCACGCGCTGACGCCCGCCCCCCGCCCCGAAAATCGCGGCGGCCATATTTCATGAGATACGGGTAATCCCCGTGTCCGGGCCGCAAGACCTCGGCGATTTCGCGGTAATCGCCCGGGCGGGCATCGGTATTCGTGATCAGGAGACCGATCGGGGTTCCTGTGGTCACACCTTCGAAAACACCCGACAGAATCTCAACCCGGTCTGCTTCGTGTCGTTGGGAAGTATAACGGGACTGCCCCGGGCGACGGCGGTCGAGGTCTCCCTGCAGGTCGGATACATCGAGCGGGAGTCCTGGCGGGCAGCCGTCGACGATGGCTCCGAGCGCCGGACCATGACTTTCGCCGAAGGTCGTAACACTGAACAGGTTTCCGAAGCGGCTGCCCGTCATCTAGAGACCCGCCGCTTCGAGCGCCGGACGGGTCACAATCAGGACATCGCGACGCCCGCTCGCGAGTTCCGGCCACGACCAGGCGATTTGCGGCCAGCGCTCCTCAAGCGCAGAGCCCGCTCCCCCGACCTCGACCACGAGCGTTCCGTGCGGTGTGAGATGGGAGGCCGACTCGGTCAACAAGGTCGCGATGACATCAAGACCGCGGGTACCTGCAGCCAGAGCATCCGGCGGCTCACAGGCGAATTCGGGCGGCAACTCCCGGAGGCTTGGGGTATCGACATAAGGCGGATTGGCCACGATGAGATCATAGCGGGATCCCGCCAGAGCTGAAAACCCATCGGAGCGCAGGAGCCGCATTCTGTCCCCGAGGCCATGCCGACCCTGATTGACTCTTGCCACTTCGAGTGCCGGATCGGAGCGGTCGATGGCATCGACCCGGGCGTCGGGGAAGGCCAAGGCACATCCAATCGCGAGTGCACCCGACCCGGTTCCGAAGTCGAGAATCCGATGGATCTCGTGACTGGCAACCCAAGGTTCGAAATGCTGGTCCAGAAGTTCGCCGATCGGCGAGCGGGGGATCAGCACACGCTCATCAACATAAAGACGCAACCCAAAAAAATAAGCTTCGCGAACGAGATACGCGAGAGGACGGCGCTCCCGGATCCTCCGTTCGATGAGTGCGGTAATGGCCTTGCGCTCGCCCGGCAGGATCCGGGAGCGCATCCAGTCGTTGGGCCAGTCGGGATCCCAGTGCAACACCGCCCCGACCAACCGCCAGGCCTCTTCCAGGGCGTCGTCGCTCCCCTGTCCATATGCGAGATCTGCTCCTGCGAGACAACTGGCGGCGTAGCGGATCCAATCCAGCCCGGTTTCGAGGTGATCAATCGCTGCGGGGTCGGGGGTCTGCGCGTCCAAAGGAGGAGGTTCCGATTGGGTTTTCTGGTTCATGGGTGGGATCGTCCTCATGCGGGCTGGGCCTTTGCCCTGCGTGCAGGTGGAATCCACGCCCAAGGGCCGGGCATCGACCCTGAGCAAGCCGACCTCTATACTATAAATGATCCTCAAAACGCAGACCGGGTCTCAATGCACAAACATCTCCACCTGATCGGACTGGTCGGAAGCCTCCGGGCGCGATCGTATAACCTGGGGCTTATGGATGCGGCCCGGGAACTCCTTCCTCTGGGACTTGAACTCGAATCCTTTCCGCTCGGCATCATCCCGCCCTATAACGAGGACATTCGTGCGGGGGGATTTCCGGAACCGGTCGCCCAGCTACGCCAGAAAATTGCAACCTCAGACGGGGTTCTGATCGCGACACCCGAATACAATTATTCTTTTTCGGGCATACTCAAAAACGCAATCGACTGGGTTTCGCGCCCACCCGACCAACCATTTCTCGACAAGCCCGTCGCCATCATGGGGGCAAGCGCAAGCCTGTTCGGAACCGTCCGGGCCCAGATGCACCTGCGCCAGGTTTTCGTCTACCTTGATGCCAGACTCCTCCAACGCCCTGAAATCATCGTCCCCGATGCCACCCACAAATTCGATGCCGATGGGCGCCTCACGGATGCCGTGACCCGTGATCTCCTCCAAACCTGGCTCGTGGCATTCGAGAAGTGGATTCGGCGTCTCACGCCCTGACCCGCCGTCCACCCGTGATCTCAGCACCCAAACGCTGGCTGCTCGCTATGGTCTACCGGCTTACACGCAGCCGGACCCCCTGGATCCGGTGGCTCCTCATCCGGAGCTTCATCTTCATCTTCGCAGTCGATCTCGCAGACGCCGAGGAGAGCGATCCGGATCACTATCCTCACTTCAATGCCTTTTTTACACGTGCCCTGCGCGCTAGCGCGAGAACACACGCCCCCCCACCAACCCTTTTATCTCCGGTCGACGGAACGCTGGTCAGTTTCGGACAGGCCAGCCTGTCGAACTTGATCTCGGTTAAAGGACAGGCATTCTCCTGGAACGGGTTGATCGGCGAACCCTCGGCGGAAGACGGCCTCTTCAATCCGGAAGCGCTCTTTTTCAACTGCTATCTCGCCCCACGCGACTATCACCGGGTGCACATGCCCTCTGCAGGGCGCCTGACCCGAGCAGAATGGATCCCGGGTCGATTCCGTTCAGTACGTCCGAACCGGGTCGCCCGCCGTCCGGAGACCCTCGCACAAAACGAACGGGTGCTTTTGACGTTCGCGACCGAGTGTGGCCCCCTCCTGGTCATACTCGTTGCCGCGCGTCTCGTCGGCGGGATCGAAACCCCCTGGTGCCCGGCACGACTCTCCTGGTGTGACACCCGTCAGGCCTTTCGCCAGGCTTTGGCAGGCGGCATCGGATCTCACTTTGAGCGGGGGGATGAAATCGGTCGTTTCAACTACGGCTCGAGTGTGCTCGTCCTGGCCCCGGGAACCGCTTGGCAACCCGAACACGAACTCGGGAAAATTCTCGTCGGGGAAGGACTCGCGCGTCCCCGGAGCAAGGTATGAGTGACCGCGCAGCCCTGCTTCACAACTGTCGGGAATCGCTCGCGAAACCCCAAAACGACCCGCAACCGAGACCGTGGGCACCCCTCCCCTTCCGATTCAAAGATGCACCCCGGAATGATTTATGCACATGCACCTTCCTTGCCGCCACATTTGGGTAACATGCACGGCAATCTCAAAATCATTTCCGTCAGTATCATGTATCTATATGAAATATATTAACTTTATAGATGAGCAACAATTATCCGCTACCGAGGAACCACGCCATTCTCAAGGCTCCGAGTGGACATCCGTGCCGTTCATCCACAGAGTTTTCCACAGGTTCTGTGGATAACGGACGGGCTTCGTACTGAGATCCTGCTCTTTAAAAGCCGTGTGCGTCTGAAGCCATCAGGCGGTGGACCCATACCAGTCTATTGCACCCTCGAGCAGACGCACGCAGGATGCCAATCCGGTTTGATCGGATTCCAGAAAGCGCGAGGGGACATGACTGTCGAGGTCAAAAACGCCCACCACAGATCCCGCCTGCCAGAACGGGATCACAAGTTCGCTCCGCGTCTTGGGATCACACGCAATGTGTCCCGGAAAATCGTGGACATTGTCGACCCGGAGAATTTGCCCGGAGCGTGCCGCCTGACCGCAGACCCCTTCCCCCCAGGGGATCCGGATACAAGCGGGCGGACCCTGAAAGGGGCCCAGCACAAGGTCGGATCCGCGCCTGAAATAGAAACCGGCCCAGCTCACGCGTTCCATTTCCTGAAAGACGAGTGCAGCCATGTTGGCGGTATTGGCGATCGGATCCCGTTCCCCTTCGAACAGGGCACGCAGCACCCGCTCAAGGGAGTGATAGAAATCAGGTCCCGGATCGATTTTTGAAGAAGCATGGATCATGGGAGGCCTCCTCACGCTCTGGCAAAGGGGAATGCAACCACCTGCGCAAGGCTCTTGACCCCGGAGGCTAAGAGGACGATCCGGTCGAACCCAATCGCAACCCCTGAACAATCCGGCAAGCCAGCCTCCAACGCCGCGAGATAGCGGGCGTCAGGTTCAATATCCGGTCGACCGAGTCGCCTGCGCATCGACCGTTCGTCTTGGAAACGCTTGGCCTGCTCGGCGGGATCTGTGAGCTCATGGTAACCATTGGCCAGCTCGAGCCCCCGGACTACGATCTCGAATCGTTCCGCGACTTTGAGGTTGTCGGATCGGAGCCGGGCCAAGGCAGCCTGTTCGGCCGGGAAATCGTGGATCACGGCGATGGTATCCCAGCCGAGCCTCGGATAAAACACATTGCCCAGAAAAAAATCCCAGAGGAGCCCGCGGTCGTCACGCGCAAGCCCGCTCCGGTGCTCGGGATCGACCCGGTCCCAGAGCGCTTGAACGGGTGCCACGAAGGGGTCGATCCCGAGCTCGCGCTCAAAAAGTTGTGCAAACGAGATGCGTTCAACGGGTCCGGCAGGGCCGATGAGTCGCGTGAGGAGTCCGGCCACTTCGAGAGCCAGCGTCTCGCCATCCATGCCGAGCCGGTAGTACTCGAGCAGGGTGAACTCGGGTTCGTGGAGCAGCCCCCACTCCTCATCCCGGAAAACCGGACCGAAGCTGTAGAGGTCGCCCACACCTGCGGCCAGCAGCCGCTTGAGGTGAAACTCTGGAGAGGGGATCAGCCAGAACCGGGAATGGGATCCCACTCCTGCGAAGCAGCTGATCTGGGGATCCGTCACGGCCGAACTGGAGATTCGGGGTGTATCGACTTCGAGAATGCCGCGCTCGGAAAGGAAGGCACGGATCCTGGCTTTGAGATCCGCGCGGAGCTTCAGGGTGTCCGTTGCGGCGCAGGGTCGCCAGTCGTCCGGGTCACTCCTTGCCACGGGCGACGTATTCGGATGTCCGCGTGTTGACCTTGATGAGTTCGCCTTCCTGTATGAAAAGCGGAACGCGTACACTCGCTCCGGTTTCGAGCACTGCCGGCTTGCTGCCTCCGCTTGAGGTGTCGCCGCGCAGACCCGGATCGGTGCGGGTCACACGCAGGGTAACCGTATGCGGGGGCAGGACGAGCAGTGGACGGCCGTTCCAGAGGGTCACGGTGCAGGTCTCTTCCCCCTTGAGCCAGCTGGCCGCATCGCCCAGGGCCGTCTGATCGGCCTGATACTGCTCGAATGTCTCAGGATGCATGAAATGCCAATGGCTGCCATCCTGATAAAGGTATTGCATCTCTGCATCGACAACGTCGGCTGCCTCCACGACATCGCCCGACTTGAAGGTCTTTTCAATGACGCGGCTCGTTTTGAGATTACGGATGCGAACCCGGTTGAAGGCCTGGCCCTTGCCCGGTTTGACAAACTCGTTCTCAACGATATTGTAAGGATCGCCGTCGAGGATGATTTTGAGGCCACTTTTGAATTCATTGGTACTATAGTTGCTCATGATCTAAAGATCCTTTGGAGCCCGTGCGCCACCTGACGCGCCATCCGGCGCCAGGATGGGTAGGCCGGTTGTCTATGATAGCGAAACTCGAACGCACACTAAACCCCCCTGAGCATCCAGACGGCGGTCTTGCAGTCGTGACGGACCCTGCGGCTCTGATGGACCGGCTCGGTGCCGCATTTACTGAGGACCCCGCGATCACCCCCTCACGCGAGCAATTTCCCTTGCGCGTGACCCGCTCGTTCCTGGACCGCATCAGCCCGGGGCTCCCCCATGACCCGCTCCTCCTCCAGATCCTGCCTCAAGCGGCCGAGTTCGACCCCCGCGCCCCGGGTCTCCTTGATCCACTGGACGAGGCCGGACGGCGGACAAGCCCCCGCCTCATCCGGAAGTATCACGGCCGGGCCCTCCTCCTCGCGAGTGCCGAGTGCAGCATTCACTGCCGCTACTGCTTCCGCAAGCATTTCCCCATACGGGATGCCATCCGAGAAGATCCCGATTGCGAACAAGCGCTCGCCGATCTTTGTGCAGACACCTCGATCCGAGAGGTCATCCTGAGTGGAGGCGATCCCCTGACCCTGAGCGACCGAAGACTCGCGACTCTGGCCGCACGCCTCGCATCCCTGACTCACATCGCGACGCTCAGAATCCATACCCGGGAGCCCGTGGTCCGGCCGGCGCGCATCCAGAAAGACCTGATCGAGGCACTCTTGGAGTTCCCCCGCCGCCGTGTACTCGTGATTCACGCGAACCACCCGAATGAACTCGTTCCCGCAGTCGGCCGGGGACTCGACCGCTTCCGCGAGGCAGGCTTCCATTTGCTCAACCAATCCGTGCTCCTTGCTCATGTGAACGACGAGGTCGAGGTGCTGGCCGAGCTTTCGGAGACGCTTTTTTCCGATGGGGTCCTGCCCTACTATCTCCATCTTCTGGATCCGGTTCAGGGGAGTGCGCACTTCGCCGTCCCGGACGAGCGGGCACGCACGCTCCATACCGAACTTCGTGCCCGACTGCCAGGCTACCTCGTGCCCCGTCTCGTACGGGAGATTCCGGGAGCCCACTCCAAAACCCCACTCGTGAGTGGATCGGAATGAATACCGGCGAGCTTGAAACTTGGCCTTTTCTGATTTTCGGTCGGCGGACCGAACTCGGTGAAGCGATCAACACCCTACTGCGCAATCAGGGCATCCTATCCGAGATCCACTATGTCGAGAGCACAAAGGGCCTAGCCGAAGAAAACCCGGGTGACTGGTCGCTCCTTCTCTGGGATCCCGAAGAGGATCTCGCCTGGCCCGAATTGCCGGCTGAGCTCCGCGAACGCTGGCACCAAGTCCCGCGCATCACGATGTTTGCGCAAACCCCGCCCAAGCCACCCCAAGAAATATGGATCAGTCTGGATGATCCCGACCGGACCCGGCAGACACTCGAACGGGAACACCGTCTGTCCCGACTCTCGCGTGAACGAACCCGACTGCTTTTCGAGATCGATGAGGTCAACCGCAACACCCGTCTCGTCTTCGATGCACTCGATACGGCGGTGGCCTTTATCGAGGATGGCCTCTATCTGTACGCCAACCCTGCCTATCTCACATCGTTCGGACTGGAGACCTACGAGGGTGGTTCGTTTCTGGAAGTGATCTCAGCAAAAGACCGAAACAGGGTTAAACAGGCGCTCAAAACCGTCCTTCAATCAGCCGAACAGAACATTCATAAACTCGAAGTCACGCCACACGGACAGAGCCATGCGATCCACCTGTCGCTTCGTGCCACAACTTTCGGAAGCGAGCCGGCCATCTTTATCCTGCGGGACCCCGATCAACCTGTGGTGGCACCTCATGCCAGCGCGCCGGTATCGGCCCCAACTCCCACTCCGTCCACAGCCGGAATCCTGGATCCAACAGATTTTCTCTCGCGTCTCGAAGAACAGCTCCAGGCGAGCCGACCCAAACGCAGTGAGCAGGCCGTGGTGGTCGCCTGTATCGACAACCTGACAGCCCTGATTGAACAATATGGCCCCTTCACCATCAATGCCGCCTGGACACTCGTTGAACGGAAAGTCATGCCACTCCTTGCTCCCACTGATTTTTGTACCCGACTGGGTTGGGAGCTCTGTTTCTGGACCGAGCGACCGCGGGACGGGTCCCTTGAGAAGTGGGTCCAAGACATTCAGGCGACGGTCAGCAACCAGATCTACGAAGTGCTTGACAAATCGATTCCGCTGGGTCTCAAGTTCGGAATCAGCGAACGGATTTCGAGATCCAACTCGCGTGCCCTGGCCCGGGAAGCACAACTGGCCGCCTCGGGCCCCTTGCCCGTCAATCGGTATCAACCCGCCAACCTCTCCGGGGGCCAGCCGGACGATATCGCGAGCGCACTCGCCCGCATGATCGAACGGAAAACATTGCCGATTGTGACTCGACCGATCCTGAGCCTGATCGGGGGTGACAGCCGCCCGCGTGTGGAGATACGCCTGAGTCAGAACCTGCTCAAAACCTACCAACTCAACACCTGGGATGAGTTTTTCAAACTGGCTCACGAAAGCGAAAACCTACCGGCTTTGGAAACCCTCCTCATCGAGACGGCACTCGGGTTTTGGACCCGGCCTCAAACACCGAAAGGTTGCGCACTCTACCTGCGCCTGTCCGAGCTCATGCTCGTCACGGCCGAAACCCAGGCCTGGCTGGCACGGGCCCTCTCTCAAAAATCAGGAGCCAAGCTCGTTTTTCTGTTCCAGGAACGCACGGTCGCGGGACAGCTCAAAAAAACACAGGAGTGGATCGCCCGGTTCAAACCGGCCGGGATCCAGTTTGGTCTCGATGGATTTGGAGAATCCGCCCACTCGGCCATCCTGCTCAACCATGTGAAACCGGATCTTGTGAGAATTCCGGTGACCCACCTGGTCACCCCGGAAGATCCGGATGCTGCGGAGAGCGAGAGGCCCCAAGTGTCGCCCGAGCAGACACGCCTGCTCGCCCCACTTAAAGCACATGGTATCGAGATACTGGCCACAGGAGTCGATCAGGCGCGGCTCATGACCTCGCTCCTCAATCTCGGGATCTCGTTCGTCCAGGGCCCCTTCGTCGGCGAGGATACACCGCTTACGTAGCCTGATGGGCGGCCGACCCCTCGACCCGGGAAATGCGGTCAACACCCAGATTCCAGGGCGACTTGAGTCTCCGGCCACGCCGGCCGCGCGCACCTTCGTAATCCAGAAGATCTATGGGACTCAACACAAGCCGCTTGCTTCCGCGTTCGAGACGTAATCCGTCGCCCGCGCCGAGGCCCAACGCGAAAAGAAGCCGTTCGCTCGCCCGCGCCTTTGGTGGAATCCCCATGAGACGCACCCCACGCCCCTTGTCGAGCACGGGAACCTCACTCCTGGCGAGAACAAGCAGCTGACCCGCCGAGCTCATCAGGGCAATCCGTGTCGCATGCCGGGCCGCAGCAGGAGCCAGTGCACAGGCTCCCTCCGGCAGACGGAAGAGCGTTCGGCCCTTGCGTGCCCGAACGAGAAAGGAGGCCCCCAGGACGCACAACCCGTAACCCAGGCTGTCGACCCAGACATATCGTTCCTCCGGCTCGAACCGGGTAAGCGCCACAAAGCGTGCACCGGGCGGGGGATCGAGTCGGCTCGTGAGCGGCATTCCGGGCCCCCGACCATCGGGGAGGGCTTCAGCATCAAGGTTATAGATCCGGCCCATCGAGTCAAACAGCACGAGCGTCGAACGGCTGTCTGCACGGACCAGATCCAGAAAACCGTCTCCGCTCCGGTAACTCCCCTGTTCCGGCTCCCACTCATGACCGCGGGCAGTCCGGATCCACCCGCGCGCGGTGAGCACAACCGTCACAGGTTCTCCGCGTCCCTTGGGGTCATCCACAAGGCGTAAGGCCGCATCCCGCTCGACCAGTGACGAGCGGCGCGCGTCCCCGAACCGATCCCGGTCGGCCGCAAGTTCCGTGCGGACGAGACGCCGGAGTTTCCGGGGCGATCCGAGCGCCGCCTCGATGCCGGCGAGTGTCTCCCGGGCCGCAGCCGATTCCCGTTCGATGGCGAGCGCTTCCAGGCGTGCAAGCTGCCTGAGGCGCATGTCCAAAATGGCATCTGCCTGCCGTTCGTTCAACTGAAAGACGCGCATGAGCTCGGCCCGTGGCTCTTCCGCCTCACGGATGACCCGGATAACCCGGTCGATATCAAGATGAACAATCCGGAGTCCCTCGAGGATCTCGAGCCTGGCGAGAAGCCGGTCACGCTGCCACCCGAGACGTCGCTCGAGCGTAGCCAGTCGAAAGAGAAGCCAAGCTTTGAGGAAATCAAGGAGACCCATGACTCGCGGAGCGCCGGCAGGCGTTACGACATTGAGGTTGACCCGGAGGCTTTTTTCGAGACCCGAAACAGCGCACAGATGGCGAAACGCAGCGTCGATCTCGGGGTGACCGCCACGCAGGCTGATCACGAGCCGGGTCGGATGCTCGTGATCGGATTCATCCCGGAGATCCCGCACCCAGGGCAATTCTCCCGCCTCGAAAAGACGGGCCAGATCGGCAAGCACCTGGGAACCTGAAACCTGATAGGGCAGCGCATCGACCACGAGGTCGGTGTCCTCAAGATGGTAGCGCGCACGCAATCGCAGATTGCCGATCCCGGTCTCGTACAGAGCACGCAGTTCCGAGCGGGGTGTGATGATTTCAGCTTCGGTCGGGAAATCGGGTCCTGGCAGGTGCTCCAGCACCTCGTCGAGCCCGGCTGCGGGATGGTCGATGAGATGAATCAGCGCGTTCGCGGTTTCGCCAAGATTGTGTGGCGGGATATCCGTGGCCATTCCGACCGCAATCCCGCTCGAACCGTTTAGCAACGCCCAGGGAAGACGGGCAGGCAGCCACGCGGGCTCCTCGAGCGTGCCATCGAAGTTGGTGATCCAGTCGACGGTTCCCTGCCCGAGTTCAGCAAGCAGAAGATCCGCATAACGCGACAGCCGGGTCTCCGTGTAACGCATGGCGGCGAATGATTTCGGGTTATCGGGCGAGCCGAAGTTACCCTGTCCCTCGACCAGTGGATAGCGGCATGAAAACGGCTGTGCCATGAGCACGAGCGCTTCATAGGCTGCCTGATCTCCATGCGGGTGGAACTTGCCAATCACATCACCCACCGTCCGCGCCGATTTCTTGAACTTTTGTCCGGCGCCGAGACCCAGTTCATGCATCGCGTAGAGAATCCGTCGTTGCACCGGTTTCAATCCATCCCCGAGCTGTGGGAGCGCCCGGTCAAGGATCACAGTCATGGAATAGTCGAGATACGACTTTTCGACAAACTGGCCAAGCTCAAGCGTTTCCGCACGAGCCGTGAGGGGCGTGGCCGCTCCTAGATGGCTCGCAGACAGGGGACGCCCGGATCGGCGGCGCGCGCCGGACTTCGGTCGAACAGGAGACATATGGCGCTCTTTGGTTCCCAAACTTGGGGGCCACAGTTTACCGGAAAGCAGCCCGATCGCGAGACCGTTCCCTGTTCATCCTTGGGGCCGCTGGAGCATTGCGTTCAGCGCATGACAACTTTTTTGAGCGAGCCGCGAGCATCGCAACAGGCTCTGGTCCTACGAGGGGGTACGCAACGTCCAGGGACAACCCGCTTGTCCCCAAGCCCGCCGCAGGGCATCCAGAAAACGCGGTATCGAGCACCCGCCCCCTATTCAATGCACGCTGCCAGGGGGTGCGGTGCGCGCGTCATTGCTGCGCCGCAGGAAAAAAACAGAAGGAATGAGGAGGATTGAGACCACTCCGAGAAACCTGAAATCATCGATATAAGCCAGCATGGTGGACTGTTTGACCACGGTCTGATAGAGAAATCCCATCGCCTCACCGGCGGAGGCGATCCCACCGTGTCCATGCGCCGCAAGATGATTGCGCACCGTGGCAACATAGGAACGGAGGGCTGGGCTCACGGATGTCACCCGCCCAATCAGCCGGTTTTGATGAATTTGCGCCCCCCGGGCGAGCAGGGTGATGGCAATGGAAATGCCGAAACTGCCCCCGATGTTGCGCGACATGTTGATGATAGCCGAGGCATTGCTGGATTTAGCGGAATCAATGGCCGCAAAAGCCACTGTATTGATCGGAATGAAGAGGAACGCCATGCCACTGGCCTGCAAGACACGCGTCCACATGATGGTCTGGAATCCGGTTTCGGTATCGAAGCGGGTCATGAGCAGCATGGCCACGCCGATGATCAGGAATCCTGCGCTGATCAGCCAGCGCGCATCGACACGGGACACCAGATGACCCACGACGGGCATGAGAAACAGGATGGCGAGCCCGCCCGGGGACAGCATGAGACCGGCCTGGACCGGGGTATATCCCATGAGGGACTGGACATAGAGGGGCAGCAGGACGGTCGTCCCGAGGAGCACGAATCCCAGCATGAACATGAGCAGATTGGCAACCGCGAAAGTGGGGTTCTTCAATAAATGAAGATCGACGATCGGGTCGCTCCGGGTCCATTCCCAAACCACGAATCCGACGAGTGTCACGGCTGCGAGCCCCGTCATGGCGAGGATCAGGGTGGAGGCGAACCAGTCGTTCTGCTGACCCCGGTCCAGTACGATCTGCAAACAGCCGAGCCCCAAGGCAATCAGGCTGAATCCGATGTAGTCCAGTTTCAAGCCCTGGGCTCTACGGGCTCGGCGCGCCTGGACGAGATGTGGCGGATCACGGACCAGTGCCTTGATGAAAGGCAGCAGCAAAATCCCCACAGGAACGTTGATCAGAAAAACCCAGCGCCAGTTCATGTGGTAGGTGATCCAACCGCCGAGTGTGGGGCCGATCGCGGGTGCAAGAACGACGGCCATGCCGTAGAGCGCAAACGCCATGCCACGCTTCTCGGGCGGGGCGGCATCCGAGAGAATCGCCTGCGCATTGGGCTGCAATCCGCCGCCCACGAGCCCCTGCAGGGCACGGAAAAATACCAGGGCTCCAAGGCTCGGAGCAAGCCCGCAGAGAAGCGAGGCCAGACTGAAGGTACCAATGCTGCCCATAAAATAGCGTTTGCGGCCAAGGGTGGTGGCCAGCCATCCGCTCAGTGGCAAGATGATGGCGTTGGTGACGGTATAGGCCGTGAGCACCCAGGTGGCCTGATCCTGGGAAGCGGAGAGGCTGCCTGCGATATGGAGGAGCGCAACGTTTGCGATCGACAGATCCAGAACTTCCATGAACGCCGCAACCGCTACCACGGGCGCAATCGCCCAGAAACTCGGAGCGGGCCGTTCGATCATTCCCTCTGTGGTGGGGGTCAGGACGGATGACATCTGGGATCGCGGGTTTCAAGGTAGGCGGGTGCACGCATTTTCGCCGAATTGTGCTCTGCGCACCAACTCGGGGCGACCGATACCGGATCCCGTCACAACGCGGTAACGGATCCTTGCACCATACGAACGCATGGAAGATCCCCTCGGAGACAACCGGACACTTCGCTGAAGCGAACCACCCCGATCATTCACTCGAGACGCACCTTTCTGAAGCAGGCGGGATACAAGAAATAGAGCCCGGTTTCGAGTGGTCCGCCATCCTGCTCACGGATGAGACGCGCATAACGCTCAAGCTGGGGACGATAGCGCTCCTCCTCGCGCGCCAGAAAGGCTTGGGGATCCTGACCCTCGTGACGGCCGAGTTTATAGTCGACAATCCAGAGCACGCCACGCTCGTCCCGGAACAACCGGTCAATGCGCACGGCAACTCTTTCGGTTCCGTCGAGTCCGTGCAGCGCAAGCTCGGAAGCCGCCCAGGAGTGCGGGCCCAGGATCCAGCGCGCATCGGGATCCGCGAGAATACGCTCCAGCATGCGCCCGATATCGGTGACCGACGCCGCAAGACGCTCAGATGGCATCCCGAGTTCAGACAGTCTCCGGCACCATCGGTTCTGGGCGCCTGCTCCCGGCTGAATCCAGGGCGCTGCACCTTCGAAACCGTTCCGTGCGATATGGTCAAATAGCTCGTGTAGCAGCAAACCCTGCATACGGCTCTCGGATTCCGCCCAATCGAAGACCGGGCGGATGGGCTCTCGGATCAGTCCGTCTGTTTCTCGTGTAGCGAGGAGCGGGGCCGGATAGGCGATCGCCCGAAAATCAGGGGGTAACACCTCGCGCATCGCGGGAACACGGGTATCAGCCGATCCCCCTTCCCGAGCGCTTTCCGGGACGGGGCGGGAGGAATCCGTGAACAGGAAACCGAACACTTCCGCAAGCGACCCCGAACGGGATTTGAAGGGCAGATCGGGGTCGCCACCTTCTGCAATGAGGTGAACCCGCTCTCGCGCCCGGGTGGCTGCAACATAGGCCAGACGGATCCTTTCCTCTCGATCCTTCGCCTGCTCGAGGGTGCGCAGATACGCATACCAGCTGACCTCACCGGATGGGGGTTTTACCCGATCACGGGTCGCGAGAACGACTTCGGTTCCGTCTGGACCCATCTCCTCAAGCCAGCGGAGAAGGCTCCGCTCCTTGGGGGGCACCCCGTGATCCAATCCGGCCAGGATGACAATATCCCACTCGAGACCCTTGGCCCGGTGGATCGTGAGCAACTCGAGGCGGGGATCTTCCACCTGGGCTTCGAGAGGAGCCGTGAGACGCTCCATCGCTTGAGCCAGCACGAGTGGGTCGGCACGCAGTTCATCTGGGGAAAGCTCGTCGAGCGCACTCCAGAAGCGCTCGGCAAGCGCACGGTCGAAATCCGTCTTGAGCGTCGCGGGGCCGCCCAGCGCGATCCAGGTCGCCTCGAGGGTGTGACGGAAATCGACCGTACGGGCGAGCCGGTCAAAACCACGCCTCAGAATCGGCACGATGCGCCGGAGCCGTGCGCGGCCGGGTTCACTCAATCCGGGAAGATCGGGGCCCCAGCGGTCCGGGTGGAGCACCGACGGGACAGCTTGCGCAACGGCGGCAAGATCCCCCATCGACAGGCCGACACAAGGTCCCCTGAGCACAGCGAGCCAAGCGCGCCGGTCCCCCGGGTGCAAAAGCGCCGCGGCGAGCATCAGGAGATCCTGACTCACCCCGAACGCCATGAGCGGCTCGAGATCCAGTCCTCTGAATGGAATCGACTCGGCGCGCAGAAGTTCAGCAATCGGCGTCGCATCCCGATGCGCGTGGAACAGAACCGCAATCCGCGCTTCGGGTTCGTTTGCGCGCTCGTGACGGATGAGATCGACGACCACCTGCGCCTTGAGCCGGGGATCGTGGCCCGCCAGCCGATGAGACACCGCGACCGGCTGCTCACTCCGATCTGCGCGTCCGCTCCTGGCCGGGACATAGCACACGACGCCGGTTTCGCGTTCGTCCCGATCCGGGAAGATTCGCATGAAAGTCCCATTCAGCCAAGAGACGAGATCCGGGTGACTCCGGTAGTTGTCGTGCAGGATGGCCGGGGTGAGCGGTAAACCCGCAATACCCATCTCGCGACAGTTGAGGAAGACTCCCACCTCAGCCTGACGGAAACGGTAGATCGATTGCATGGGATCGCCCACGGCGAAAAATGTGTGCCCGTCCCCCATCTCCCAGCCTCTCATGAGATTCTGGATGAGCGTGAAGTGCGCGATGCTCGTGTCTTGAAACTCGTCGATCAGGAGATGTTGGATCCGGTAGTCGAGCGCCAAAGCCAGGTCGGTCGGGGAATCCGAACCGAGTGCCTTGCGCGCGAGGAACGTGATCTCCGCGAAGTCAACTTTTCCCGTCTCATGAAAAACCGCCTGAAGATGATAGAGCGTGCGCGCGAGGACGATCATCAGGTCTTCAAGAAGCGGGGTCTCCGCTTCGGGCGCATCCGGAAGATTCGACATCTCCTCCAGTGCCGACCTGAATCCTGGGTTGTCTTCCAGAACAGCAAGCGAGGCCAGCAACGCTTCTCGCAGCGCATCCTGACGGGCATCCTGGGATCTTTTCCGGCCCAAGAGCATATGGAGCCCGCGGGGTTTGCGCAGCTTTCCATCCTGGGTGAGCAACACCCGAGTGATCGTGCGGTAAGCGCACCGCCTTTCCCAGACCGGGTTTTCCCACGCTCCGGCACTGGCCGGTTGAACACCCTCCCGGTGGTGGCAAGTCTCCGGATCGAGCCCGGTATCCACCCGGTATTGCACCACAGCCTGAGCAAGCTTCGACCACGCTTCGAAGCGCTCGCCGGAAATGACCGCCTCACAGCGCGCAAGCGCCCGTGCGATGATCCGGCTTTTGGCATCAAGCAGCTTCTGACTCCAGTCGGGACGACTGCCGACATCAAACACGAGACCCTGCCACTGCTCGCGACAGCCCAGCATCGAGACAAGCAGCCCAACCAATGCCTCTGGATCCCCACCCGTCTCATGCAGCCAGGCGCCGATGGCCGGCCGGTAGTCACGTTCGGTGAGAAGATCTTCGATCACCCGGCGGGCGGCCTCAAGGTAGAGTGCCTGGGCCTCTTCGGTGGGTTCAGGCACCTGCCCTCCTGCAGCCGACCAGGGCATTCTCTGGATCAGGCTCAGTGCAAAACCATCGAGCGTCATGATGCGAAGCCGCTCGGGCAGCCGTTCGAGCTGCCAGCCCTGTCTTTCGCTGCGGAGCCTGACCCGCTTCGGCAGATCTCCGAATACGCCATCCGGATTTTCATCGAGAAGCGCGCGCCAGACCCGGTGCGTCATTTCCGCCTGTGCCTTGCGGGTGAATGTGAGCGCGAGGACCTCCTCCGGTTGGGCCACCAGCTCGAGCAGTCTGAGATAACGATCGACCAGCAGTGTGGTCTTGCCTGAACCGGCCGGAGCCTGCACCAGACAGGAGAGATGGGGATCGCGCGCGCACTCGCGCGCGTCCCGGTCCTGCTTTAAGAGATCAGGTGTTTTCTGTACCGGACGCATCGCGCGCCTCATGGCTGGAATCTGCCTCACCGATCCCCGTATCCGCCGCGATCCGGGTTTCCTGAAGACGGCAGAGCGCGGGATAGGCACATCGATCACACGGGAGATCCGGATCCCCGTGCGGATCGAGGTCATTGCGGCCGGCTTGGATCTCTCGGGCCAGATGCTCGAGTGCCTGTCGCCAATGGTTCTGCTGGATACTCCAGTCGGCGATGGTTTCAATCGGGCCCGAACCGGGAAGGAAATCCGCCTGCGCGGCCACGCCGGCATATCCCATCCATCCGGGTTTGAGGCTGGCCACAAGCAGTGCCCGGGCTGACGGCCAGGCCAGTGCGTAAACCGAAAGTTGGGGTTCCAAGGGGCGATCCCCCATCCATCGCTTCACGGGCGGAGGTTGCCCCGTTTTGTAATCCACAATGACGAGCGTTCCATCCGCAAGCCGTTCGATGCGATCCGCGCGGCAACGAAAACGCAGGCCCGCGAGTGTGAGGGTTGCATCCTGTTCGGTCATGATCTCGAAGCTTTCCTGGCGTCGGCATTCGTGGTCCAAAAACCAGGTTTCGATCCATTCGATAAAGCTTGGACGAAGCGTCTTTCTGAGCATCTGGCTGAGCGGCCCACCCGCGGGATCCTGATCCAGTGAGGCATCGACCGCCTGCGCGATCGTGACCCGGACCTGCTCCCAATCCCAGAGGTCAGGGTGATACGTGCGCAAGGTCTTCCAGATCCGCTCGAGCATGTCATGGAGGAAAAGACCCCGCACCTTGGGATCAAAGGGCAGGCGCCAAGGGGGAAGAACGTCCGCCCGGAGTCGGTGTTCGGCGAACCCCTGAAACGGACAAGCCGCCTGGTCTTTAAGAAAACGGATGCCGCCCCGTATCTCGGTTGCGCCGAGCGCAACCGGTTCGGTAAACGGAACCACATCAGGCGGGAGATCCTGGCCTCGGGCTTGGCGACGAAACCCGCCTCGAACGATCGGGCCCGGTTCCGGGGCGGGCCAACGGGTGAGCAGTGGCGACGGATCGAGATCCCGGTCATCTTCGCGGCATGTAAAACTCACGACCATTTCCGTGGTCGATGCCTGCCAGCGTGCCAGAAGCCTTTCGTTGAACTGGAACTCCCGCATGCTGCTCGCGTGTGGCAGGCCACGCTGCCTCTGGAGCGCGTAGGGCAGAAAGGGGTGGGGATGCGGCTCGGGAGGCCAGGTGTGGGCTTCTGCCCCGACAACCCAGATCCGGTCGAAATTGAGCCCCGCCGTCTCAAGCGGGCCCATGATCTCGATCGGGCTTTGCGGCGTCTCGGGCTGGAAGAGGCGCTCGCCCAGCGCTTCGGTCACAAAAAGCCGGAAGTCCGAAAAACGCCAGCGGCGTGGCAGCGCAGCGAGTCGTGCAATCTCCTCGAGTACCTCGTTCCAGGCTCTATGCGCTTGGTACTCGATCGAGTCGAGCGGTCGCGCGCCGGGCCAGCCAAAATCCCCCAACAAAGCGGACCAGAGGCTGATCCAGTGGGACAGGGGGTGAGCCTCATCCAGTTGGGAGGCAACCAACCGGGCGCCGGATTGCGACCAGATCCGACGGAAGTTCTCAGGACCGGCCTCAAACGGAGCGGGCAGATCCCAGCCGGTATCTCCATTGCGTCCGCGCTCGCGTAAGGCGCAGTCGCAGGCAAAGCGGAGGGGGCCATCCTCTGTGGGGTCACCCCAGTAGGGGCTCCTCAAAAGGCGGCTCAATCCCACGGGCGATCGGGCGATACCTGCGCGGTCGAGAATGTCGAGTGCGGCTTCGACGAGCGGGTAGTTCCGGAGCGGCTCACCCAGACTGAGGTTGTAGGGACGCTCATCTATCCCGTCCTGTTCTGTCAGCCGGGGTGGAGCGAGCACATCGTCGAAGATGGCGCGCACACTCGCCCGCAGCCGTTTGAGTCCGAGCACGATCACCCCAACACGCTGACTGGGATTTTCAAGGAGACTCTTTCGGGCGAATTGCGCGGCCGCATAGAGTTCGGCTTCCCGGTCGGGAAAGGCCAACACGCTGGCGCGCTCGAGGGTACGTGCCTCCACCGGGATCTCGCGCCACTCGCCCCCTTGTGCCTGCCAGGCTCTGCCCAGATGGAGTTCGAGTGGCGTGACTTCGTCAAAACCCTGAAAAGCCAGAAGGCCCTCCACACGCCCCCTGGCCCCGGACTCGATATCCGCAACCAGATGATTGAAGAGGGATTGCCGGGATTCAAACCCGGTCTCACAAAGATGCGAGAGAAAGCGCTTTCTTAACGCAACATACTGGCCTGCGTCTTCGGATACCTCACTCCCCCAATCGTCATCGGTGATCTCCCAGGCGCACTCGAGGGCAAAAGCTTCTGCGGCCAAGGCGGCGAGCCCACGCGCGCGTTTGGAGTCGATCCCGGGATCGAGATCGGATGCCGCATCCATCCAGAACAGGTGATCGCCTCCGGGTGGCATGCAGGGTTTCACATGATCGTACCGTTCCCAGTGCCAGGCTGCGAAGCTTTCGGGCAAAAAGATGTTCGGCATTTCGGCCACACGGAATCCGGCTGCGCGCTGACCGGCCCACTCCTCGGAGAGAAGTACTCGTCTCAGTCGTTGTGTCGGAACGAGCCAAGTGCCCCCCCGCTCCGCCGTGGGAACTGGGGCGGGGACGCGCGTGACCTCCGGTCGAGTATCCCGGATCCCCTTCATGGCACCAAGAGGCGACGGCCCTGCGAGCCCGTGGCACGCCGGACCCAGGGCCGACGCAACAAAGCGACCTGCGCGAGTGCACCGAGCATGAGCGCTCGCAATCCCAAGAGATCCGGTTTCCGAAAGAGCATCCGCACCCCCTCAAGGGCCAGAAGGAATTTCTGGTTCTCCCTCCGGCGACGCCGGTCATAGCGCATGAGCACCCTGCGGAGCGCTGCCTCGCTCCCGTCCCCAGAGCGCTTGAGGTCATCCGCAAGCGCACACGCATCCAGGAAACCCAGGTTGAGCCCCTGTCCTGCGAAAGGATGGATCACATGCGCGGCATCACCCGCAAGTGCCAGACGATCGCCGACATAGGTCTGCGCATGGAGGCAACGCAGTGGAAACGAACGAGGAGGTGCCAAAAGCGATAGGCGGCCGCCCATCCCCTCGGTTGCTTCAGAAAGGAGTGCCTCGAAGGAGGGAGCCGACCGATTGAGCCACTCCCGCGCTCGCACGGCCGGCATCGACCAGACGCCTGAGAGCGTGCCATCCGGAGCCGGCAGGAGACCCAGCGGACCCCAGGGAGTAAAAACCTGTCTTGGAGTCGACCCGAGATCATGCTCGGTCGCAAGCCCAAACGTCAGGGCCTCTTCTCCATAATCCCGTGTCTCGACCGGGATCCTGAACCGTTCGCGCAGTCTCGAATGGCTGCCTTCCGCCACGACGAGGAGCGACGCCTGAAACGCCGCATCTCCAGTCCCGATCACCCATCCCTGAGACGTTCGCTCAAGTTGATCCGGATCGAACCGGTGCGTGGGAATACCGAGTTCGGACACGCGTTCCATGAGCACCCGATTGAGATCGCGCGCATAGACCAGGCCGCCGAGCAGAAAACCCCCGATGTCGGAAGCTGAGAAACGAACCCGGGTCGGCTCATGGTAAACCCAGATCTCGAGATCGGAAAAGAC
The DNA here is from genome assembly GCA_027365475.1 of Pseudomonadota bacterium. GTDB lineage: Bacteria > Pseudomonadota > Gammaproteobacteria > JAKAQQ01 > JAKAQQ01 > JAJZNM01. The sequence goes on along the minus strand of DAHXNI010000080.1, from coordinate 120,872 downwards.
CCGGCAGCGTTTGGGCCCGAGCTCGGAATAAAGACCGTGCGTTTCGAGAATCTGGAGACTCAGGGGAGAGAGTGCATAAAGTCGCGTATCCTCGGTTTCCGGAGCGTTGGGCAGATGATCCAAAAGAACCACGGGGTGGCCATCTTGAGCAAGAAAACACGCGAGAAGACGGGCCACCGGGCCACTCCCGGCAATGGCCACCGGAGCACAACCGGCTGACGACTGTCCCCGCGGGTTCAAAGGCTCCACCCGAGCCCGAAACGCAGGATCGTGCGCCGGACGGACGGGGCCATGCCTATGATGCACCATCCGGAGCGCCGCACCCAGCGTGTCAGTGGATCGCGCGGTTCGAAAAGGCGTGGCAGATGCTCGGTGAGATGGCTGACGCGCCGGTGATCGGGTCGCCGTCCACGCCAGTAGTTTGCGAGCCACGCGACCGAGCCAAAATCGATCCCCGTCTCCTCTGCACGGATGAGTCCTGTGACCAGCGCGCGGGCATCCCGCCAGGCGAGATTCATGCCCTGAGCGGCAAAGGGAGCGATGCGGTGAGCGGCCTGACCGATCACGAGGATGCCCGCATGGTACGGCGGATCGACTGCGCGCCGTACAAGGTCAAACCGGCTGGGATGCTCACTCCAGTCGAGACCCCCGGGCGGCAACCCGAGCAGGCGGGCGAGTTCCATACGCTGCCTCACGGGGGCTTGCGCAAGAAAGTCGTCGGCCCGGTCGTTCCGAAGCGTCCAAGTCAGCGTGGCCTCACGGGATGATTCAGGCAGTAGAGCGAGGAGACCTTCCGCACCGAGACGCTCGAAAACCCGATCCGGGCTCACGCCGGACAGACCCTCGAGACGGATGACGAGCGCCGATCGACCGGAGTCCCGCGTGCAGATGTTGAACCCCTGGGCCTCAAGAAAAGAGGAGGCCTGCCCCTCGGCCACCACCACCAGGCGAGTGGCGAGAGTTAAAGTTGCACCCGTGTCCAACTCGATCTCTAAGCTTGGTACTGGCCTCGCGGAATCCAAGTGGCGGATCCTCGCGCCTTCGAGGAAGCGGATGCGCGGTTCCCCCCGAATGGCGCGCTCGAAAGCCCGGGCGAGCGTCCCGGCATCGACCGCATAACCCAAGGTGGGCAGGTCGATCTCCCGCGCCTCGAAATCGACGGGGCAGCCGCCCGGTTCATCCACCCGAATCGAGTGAATGGGCTGCACGCCTTCCGAAAGTCCATCCCAGACACCGATCTGGCCGAGCCACTGGGCGGATAGTTCCGACAGCACGAAACGTCTGCGGTCCTGAAGGGGTACCCCTCCTTTCCGCACTTCGATGAGTGTCACTCCAAAGCCTGAGCGGGCCAGCCCGAGGGCCAGGGCGGAGCCAACCGATCCGGCACCTGAGATGACAATTTCGTCATCCCATATGCGGGTTCCGCCCGGGGGAGTGATCAGAGCCTCCGGCTTTGCATCACGGTTTCGATGGCGGATGCGGTTTTGACGAGACCCCGCGTCAAAACGTCCGGTTCCCTCCGGGTGATCCGGACATCATCCTCAATCCGGATGCCGATTCCCTGAAAACCTCTGGGTATCCCTCGCAAGCCCGGGCGGATATAGATTCCGGGCTCCACGGTCAGCACCATGCCAGGTTCCAATTCGCGCCAGTCCCCATCCACTTTGTAGCTCCCGACATCGTGGACATCGAGACCAAGCCAGTGCCCAGCCCGGTGCATATAGAACGTCTCGTAGGCGCGATCCTGGATGAGCTCCCGAAGCGGACCCTTGAGCAGCCCCAAACGGATGAGCCCCTGGGTAATCACCCGTACGGTTGCCTCATGCGGTTCATTCCAGTGGTGGCCGATCCGGCAGGCCGCGATCGCCGCCTCCTGCGCGGCGAGAACAAGATTGTAGATCGCCCGTTGCTCGGCTGAGAACCGACCGCTCACGGGATAGGTACGGGTGATATCAGAGGCATAGCCTGCTGATTCGCATCCGGCATCCAGAAGCAAGAGATCACCGACACATAGGAGGTCCCGGTTTTCGACATAGTGGAGCACGCAGGCATTCACTCCGCCACCAGCGATGGTCGCATAAGCCTCCTCACAGCCCTCACGGGCGAACTCGTGGAGCACTTCGGCTGCCACCTCGTATTCATGGAGTCCCGGTGCGAGCCGGGCCATGACCCGCCGATGGGCCGCCACACTGATCCGGGCAGCCTTGCGCATCTCGACCACTTCGGCGGCGGACTTGAACAGGCGCATCTCATGAATCAGTTGGTCGAGGGACACGAAAGTCTCCGGCGGAACCACCCCCTGACGGGAACGCTCGCGCAGCCGGTTGATCCAGCTCATGATCTCGTGGTCAAACTCCTCGTTCTGCCCCATCGTGTAATAAATGCGCTCTGCTCCTTCGAGGATTTCCGGCAGAACCTTCCCGATGTCCCCGATCGGAAAAGCCTGATCAGCGCCCAGTTCACGAATGGCACCCTCCGGGCCGAGACGCCGTCCTGTCCAGATTTCGTGCACACGATCCCGGGGCCTCAGGAACATGAGATATTCCCCTTCCGGGCGTCCCGGAACCAGAACCATGACGGCATCCGGTTCGGAAAATCCCGTGAGATAGAGGAAATCACTGTCCTGGCGAAAGCGGTAGTGCACATCACGATTGCGGATCTTCTCGTGTGCGCCTGGCAGAATCGCAACGGTTCCCGGTCCCATTTCTCGGGCCAGTGCGCGTCTACGGCGTACCCATTCCTCATGATTCATGCTCTTTAACCTGCACCGGACCGCCCTGAGGGGCTGTGACGCTCATCATATAGGAACTGAACGGCAGCCCGGACGTATTCGACCAGTTCGACAAATGCGATTTCGTGATCTTCACCGGGCTCATCCGGTGTTTCCGCGCAGCGGATCTCTGCGAGATCCTCGAGAATCTCGTGACTCTCCCGGGAAAGTGGAAACCTGGGATCCATCCATCCGAATGCCGGGAGGAACCCGGACAGCCATTCGCTCAGCGCCTCGATCCGAGTCCCAAGAGCCACTTCGTCGGCTGGCAGACCGAGTTCGAAATCGATGAACCCTTGAGCCAGTTTGCGGTCGAGCGGCACCTGCGTTGCTTGCCAGAAATCGAGTTCGCGCGCCCCCCAGCCAAAATGATCCCGAACCGCCCGAACGAAAGCGGTGACTCCATCATCCGGATCAGCATCCGGACGCAGGTGGCCCGCACAGACGAAGCCCACCACCTCCCCGTAAAGCTGATGTGACGGCTCGGTCCCGGAGGGTGCGGAGTGATGACGCGCGATCAAAATGCTTGCCTGATCCGGCCGGAGGCGCATACCTCGGTCGATTCTAGCACTCTGTGGGGTCAAACCGGTACGGTAAACGGGCGATTTGACCCGGATTCCATTCGTTCGTATAGTTGAGCGTCGCTTGGAGACTTCCATGAACTGGCAAGAGGAACTCGAGACTCTCGAAAAACGACTGCGGCTCGTTCTGCTTGAGACCACCCGACTGCGTCAGGAAAACCAGTCGCTGCGAACCAAAATGGGTGAGATGGCAAGCGAACGGGCGGTTTTGCTGCACAGCCGCGACGAGGTCCGCTCACGGGTCGAGTCCATGATTCATCGCCTGAAAACCCTCGAAATTGAACGATGACCGAAGAGGTCAAATCCGTCACGATCCGCATCCTGGATCGCGAATTTCAGGTGAGCTGCCCGGAATCCGAGCGGCTTGCGCTCCTTGAGGCGGCGGCTCTCCTGCATGACCGGATGCAGGAAATCCGCACCGAGGGCAAGCTGGTCGGTCTCGATCGAATTGCCATCATGGCCGCGCTGAATCTCGCCCACCAGTTCCTGACCCAAAAGCGTCAGGCTAATCCGTTACCCGAACAGTGGCTTGAACGCATCCACCTTTTGAACGAGCAACTCGCCGCGCACGAAGACCCAGCGGAACGGATGCACTGACGGGTTTCCCCGTATCGCGGAGATCAAACGGTTCCGTCTCGATTGCGCACCGTTTGATCGCTTGCAAACAGTACCGGATAGATGCATGATTGAGAGCGACATCTCCTGCTGCATGCGATAGGGGCTGGGATTCTCTTCGAGCCTATTGATCTATCCCGGAGGCCGACCGGCTGTCGGTGTGCAGACCCGCCATGATGCGGGGAGCCTGAAGATGACCGCAAAGCTTCCACCTGAACCGAAGGTTCAAGGGCAAAAGCCCGTAACGGTGCCGGCGGGAGATGTCCTTGACCGACCGTGGCCTGATCCGGAATATCCGGCGCGCATCCGGCGGGCCATGCGGGTACGCCGGACCGGACTGAGCGCAGAAGAGCAGGAACAGGCCGCTCAGTTTCTCGCCCACCGTCTCTCCGTCTTTCTCGGCTCTCACCCGATCGCCAAAATCGGAAGTTACCTGCCGGTACGCAACGAAATCGATCCCAATGGCTTCCGGGTGCTCATGGGCCAGCGTGCTCCTGCAATTTACCTGCCCCGCCTGGCCGGGAAAATGCTCGAGTTCGTGCTCTGGGATCCCCTGACGCCCATGGGAGCCAACGCATTCGGTATTCCAGAGCCCTTGAAGGGACCGACCCTTCCGGCCGAAGCGTGCCCCTGTATTCTTCTACCCCTGACCGCGTTCGATCCTTGCGGAAGACGTCTCGGGTCGGGAGGTGGGTTTTATGATCGAACACTCGCTTTCCGGATGAAGCCCATGCCCGGACGGTTTGACCTCCCCCTTCTCATCGGCGTCGCGCATGACTGCCAGCGCATCGACCGGATCGAACCCAATCCCTGGGATGTTCCGCTCGATGCGGTTGCAACGGACCGATGCTGGTATCTTAAAGGCGAAACGCTCCCGGAACTCACCTGGAAACAGCTGTCCGCACACTGAGCACCTGGCTGGATCATGGCACACTGGCTCTTCAAGACTGAACCGAGCGAATTCAGCCTTACGGATCTCCTCGCGGCCCCGAAGCAGACCACCCGTTGGGATGGCATTCGCAACTATCAGGCCCGCAACTACCTCCGGGATCGGGTCCGGATCGGGGATTCTGTGTTTCTCTATCATTCGAGTTGCGCAGAGCCCGGGATCGTGGGACTCATGGAGGTCGTACGTGCGGGCTACCCGGATCCTTCGTGCCTTGATCCGGAGAGCCCCTATTACGACTCCCGGTGTACGCCCGATCACATCCGCTGGCACGCGGTTGATGTGCACCTCGTCGCGCGCCTGAATCCCCCGCTCCCGCTCTGGAAAATCCGCGAGGAGCAGGCACTTCAGGGCTTCCAGCTGCTGCGTCGCGGCAACCGCCTTTCCATCATTCCGGTGACTCCAGAGGAGTGGCAGCATCTCATCAAACGCGTGACTCTCGTCCCGCTCTGACCGCGCGCGCTCGGGTGCCGGCACACCTCACGAGAAAAAAAATCTGAATTTTATTTTTTATTGTGTATACTCTCCGCTGTGTTGTTACACAGCGGAGATTCCGCGATGATGAAACGTAAAGTGACCAAGAAGAGTGCGACGGCCAAAAAGTCGTCTGCACGTCGTAAACCGGCCCGCAAAGCCGCATCAGCCCATCGCCGCCCCGCCGCCAAAAAGCGGGTCGTAGCGAAGAAAAAGGCTCCAGCCAAAAAGAAAGTGGCAGCCCGCAAAAAGAGCGCGGCACACGGCAAAACGAAGAAAAAAGCGGCTGGCGGTCGCCGTCGCGCGACCAAGAAAGCTTCGTCTCATGGCAAGAAGACTGCCGTAAAAAAAAAGGCAGCTAGCAGGCATGCGGCCTCGGTGAAGAAGAAACCGGCCCGCAAGCCGGCCAAAAAACGTCCTTCCGGGACGAGTCAACGTCCGGCCCCGTTTATTCCGGAGCCGAAACTGCCGCTCTATGAGAGCGGGGAAGCATCGATCAGTGCCATTTTCTGATCCTGCCCGTTGACGATCCAGGCGCTGGGCCCAAAGCCCAGCGCCTTTTTTTCATAGCCAATCGAGACCATCCTGCCGATGCAGCCGACCAGCTCCTCACCGTGGGTTGAAAAAGCCAAGCGACTCGCTGCCGAAGCGGCCCTGTCCATGGTTCAAAACGTCCGCTATCTCGGAGTGGGAACGGGATCCACCACCCGTTATTTCATTGAAGGCTTGGGTAAAATACAGGATCAGTTCGACGGCGCGGTCGCAAGCTCTGAACAGACTGCATCGCTCCTGAGACAGACCGGCATTCCGGTTCTCGATCTCAACGAAACCGGTGACATCGACCTCTACGTCGATGGTGCGGATGCTTTCGACCCGCATTTCAGGCTGATCAAGGGCCACGGAGGGGCCCTCACACGGGAAAAGATCCTGGCGACTGCCAGCCGACGGTTTATCCTCATCGTCGACGAAACCAAGCGTTTCGACCGTCTCGGGGATTCCGTATCGGTCCCGGTCGAAGTCATTCCGTTTGCCCGCAGTTACGTCGCCCGCCAGATCGTACGCATGGGAGGCACTCCCGCCCTCCGTGAGCGCTACCTCACAGACAACGGCAACCAGATTCTGGACGTGCTGAGTCTTCCCTTGGCGGATCCGTCGCAAGTGGAACGCCAGATCCAGTGCATCCCGGGTGTAGTCGAGGTCGGGATTTTTGCCGAGCGCCTGCCGGATTTGATCCTCATGGCCACCTCAAGCCTCGTTGTGGAACGCCTGAAGGCGGTCTAAGTTCGCGACTGATTCGGATCGGTACCGGAAAATAGCGGATTTCCCCTCGGGATCCTCACAATCTGGGCTTTCTGACCTATCCCGAAGGCAACACAACTGAACGCCACATCATTCAAGAAGTGGCGGCTGCGCAACGATTTCATCCGGTTCCCGGAAGTTGCTTAAACCGACACCGACCAGCCGAAAGACTTGCCCGGGATCAAGATCCACCCGCTCCCGGAGCGAGAGGGCAATCCGGGTGAGATCCTCGCAGGATGCGAGCGGTAAAACCCTCGTGTAGCTGCGTGTCAGGATCCTGAAGCCGTCTGTCTTGAGCTTGAGGATTACGGTGCGTGCGATCCGTTTTTCGTTTTGTGACGCCTTCCAGACTTTCTCGGCCAACTGTCGGATGGCAGGCTCGATCTCTTCGAGGTGCCGATCACGCTCAAACGTTTCCTCGGCCGAGATGGACTGCGTGGGCCGGTTCGGCACGACCAGACGCTCGTCAATGCCCCGGGCAAGTTCGTAGAGGCGCAGACCGAAGCGGCCAAACTGACTCTCCAGTCCAACCCGATCGAACCTCTGGAGGTCTCCCACGGTCTGGACACCGAGCTTCCCGAGCCTGAGCGTCGTGACCCGGCCTACTCCGGGCAGTCGGGTCACCGGCAAAGGGTGCAGAAAAGCAGCCACCTCATGCGGACGAATGACGAAAAGTCCATCCGGCTTGCGCCAATCCGAAGCGATCTTGGCCAGAAATTTATTGGCCGCAACCCCAGCCGAAGCGGTGAGGTCGAGTCCCCCGCGTATCTCAGAGCGAATGGCGCGTGCCACCTGCGTCGCGGACAACAGACCAGCCTTGTTTTCCGTGACATCAAGATAGGCCTCATCCAACGACAGCGGTTCCACGAGGTTGGAATAATTCTTCAATATGTCACGGACAAGCTGTGAAACCGCTCGGTAGCGTGCAAAATCCGGCGGGACGAAGATCGCCTCCGGGCACAACCGTTCCGCACGCACCGCCGGCATGGCGGAATGGATCCCGAAACGTCGTGCTTCATACGAGGCGGCGCAAACAACCGAGCGGGCCCCCTGCCAGGCGACAACGACCGGCCTGCCGCGCAGCCCCGGATCGTCGCGTTGCTCGATCGAAGCATAAAAAGCATCCATATCCATATGGACGATTTTGCGCAGGTTCATCTCTCAACTATACGCGATTGGCGACTGAAGCCCTGATCAGTACCCGGCGACCCAGGGTGGGCACGGCACGTCCAAGCAGAATGGCCTGTTCCGTCATACTATTGGATTATTCAACGCGATCCAGATCTGCCAAACTAAAGATCCTCACTTGCTCACTCACGCCATAGTTGTTTTCTAGTTTTGAAATATCTCTGCCGGATGATCGCCCCATGCGTATTTATCAAAACCTTCTGCAGTTAAGCCATAACGCAACCGCAGGCACAGGATAAGCGTTTACGACCGCGGGGAAAACGAGTCATTTCACCTGTGTGGCCAACTTTGCTGAGGGGCCGCAAGTGCTTTTTCTGCACTGTCTTTTCGACCATACGCACGATTGATGCAGTACCACACAGACCTGTAGCGTGTCATCGTAAAATGGTAGTGCCCAAGTATTTTCCGAATGACCTCTAGCTTCTTAGGGGAGTGGATCTCTACGATGATCATATCAACTAAGGGAAGCCACTTTTCTGGATCTGAAGAGAAAACCTCATCCTCCAGCCCTTCTATGTCCATTTTTAAAATGTCAAGCTTGGAGACGAAATAACAGCAATTCTCAATGTGGCAATAATCACGAAGGCTGGACAAAAGGCGCGGTCTGCGGTATAACAGCGCTGGGCCCTTGTACGCGAGCGCGGCGTGACGGATCGTGTTACCGAAAATCCCCTGAGTCTGAATGTCTTAGTGGAATCGCTCAAAGAAGTGATGCGGGCGGCTCCCGACAAACGGACCGGGAAGAATTGCGTCTATCGCATGGAAGACGCGGCCTTGGCGGCCTTGGCGGTGTTCACCACACAAAGCCCGTCGTTTCTGGCCTATCAGAGGACGATGGAGCAGACCCGTGGCCAAAGCAATGCGCAGACGCTCTTTGGCATGAGCCAGATCCCGACGGACAATTGTGTGCGCACGATGCTCGATCCCGTGGCGCCTTCTCACCTGTTCCCGCTCTTTACGCAGATATTTGAGGCCCTGAACGCCGGTGGTCACATCGACCCCTTTCGGGTGTCGCTCGATGCCTCCGCCAGCGGTCCGGGCACGCTGCTGATCGCCCTGGATGGGACGGCCTACCACGCCTCCCACACCATCCATTGCCCGCAATGCACCCGGATCGAGCACAAAAATGGCGCCGTGAGCTATCAGCACACGGTCATCACACCGGTGATCGTGACCCCGGGCTTAAGCCGGGTGATTCCCCTGGCGCCGGAATTCATGGTCCCGCAGGACGGCCACGACAAGCAGGATTGCGAGACGGCGGCGGCCAAGCGCTGGCTGGCGGCCACGGGCGACCGTCTACGGGATCAGCACGTCACGCTGTTGGGTGATGACCTCTACAGCCGCCAGCCGTTGTGCGAAGCGGTCCTGGCGGCCGGCCTGCACTTCCTTTTTGTCTGTAAGCCGAGTTCGCATCTCACGCTCTATGAGGAAGTCGAGGGACTTGCGCGTTCGGGGGGCGTGATGACCCATGAGATCACGCGCCGCCGGGGCCCCAAGACCTACCTGGATACGTACCGCTTCGCTTCGCAATTGCCGCTACGAGCCGGCGAGGACGCGCTTTGCGTTAACTGGCTGGAGCTCACCACCACCGATGCCGCGGGCCAAACGACCTACCACAATGCCTGGGTCACGCGGCACGCGATCCACTCCGGTAATGTCGCCGCCCTCGCGGCGGCCGCCCGGGCGCGATGGGGTATCGAGAACGGCGCTAACAACACCTTAAAGACCAAGGGCTACCATTTCGAGCACAATTTCGGGCACGGCAAGTGCCATCTCTCGTCCCTTTTGGCGACCTTGAACCTCCTCGCCTTCCTGCTGCATACCGTGCAGGAGATCATCTGCCGGAAGTACCAGGTGTTGCGCGCGAGTCTCCCCACCCGTCAGACCTTTTTTGACGATATCCGGGCGTTGACCCGGTATCTGTGCTTCGGGAGTTTCGAGGCCTTGCTCGATTTTATGCTCAAAGGCCTCGAAATCGACGCGCCGGACAGCAGTTGAGGACCACCCCCCTGGATGACGTCCGATTTTGTGGTCAGGTACTCGAGACGCAGCAACGGTCGCTGATTATCGCCTTGGCGAAACGCTATGGGCGCTTAAGCCGTCATGAGTTGGCGCAGACGGTGTGCGAGCTCCTCGACTGGCACCGCCCCAACGGACAACCGAAGACGATCGAATGCCGGGCGCTCCTCGAACGGATGCAGGAGGCGGGGCTGATCGGCCTGCCCGCGCTGCGGTCCGGTCGCCCGCGCGGGGCGGGGTCGTCGGTTCCGGTCAGCCCGGACCCAGAGTTGGCCCCGCTCGACGTGCCGCTGGCCACCCTGCAGCCGATCGCACTTCAGCGCGTGACTACGCCCGGAGACCGGACGCTCTGGCGCACGTTGATCGAGCGCCATCATGATCTCGGCCATCGCGTGCCCTTTGGCGCCCATCTCCGCTACCTGATCCAAACCACGGCCCCCGCATCCGTGGTCCTGGGCTGCCTGCAGTTCTCCTCGCCCGCCTGGCGCCTGCATAAGCGTGATCAGTGGATCGGCTGGGACGATGCCACCCGGGCCCGGTGCCTCCAGCAGATCATCTGCAACTCCCGCTTCCTGATCTTGCCCCCTGTGCGGGTTCAAAACCTCGCGAGCCATGTGCTGGCACTTGCCCTGCGCACGGTCATCACCGATTGGACGGCCGCCTACGGTGTTCAGCCTCTTCTCGCCGAGACCCTGGTCGATCCCGCCCGCTTTACTGGCCATTGCTACCGTGCTGCCAACTGGATTGATGTCGGCCTCACCACGGGCCGCGGCCGTGAAGACCGCCAACACCTCCGCCACGGGGCAAGCCCCAAACGGATATGGCTCTACCCGCTGGTGCCCAACGCCCGGCACAGGCTCACGCAAGCCTCGTAGCATCGAACCGCCACCCTGTCCCGAAGCGGCGTCACTTCACATTGAGAATTGCTGTTGGAAGAGGCTCTGGCTTGACAAATCCCGCTTGGGGAGCTAACTTGATCTCAAGCGCCGATTTGATACTCAGCTTGCGGGCGCTCAATAAATACGGCTAAAGCGGGGGACCCCCAAGGAACCTGCTGTAGCGAAAGCTGAGCGGGTTTTTTTATGGGCTGCCGCGGCGGATGGAGCCTTGCGGATGGTCCGGGGTTCAGGCCGGCCCGTTGAGGGTGCCCATGGAGCGGGAACCTGTGGGTTACGGCACCGTACGAGGTGGCAATCGTGAGCAGAGATGCATTGGCCGGTGACCGGGTCCGGCGGGCTTTGAAGCTTCAGGTCTCATTCGAGTTTTTCCCACCGGGGAATCCCCAACTCGAACGTTCGCTGTGGCACGCACTAGAGCGACTTCAACCGCTCGATCCGGATTTTGTGTCCGTAACCTACGGCGCACTCGGGACCACTCGCATGCGTACTCACGACATCGTGACGGCGATCCGCCGTCAAACCTCGCTACGGCCTGCCGCCCATCTCACCTGTGTGGGCGCGAGCCGGGGCGACATTAATACAATCCTACGCCGCTATTGGGATGCAGGCATTCGTCATATTGTGGCGTTGCGCGGCGATGCGCCGGAGGGTCAGGGTACCTTTACACCTCACCCCGAAGGGTACGGTTTTGCTGCGGAACTGGTCGCCGGAATCCGATCCTTCGCCGACTTCGAGGTCAGTGTCGCAGCGCACCCGGAAGGCCATCCTGAATCCCCCGGGATCCACGCCGAAATCGAAAATCTCAAGCGCAAGGAAGATGCTGGCGCCATGCGGGCGATCACCCAGTATTTTTTCGATCCCGCCACCTATCTCAGGTTCCGCGATCAAGCTCGGCGCGCCGGAGTCCACATCCCCATCATCCCTGGAATTCTGCCGGTCACGGATTTCGCGCAGCTCGGCCGGATCAGTGCCCGCTGCGGAGCCCGGGTGCCGGCTTGGTTGGCGCGCCTCTACGAAGGTCTCGACAACGATCCGGAAACGGGCAAGTTGGTGGGGGCGCAAGTGACGGCTGAACTCTGTCAGTCACTCAAGCGGGAGGGAGTCGAAGCACTTCATTTCTACACGCTCAACCGTCCGGAGCTGACCCGGGCGATCTGCCGGTTTTTGGGGATCGTGGAATCAGCACCCCAGGCCAGCCATCCGGCTTCTCCGTCTCTCCGGGTTTGAGCATGGATACGCGCGATCTCATCCAGAGCCGCCTCAAAGAACGCATTCTGATTCTGGATGGGGCGATGGGAACCGAAATTCAGGCATGGGGACTCGGGGAGGCTGACTTCCGGGGTGCTCGGTTCCGGAACCACCCCCGCGAGCTCAAGGGCAACAACGATCTTCTGACACTCACCCGCCCCGATCTCATCCGCCGGATCCATGCCGCGTATCTTGAGGCAGGTGCGGATTTGATCGAGACCAATACCTTCAACTCGACTGCGATCGCCCAAGGAGACTATGGAACCGAATGCTGCGTCGGTGAACTCAATCGTGAAGCTGCGCGACTGGCGCGTGCAGAGGCGGATCAATGGACCCAAAAAACCCCGCATCAGCCGCGTTTTGTGGTGGGCATACTCGGGCCGACCAATCGCATGGCATCGATGTCAGCGAACGTCGAAGATCCCGGTGCGCGAACCATCGACTTCGAGACCCTGACCCGGGTCTATACCGAGGCGATCGATGGGTTGCTCGAGGGCGGCGTGCATCTCATCATGGTGGAAACGGTTTTTGACACGCTGAACTGCAAAGCCGCCTTGTTTGCCCTGGAATCCCGCTTTGCAATCGATGGGTGTCGGACGCCGATCATGATCTCAGCCACGATCACCGATCGATCCGGCCGCACGCTTTCCGGACAGACGGTCGAGGCCTTCTGGAACTCGGTCCGTCATGTGCGCCCCTTCAGTGTCGGGTTGAACTGTGCCTTGGGGCCTTCCGAACTGCGTCCCTACGTCGAGGAGCTATCCCGGATCGCGGATTGCCTGGTGAGCGTTCATCCTAATGCAGGGTTACCCAATGCATTTGGTGGCTATGACGAGTCCCCCGAGTCCATGGCCCGGGAGATGACGGATTGGGCACAGCGGGGCTGGCTCAACATCGTCGGCGGCTGTTGCGGAACGACACCCGCACATATCACTGCTTTTGCTGCTGGGTGCCGGAATCTGAGGCCACGGGGAATCCCCCAGATCGAATCCCGCTGTCGCCTCGCGGGACTCGAGCCCCTGAACATCGGACCCGGAAGTCTGTTCGTCAATGTCGGAGAGCGAACGAACGTTACCGGGTCGTCCCAGTTCAAGAAATGGATCTTGGCGGGAGATGAGGAATCGGCGCTCGTTGTGGCACGTGATCAGGTTGAAAACGGTGCTCAGATCCTCGATATCAACATGGATGAGGCACTGCTGGATGGGGAGGCGGCCATGACGCGGTTTCTGCGGCGGCTGGCCACCGAACCCGATATCGCCCGCGTTCCGATCATGATCGATTCATCCAGATGGTCGATCATCGAAGCGGGACTCCGGAATGTGCAGGGCAAGCCCGTGATCAACTCGCTGAGTCTCAAGGAGGGTGAGGAATCCTTTCTGGAACATGCGCGAGCGGCCCGACGTTATGGTGCAGCGGTTGTGATCATGGCGTTCGACGAAAGCGGTCAGGCGGATACGGTCGAACGGCGGGTCGCTGTTTGTGAACGGGCCGCACGTCTGCTTGTCCACCAGCTCGGTTTCCCACTGGAGGACATCATCTTTGATCCCAATATCTTTGCAATCGGCACGGGGATTGAGGCGCATGACCGCTATGCGCTCGATTTTTTCGAGTCGGTGACGGAAATCAAACGGCGTCTGCCGGGTACGCTGACCTCGGGGGGAGTGAGCAATGTCTCTTTTTCGTTTCGGGGCAATAACCGGTTACGGGAAGCCATTCACGCGGTTTTTCTGTATCACGCCATCCGTGCCGGGCTTGATCTCGGGATCGTGAACGCCGGTCAACTGCCGGTTTATGAGGAAATTCCCCAGCCTTTGCGCGAACGTGTCGAAGACCTGGTGCTCCACCGGCGAGCGGATGCCTCTGAACGCCTGATTGAATGGGCGCAAACCCTTGATCCGCGCCGGGATACGAAAGCATCCGCTCCCGCCTGGCGGGATCAACCGGTCCGTGAGCGTCTCAAGCATGCTCTGGTTCAGGGCATCGCGGAGGGTATTGAAGCCGACGTTGAAGAAGCCCGCACGTCTTTCACGCGTGCGCTCGACGTGATTGAGGGGCCGCTCATGGAGGGTATGAATATCGTGGGGGATCTGTTCGGAAGCGGGAAGATGTTCCTGCCCCAGGTGGTGAAGTCCGCCCGGGTGATGAAGAAGGCGGTTGCCTACCTCATTCCGTTTATCGAGCAGGAAAAGAGCGGCGCGAGCCGAAGCCAGGGGAAAGTGCTTCTCGCGACCGTCAAGGGCGATGTCCACGACATTGGGAAAAACATCGTCGGTGTGGTTTTGGCCTGCAACAACTACGAAGTGATCGATCTCGGCGTGATGACCCCGGTCCGGGCGATCATTGAGATGGCTCAGCGCGAGAAGGTCGATCTCGTGGGCCTGTCGGGGCTCATTACACCCTCACTCGAGGAAATGTCCCGGGTGGCCGAGGAAATGCAGCATGCGGGGCTCCGGATTCCGCTCCTGATCGGAGGGGCAACCACGTCCCGGACCCATACCGCCATTAAAATCGCCCCGCATTATGAAGCACCCGTGATCCATGTAAAGGACGCCTCGCGGGCGGTTGGCGTGGTCGGACAGCTCATGGGGAATCAGTCTGAAGCCTTCGCTGCGGAGACCCGGATGGAGTATGCAAGGATTCGTACGGTCCAGGCCGGACAACGGTCTTCGACACGCTGGCTTGCTCTCGCGGCTGCGCGCCGGAACCGAACCCCCATCCTTTGGGAAAACAGCTCGCCGCCCACGCCGGATCAGCCCGGTCTTCTGGTCTTTGAGGACTACCCCCTCAAGGAGCTGATTCCCTATATCGACTGGACGCCTTTCTTCCATGTCTGGCAGCTCAAAGGCAGTTACCCGCGCATTCTCGAGGATCCCGTGAAAGGCGAGGAGGCGCTCAAGCTGCTCAAAGATGCCCAGAACCTGCTCGAGGAGATCGTCCACAATCGGAGTCTTGGCGCCCAGGCCGTCATGGGTCTTTATCCCGCTGAATCCTTAGCAGACGAGGATGTCCGACTCCGGGTGCCGGGATACACTGATGCCGACGCGCCGGTTTTCCACTTTCTGCGCCAGCAGGACGAACGGCCGCCGGGACGTCCGAACCGCTCGCTCGCCGACTTTGTCGCCCCCGCCGGGAGCGGTATCCCGGACTGGATCGGTCTTTTCGCAGTGACTGCCGGAGTGGGTCTCGAGTCACTGGTCGAGAGATTCATGCAGGATCACGACGATTACGGTGCGATCCTGGTCAAGGCGCTCGCGGACCGGTTGGCCGAGGCACTCGCCGAAAGACTGCATGAACGGGTACGGCGGGAGTTTTGGGGGTACGCCCGCGGGGAGTCGATGGACCCGGAGCGTCTTATCCGCGAAGCATACCAGGGCATTCGCCCGGCACCAGGCTACCCCGCTTGTCCAGATCATACCGAAAAGGAAACTCTTTTCCGCCTGCTCGGGGTTTCGGATCGGATCGGGATCCGGCTCACCGAAAACTATGCCATGTGGCCTGCCGCATCGGTCTGCGGGTTCTATTTCTCCCATCCGGAAGCGCATTATTTCGCGGTGGGCCGGGTTCAGCGTGATCAGATCGAAGATTACGCCCGGCGCAAGGGTCAATCGATCGAGCGGGTGGAGCGCTGGCTGGCCCCGAATCTCGCTTATGTACCTGAGGAAGTGACGTCGGGACAGGGGATCACGGGCGGTGGGCTTGCAGAGCAGGCGATCCTCGAAGATAATAAACGCTTGAATTCCTTTTCCCGGAGATAGCGTTGGCCAATACCCGCCAAGCCAAAAAACGTGTCCGCCAGGCTGAGCGTCACCGTGTGCGCAATCAGGCTGCCCGATCCACCATCCGGACCGCGATCCGTCAGGTTCGGGAAGCGCTTACGGGTGGAAACCTGGAGGGTTCGCGGGGTGCCTACCAGAAGACCACCTCGCTTGTGGATCGCGCGGTTGGCAAGGGGCTCATCCACCGCAACCAGGCTGCGCGTATCAAATCCCGTTTGAACCGCCACCTCAAAAAATTGTCGGCGCATCCCGCCTGAACGATCGCCGGCGCCAGTTCGGCACGGCGCGTTTTACTCCTTGTGCGTTGCACACTGAACTTGGGTTCAGCGGGGCGCGTTCTCGTTGGCTTCAGGCTCGGCGGGCTGTGACGGGAGGTCTGCCGCAGGCAGCGCTGCAGCCTGAGATCTGAGCTGGATCGCGGCTGCTTCGAGCAGTTCCGCTACGCCAGATCCATCCCGGGCGGATATGAGGAACAGCGGGCGCTTGACCGGATGCGGGTCCAGACTTGCGACGGCCGCTTTCAGGGCAAGGGCCTCTTCGCGCTCGATCAGATCCACTTTGTTGAGCACAAGCCAGATGGGGCGGCGCGTCAGTTCCGGATCGTATTTCAAGAGTTCGCTCTCGATTTCGGCAATATCCCGTACAAGGGCTTCCGGTCCCCCCCGGCTGAGATCGACGATATGGAACAGGAGCCGGGTTCTCGACAGATGCTTGAGAAACTGGATGCCGAGGCCGCGACCGGCTGCGGCACCTTCGATGAGTCCGGGGATATCCGCCACGAAGAAACTTTGGTCCAAACCCACATGAACCTGCCCGAGTTTGGGTGTGAGCGTCGTAAACGGGTAGTCTCCGACCTTGGGGCGGGCATCCGAGATCGCTGCGAGGAGCGAAGATTTGCCGGCATTGGGCAGACCGAGGAGCCCCACATCCGCAAGAACCTTGAGTTCGAGATGAAGGATTCGTTCCTCGCCGGGTTCTCCCGGGGTGGCTTTGCGCGGAGCTTGCCGCACCGAAGATTTGAAGTGGGTATTCCCGAGACCGCCGTCTCCACCCCGGGCGACGAGTAGGCGTTCGTCCGGATGGGTGACCTCACCGATCATCTCGTCGTGGTCCTGGTTGTAAACCAGGGTTCCGAGTGGAACCGGAATCAAAAGGTCGATGCCGCTTGCCCCTGTTCGGTTCCGTCCGGAGCCGTTATGGCCGCTGCGCGCGCGCCAGAAGGTTCGGACCCGGAAGTCGACCAGGGTATTGAGTCCACTCAGGCCAATGAGGTAGATCGAGCCGCCACGACCGCCATCGCCCCCGTCTGGGCCGCCCCGCGGAACGAATTTCTCACGCCGGAAACTCACGCAACCATTCCCGCCGTTTCCCGCAAGGACATGGATGACTGCTTCGTCGACGAATTTCAAGGCTGGGGCACTGTCTGACCGGTAAGGGTGGAGTGGAGCCGCAGCTGGGATTGAGTCTGCGGAAAGAGGGCCATCCGTTTGGTCCGACCGTTCCCGGATCTCTCCGGTGCGGCGAGATCAGGCCGTCGCGGCCTGGACGTGAACGATCGTTTTGCCGATGCGCGGCTTTCTTTTGAACTCGACCTGGCCACCGACCAGGGCAAAAAGGGTATGGTCTTTGCCGACCCCGACATTGCTGCCAGCCAGAATGCGGGTTCCGCGCTGCCTGACCAGAATCGCGCCGGCAGGTACCTGCTCTCCACCAAAATGCTTGATGCCGAGCCGTTTGGACTGGGAATCCCGTCCGTTGCGGCTAGATCCGCCTGCTTTCTTGTGGGCCATGGTTGGAAATCCTCTATGCGGTTTCGATGCGGTCGATGGCAATGTCGCTGAAAGGCTGGCGGTGTCCTGCCTTGCGCCGCGAATTCTTCCGCCGTCTCAGTTTGATCGTGACCACCTTCCGGCTCTGGCCACTTGCGTGGATCCGGCCGATGACATGACTGCCTGCCACATAAGGGCGTCCGGTCGTGACGGTGCCGTCATCGCTCGCAACGAGTAGGATTTGATCGAAGTCAACCGGGTCGCCGATCGCGCCCGAGAGCGCCTCCACCCGTATGATATCTCCCGGTTTCACCTTATACTGTTTGCCACCCGTAGCCAATACTGCGAACATGCTGTCTGTCCCACGAAGTCTGGAAGAATGCGAATCGGGCTATTTTACGGGGGAACAGGGGGCGAGGTCAACATGAATCACGCGAGATCCCAGTGAATCGCCGCATGAGTATTCCAAGCGTTTCTACAGCCGCCCCACTCGTTCTAGACGAACTTGAGATGATCCGGGCACCCATCCTCCGGGATCTTCAGGAACTCGACCGGAGAGTCGAGATCCGGCTTTTTTCCGATGTTCCCCTGGTCAACCGGATCGGAACCCATATCATCGGAAGTGGAGGCAAACGCTTCCGTCCCCTGTTACTGATGCTGGTCGCGCGATCCCTGGGCTACGGGGGGCTCGACCATATCGAGTTGGCTATGGTGGTCGAGTTCATCCATACCGCGACACTTTTGCACGATGATGTGGTGGACCAAGCCGAGATCCGTCGCGGTCTTCGTGCCGCGCACCGCCTCTGGGGCAACGAAGCCAGTATCCTGGTCGGGGACTTTCTCTACTCGCGCGCGTTTCAGATCATGGCTGCGCTCGGCCGCTTCGAAGTGATGGAAATCATGGCTGAGGCGACCAATGTCATCGCCTCGGGCGAGGTGATGCAGCTCATGCACTGTCACGACCCTGCTACAACGGAGGCCCGTTATCTGGAGGTCGTGCGTCGCAAGACTGCCACACTTTTCTCGGCCGCTTCCGAACTCGGGGCTGTTGCGGCCGGAGCAGTGGACGTCCGCTCACAATGGTCCAGATTCGGGCATCATCTGGGCATGGCGTTCCAGTTGATCGACGATGTGCTCGACTACAGCGCACCGACGGAGCGGCTCGGCAAGAATGTGGGTGTCGACCTGGCTGAGGGGAAGCCGACCCTGCCACTGATCCGGGCGCTTGCCGTCTCGACGGGTGTGCGGCTCCGTGAGGTGGAAGAGGCCGTGCGGAGTCGGGGTGAGCGTCACCTCGAATCTGTCCTCAATGCGATACGGGACACGGATGCCTTGGAGTACACGCGTGCCTGTGCCGAACGGGAAGCCCGTATTGCGCTCGAACTCATCGGTTCCCTGTCGGGGTCGGCCTACGGCACCGCACTCGAACAGCTGGTCGAGTTTTCGGTGCGTCGCGCGTTCTAAACCGCGCAAGGGAATCCATCACGATCCGATCCCGGAGTCCGTGGTAACATGTCCCACTTTCCGCGGGGTGTAGCTCAGCCTGGTAGAGCACTACGTTCGGGACGTAGGGGCCGCAGGTTCAAATCCTGTCACCCCGACCAATAAATCAAAGGCTTACGCGCAAAATCCAGGTCTGCTGGATGGCATCCGCCCATCTGGGACTCATGGGGGACTCACGCCGCCCGCTCAGTCGCCCCTTTTGCAGGCGCTGCTGCATTCCACCGCACCGCCGTCGGTAGCACCTCACCCATGATCGGCGCGAGTCCCCGCATTGCCGCCGATCCAACTCGAACTCGCGCAACGCGGTGAGTCCTTGGCGCTGGAAGTGCGCGCCGCCACCACGATCCTCACCGAGGTCCCATCGCCCAGCTCCCTCGATGAGCGCATCCTCGACGCACTCACTCAATCCGATCATCCAGTCTCCGCAGCTGAACTGCGCGCCGCTTGCAAGACCACCTTCTATGCGCGACTCCTCGAGCTCACTCGCTCAGGCCGCCTCGTGCGCTCACCCGAAGGGTGTCGCCTGGCTACCACGGCCTGACGACTCATCGCCTCTGCCGACCCATCGGTTCCCGGTTCCGGTTCCCGCTCTCTCTACAGCACGAATGGGAACCGCGATCGGGAACCACCTCAAAAAGAGCGCTCAGACCCACATCAAAAAGCGCGCCTGCTCACAGGCGCACAAAGCGCTCGGGATGAGAGTGACCGGGCGAAGGCGATCCTATGCGGACGATGGCGCGACTCCAGCATGTATGATGGCTTATCAGCCACACGTAGCTTCTGTCCATTCACCGTCGATGAGTAGGCTCACCGCTCCCGCCAGTACGTAGAGAATGTGAGCATACGGGTGCGCATGGGTGCCTGGACCACGCTATGTGGTTCCAGTCAGCACCCGTAGGTCGACTAACGGCAACCCGTTCTCAACGCCGAATATGGCGGGCCGGCAAGCGGGTAGCTCGTCATTCGAGCGTTTTCTCGAACCAGTGATGCGCATAAGGATTGTCGTTGAACTGGGCGATCTCCTTGTACCCCGAAGACCGATACAGGTGCCGCGCCTCGGTAAGCGACTCGTGAGTGTCGAGGCGCACGCGGCGCATTTTTCGCTCGCGGCCCACCCGCTCCAGCGCTTCGAGGAGTCTGCGGCCGACGCCGAGTCCGCGCACCTGCGGCGAGACCCACAAACGCTTTATCTCGCCCATCCGGGGCGCGAGAGTGCGAATCCCGCCGCAGCCGACGGACCCGCCGAACAGGCTCGCGACCAGAAAGCAACCCCGTGGCGGGCGGAAGTCATCGAGATCGGTCGCGCCGTCGGCACCGTGATCGTAACCTTCGGGGAAACGAGACGACAGCTCGTCGAAGTACCGGCCGAGGCACCACTGTGCGCCTGCGCTGCGAGGATCCACCGGAGTCAGTTCGATGCCCGAGGCGCGCAGCAGCCGATCGACCTCGGTCATTGCCGAGACCATCCGCGCGGCCTGCTCCCTGGTCAGCGGCTCGAGCATTGACTGTGCCAGATCGTCGGAGAGTGCATTGAGACGCCGGACCTCGGTATGGCCGGACCGGGTGAGCCGCGCGAACTTCGCTCGTCCATCTTCGCCGGCCTTACTGGCCGTCGTCGCGAACCCCTTGCGCTCGAGCGCCCGCAGCAGGCGGCTGGCGTAGCCGGAATCGAGACCGAGCCGTTCGCGCAGCTCGCGAACGGGCGCGCCTTTGGAGCCGATCTCAAACAGTATGCGCGACTCGGCAAGGGGCCGGTCACGCCCCAGATACTTCTCGTTGAGCACGCCGAGCCGCCGGGTGACCGTGCGATTGAATTGGCGAATCGCTGCAATGTCGGCGCTCATTGCCTGATTTTAGTCAGATATTTCCGGATTGGCAACCCCGAGCAGCCCGGTCGCTCTTGGTGCATCTACGGGTCGCGCTTGCCCTCCTTGTTCTTGGTAGAACTCGGTGCGCTGATGATCGGGCATCGACGACGGTGCCGTTGCTGATCCTGATCCCATTGAGGGCGAGGTAGGCATTCACCCTCGTGAGCAGCTTCTTACCGAGCTTCTCTCGCTCGAGCAGGTGGCGGTGGAAGGGAGGGACTCGAACCCTCGACCCCGGCATTATTGCATCTTAAATCGATCAATAGATTAACGATCGATCAATCGGCCAAGTGTGCCATTTTGCACTCGGTCTCCGCCTGCCTGGGCTCCTCGGGTACACTCCCCCGACATCCCAAGGGTTGTGCCACCCGAGACGTGCAGCTCGTCGATAGCTGTGATCGTGTCCCAGGGTGTGGCGTACGAATCGTGATTTCTGTCTCGATTGGGCGCGTGCTCAGTTGACCCCGCGAGCCTGCCGCGTGGACTGACCTTCGCGACTCGTGCGTCGTGAACCGGAACGCATCGTGTGCGCCGCGAAAACATAGAGTGAGCCGATTTGAGGTACAGTTGAACCAGGAATTTCCCGAGTATCCTGACATGACGAGACTCATCGGTCTTTTGATTCTGGCAGGGATGACCCCGCTCGCAGTGTTCGCGCGGACGGCTTCCTATCCGCCGCCCGTCCTCGCCCGGCACGCGATGGTCGTGACCGCCGAGCGTCAAGCCACCCGGGTTGGGCTGGCTGTTCTCCGATCAGGAGGCAATGCCGTGGATGCGGCGGTAGCCGTGGGTTATGCCCTGGCCGTGACCGACCCCTGCTGCGGCAATCTCGGCGGAGGCGGATTCATGATTTACCGCCCCGCGCATGGGGCGGCCCGTTTCCTGGATTTCCGCGAGGTCGCTCCACAGGCCGCAACCCCGGATCTTTACCTCAATCGGAAGGGCGAGCCCATTCCGGGACTGAGCCTCTATTCGTGGAAAGCCATAGGGGTGCCGGGAACCGTGGCCGGGCTGGAAGAAGCGCGACGGCTCTGGGGCACCTGGCCGCGTGCACGCCTGCTCGCTCCGGCCATACGGTTGGCCCGTCTCGGATTTGTGCTCTCGCCAGATGATGCGAAGCTTCTCGCGGGGGATGCCCGGAGACTCGCCCAGGATCCGTACGCGGTCCGGATTTTCTTCTCACACGGGCGCCCACTGGGTGCCGGGGCTCTGCTCAGACAGCCCACGCTTGCGAAAACACTTGCACGGATCGCCCGGGGCGGCGCCCGTGCCTTCTACGAAGGCCCCATCGCACGCGCCATCGTCAAGGCCAGCCGACGGCACGGCGGAATTTTGAGTCTTGCGGACTTTCTGGATTACCGGCCTGTCGTGACCCGTCCATTACGCTGCCGCTATCGCGGGGTTGAGGTGCTGACCGCTCCACCTCCAGGAGGCGGCGCGACCCTTTGCGAGATGCTCGACATTCTGCGCGGTTATCCACTTGGCCGCTACGGGTTTCACTCCGCTCTTTCCGTTCATTTCATCACGGAGGCCATGCGCTGGGCTTATGCCGATCGCAACACTTTTCTCGGTGATCCCGCGTTTGTTCGCATGCCGCTACGGAGACTCCTTTCCCAGGCCTATGCCCGATCCATCAGGAAGCGGATCGCACCCCGGCGCGCCACTCCCTCGGCTGATGTCCGCCCCGGCATCACTTTGGATCATGAAGGACATGATACGACTCAGTATTCGATCGTTGACCGGTTTGGTAACGCCGTTTCGGTGACGTACACCCTGAACACGTTTTTTGGAACGGGATTCATGGCTCCGCACACCGGGTTTTTCCTGAACAACGAAATGGACGATTTTACGACGGCGCCGGACCACCCGAACGCCTACGGATTGGTACAAGGGCCGGTCAATGCCATTGCTCCGGGCAAGCGACCCCTGTCCTCCATGACGCCGACGATCGTTACAAGGAAGGGCCGTCTTTTTATCGTCACGGGGAGCCCTGGTGGTTCGACCATCACAACGACGGTTCTCCAGGTCATCCTGAACCTTGTGGATTATCATCTCGGAGCTTCTGCAGCGGTGGATGCACCGCGTTTCCACATGCAATGGCAGCCGGATGTGATTTATTACGAACCGGGGGCTTTCTCGAAGCGCACGATGGATCAGCTCCGGGATTGGGGATACCGCTTCCGGGCGGGCTCGCCCTGGGGCAGCCGCAGCTGGGGGGATGCCGAGAGCGTGATCGTGACGCCATCCGGCTGGCTCGAAGGAGTGAATGACCTGCGCTATCCGGCCGGTCTCGCGCTGGGCGATTAAATCGGAAGCGATCCCAGAGGGGGGAAGAGCCAGTGCAAGCGAGCACGGGCGCAGGCGCAAACTGTGCCCCTGAGGCGGGTTTCGTCAGCCTGCATGTGCGGGTTAGAATTCCGTTGCTGTCGTATTTGAGGGTGGCCTGGCATGACTCAATCGGCTTGGATTCATGATATTTCAGGCGACGATTTTAAACGGATCGTGATTGACGGCTCGGGCATCCAGCCCGTGCTCGTCGACTTTTGGGCCCCCTGGTGTGCGCCCTGCCGGACGCTCGGTCCCATTCTCGAATCGCTGATTGGACAGTACGCGGGCCGGATTCATCTGGCCAGGGTAAACATCGACGAACATCCAGCCCTCGCCCAGTCGTACGGAATCCAGGGTATTCCGGCGGTCAAGCTGTTTCACGAGGGGCGCATCGTGGAAGCGTTTGTGGGTGTTCAATCCGGGAGCTTCATCCAGAACCTGATCGACAAACATATCCCCAAACCGGAGACCGAAACGGTAGACCATGCGCTGGCTGCTGCGTGGCGAGGGGAAATCCGCGAGGCGCGCGCCACGCTGAACCGGGTGCGCGAGCAGCATCCGGACGATGCCCACATCGTGCTCGCGAGCTGTCTAGTCGACATTCTCCACGGGGATAGCGCCCAAGCCCGTCAAACATTCGACCAGCTGCCTGCCTCGGCCCTGGCGGACTCGCTTTACGAACGCGTACGCTCCCTGCTCTACTTCGTCTCCCTCTTGGAGCAGGGACTCGGCCAGCTGCCGCCCGCATTGGCCGCCCGGCTCAGCATGGGTGCGCGGCAGATCCTTGCGGGAAGAGGGGAGGCGGCGGTTGAAGACTGGCTCGCAGCGCTCCCGGAAACCGGGCCCGATGAGCGGTCCCGTCTCCAGGAAGCCATCCGGACGGCTTTCCCGCTGGTCGGACAGGAGGACCGACGCCTCGAATATCAAAGGCGTCTCGCACGTAGTCTGCACTGATCGCACCCCCCGACCCAAGCGGTCGTAGGCTTCGCGGTTTGCCTTCGCCTTAAGTCGCTGTCCCAGGTCGAGTGCGCCTTCCCCCATCGAGGCCCGAAGGCTTCACTGCCTTCATCATGAGGTTGGATACATGGGCGCAAACCGCTTTTGAACCTTCACCCATCATCACCCTTGCAATCAGGGATCTGGCTATACATTCAGCCTAGTCATCAACGCATATGTGGCTGCAAGGAACCCATCCGGTGCGTCTGTCGTCCGTCGTGACCCAGTAGAAGCTGGCGATCTGCGCGTGTATCACCACTCTCGCGCCCACATCGACACAAAGCTCAATCGCATCGAAGTCACGGGTCATGTGCCGTGCGCCGCCATCCTGTGCCAGCCAATCGAGAGGAGTCCATCCGCTGCGTCCTCGATCGTCCGTGCACCATACCCAGCCCGGCACATCTGTCGATTTCGCAAAGTCTGGTGACACCCGCTCGCCTGCTGATACACGAATGGGATCGGGGTATGGTTGTCGATACGGTTTTGTGACAACGCCGGTTCGGCATATTTCGTCTGGCATGGGGTCACTCGTTCGCGGAAGCTGAGAAGCGTAGTTTATGCACTACTTGAAAAAATTCGAGCTCGCAAACCATAGGGGGTGCAGGCTCACGAAGTGAGTTGCGCTCGGGCTTCAAAGACCCGCGAGGCCGCCGTAGATCCCGAGAACCGCGGTGAGAATGAAGATCCCTACGACGAGCCAGCGATACCAGCCGCGCAGGCGATGTGCGGGTGGCAACGCGAATATGGCGAGTGCGACCAGGAAGCCCAGCACCAGAGGCAGGAGAAAAGCGTTCATGACCTCGACCACAATCACGAGGGTGACCAGGTTTCGGGCGACGGCCACGATCGCGCCTCCGGCCAGGATCACGATCGTGTAGACCGTGTAAAACCAGGGTGCCTGGCGGGGTTCGAGCTCCAGGGAATGCCGGTAGCCCGTGACTTCGCCCACGCTCCAGGCTACGGCCAGTGAGACCACGATGGCGGCCACCGCGGCCGCTCCGAGAATCCCGAGGCTATAGATCACCTTGCCAAGCAGGGGGCCGAGGAAGGGGGTCAAGACATGGGAGACCTGGCCCACGGTATTGAGTGGGACATGGGGATCGGTCGTTCCGATCGTGGCAGCCGTCGCGATGAGGACTGCAGCCATGATGAGTTGCGTCACGAGCGCTCCAATGGCTGTATCCCAGCGTGCGTGCTGATAATGTTCCGGTCGGAGGCCCTTGTCCGTAACCGCCGACTGTTGGTAGAAGATCATCCAGGGCATGATCACCGCACCGATGTTGGCGGATACGAGCACGAGAAAGCTGATATGCGTGACTGGAAAGGTCATCATCTGGGTTCCCATGGCACCCAAATCCGGATGGGCCGCGATGGCGATCGCGAAAAAGACGAGTTCAAAAAGTCCCAAAGCGATAGCGATCCGTTCGACGCGCCGGTAGGTTCCGGTCCAGACGACGATCAGGAGAAAGGCAATGACCAAGCCGAGCCCCCAGAAACGGGGGATGCCAAAGAGCGAAGCCACACTCGCCACCCCGGAAAACTCGGTCAGAAGTGCGCCAATGCTGGCCAGAACGAGACCCCCGACCGAGATCCAAGCCCACATGGGACCGAACTGCGAGCGGATGAGTTCGCCATGCCCCTTGCCCGTAAATATCCCCAGCCGTACCGTGAGTTCCTGGGCGATGTAGAGAATCGGGATCAGGAGGATCTGGAGCGATAGCAGCTGGTAACCCCACTGAGCACCACTTTGTGCGGCTGTGATGATGCTGCCGACGTCGGTGTCGGCCAGCATGACGATCAGCCCAGGGCCGAGAACTGCGAGAAAGGTTTTGAGATGGAAGCTCCAAGGAAGGGTCGAATCACCCATTGGCGGTCCGGATTCGGGAACACTCAACGAACGCTCCTTAAGGCGATCCCGTTCAGGCGCGGCCATGACTCACAAAGGAGGTAGGGTTCCGGGTCAAAGGCAGTCTCGTGTCTCGGTTGCGTATTGCGGTGGGTCGTCACGATTGTCGGTTTTACCGGAGGGAGTGCGATCGGTTCGGCCCCAAACCGGTTCGGATCGCAGCCGGAGATCACACACTCAAGCCGTCCGGTCGCACAGGAAAGGTACACCGGGGGATCCAATGCCATTCGGGATGTGCCTAGTCTAGTGACCGCTTGAGCTTTTGACAAGCTGCATGCCCTCAATCCGGAGCGGCCGGTTCACTCCCGCGCACACTCCACGAGAAAGGTGTTCAGGGATGCGAGGGAGGTGATGGGTTTCGAACATTGGGTTCCGGTGCAGACATAAAGACAGGCCGGTCCCCGGGGCACGCAGTGGCTGAGCAAACCCGCGCTGAACTCCGCTTCGGACGGGATGGCATAAAGGTTGTAGCCGAAAGCCACAGAGGCCTGGATGGATGATTGCCAACGGGGAAGCGCTTGCGGATCTCCGCGCAGAATCATGGAACACCCGGGTTGGCTGAGTGCCTGGGCGCTCGTGATCAGCGCGAGATGGGAACCCGGGGCGGATTCGAAGTGGGGTCGGCCGGCGTCAATCGTCCGTGTGGCTGCTTCAAGATAGCGACTGACTCCCGAGAGATGTCCTAACAGCGCGAGTGCCCGTGCGGCCAGGGCGTTGGCCGCAGGGGTCGCATCGTCGCCCCAGATTTTGGGACGCATGAGGGACACCGGCTGATCGTCGGCCGTAAACCAGAATCCGCCCCGGTCCCGATCCTCGAAGCGCTCGAGCAGGGCTTCTGCGATGTCGAGACTCCATTCGTACCAGGTGGACTGCCAGCGTGCCTGGACGAGTTCCAGGAGTCCTGTGAGCAAAAAAGCATGATCGTGCAGAAAGGCGGGGCCACGCGCAATCCCCGAACAGTAACTGCTTTGAAGCCGTCCGGATGAGACGAGCCGGTTCGCAAGGAAATCGGCGGCCCGAGCCGCCGCATCGATCCAGTGCTCCTGGCCCATGAGCCGTCCCGCGCGGCTCAGTCCGGCGATCATGAGGCCGTTGGTCGATGCGAGAATCTTGCGGTCGATGCGCGGTGGCGTACGTTCTGTGCGGGCGTTTTGAAGTTTCTCCCGACCGGAGTGGAGCCTTGCTTCCACGATGTTCTCCTCGAGCCCCAGACGGGTGCCAAGATCGGCTGCCGTCTCACGGATGGAAAGATGCCAGTGTCCCTCGAAGTTGGCGGGAGCGTTCAGGCCGTAATGAGGAGCGATCAAGCGCCACTCCTCGGCCGTGAGGAGCCCCTCGACGGCCCGGGCATCCCAAAGGTAGTAGCCTCCCTCGCCTGAATCGGAGTCGGCATCGAGGCTCGAATAAAATCCGCCCTCGGGCGCACACATCGTCTCGAGAATCCACTGGGCGGTCTCCTCGGCCACTCTCCGGTAGTGTATTGAACCGGTCTGTCTCCAGGCTTCGGCGTAGATGGGCAGGAGGAGGGCATTGTCGTAAAGCATCTTCTCGAAATGCGGAATGGCCCATTGCTCATCCACGCTGTAGCGGAAAAATCCTCCCCCAATCGGGTCGTAGATGCCGCCCTCGGCCATTCGGGTGAGCGTGGTCGTGAGGAGCGTCTGCGGAGAGGGTTCCCGATTTGTCGATGGGCCCGCTGAGTGTCCGGTTTCGAGAAGGAACGAAAGGGCGCTCGCGTGCGGGAACTTGGGTGCGGGACCGAATCCGCCCCAACGCGCATCGAAACTTTGCGTGAGGGAGGCGAGACCGAGCAGGGCGGGATCGCGTGTGTCCCCCCCGCGAGCGTCCGGGTCGCTCCGTGCGATCGACTGAAGAATCTCCCGAACTCTTTGCGATACCCCCTCGCGTTCGGATCCGGAGGAGCGGAAATACTCCTCGACCCGGATGAGGACATCCGGAAAGCCCGGCAGCCCGAAGCGGGCCACCTTCGGAAAATAGGTTCCTGCGAAAAATGGAGTGAGCTCACCGGGTTCCAGAAAGACCGTGAGCGGCCAGCCTCCCGGGCGCCCGGTCAGGACGGAATGCGCAAGCTGGTAGACCTGGTCGAGATCCGGGCGTTCTTCCCGGTCGACCTTGATGTTGACATAGAGCCGGTTCATCAGTGCTGCGATGGTCTCGTCTTCAAAGGATTCTCTGGCCATGATGTGGCACCAGTGACAGGCCAGATATCCGATCGAAAGGAGGATGGGTTTGTGTTCCAGGCGTGCCCGGTCGAGTGCTTCGGCCCCAAACGGGTACCAGTCGACGGGGTTTCCGGCGTGCTCGACGAGATAGGGACTGGTTTCCCGAGACAGGCGGTTCGCGATGGGTGAAACGTTCATCCGGGGGGCGGTATCTCTTCGGAGGCCAGCCAGCGGCGTTTGTCCGTCACCTCACGCCAGAGATCCGCATCGGCAGGCGGTGGCAACGAATGGGCCAGTACGGGCCAGCTCTGGGCGAGACTTCTGTTCAGGGCGAGAAAGTCCTGCTCGGTTTGAAGGAGTTCGTCCGCATGCTTGATGGCGTGAACCGGACAGGCGGGGACACAGAGGGCGCAATCGATGCAAAGATCCGGGTCGATTGCGACAAAACGGGGTCCGGCGTGGAAACAGTCGACTGGGCAGCTTTCCACACAGTCGGTGTATCGGCAGCGGATACAAGGTTCGGTCACCACATGGGTCATGGACGAGGGATGCGGGGGGAACCTGAGAATGATAGCCTGTCAATTGCGCAGGTGAAACCCGGTCTCGGTCGCTTGCCCTTGGAAAGCCGACTGCCTCGCGGGTCTGAGCAGGGATCCGGGTGCTTCACCCGGACGGAGAGAATCGCTCTAGGTGATTGATTTTATGGCGCTCCCTAGGGGATTCGAACCCCTGTTTTCGCCGTGAGAGGGCGACGTCCTGGGCCTCTAGACGAAGGGAGCAGTAACCGGATCACCGGTTGGAGGCGGGAACTTGTTATTATAGCCGTGAAACAAAGCTTAAGGCTGAAGTGCTCGAACAAGAACCCGGCTCCGAACCCGAACCGCACATCATTCCCGTTACGGATCATCACCTGTCCAGGGGGCAGTTCTCGGATGCGTCACGCTTTGTGGTGGACCGGCTCGCGGATCAGGGCTATCCCGCCTACATCGTGGGTGGGGGTGTGCGGGACCTGCTTATCGGGATCCCGCCCAAGGATTTTGATGTGGCCACATGCGCACGGCCGGAACAGGTGCGACGTCTGTTTCGCAGAAGTCGCATCATCGGACGCCGGTTCCGCCTGGTTCACATCTATTTCGGATCTGAAATCGTCGAAGTCGCGACCTTCCGGAGCGGGACGCCCACAGCGGGTCACGCCCATGCGAACCTGGAACTTTCAGCTGCCGGACGCCTGCTGCGCGATAACGTTTATGGAACTGAACAACAGGATGCCGTACGCCGGGACTTTACGATCAATGCGCTCTACTTCGACCCTCAGAGCGAAACCATCCGCGATTGGGTCGGAGGTTATGCGGATATCAGGGGCCGGGTGATCCGCCTGATCGGAGTACCCGAGAACCGGTATCGGGAAGATCCGGTACGGATGCTGCGTGCTGTCCGTTTTGAGGCGAAGACCGGATTTTGCATCGATTCGGAAACCTCCGAACCGATGCGCCATCTGGCGCCATTACTGGCGACGGTGCCTCCGGCCCGTCTCTTCGATGAGATCACCAAGATTTTTCTTTTGGGCCAAGCCCAGAATAGTTTCCAGGGCCTCCTCGAACATCGGCTTTTGAAACCGCTGTTCCCCTGGACCCAGGAGATGCTGGTCTCGGAAAAGGCGGAGACGGTTCGGGCACTGATTGCCCATGCGCTCGCAGAGGCGGACACACACATCCGGATGGGGAGGGCCCCCTCACTGGTCACCCTGGTCACGGCATTCCTCTGGGCTGCGACCCGGCAGTATGTCGAATGGCATGAGAAAGAGGGAATGGAAACGCTCGCCGCTATGCACCGCGCGCTTGCAACGCTCATGCGCGAACAGCAGAAACATGTCGCCATCCCACGCCGGATCCTGGAGCAGGTCGAATCCCTGATCGTGAACCAGGTGCGTCTCGAGCGGGGTGTCTCGGTCCCATCGGCTGCGCGGCTCCTCACGCATCCCGATTTCAAGGCGAGTCTCGATTTTCTGAGGCTCCGGGTCGAATCGGGAGAAGCACCGCACACGCTCTGGACCGACTGGCAGGTTTTCTCTGAATCGTCTCCGACCGTGGAAGCCGGCGACGGGGACCCGCAGCCATCCCGCCGCCCGCGTCGCCCGCGCCGTCGGCCGCCACGGGCGAGTTGACCCAGCCGGATCCATGCTCCCCGTATCGGGCATCTATCTCGGCCTCGGCAGCAATCTCAAGGACCCGCCGGAACAGATCAGGCGAGCGGTCGAGATCGTGGCAGATGTACCCGGGATCCTCTTGAGGCGTCGCTCCTCGCTCTATCGCACGCCGCCGATGGATGGTTCCGCGCAGCCGGATTACTGGAACGCCGTGATTGAGATCCAGGCCGCGCTGGACCCGTTCGAGTTGCTGGCGACCTGTCAAGGGATCGAGGCGGCCCTGGGGCGCACCCGGGGTGTCCATTGGGGGCCCCGAACCATCGATTTCGATCTTTTGGTCTATGCAGACCGGCGGTTTGAGAGCGAACGACTCACCCTACCTCACCCGGGTCTGGCAGAGCGCGCATTTGTGCTTTATCCTCTCTTGGAACTGGCCCCCGATCTCAATGTGCCGGGGATCGGGCTGGTCTCGGATCTGGTCACACGATGCGGAAACCACCCACTTGAATGCATCCCATTCACAGACTCCCAAACTCGCTAATGCCCGCTATATCGTGATAGATGGGCCGATCGGCGTGGGCAAAACCACCCTCGCCCTCAAACTGGCTGAGAGTTTCAATGGCCAGCCCCTGCTTGAGCAGGCAGACGATAACCCCTTTCTCGAACGTTTCTACCGCGATCCGCGCCATACGGCCTTGCCGACCCAGCTTTATTTTCTTTTCCAGCGGGCGCGGGCACTCGCAGAACTCAAACAGGGCGAACTGTTCCAGCCGCTCAGGATCGGAGATTACCTGTTCGCGAAAGACCGGATTTTTGCCCAGATTACGCTCGAACGAGACGAACTCGCTCTCTATGACCAGGTATACGAGCGGCTTGCGGTCGATCTTCCCGTTCCGGATCTCGTCATTGGCCTTCAGGCGTCGACGGATGTCCTCGCGCGCCGCATCGCCCGACGCGGGATTGCCTATGAACAGTTCATGCGCCGCGACTATCTCGAGCAGGTGGTGTCTGCCTATACCCAGTTTTTCCATCACTATGACGACTCGCCGATCCTGATCGTGAACGCGAGCGAGATCAATCCCATTGAGCGTGAAGAGGATTACGCGAATCTTCTGGCCGAGATCGCCCGTACGCGGGCGGGTCGGCACTTCTTCAACCCCCGCGCAGCACCCCCCTCACCGGTGAGTTCGGCATGACTGATATCTACGCGCAGCCTGCCTCTTCCGCGGACGCCGCGCCCGTCACGTTGGTGACCCTGCGACGGCTCAAAAAAAACCGGCAGAAAATCGTCTGCCTCACGGCCTACGACGCGAGCTTTGCCGCCGTACTGGATGCTTCTGGAGTCGATCTTGTCCTCGTGGGTGATTCTCTCGGCATGGTCATCCAGGGCCATGCGAGCACGATTCCTGTGACGATCGACCACATGGTTTATCACACGCAACTCGTGGCCCGGGGTCTCAAACGGGCCTTGCTCGTGGCCGATCTCCCTTTTTTGAGTTATTGCGATCCCCAAACCGCCCTGCTCAATGCCGGACGACTGCTCCGGGAAGGCGGGGCGCATATGGTCAAGCTCGAAGGCAACGCCACTCAGGCCATGATCGTCGAAGCCCTGGCGGGTCAGGGGATCCCGGTTTGCGCCCACTTGGGGTTGAGGCCCCAGTCGCAGCACAAAATCGGAGGGTTCCGGGTGGCCGGCCGCTCCGAGGCGGAAGCAAACCGCATGGTCGAGGATGCGAAGCAGCTCGAAGCGGCGGGAGCCGACCTCCTGCTGCTCGAATGTGTGCCGACGCCGCTCGCCACCCGGATCACCGAGGCGGCCCGTGTCCCGGTGATCGGAATCGGGGCGGGCCCCACCGTGGATGGACAGATCCTGGTCCTCTACGACATTCTCGGGCTCGGTGGGGGGGTGCGCCCCCGCTTCGCCGAGACGTTTCTCTCAGGGGGACGTTCGATCGCAGAAGCTGTGGTGGCCTATGCCGAAGCAGTCCGATCCGGAAACTATCCGCAGCCCGAGCACGGGTTCGAATGAGACAACCGATTCTGGTCCGGGAGCGGGGTCATCTCGACGAGATCCTGTCGGACTGGCGCCGGCTGGAGGAGCCGGTCGCGTTCGTCCCCACGATGGGAAACCTTCACGCCGGCCATCACCGTCTGGTCGCGCGCGCTCGCGCGCTCGCGCACAGGGTCGTCGTGAGCATCTTCGTCAACCCCACCCAATTTGGCCCGAACGAGGACTATCTGCACTATCCCCGGACGCTCGACGCGGACCTCGTGGGGCTCAAACCCCTCGGAGTCGATCTTGTGTATGTCCCCGAAGTGGCTGACCTCTACCCGCTCGGGATCGATCGAGCCATTCGCATCGAGGTACCCGGTCTTTCGGAAATCCTTTGCGGAGCCTCCCGTCCCGGGCATTTTGCCGGTGTGGCCTCTGTAGTGCTCCGGCTTCTTTTCGCGATCCAGCCCGTGGTGATGGTCTTCGGTGAGAAAGATTATCAGCAGTGTGTCCTGATTCGTCGCCTCGTATCCGACTTGCGTCTCCCGGTCGCGATCGAACGGGTCCCGACGGTCCGGGATGCCGATGGGTTGGCCTTGAGTTCACGCAACCAGTATCTTTCGGCCGAAGAGCGAAAGCGGGCCCCCATCCTGTATCGGACACTGGAGACGGTTGCGGATGCACTCGAAACAGGCCGGCGCGATTTCTCGGTGCTCGAGCGGGAAGCGTGGGCACGCCTTGAAAGATCCGGGTTCGTGCCGGATTATGTTGCGATCCGGGCTGAGGAGACGCTCGCGGAACCGGATCCCGTTGCAATTCCGGCAGCGTACCGGATTCTGGGCGCTGCCCGTCTTGGAGCAACTCGGTTGATAGACAACATCGGGTGGAAGGCGGCGTGACGGGGGTCATCGCGGGTACAATACGACACTCAATCCTCGGTTGATTTATGCAGATTACCGTCCTCAAGTCCAAAATCCACCGTGCCCGGGTGAGTGAAGTACACCTGGACTACGAGGGGTCCTGCGCCATTGATCGTCTCCTCCTCGAAGCTGCAAACATCCGGGAGTTCGAGCAGGTGCATATCTATAACGTCACGAATGGCGAGCGCTTGGTGACCTATGCCATTTTGGCGAGTCCAGGAAATGGCACCATCTCGCTCAACGGCGCCGCCGCTCACAAAGCCCATGTAGGCGACATCGTCATCATCGCCGCCTATGCGGTCACCTCCGAATCCGAGGCCCGGGATTTTCATCCGCAGCGGGTGTATGTGGACGAACAAAACCAGATCGTGCGTACGGGGCCTAGGATCAGTTCGATTGTTTCGGACCGGTAATCCTTCGGTTCCATGCTTCCGAATGGGGAGTTTTGCCATTCATCGGGAACGCCGGGGCGCAGGACTTGGTAAGCTTCTTCTCGGCTTGGCTGGGCCGTTGTCTGCACGCGAAGGAAGAGGTGGCGGCCTCATCATTCTACGAGCACTTCGGATTCACCTCTTGTGCTGCCCCACCTTTCTTTGACGCTGTATCTGCCGCCGGGATGATAATTCGGATCCGGATGTTTTGCGATATCTGGCATGGGGTCGGCACTGCGGCGGGGGTGAGGGCACCTACCGGCCCATAAAGTTCCGAAGGGCGGACGTTACAATGAAGATCCTTGAGTACATCGACCTTGATACGTCCCGTGTCACGGACGCCTATCGCAAGGTGATCGACGCCATCGCTCGCGGCGACTTTGGCGTTGCGCAAGTCAAAAAGCTTGCCAATCTGAGCCATGGCAAGTTCTACCGCGCCAGGCTCAACGAGTCCGACCGGTTGCTGTTCTCTCTCGTGCGTCATGGCGATGAGGTCTGTGCCCTGATGCTGGAGGTCATCGTCAATCACAACTATGATAAGTCGCGCTTTTTGCGCGGGGCCGTGATCGACGAATCAAAGATTACGGACGGCGATGTTGCCGAGGCTCTCCAGGGAGCGCAACCATTACGTTATCTGCATCCGGAACGCACCGTCATTCACCTGCTCGACAAGCCGATTTCCTTCGATGACGCGCAGGAGGCCATCTATCGCCAGCCACCTCCAATGATCGTGGCAGGCAGCGCCGGTAGCGGGAAAACGGCGTTGACCCTGGAGAAGCTGAAGCACATAGAAGGGGAAGTGCTTTACGTCACCCTTTCCGCATACCTTGCCCAGAACGCTCGCGATCTCTATTACGCCAACGGTTTCGAACATCCGGGGCAGGAGGCCGTATTCCTTTCCTACCGTGAGTTTGTCGAATCCCTTCGGGTACCGGCAGGGCGAGAGGCCACTTGGCGTGATTTTTCCGGTTGGTTTGCGCGGATGCGGCAGGCTTTCAGGGGCATCGAGGGCCACCAGGCATTTGAGGAAATCCGCGGCGTGATCACCGCCGGGGCCGACGGTGTGCTATCGCGGGATGACTATCGGGCGCTCGGTGTACGCCAATCCATTTTCCCCGAAAGTCGCCGGGACGCGCTCTACGAACTGTTCGAGAAATATCGTTTCTGGCTCGGCGAAGCGGGTCTTTTTGACCTCAATCTGGTTTCCCAGGAATGGCAAGGTCGGGCGGCGCCCCGCTATGATTTTGTCGTCATCGACGAGGTGCAGGATGTTACAGCCGTCCAGCTGGCGCTCGTTCTGAAGACGCTCAGGAAGCCCGGCCATTTCCTGTTGTGTGGCGATTCTAACCAGATTGTCCATCCCAACTTCTTCTCCTGGGCGAAGGTGAAGGCTCTTTTCTGGAACGACCCGCAACTGGCGGAACGTCAGGAACTGCAGGTGCTCACTGCTAACTTCCGCAACGGGCAGGAAGCGACCCGCGTCGCTAACCAGCTCCTCAAGATCAAGCAGCGGCGCTTCGGCTCGATCGACCGCGAAAGCAACTTTCTCGTGAAAGCGGTCGGCGGCGCAGCCGGGCAGGTGGGACTCATGTCCGACAAGGATGACGTCAAGAAAGAACTGGACCTCAGGATCCGTCAATCCACTCAGTTCGCAGTGCTGGTGATGCGTGACGAGGACAAGGTTGAGGCGCGCAGGTACTTTTCGACGCCCTTGCTTTTTTCCATCCACGAGGCCAAGGGGCTCGAGTACGAGAATATCGTGCTCTATCGCCTCGTCTCCGATCACCGCGCTGAATTTGCCGCAATCGGAGAGGGGGTCTCGAAGCGGGATCTGGTGACTGACACGCTTGATTACCGACGGGCAAAAGACAAGAGCGACAAGTCGCTCGAGGTCTATAAGTTCTTTGTCAACGCGTTCTACGTGGCGCTGACGCGAGCCACCAGGAACCTCTACATCATCGAATCGGATACCTCGCATCCCCTGTTTGGGCTGCTCGATCTGGCGCTGGGTGGGCCGATGACGGTCGAGGCAAAACAATCGACGGCCGAAGACTGGCAGCGTGAAGCGCGCAAGCTCGAACTGCAAGGCAAAAAGGAGCAGGTCGAGGCGATTCGCCGCAACATTCTCAGGCAGACGCCCGTCCCGTGGCCGGTGTTCGACGAGTTAAAAGTCACGGCGCTGCTGCTCAAGGTGTTTCGCGAACAGGCACCGGGCAGCAAACACCGGCTGCAACTCTACGAGTATGCCACTTGCCACGACGAGCCGGCGTTAGCCGCCTGGTTGGCACAGGAGGTAAAGTTTGACATGGCGAGCTCATTTCCGCAGCAACGCGCCACCTTGGGGCGCAAGAGCTACAGTCAGTATTTCGCCAAGCACTTCAAGGATATTTTGCATCAGTGCGATCAGTACGGAATCGACCACCGCCTGCCGATGAACCAGACGCCGCTGATGGCCGCGGCTGCCGCCGGCAATGTGCCACTCGCCGAGGCGCTGTTGGAGCGTGGCGCCGATCGCGAGGTGGTCGATCACTACGGCTTCAACGCACTGCACTGGGCGATGCGCGAGGCCTTCCGCGATGCGGCATTTGCCCGCGGCCCATTCGCCGCGCTGTTTGATTTGCTCGCCCCGAGCGTGGTCGACGTTAACACAGGGGAGCGGATGGTGCGCATAGACCGCCAGCTCTCGGAATATTTCGTCTTCCAGACGATGTGGACACTTTTCAAATCACGCTTCACGCATCGGCAGCGGCGGCCCCATGGCGCTTTCGAGACGCGGACGATTCTCGAGGCGTGGGAGACTCTGCCCGCTAATGTGGTCCGGCCGGAACGCAACAAGCGGCCGTATCTTTCCTCGGTGCTATCGCGCAACGAAGTCGACCGTGACTATGCCTACAACCGTGCCTTGTTTGTGCGCGTCGCGCAGGGCTGGTATCAGTTCAATCCCAGACTTTCGGTACGCCGCAAACAGGCCGATACGGATGTCTGGGTACCGGTGTTCCAGGCGCTCAATCTTCCATTTATCGGGGAGTCTGCTTGGGATCTGGTCTGGGGCTCCATCGACCAATATTTGGCGATGGCCAGCCTCCCGGTGCGCACGATTCCAATTGCTGCCGAGCGCGCCATTGCGCGTCGGGAGGCCGAGGTTCGTGAGCGGGAAAAACGGCAAGCTGAGGAACGCGCGGCGCAGGGGGCGGCGGAACAGCGGCGTGAGAGTGACCCACCGAAATGGGGTACGCCCGAAGCCAGACGGCGTGAGATCGAACGCTTGCGCAAGGAAATCGAGAAGCGGCACAAGGGTTGAGCAGGTTTGTTGCGGGATCCATCGGGCATTCGTATTCCTGCAGGCGAGCTGACCCCTCCGATTTTCGTCGGCTATGGCCTGTCCGCCAAGAGGCGTAACCGACCCGGTATCACTGCCACTCCTCATTAAGTTCACCGGCGGTATTCTATCCATGATGGGTGCCCACCCTGAATTTGACAGAGGCGGAAAAATGGATACTACCGATGCGCTGCTCAATCTCAGTTTTTCTTTTGCCGGGGAGCGCGTGTCGAGCGCGGCGCTGCAGTTGAGGTTTTTTCCGCACTGGCCGGAGGCAGTCAGAAGGCCAAAGCCGTGGCCGAACATACCGGCTGTTCGCTACGGGGAGCTGCCATGCTGCTCAATGCTCTGGCGGGGCTCGGGCTGGTAGAAAAACAAGCCGACGCCTATGGCTTGACTCCGCTGAGCCGGCGCTATCTGGTACGCGAGAGCCCGGACTATCTGGGCTCATATGGCCTGACCCCTGTCAAGCCCCCATAGGTCTGTCTCACGGATTTCGTGCCTCAATTTGCGAACCTTTCGGAATCAACAGCGCAAGGGTCACGCGACGCGAGAGCAGAAGTTGGCGACGATGATCAGGCTCATATCCGCGGATTGGTTACCGGCATTTCATTCGTCCGTCGCGGGGTTGCCTCGCTCTACTATCGGGGATCATCACGCGGATGCCCACATAGCCCAGCCGAGGATTCCCCTCATCGGTGCTCCGGCGTCGCGTGACCCGTGCGTTGTCGGTGTGGGTTGTGTGGGTGATGCTGGGTTGTGTGTTACCTCCGATTCGATGGCGATGAGACAACCTCTCAGGTGCTCGATGGCTTGACCTGGCGGGCGATGTCCCAGATGAAGCCCGAGAGCTCACGCGCGATGGCGACGCAGATCTTGTTGAGGGCGAGCTTGCGGGCCGAGAGATGCCGGTAGCGCTGGGCGAGGCGCAACTGTGCCTTCCAAGCGATCTGGCGCGCCGGGAAGCGATAATTCCAGGCCGCCTCCACCCGCACGCGCCGCACGTGGCTGTTGCCGGTCTTGGTGATCTCCCCCTGCGTACGCTTGGGACCACTGGAGTATTCCGAGGGCACCAGCCCGAGAAACCCCATCAGCTCGCGCGGGCGCGCCAAGCGGGTGAAATCCCCGATCTCGGCGACCACCGTCATGGCCGCTACCATGTCGATGCCCCGCAGCGTCATGAGCGCCTCGACTACCGGGCGCATGCGCCAGTGTTCGAGCTGCGCACGCATCGACTCGGTGAGGCGTTCGACCCGCTCGTGAGCCTCGCGCACGGCGCTGCGATACTCAGCGAAGGCGATGTCCTGCGCGGGCTGGGTAAAGCTCACCGCGGCCAGGTAGCGCTCATGCGCTTCGGTCCAGGACGAGCGGCCGCCGTAGCGACGCCCATGGCGCAGCAGCATCGCCTTGAGCTGTTGGCGCGCCTTCAGCCGGGCTCGCACGGCATCCTCCCGGGCACGGCAGAGGTCGCGAATCACCTCATCCCGCTCATCGGGGATCGTGACGCTCACGAGCTCCCCGGCGCGCGCGGCCCGCGCCAGCAGCAGCGCGTCACGCCGGTCGGTCTTGATCCGATCCCCTGGCCGGCGCGCGACCTTCGACGGGGCGATCACCCGACAAGCGTAACCGTGCGCCTCGAGCTGGCGCGCCAGGGTGTACCCGCAGGGACCTGCCTCGTAGACGATCTCGAGCGCTTCGGGCTGGCCCAACCGACTCAGCGCCTTCGACAGCGATCCCCACTGCGGGGACACGGTCCCGACAAAGTGCGGCTCCTGCCGCCCGCTCGGCGCGACCCCGATCGCGATCGAATCGGCGTGCGCGTCCAACCCTACGAAGGAAGTGATAGTCTTACTCATGGTCTGCCTCCTCTGACTGCTGCAGAGAGTCGCCCTCGGGCGCTCTGCGTGTGGATAGGCGCCCCATGGGGCGTAACCCACGATACACCGGAGGCAGACCTCTTCCCCTCAACCCTCAACATCCAGCCTGACCCTTGTCCCGGCACGTCAGCCCCCTGTGTCAACATGTGGGAAGCGGACCGGTTGTGGGAAATGTGGGGGAAACTGGCGGATGCGGTGCGCACGGGACGGCCTCAGATGGCGGTGAATCAGCAGCAAAAGGCCGAGGAGTTCTTCCCCACACTGGTGCGTTCGCTCCATATTCAGAACCGGGACAAGGCGCAGACGCTGGCGCGCCGATTGACGGCGGGTCGCAAAGGCCTGCGCGGGATTGACGTCGCCTGCGGCTCGGGCGTGTGGGGCATCGCGGTATGCGAAGCCGATCCGGAAGCGCGGTTCGTCGCCCAGGGCTTCCCAGCCGTGCTGGATCTGACCCGCCAGTATGTGCGCCAGCAGGGGGTAGGGGACCGCTATGAGTTCCTGCCGGGAAATCTTAGAGAAGTGGATTTTGGCCGCGATCGCTTTGACTTAGCTCTCCTCGGAAACATTGTGCACTCGGAGGGCGAAGCTTCCTCGCGCGATCTGTTTCGCAGGCTTCACGCGGCGTTGCGGCCAGGCGGGCGGATCGTGATCGTGGACATGTTACCCAACGACGCGCGCACAGGACCGGAGTTCCCCTTATTTTTTGCCCTCAATATGTTGCTCGCAACCGAGGAAGGCGGCACCTATACGCTCGCCGAATACACCGAATGGCTGTGCCAGGCGGGGTTCCATACGGTCGAGACCACAGTGGAGATGATGGATGTTGGTGGCCACTCGCCGGCCGTAATCGCCACGAAGGCATGAATCTCGATCCGATGGCGAGTGACGAGAATGCAGTATGTGTGCCCTGATGGCACGCAGCCGGAAAACCCCTGCGATTGGCACCCGGACTCCACCGGCTGTAGCCGCGGGGAGGGTCAGTGTGTTAAATTGCAGCCCTAGCGCTTGCTAGAGTTGCCTCTTGGTCTTGAAGCTCAATCGATACCCGCAAACAGCTGTCTTGGCCTGTACGCGGACCTGGTGACGACAACTATTGATACTTGATGGCTGATCCCGCACTCCTCGCCCTGGCAGACGGAACCGTGTTCGAGGGTGTCTCCATTGGCCGGGCGGGGATCCGTACGGGCGAGGTGGTTTTCAATACCGCGCTCACCGGTTATCAAGAAATTCTCACCGACCCCTCCTACTATGGCCAGCTTG
The DNA here is from genome assembly GCA_027365475.1 of Pseudomonadota bacterium. Taxonomy (GTDB): domain Bacteria; phylum Pseudomonadota; class Gammaproteobacteria; order JAKAQQ01; family JAKAQQ01; genus JAJZNM01. The sequence continues at coordinate 80,558 of DAHXNI010000080.1, read as the reverse complement.
TGGTGCTTACCACACCGCATGTCGGCAATGTCGGCACGAATGCCGCCGACTGCGAAAGCGCGGCTCCTGCGACCGCCGGGCTCATCATGCGGAACGCAAGTCCCGTGGCCAGCAGTTGGCGTTCCGAGATCACGCTCGCGCGTTTTCTCGAGATCCGGGGAATCGTCGCTATCGCCGAAGTGGATACCCGCAAACTCACCCGGCATCTGCGCGACCGGGGTGCCCAGAATGGCTGCATCCTGGCCGGACCCGACGCGCTCCAGGATCACGAACGTGCCATTCGGGAGGCGCGAGGAGTGCCTGCCATGGCGGGATGCGACCTCTCGGAAAATGTCAGCGTGGCCGAGCAAGCCCCGTGGGTGGAAGGGAGCTCGTTTCCGGGTGAAGCACGGGCTTTGGACAAGCGATCCCGCGGGAATGGACTCCATGTGGTGGTCTACGATTTCGGGGTCAAACGCAACATCCTGAGATTGCTCGTGGAGACCGGGTGCCGGGTCACGACCGTTCCCGCCTCAACCAGGGTTGAACAGCTGGTCGATTCGCTTCGTCCCGATGGCGTCCTTTTTTCGAATGGGCCGGGCGATCCCGAGGCGATGACGGATGCCATCGCCCAGGCCCAGGCTTGGCTGGACCGGAGGGTACCGTTTTTCGGCATCTGTCTTGGACATCAACTGCTGGCGCTTGCATCCGGTGCGCGAACCCGCAAGATGAAATTCGGCCACCACGGTGCGAATCACCCCGTATTGGAACTGGCAACCGGGCGGGTCTGGATCACGAGCCAGAACCATGGCTTTGCGGTCGATGAGACGGATCTGCCCGCCAACCTGGTGCCCACACACCGCTCGCTCTTCGACGGGTCACTCCAGGGTATCGAAAGGATGGATGTTCCTGCACTTGGTTTTCAGGGGCATCCGGAGGCGAGCCCCGGCCCGCATGACGCTGCCGGTCTTTTCGACCGTTTTCTCCGCCTCATGCAGGCGCATACCGCGCAGCGCAGCCGCAATATGGATTCCGGAGCATTCCGTGCCGAGACGTGAAGATCTAGAGAGCATCCTGGTCATCGGTGCCGGACCGATCGTGATCGGTCAGGCCTCGGAGTTCGATTATTCCGGTACCCAGGCGCTCAAGGCCCTCAGGGAGGAGGGCTACCGGGTGATCCTCGTCAACTCGAATCCCGCGACCATCATGACCGACCCCGAGATGGCGGATGAGATCTATATCGAACCCATCCAGTGGCAATCGATCGCGCAGATCATCGAACGCGAGCGTCCCGATGCGCTGTTGCCCACCATGGGAGGGCAGACCGCGCTCAATGCCGCACTCGATCTGGTGCGGGAAGGCGTGCTCGAACAGGCCGGGGTCGAACTGATTGGCGCTTCACGCGAGGCCATTGATGTGGCTGAGGACCGGGAACGGTTCAAGCGGGCGATGACCGAAATCGGTCTCAATACACCGCATTCGGCCCTTGCCCATACGTTTGAGGAGGCTCTTGCCATCCAGTCTGGGATCGGATTCCCGACCGTGATCCGCCCATCTTTCACCTTGGGCGGTTCCGGGGGTGGGATCGCCTATAACCGGGCCGAGTTCATCGCCATTGCCGAGCGGGGACTGGACCTGTCCCCGACCGGCGAGATCCTGGTCGAAACTTCCCTGCTCGGCTGGAAGGAGTTCGAGCTCGAGGTGGTGCGCGACCGGGCCGACAACTGCATCATCGTCTGCACCATTGAGAACGTGGATCCGATGGGCGTGCATACCGGGGATTCCGTGACGGTGGCACCGGCTTTGACACTCACGGACAAGGAAGCACAAAGATTGCGCGACCAGGCCATCGCGGTTCTCCGCAAAGTGGGGGTCGATACGGGCGGCTCGAACGTGCAGTTCGCGATCCATCCGAAGAGCGGGGAGATCATGGTCATCGAGATGAATCCCAGGGTATCGCGTTCATCGGCCCTCGCGTCCAAAGCGACGGGATTTCCGATTGCCCGGGTTGCGGCCAAGCTTGCCGTGGGTTATACCCTGGACGAGTTGCGCAACGAGATCACGGGTGGCCGGACTCCCGCCTCGTTTGAGCCCACGATCGACTATGTGGTCACCAAGATTCCCCGCTTTAATTTCGAGAAATTCCCCGAAGCCTCGGACCGGCTTACGACCCAGATGCGTGCGGTCGGAGAGGTCATGGCGATCGGCCGGAGTTTTGCCGAATCGTTTCAGAAAGCTTTGAGAGGACTCGAAGCCGGTTTCGATGGATTGAACGAAAGGATCCCAGCAGGACCAGTCGGACCTGACGATCGGGAACGGCTCGAAAACGAGATGCGTTTCCCCGGCCCCGAGCGCCTCTGGTATGTAGCTGATGCCCTGCGTCACGGCTGGAGCCTTGCTGAGGTTGCCGCGTTGACGGCGATCGATCCCTGGTTTCTGGACCAGATCCAGCGGTTGGTCGAGGAAGAAGAGACCCTCCGGCGCGAGGGGATTGAGGCGCTTGTCCCCACACGTCTGCGGTCGCTCAAGCGGCTCGGATTCTCAGACAGCCGGCTCGCCACGCTGCTCCGGGTGGACGAGTCCGCCATCCGCAGCCTGCGACTCGCATCCGGGGTCAAGCCGGTCTACAAACGGGTCGATTCCTGTGCGGGCGAGTTTCCGACCGAGACCGCGTATCTCTATTCAACCTATGAGGAGGAATGCGAGGCTCGACCGAGTGCACGGCGCAAGGTCATGATCCTGGGAGGCGGGCCCAACCGGATCGGGCAGGGGATCGAGTTTGATTACTGTTGTGTACACGCTGTGCAGGCGCTCCGTGCCGATGGCTTTGAGACCATCATGGTGAACTGCAATCCCGAGACTGTCTCGACCGACTACGATGTGGCGGATCGGCTTTATTTCGAACCCCTGACGCTAGAGGATGTGCTCGCAGTTATCGAACTTGAGCGTCCGGAGGGTGTGATCGTGCAGTATGGCGGGCAGACACCCCTCAAACTGGCGGTTCCTCTGGCCCTTGCGGGTGCGCCCCTGCTTGGCACCCCGGCTGACTCGATTGATCTCTCGGAAGACCGCGAACGCTTTCAGGGACTCGTGGCCGAGCTCGGTCTGACCCAGCCCCCGAACCGGACAGTGCGCAGTGCCCAGGAAGCCCGGGTTGCAGCGGAATCCCTTGGATTCCCGCTGCTCGCACGACCCTCCTATGTCCTCGGAGGGCGCGCCATGGAGGTGATTTTCAAACCGGCCGAACTGGAGGAGTACATGGTGCGGGCGGAAAGGGTTCCACAGGCCATGCCTGTTCTCCTCGACCGGTATCTCGATCACGCAACCGAGGTCGATGTCGATATCGTGGCTGACGGCGAGCGGGTGCTCATCGGTGGCATCATGGAACATGTCGAACAGGCGGGGGTGCATTCCGGCGATTCAGCCTGTTCGCTGCCGCCCAATGAACTTGTACCCGATCTGCAGAAAACGCTCGAAAAGCAGGTGACCCTCCTGGCCGAACGGCTCGGTGTGCGCGGTCTCATGAACGTCCAGTTTGCGATTCAAGATGACGAGGTTTATCTGATCGAGGTGAACCCCCGCGCCTCCCGCACCGTGCCGTTTGTCTCGAAGGCGACGGGGCGGCCGTTGGCCAAAATTGCGGCGCGAGTGATGGCCGGGGTGAGTCTTGCGCAGCAGGGATATCGCGAATGCGCGACGCCCCGGCACTATGCCGTGAAGATGCCGGTTTTCCCTTTCATCAAGTTTCAGGGCGCCGATCCGATTTTAGGTCCGGAGATGAAATCCACGGGCGAGGTCATGGGTTATGGGGAAAGTTTTGCAGAAGCCTATGCCAAAGCGCAACTTGCGACGGGCGTGATGCTGCCTTTTTCGGGCGTGGCGCTGATCTCGGTACGCGATGCCGATAAGCCCCAGGCCATCATTTTGGCCCGCGGGTTGGTGGATCGTGGCTTCAGGCTGGTTGCCACGCGGCATACGGCCGAGGCGCTCCGGTCCGCTGGCCTTGATTGTGCGATGGTCAATAAGGTCCGGGAAGGCCGTCCCCATGTCGTGGACCTCATCATCAACCGGGAGATCGCGCTCATCGTGAATACCACTCAGGGACGGGAAGCGATCCTCGAATCCCGCTCAATCCGGCGCGAGGCAATTCACCAGAAGATCACGTACTATACGAGCGTCGAGGCGGCCCGCGCCATGTTGACGGCCTGGGGCCACACCCAAGATTTCAAAGTGCACCCGATCCGGGACTGGCTCAGTGGAGGCAAGGGCAATTGAACGAGACCGTGAAAACAAGATACCCGATGACACGCCGTGGCGCGGAGCGATTGCGCGAAGAGTTGCGCACGCTCAAGAGCGTGGAGCGTCCGAAGATCATCCAGGCGATTGCAGAGGCCAGGGCGCATGGGGATCTGCGTGAGAATGCCGAGTATCATGCGGCACGCGAGCAGCAAAGCTTCGTGGAGGGACGGATCCGCGAGATCGAGGACAGGCTTGCGAACGCCGATGTGATCGATTTGGCGGATCTCCATCCGGAGGGGCGGGTCGTGTTCGGTTCGACCGTGATCGTCTTGGATGTCGACCAGGGTACGACGGTGCGCTACGAGATCGTGGGTGCCGATGAGGCCGATCTCCGTCAGTCGCGCATTTCGAATACCTCGCCTCTCGCGCGTGCCCTGATCGGTCGTCAGGTGGGCGATGAGGTGGAAGTCCAGGTTCCAGGCGGCGTGCTCCATCTCGAAATCCAGAATGTACTCTATGAATAGGAGGGTGCCCGTCCGGGCACTGGCCGGTATCGCATTAGCGCTCTCTCTCGGATCGTACGGATCGATAGTGATCCTCGCGCCAGTCTGGATCAGCCGGTTTCCGGTCGGTCCACTGTTGCGGCAGGTCCTCCAGCCGACCTTCGAGGTGCTCGGATGGAGCGGGTTCCTGTGGCTCGTCCTGGCTTGCCTGCTCCTCAGCTTCGCGTCTCCATTGTGGGGTCACATCCTCAAGGGACGCTCGGTCCCGATCGCGGGCGTCCTCGGTCTGGATGCGATCCTGGCCGGGATTTGGGTGATCGGCATGGTCCCGCTGACCGCAGTACTCGCGCGTGGCCGGCACGAGTTGGGAATGGGGTTCTTCCTGATGCATGCGTTGTCCGTGATCTCGGTGACCGCGATCATGGCGCTCGAAATCTGGGGCCTGTCCACGCTCACCTGCGTGTCATGACCATCCGGCGCGACCGGCGCTGGATGGTCGAGCACCTGCGTGATCCCTATGTCCGCCAAGCCAGGCAGGAAGGATACCGCACGCGGGCGAGCTACAAACTGGTCGAACTGGACGAGCGGGAGCATCTTTTCAAAACGGGGCAGGTCGTCCTCGACCTCGGAGCGGCTCCCGGCGGTTGGAGCCAGTATGCACGCCGGGCGGTCGGTACGGCCGGGCGCGTGGTTGCGATCGATCGGCTGCCCCTGGCTGGGCTTGAGGGAGTGGATATCCTCGAATGTGACCTCCGCGAGACCGCGGTCGTCGAGAACAGGCTTCAAACGTTGGGAATTGCACCGGGCGGAGTTGGACTTGTTTTATCCGATATGGCCCCCAACATCACAGGAGATCCGTCGGTTGATCAGGCGAAGATGCTCGAACTCGGGATGTGTGCACTGGAGTTGGCGCGGGACTGGCTTGCGCCAGGAGGGGCCTTCCTCTTCAAGTTTTTCCAGGGGTCGGAGTTCCCGGTGATGCGGGCCGCGCTTGCGCGCGACTTTGCCCGAGTCAAGCTTTTGAAACCCCGTGCCTCCCGAGCACGGAGTGCAGAGCTTTATTTTTTGGCGCGTAATCGGCGCATGGTGTAGGCTAGATGGGTCTCAAACCGTCATGATGGGCCGGGTGCTGCCGATCAGCGGCGAAGACGCGGAGGGTTGATACCGGTGAATGAGCAGCTGAAAACCGCATTGCTTTGGGGATTGGTCATCGCGGCCATCTTTTTCTTTGTCATGCATTTCGGACAAAGCCCCGAGCGAGCCCAATCGATCACATTTTCCCAGTTTGTCCGTGATGTCAAGAGCCATGACGTCACGGGTGTGACCCTCCAGCAGAACAAGGTAACTGGCCAGTTGAGTTCGGGAACGCGTTTCGCCACCTACAACCCCGAAACCAACAATACCGCGCTTTTGGATCGGCTGGAACGTGATCACGTTCGGATCGTTGCCAAACCTCCGCCTGAGCCATCCTTTTTCATGAGTTTGCTCGAAAATGTCCTGCCCTTTGTGCTGCTGATCGGGCTGTGGTGGTGGCTCATGCGCAGCATGATGCAGGGTGGGGGAGGGCGTGGTGCACTCTCGTTTGGCAAAAGCCGCGCCAAACTCATGACCGAAGATCAGGTCCGGATCACTTTCGCGGATGTGGCGGGAGTCGACGAGGCCAAGGAAGAGGTCATGGAAATTGTCGAATTCCTGAAAGATCCAGGGAAGTTCCAGCGTCTGGGCGGACGCATTCCGCGAGGTGTGCTCCTGGTCGGATCGCCCGGAACTGGCAAGACACTCCTTGCCAAGGCGATCGCGGGCGAGGCCAAGGTGCCGTTTTTCAGCATTTCAGGGTCGGATTTTGTCGAGATGTTCGTCGGAGTTGGGGCCTCACGGGTCCGCGATATGTTCGAGCAGGCCAAAAAACATGCTCCCTGCATCGTCTTCATTGATGAAATCGATGCGGTGGGTCGCCACCGGGGTGCTGGATTGGGCGGTGGGCATGACGAGCGCGAGCAGACACTCAACCAGCTTCTGGTGGAGATGGACGGTTTCTCCGGGAACGAAGGAGTGATCGTGATCGCAGCCACCAACCGTCCTGACGTACTCGATCCCGCACTATTGCGGCCTGGACGGTTCGACCGGCAGGTCATCGTTCCCTTGCCGGATGTCCGCGGCCGCGAACAGATCGTGCGGGTTCACATGCGCCGACTGCCGATCGGAGACGACGTCCGTCCTGAGATCATTGCCCGCGGAACGCCTGGATTTTCCGGTGCCGATCTTATGAACCTCGTCAACGAGGCCGCCCTGATTGCGGCACGGAAGAACTCGCGGGCCGTGGCCATGACGGATTTCGAAAAGGCGAAAGACAAGATTCTGATGGGTGTCGAGCGTCGTTCGATGGTGATGAGCGACAAGGAAAAACTGCTCACGGCCTACCATGAAGCGGGTCATGCGATCGTTGGGCTCAACGTTCCCGATCACGATCCTGTGTACAAGGTGAGCATTATCCCGCGTGGGCGAACACTTGGAGTCACCATGTTCCTGCCGGAGGCGGATCGGTATAGCTACAGTAAACAGCGGCTGGACAGCCAGATCTGCAGCCTCTTTGGTGGCCGGGTGGCCGAGGAACTCGTCTTCGGCCCGGATCAAGTCACAACTGGCGCCTCGAATGATATTGAGCGGGCTACTGAAATCGCCCGCAACATGGTCACCAAGTGGGGTCTGTCGGACCGGCTCGGTCCGCAGGCGTACAGCGAGGAGGAAGGCGAAGTCTTCCTGGGTCATTCCGTATCGCGCCACAAACAGGTTTCGGATGAGACCAACCACATCATCGACGAGGAAGTGCGCAACATCATCAACCGCAACTATGCACAGGCGCAGGCGATTCTCACGGCCCACAGAGCTCACCTTGATCTCATGGCGGATGCCCTCGTCCGTTATGAGACCATTGATCTCGAACAGATCCAGGACATTTTTGCAGGCAAAACGCCCCGTCCCCCGGCGGGTTGGAACGATTCCGGCAGCAGTGGCATTCCCGCTACTGCGGTGCCCGTTGCTTCAGGCGGCAATGCCAAGGAAGGGACCATCGGGGGTCCCGCGAGCCAGCACTGAGCCCGGTGCGCGGCTTGTTCTGGGCGGGCCTCGATCTCGTACACCCCCGGATTGTGGGGGTGCTCAATGTGACGCCCGACTCCTTTTACGATGGGGGTCGCTATGTCGATACCAGTCGGGCCTTGGAGCAAGCCATGCAACTCGCCGGAGAAGGGGCTGATCTCATCGAGATCGGTGGTGAATCAACCCGGCCGGGCGCGCAGGCTGTTCCACTTGAGGAGGAACGGCGGCGGGTCATCCCGGTGGTCGAGTGCATCGCCCGGGTGCTTCCCGTACCCATCGCGATCGACACCAGCCAGCCCGAGATCATGCAGGCTGCCCATGAGGCAGGTGCCCGGGTCATCAACGATGTGAGGGGATTCAGGTATCCCGGCGCGCTCGCGACAGTGGCCCGTCTCAAGGTTTCAATCTGTCTCATGCACATGCGGGGTGAACCCGGAACGATGCAGATCCAACCGGTTTACGACGATGTTCTGGGGGACGTGGCGCGCTACCTCATGGATCGCGCAGAGGCAGCCCAGGTTGCCGGTGTCACGCGCGCAGACATTGCCATCGACCCCGGTTTTGGATTCGGAAAGACCCAACTGCACAATCTGGCGCTCCTCGGGGGTCTCGAGCATTTTTCCCGTCTCGGATACCCCCTGATGGTCGGACTGTCGCGCAAGTCCATGATCGGCGCGCTGACCGGGCGCCCTCCCAATGAACGTCTCGCCGGCAGTCTGGCTGCGGCATGTCTCGCACTCGCATCCGGAGCGCGTCTCATCCGCACACACGATGCTGCTGAAACCCGGGACGTGATCCGGATCTGGGAGGCCGCACGTGGTGCGTCCCCGGCCGCAGCCTGAACGACCGGTGGGAGCGGAATTACCCGGCTGGGGGCTCGAGATGACACCAGGATCGGATCGGCGCGGGATTTTTGGCACCGATGGCATTCGGGGCGAGGTCGGACGGCCTCCGATGACACCTGAGTGGGTACTGAAACTCGGATGGGCTGCCGGTCGTGTCCTCGGCCGGGATCACGCCCACCGGGGCGTCGTGATCGGCAAAGATACACGCAACTCAGGATATCTCTTCGAGTCCGCTCTCGAGTCGGGCCTCTCGGCCGCGGGCGCCTCGGTTTTTCTTCTGGGTCCGTTCCCGACACCCGGCGTCTCATACATCACCACTGCGATTGGTGCGGCAGCCGGTATCGTGATCAGCGCATCACATAACCCCTACATGGACAATGGAATCAAGTTTTTCGGCCCGGATGGACGAAAACTCCCGGATACCCTCGAGCGGGAAATCGAGGATCGGCTGCGCGAACCGTTGCAACTCGTTTCCCTGAGTGCACTCGGTCAGGTGCGGCGATTGGATGATGCAAGTGACCGGTACCTCGAGTTTTGCCTGGCTTCCGTTCCCCCCGACATGAATCTTTCAGGCTGGACGATTTGTGTGGACTGTGCCCATGGCGCGACCTACCGGCTCGCGCCCGCCCTTTTTGAGCGACTGGGTGCGCGCGTCATTCCCATCGGCGTGGATCCCAACGGGCTCAACATCAATGACCAGGTGGGCTCGCTTCATCCGGAAGCCCTGTCCCAGGCGGTTCGGGCCCACCATGCGGATCTCGGTGTGGCGTTTGATGGCGATGGAGATCGGGTGATCCTCGTCGATGCCGAGGGTCAGGTCGTAGACGGCGACGCTCTGCTCTATATTCTTGCCTGTGACCGGTTGGAGGAAAATCGCCTGACGGGACCCGTCGTAGGAACGGTCATGACGAACTTGGGACTTGAGGAAACGCTCCGCGAACGCCAGATTGCATTTTGCCGTGCCCCAGTCGGGGATCGGCACGTCCTGGCCTGCCTCGAAGCCGAAGGAGGGGTTCTGGGTGGTGAGAGTTCGGGGCATCTCATCAATCTGGATTTGTCGCCCACGGGCGACGGGATAATCTCGGCGCTCCAGGTCATCCGCGCAAGCTGGCGTCAGGCCCGTCCCTTGTCCAGTCTGGTGCAAGGCTTGCACCGTTATCCGCAGCAGACGGTCAATGTCTCCTGGCCGCGGGAATGCGCACTGCCGAACGCCGAGGCGATGGAGCAGGACCTCAAGACGGCCAAGTTTCTCCTCGGTACTCCCGCCCGGATTCTGATCCGCCCCTCGGGTACGGAACCGCTTCTCCGCGTGACGGTCGAGGGCGGCCAGACCGGAAGCCTGGAGCAGGCGACTGCACAGCTCGTTGCAAGGCTGACACAACTGCGGGATGCCTCACGGTGAGCATCAACCAGAACTCTTTATCCTCTGCGGTCCATCCACGCAAGATCCTCATCGCCAACTGGAAACTCCACGGTAGCGGGTCTCATGTCGAACGCTGGGTGCAAGCTGTTCAAACCCTCGAGGAGATCCGCTCGGGGCAGATGCAGGTCATTTTGTGTCCACCTGCGATCTGGCTTGAACGGGCTCGCGGGTATGTGCAGGGCGAAAGGCTCGCTCTCGGGGTCCAAAATGTATCTGCCCAGTCGGAGGGGTCCTTCACGGGTGAGATTTCGGCTGCCATGGCTTTCGAAGCGGGTGCGCGTTATGCACTGGTCGGTCACTCCGAACGCCGCCGGCTCTTCGGGGAGACTGATCAAATGGTGGCCGCTAAAGTCGAGCAGTCGGCACAGGCTGGACTCATCCCGATCGTCTGCATTGGGGAGACGGCCGAGGAGAAACGTGCCGGGCAGACGGAGCCTGTGCTTGCGCGGCAACTGGAGTGCCTAGGAGCCCTGCACGGGGAACCCGTGAGCACCCTTTGGATCGCCTATGAGCCAATTTGGTCTATCGGGACCGGAATCCCGGCTGAAGCGGGGAACATTCTCGCGGTCGCAGCTTTCATCCGCGCACATGTGGCTTCGTCTGATGCTACAATGCGCAACCAGTTTCGCCTGTTTTACGGGGGCAGTGTGGGCGCGGGAAACGCGGCTGCACTCGGCACTCTGGAAGGGGTGGATGGGTTCTTGGTGGGCGGAGCATCAGTCGAAGCGGATTCGATGGTCGCGCTCTGTCGTGCGCTGGTTTGAGGGATGGCTCGGAGTGACTGTGAGGGTGCGCGGGATACGGGTTCGTCATTGAGGGGCTGTGATTCACTATGTTACTGATACTCTTGACTGCTTTTCAGTTTGTGCTGGCGATCCTGCTTTTGGTCATCATCCTGTTGCAGCATGGCAAGGGAGCCGATGCAGGAGCCGGATTTGGAGCGGGTGCCTCCGGAACCGTATTTGGCGCCCGCGGGGCAGCCAACTTTCTGAGCCGGACGACCGCAGTCGCTGCGGTACTTTTTTTTGCGAACTGCATTGCCCTGACATATGTGACCCAGACCGGAAGCGGGTCCAGTGCGGGACTGGTTTTAAGCGCCAAAGCGCATCATCCGACCCGGGCACCCCAGAAAACGAAACCGCTTCCGGCCCCCGTCAAAAAGTCCCAACCGCTTCCGGTTCCGGGCGGAAAAGGTTGATCGCCTGGGCGAAGTGGGGGCTCTGGTTTCAGTACTTGCCGACGTGGTGGAATTGGTAGACACGCCGTCTTGAGGGGGCGGTGGCGCGAGCCGTGTGAGTTCGAGTCTCACCGTCGGCACCAGTCAGAGGAAAATCGCTCGGGCCTGACGGAGGTCATGGTCCGTAGCAGAAAACGGACAGCAGGTCCGATCTGCATCGGTTAAAATAGGGCACCGATTTGAAAGCCGTGCCCACTCGATGCTTCCAAACTACCTGACTGTCCTTCTGTTTTTGGGTGTCGGTGGAGTAGTCGGTACGGCGCTCCTCTCACTCGGGTTTTTCTTTGGACCCGGTCGGCGCGATCCGGCCAAGACCCGCCCTTATGAATGCGGATTCGAGCCTTTCGAAGATGCCCGCATGAAGTTTGAAGTTCGCTACTACCTGGTTGCAATCCTCTTCATTCTTTTCGATCTTGAGATCACCTTCCTGTTTCCATGGGCCGTGGCGTTGCGCGAAATCGGCTGGCCCGGCTTCTGGGCCATGGGACTTTTTCTCCTGATCCTGGTCGTGGGGTTCCTCTACGAGTGGAGCAAGGGGGGTCTTGAATGGGAATGAGCGCGGTCGCGTTGCCCCCGGAACTCAGTCACTTCGACCAAAAGGGGTACGCCACGACGTCCCTGGACCAGCTGGTCAACTGGGCGCGCACCGGTTCACTTTGGCCCATGACCTTCGGGCTGGCCTGCTGCGCCGTCGAAATGATGCATGCGGGTGCGGCCCGCTATGATCTCGACCAGTTCGGTGTCGTCTTCCGGCCGAGCCCACGCCAGTCCGATGTGATGATCGTGGCCGGGACGCTCGTCAACAAGATGGCCCCGGCCTTGCGCCGTGTATACGACCAGATGCCGGAACCCAAGTGGGTGATTTCCATGGGGTCCTGTGCGAACGGGGGGGGGTACTATCACTACTCCTACTCGGTGGTTCGGGGTTGTGACCGGATCGTCCCCGTCGACATCTATGTCCCGGGTTGCCCACCCACCGCCGAAGCCCTGCTGTATGGGATTCTGCAGCTGCAGAAAAAAATCCGTCGCCACAAGGCGCCCGTCATTCAGGCATCTCCGTGACCGATTCCGCAGATCCCACTCTGGACGAACTACGCGGCCGGATACTCGGAGTCTGGCCGGATGCCGCGGTTGAGATCAATCGTGTCGGGGAACTGGTGTGGACACTGGCTCCCGGGCTGCTTTACCAGGTGGCGGAGACGCTTCGGGACGACCCACGATTTCATTTCGAACAGCTGATGGATGTCACCGCAGTCGATTATCTCACCTACGGAGAGGAAGACTGGGTGACCGCGTCCAGCACGCAAACCGGATTCAGCCGGGCGGTGTCCCGGGATCCCATCCAGGATCCCGAAGCGAAGCCGGATAAGCCGCGACAGCGCTTTGCCGTGGTCTACCACCTCTTGTCCCTGACCGAAAACTGGCGCCTGAGGCTCAAGGTCTTCACGGAATCCGATGCGACTCCACGGGTGCCGTCGATCGTTGACGTTTATGCATCCGCCAATTGGTTCGAGCGGGAAGTCTTTGATCTCTTCGGTATTCTCTTCGCCGGCCATCCGGACCTCCGCCGCATCCTCACCGACTATGGATTTATCGGCCATCCCTTCCGCAAGGATTTCCCGCTTTCCGGCGAGGTGGAAGTTCGTTATGACCCTCAAGCGGGACGGGTGATCTACGAACCGGTCTCGATTGCGCCGCGTGAGCTCGTGCCCCGGGTCATCCGGCACGATGCCCGTTACACGGATGCTGCCCAGCCGCCGCCCAAAGACCATGCCTGAGATCCAGAACTACACGATGAACTTCGGACCCCAGCACCCTGCTGCGCACGGGGTTCTGCGTCTCGTCCTCGAACTGGATGGCGAAGTGATTCGCAAGGTGGATCCCCACGTGGGGCTCTTGCACCGCGCAACCGAGAAGCTCGCGGAAAGCAAGCCGTTCAACCAGAGCATCGGCTATATGGACCGGCTCGACTACGTTTCCATGATGTGCAATGAACACGCCTACGTGCTGGCCATAGAGCGATTGCTCGGGGTCGAGATCCCGATTCGTGCCCGCTATATCCGCGTGCTGTTCGATGAACTCACCCGGATTACGAACCATCTGCTCTGGCTGGGAGCCCATGCGCTCGATATCGGCGCAATGAGTGTTTTCCTGTACTGCTTCCGGGACCGGGAAGACATCATGGACATGTACGAGGCGGTCTCGGGAACGCGCATGCACGCAACCTATTACCGCCCGGGTGGGGTGCACGCCGACCTGCCGGACCGGATGCCCCAATACGCTCCCTCGCGTTGGCGTTCCAAGCGAGAACTCCGCGAACGCAACCGGAACCGCGAGGGATCCCTACTGGATTTCATCCGCGATTTTTCCGAGCGGTTTCCCCAGCGGATCGACGAGTCGGAAGCGCTCCTCACGGATAACCGGATCTGGAAACAGCGCACGGTTGGCGTCGGAGTGGTGACCGCAGAACGTGCGCTCCAGCTTGGTTTTACAGGGCCCATGTTGCGCGGTTCGGGAGTGGCCTGGGATCTGCGAAAGATGCAGCCCTATGAAGTCTATGATCAGCTTGAGTTTGACGTTCCCATCGGTCGGGTGGGCGACTGCTATGACCGCTACCTCGTAAGGATTGAGGAGATGCGCCAGTCGAGCCGTCTGGTGCGCCAGTGTGTCGACTGGCTCGCCAGCCATCCGGGTCCGGTCCTGATCGATGATTACAAGGTGGTCGCACCGCCGCGCGCCGTCATGAAGCACGACATGGAAGCCCTGATTCACCACTTCAAGCTCTTCACCGAGGGTTATGTGGTTCCGGAAGGGGAGGTCTACGCTGCGGTTGAGCACCCGAAGGGGGAGTTTGGAATCTATCTCGTGTCCGATGGTGCCAACAAGCCCTATCGCGTCAAGGTGCGTCCGGCTGGTTTCCCGCATCTTGCGGCGCTGGACGAGATGTCGCGGGGTCACATGATCGCCGATCTGGTTGCGATCATCGGTTCTCAGGACATTGTGTTTGGGGAGATCGATCGATGAGCGCCTCCAGGGTCCTCACACCCCGGGTACAGGCTGAGATCGATCAGTGGGTGGGTAAGTACCCCCCCTACGGCAAGCGATCGGCTGTTTTGGCAGCGCTTCGGATCGTGCAGGAGGAAAACGGCGGATGGCTCAGCCCGGAATCACTGGAAGCCGTTGCGGGCTATCTCGGCCTGCCTCCGGTCGAGGTCGAGGAGGTGGCCAGCTTCTATTCGATGTATGAGAGAAAGCCGATCGGCCGCCACAGCATCTCGGTCTGCACGAATGTCTCCTGCATGCTCTGTGGGGGTGAGTCGATCCTGTCCCATATCGAGAAACGGCTCGGCATCCGACCCGGGCAGTCGACACCGGACGGGCGGTTCTATCTCAAGCCGGAAGAAGAATGTCTTGCCGCGTGTGCGGGCGCACCGATGATGATGGTCGATCATGTCTACTACGAGCATCTCACCCCCGAGCGGGTGGATGAGATTCTGGAAGGGCTTTCATGAGTGACAGTCATGTGGGCCCGGTTTGTTATGCCACGCTCGGTCACGAGGTGCCTTGGAGCCTTGAGACCTATCGCGCAATCGGTGGCTATGAGGCCTGGGAGCGGATTTTGCGCGAGAAGATTCCACCCGCAGCGGTCATTGAAACTGTCAAACAGTCCGGCTTGAGGGGTCGGGGAGGGGCCGGTTTTCCGACCGGAGTCAAATGGGGATTCATGCCCCAGGGCAGTCAGGGTCCGAAATATATCGTCTGCAACTCCGATGAAAGTGAGCCTGGGACCTGCAAGGATCGTGACATTCTCCGATTCAATCCACATGCGCTGGTCGAAGGGATGGCCATCGCCTGTTATGCCATGGGCGTGAATGTGGGCTATAACTATATCCGCGGGGAGTTCATGGATGAACCCTACCCCCGCTTCGAATCGGCGCTCAAAGAAGCCTACCGAGAGGGCTGGCTCGGATCGAATATCCGGGGCAGCGGAGTGTCAATCGATCTTCATACCCACTTGGGTGCGGGTGCCTATATCTGCGGGGAGGAAACCGCACTGCTCGAATCGCTCGAAGGCAAAAAGGGGTTCCCGCGTTTCAAGCCGCCGTTTCCCGCAAGTCACGGGCTTTATGGGCATCCCACGACCATCAACAACACCGAAACGCTGGCCTCGGTTCCCGCCATTCTCCACCACGGTGCCCAGTGGTTCGCCGATCAGGGCGTACCCGGTGCCGGCGGGCCGAAGATCTTCTCGGTGACCGGACATGTGGCTCGCCCCGGGAACTACGAAGTCCCGCTCGGCACCCCTTTCGCCGAACTCCTGGAACGGGCAGGGGGAGTGCGTGCCGGGCACACGCTCAAGGCGGTCATTCCCGGCGGATCTTCCGTCCCGATCATACCGGGTCCGGCCATGATGGCCGTCAACATGGACTATGACAGTGTCAAAAAGGCAGGTTCCCTGCTCGGCTCCGGTGCGGTCATCGTGATGGATGAAACGACCTGCCTCGTCCGTGTACTGGAACGGATCAGCCGGTTCTACTATTCTGAATCCTGTGGACAATGCACGCCCTGCCGTGAGGGTACCGGCTGGCTCTACCGCATGGTGCGGCGGATCGAGGCCGGAGCGGGCCGGAAAGAAGATCTCGACCGGCTCGTGAGCGTGGCACACAACATCGAAGGGCACACCATCTGCGCTCTGGGCGATGCCGCGGCCATGCCGGTCTGGAGTTTCATCCAGCACTTTGCGGACGAGTTTGATGCGCACATTCGTCACCAGGGATGCCCTTTTGCGGCCCGAGAGCCGGATCACGAGCGGTCGGTCGCATGAACGCAGTACCCGCAAAGGCCATCGTACACCTCGAAATCGACGGGCAACCGCTTGAGGCCGAGAAAGGCGAGATGGTGATCCAGGTCGCCGATCGCGCCGGAATCTACATTCCGCGTTTTTGCTATCACCCGCATCTTACGATCGCGGCCAACTGTAGGATGTGTCTGGTCGAAGTGGAAAAAGCACCGAAGCCCTTGCCAGCCTGTGCGACTCCCGTAACTGAAGGGATGCGGGTGTCGACCCGGTCGCCCCGGGCATTGTCCGCCCAGCATGCGACCATGGAGTTTCTCCTCATCAATCACCCGCTCGACTGTCCGGTCTGCGACCAGGGTGGGGAATGTGAGCTTCAGGATCTCGCCATGGGGTACGGGTTCGATCACTCTAGGTTCCAGGAATCCAAACGGGTTGTGGCCGACGAGAACATCGGACCGCTCGTGAGCACCGATATGACACGCTGCATCTACTGTTCGCGGTGTGTCCGCTTCGGCCAGGAAATTGCGGGTGATCCGGAACTTGCCATTACCGGGAGGGGCGAACACACAGAGGTGCGGAGCTTCCTCGGACGGGAGCTCGAATCGGAGCTGTCCGGCAATATCATCGATCTCTGCCCGGTCGGTGCGCTCAACTCCAAGCCATTCCGTTTTGCAGCACGTACCTGGGAAATGCTGGCTCTGCCGGGAATTTCGGCGCACGATGCAATGGGATCCCATCTCTGGGGTCACACGCTCCGGGGGCGGCTCATGCGGGTTGTCCCGCGTGCTGCGCCCGATCGGAATGGGATTTGGTTGTCCGATCGTGATCGCTTCGGTTATGCGGGGCTTTACACGGACGACCGGATCATCTCGCCCAAGATCCGCACGACGGATGGAACGCTCGCCCCGGCCGAGTGGGAGGTTGCGCTCGATGCTTTTGCCGACCGTCTGAAACGGGTGGTGGCCGAAGCCGGACCGGAGGCCGTGGGCGCCCTTTACTCCCCTCAGTGCACGCTTGAGGAGATGTATCTTTTCGAAAAAATCCTGAAGGAACTGGGTGTCGAGGGAGTCGATTCGCGTCTGTTCCGTGCAGATGCGAGACCCTCGGCAGACGATCTCGCGGAGCATGAGACACTCGGCCTGTCGCTGGCCGAGTTTGAAGCCCAGGAAGGTTTTCTCCTGATCGGAACGGATTTAAGGAACGAGTACCCGCTGCTCAACTTGCGGGTGCGTCGTGCGTCACTGCATGGTGCCCAGGTGGCGGTGTTCAACCCGGTGCGGTTCGATGCTAACTATGCAACCGTTTTCAATGAGCCTCTCGGGCCCGAGGGCATGATCGGAGGACTGGCCAGACTCCTTGGGGCCATCGCTTCAAATGAGCCGGAGCCGCTTCCGGCCTGGGTACAGGATTGGGCCACACAGGCTCCGATCGGAGCGGACGATCTTGGCGTGCTCGTGAAGTTCTTGGAACGCGGTCCGCGGGTGCAGATCATCCTGGGCGAATGGGTTGAGGCTCATCCGCTGGGTAGTGTGCTGACCCGTCTCGTCTCCGAGATCGCCCGCCGGACGGGTGCCCGCTGGGTGCGCCTCCCCTCCGGCCCGAACGCGCTTGGCGCTGCACGGATTGGAGCGCTCCGGGGCGCGGGTGCACCACGAGTGATAGCCCGGGAACTCTTCGATCAACCCCGGAAACTCTATTGCCTCCTTGGAGTCGAGCCCGAATATGACCTCTGGGACCCCGTCACCGCCATGCGCGCACTCGGGGCGGCGGAAGAGGTTTTGGTGCTCGCCTCCTGGCTTGCACCCTCCCATGCCACGTGCGCGAGCATCGTGCTGCCGCTCGCAGCCCAGGTGGAGACCGGTGGAACCTATATTGATCTCGAAGGGCGGATGAATGGTTTTGAGGCCCTGGTCCCACCCTTGGGCGAGGCCCGGCCGGGTTGGAAGATTCTCCGGGTTTTGGGTCAGAGAATGGGACTCAGGGGTTTTGAGTACGAGTCCCGTGATGCGATTCTTGCGGAAATCGCCGCGCATGCTCCCCTCGCCGAGACTAAAGGCCCGGATTCCCCGCCTGAAGCTGTCCAGGGCCCGGATCGGGCGCGGCAGGGTTGGTACCGGATCGCACGCCGTGCGCCCTATGGCGGCGACCCCTGTGTGCGGCATTCCGCACCACTTCAGTCGACCGGTCTCGCCCGTCGTGCCCGCACACTTTACATGCATCCCGCGGATGCCAAGGAGCAGGGTGTGGGGGCCGGGAGTTTCGCCCGTCCGCGCCCGGTGCAGAATGCCTCAACGGTCCCGGTCGCCTTTCATGACGGGATCCCGCGCGGTGTCGTCTGGCTCGATGCCGCGACCGAAGCGGCTTGGGGATGGGGTGCCTCCTGGGGGCCTTTGGACCTGGTTTTTTCCTCCACCGCGGATTCAACGGGGGGGCACACATGAACCCCTGGCTTTTGGGTCTCGAATCCTGGTTTCTGCCCCACCTCGTGGGCATTCTCGTGGTTACTGTGGTTGTGATCCTCTCAGTTGCCTACCTCACCTACGCGGAGCGGAAGGTGATCGGTTATATGCAATCACGGCTCGGACCGAATCGGGTTGGACAGTGGGGGTTGCTCCAGCCGTTTGCGGATGTGCTGAAACTCCTCTTCAAGGAAATCATCATCCCGGAGCGTTCGAGCGGACTTCTCTTCGTCGTCGCACCGGTTTTAGCCATCGTTCCGGCACTGGCGACCTGGGCCGTGATTCCGTTTGCACGGGGGCTCATTCTGGCCAATGTCAATGCCGGGCTCATCTATGTGCTCGCGCTGACCTCGATCGGTGTCTACGGCGTCATTCTGGCCGGCTGGGCCTCGAATTCCAAATATGCCCTCCTGGGTGCCATGCGTTCGGCCGCGCAGATCATCTCATACGAGATCGCAATGGGGTTTGCCCTGATTGGCGTCGTGATGGCGGCCCAGACGCTCAATCTCGAGCACATCGTCGAGAACCAGTCGGGCGGGATCCTCCACTGGTATTTCATACCGTTGCTGCCGCTTTTCATGATCTACTTCGTATCCGGAGTGGCCGAAACCAACCGCGCGCCTTTTGATGTGGCTGAAGGAGAATCCGAAATCGTCGCCGGTTTTCACGTCGAATATTCAGGTACGGCGTTCGCGGTCTTTTTCCTGGCCGAATACGCCAACATGATCCTGATTGCGGCGCTGGCCGCAACCCTGTTTTTGGGGGGTTGGGGATCGCCTCTAGCCGGACTCGGAATCCCGCTTTTGAGTGCCAACGGACTGGTTTGGCTTGCCCTCAAGATCGGTGTGCTCCTGTTTCTGTTTCTCTGGTTCCGTGCCACTTTCCCCCGTTACCGCTATGACCAGATCATGCGGCTCGGCTGGAAGGTTTTCATCCCTGCCACGCTGGTCTGGCTTGTGGTCGAATCCGCTTTCATCATCGGGCAGGTCGGACCCTGGTTCCATGGGGGACTGTCATGAAACGGTTCCGTTCGTTTCTCAAGGGATTCCTCCTTGTGGAGCTGTTTATGGGTCTCGGAGTCACCTTTCGCGAGTTTGTCTCGCGCAAGTTCACGCTCCGCTACCCGGATGAGAAGACGCCTCAGTCGGCACGGTTCCGCGGACTGCACGCGCTGCGCCGTTATCCGAACGGGGAAGAACGCTGCATCGCCTGCAAACTCTGTGAAGCCGTCTGCCCGGCCCTGGCCATCACAATCGATTCGGAAAAGCGTGCGGATGGAACGCGGCGCACGACCCGATATGACATTGACCTCTTCAAGTGCATCTACTGCGGATTTTGCGAGGAAGCCTGTCCTGTCGACTCCATTGTCGAGACGCGGATCTATGAGTTCCATTTCGAGGAACGGGGGCAGCAGATCATGACCAAGGAAAAGCTATTGGCCATCGGCGACAAATTCGAGGCCCAGATCGCGCGCGATCGGGAATCAGATGCGTCCTTCCGGTAAGCACCGATGATGAACCCGGCTGACTGGATCGAGGAGGGCGTGTTCTGGGTGTTCGGGACCATTCTCGTGGTTTCTGCATTCCGCGTCATCACGGTTCGGCACCCGGTTCATGCGGCGCTGTTTCTGGTGCTCTGTTTCTTTAATACGGCGGTACTCTGGATTCTGGCGGGTGCGGAGTTTCTCGGCATCATCCTGATCCTGATCTATGTGGGTGCGGTTCTGGTGCTGCTTCTTTTTGTGGTCATGATGCTGGATGTGGAAGTCGAGAAACTCCGTGAAGGTTTTGTCCGCTACGCGCCGCTCGGGGCCGTCGTGGCACTGATCCTCATCCTGGAGCTCGTCTATCTGTTCTGGGCCCACACGCTCGGGTTCCACGGGCTTGCGGCCCCGATCCATGTCCTCGCGAGACATGACAATACCCGCGCGCTCGGGACGGAGCTTTATCGGCGTGATCTCTACCCGTTCGAACTGGCCGGCATGATTCTCCTGGTTGGGTTGATCGCCGCCATCCTGCTCACGCTTCGGCATCGCGCGGGTATCCAGAGCCAGAAACCGTCCGAACAGGTGCGTGTCCGGGCCCGGGACCGGGTGCGGCTCGTCTCGCCCAAGCCCCCGCGTCGTGGAGCATCGACATGATCCCGCTGAATGACTATCTCATCCTGGGCGCCATTCTCTTCGCGCTCGCGGTCATGGGACTTTTCATCAACCGCAAGAATCTCGTGGTTCTCCTCATGTGCGTCGAGCTCATTCTCCTTGCGGTTAACATCAACTTCGTCGCATTCTCCCGTTACCTCATGAACCGGGAGGGCCAGATCTTCGTTTTCTTTGTTCTCACGGTCGCCGCTGCCGAGTCGGCGATCGGGTTGGCGCTTCTGGTGGTCGTGTTCCGCCACCGCCAAAGCATCAATGTCCAAGACCTCGACCAGCTCAAAGGATAGCAGCCGTGGCATCCCTCGCACTCTGGATTATTCTGGCCCCGCTCATGGCGGCCCTGGTCACGGGGCTCGCCGGATCGCACCTCGGCCGGCGCCTGACCCATATGCTCACGATCGCGGGTGTCGCCGTCTCCTGTGTGCTGTCGTTCTGGGTCCTCCTCAGGGTTTTGGGCGGTGCCCGTCTGGATGCTCCTGTCTATACCTGGATGGTGAGCGGCGGGATTCCATTCCAGATTGGTTTCCTGGTCGATCCCCTGAGCGCGCTTTTGGCCCTTGTGGTCACCTTCGTCTCCCTTGCAGTCCATATCTACAGCATTGGGTATATGGCGGATGACCCTGGAGATATTCGTTTCTTCTCCTACATTTCACTTTTCACCTTCGCCATGCTGCTTCTCGTCCTGGCGAATAATTTCCTTCAGCTTTTCATCGGCTGGGAAGGGGTGGGTCTCGTTTCCTATCTCCTGATCGGTTTCTGGTTCGAGAAGCCGACCGCCACTGCTGCTGCGCTCAAGGCGTTTCTGGTCAACCGCATCGGTGATCTGGGTTTTATCCTGGGGATCGCCATGGTGCTCCACTATACGGGATCCCTGGCCTATGCAGCCGTGTTCGCGCGGGTTCCGGATCTCGTCGGAACAACGGTGAATCTGGGGTTTGGCTGGCACGTCCAGGTGCTCACGCTCATGGGGCTCCTCCTTTTCGTGGGTGCCATGGGCAAATCCGCACAGATTCCACTCCATGTCTGGCTACCGGATTCCATGGAGGGTCCGACCCCCATTTCCGCACTGATCCATGCGGCCACCATGGTGACCGCCGGTGTTTATCTCGTAGCGCGGCTTTCGCCGCTTTATATCCATGCCCCCGTGGCGCTCAGCGTGATCCTGGTGATCGGGTCGCTCACGGCATTCTTCATGGGCATTTTGGGTGTCGTCGCGACCGACATCAAACGGGTGATCGCCTATTCGACCCTTTCGCAGTTGGGTTACATGATGGCTGGCCTTGGAGCCTCGGCCTTTGCCGCGGGAATTTTCCATCTCGTGACCCATGCCTTCTTCAAGGCACTGCTCTTTCTTGCGGCGGGGTCGGTCATTCTGGCCATGCATCATGAACAGGACATGCGCAAGATGGGAGGATTGCGCAAATATCTGCCGGTGACCTATGCCACCTTCCTGGTGGGCGCGCTGGCACTGGTCGCGTTTCCCGGGTTCTCGGGTTATTTCTCCAAGGATGCGCTGATCGATGCCGTGGGCCAGAGTCCGATTGCCGGTGCGGCCTTCGCCTACGTGCTCCTCCTTTTGAGCGTGTTCGTGACCGCGCTTTACACGTTTCGCATGCTCTTCATGGTGTTCCATGGCACCGAACGGATGGATGCACACACCCGTGAGCACCTTCACGAAAGCCCCTGGGTTGTGACCCTGCCGCTCGTCATGCTCGCAGTTCCGGCGCTCGCGGTGGGCTGGATCCTTTTCCACCCGCTCCTCGGCGGTTCATTTTTTGCCTCGTCGCTCGCCACCCCGCTCGGGGTCAATCCGCTCGCCCGATTCGCGCACCTCACCGCCTGGCACTTTTTCCTGAGTGCCTGGGATGCACCCACGTTCTACCTCATGCTGGCCGGACTCGGCGTGGCTGTCTACGGCTATCTTTGGCGACCCGAATGGCCGGCGCGTGTCGCGGCCGGAGCCGGCCCGCTCTACCGGATGCTGCTCCAGGGGTATGGTTTCGATGCTTTGTATCTGCGCCTCGGAGCTGCCGGGAGTGTGCTCTTGGGCCGCGGACTCTGGAAGTGGGGGGATGAGCGGGTGATCGATGGTATGGCCGTGAACGGGACGGCATCCAGAATCGGGTGGTTGGGTTCCCTCGTGCGCAAACTCCAGACCGGATTCCTTTATCAGTACGCGTTCACCATGGTGTCCGCGCTCGTGGTTCTGGTTTTCTGGGCGCTGGTCCGGTACTGAGGGGTCATCGACATGATACCGGCTTCGTTCTGGTTGAGTTTCCTGATCTGGTTTCCGGTGGCATCCGGGCTCGTACTCCTCGCTCTCGGATCCCGTGCACCGTCTTTCGCGCGCGGCTTTGCCCTGGTGACTTCGATCCTCGCATTCGCGTTGAGTGTGGTGGTCTGGATCGGATTCCGCGACGGCACGGCGAGCATGCAATTCGTGGAACGAATCGCCTGGATCCCGCTGCTTCATGTGAACTACCACCTCGGGATCGATGGGATTTCCCTGCCGTTCCTCGTGCTCACGACCTTCAGCACCGTGCTCGTGGTGCTGGCGGGCTGGCGGGTCATCGAATACAAGCAGGCCGCCTATTTCGCGGCGTTTCTCCTCATGGAAGGATTCATGAATGGAGTCTTTGCGGCACTGGATGGCCTCCTGTTCTATTTTTTCTGGGAAGCCATGCTCATCCCGATGTTCATCATCATCGGCGTGTGGGGTGGGCCGCGTCGGATCTACGCCAGTTTCAAGTTTTTCCTCTATACCTTTCTCGGATCTGTCCTCATGCTGGTGGCCCTGATCTACCTCGGCCAGCGGACCGGCAGCTATGATCTTCTCACTCTGCAGCGCACGCCGCTCGGTCTCGGGACACAGATCTGGCTCTTCATCGCTTTTCTGCTGGCCTTCGCGGTCAAGGTACCCATGTGGCCTGTGCATACGTGGCTGCCGGATGCGCATGTCGAGGCGCCGACCGGAGGATCCGTCATCCTGGCCGCGATCATGCTGAAGATGGGAGCCTACGGATTTCTGCGCCTGAGCCTCCCGATCACGCCGGATGCGAGCCGCTATTTCTCGGGACTCATGGTGGCCCTTTCGCTTATTGCCATCGTCTATATCGGTTTCGTTGCACTCGTCCAGACCGATATGAAGAAGCTGATTGCCTATTCCTCGATTGTACACATGGGGTTCGTGACGCTCGGGTTCTTTGCGCTTTTCTTTATGGCGGGTGCCTCCGCCATCGAAGCGGCCCGCATGGGCGTTCAGGGCGGTATCTTCCAGATGATCTCCCACGGCCTGGTTTCGGCTGCCCTTTTTCTCTGTGTGGGCGTTCTCTACGATCGGTTGCACTCCCGGGAGATCTCAACCTATGGCGGCATCGCCCGGACCATGCCCGTGTTCGGTGCACTGTTCGTGTTCTTCGCCATGGCGAATGTGGGTCTCCCCGGAACAAGCGGGTTTGTGGGAGAGTTCCAGGTGATCCTCGCCACTTGGGTGGCCAATCCCTGGTGGAGCCTCTTCGCAGCCCTGAATCTCGTCATCGGAGCCGGTTTTACCCTCTGGCTCATCAAGCGTGTGGTTTTTGGCCCGGTTTTGAACGAGCCGGTTGCGAAACTGGTCGATGTCACGATGCGTGAACGCCTGTTCCTATTCCTGCTTGTCGTGCCCGTTCTCCTTTTCGGTCTCTGGCCGTCGCCGATTTTGGACGTCATGCGGGCCTCGGTTGCTCACCTGGTCCACCAGGCTCTTGCGACCAAGATTCCACGGGGCCTGGGTCCATGACGAGACAGGTGACTGAATCATGATGTCGATGTCGGCGATTGCTCCGGAAGCCTGGGTCGCAGGCGGTGTACTCTTCGTGGTTTTGCTCGAGGCTCTGCGTCCTTTCGTCAGGGATCGGACGCTCGCTTTCGCCATTCCGGCGAGCACGCTTTTGGCATTGGGTCTCGCCGCGATGTCCGCGAGTTTCTGGACTGCGGCCAGCTGGGGTGTATTTTTTGACGGCGGACTCATCGTCGACCCCCTGTCGCGCCTGCTGGTGGTGTCCGTATCGGTTGTGGCACTGCTTGTGGTCATTTACTCGATCGGCGATCTCGAGCGGCACGGTTTCGGACACGGGGAGTACTATGCGCTCTTGCTCAGCGCGACACTCGGGATTCTCGCGATCGTGACGGGCGCCAATGTTCTCGTTCTGTTCCTCGGAATCGAGCTGCTTTCGCTCTCGCTTTATGCACTGGTTTCAATCGACCGCGAACGGGTGATTGCTGCCGAAGCCGCGATGAAGTACTTTTTCCTGGGAGCGATCGCTTCGGGTATCCTGCTTTATGGTCTGTCGCTGCTCTATGGTCTGAGCGGCACGCTTTCGCTTGCGATGCTTCCCAAGATGATCGCTGGGCTCGGAGGCGGGGACCGTGTGCTTTTCCTCTTTGCAACCGCATTCGTGATCGTGGCCCTTGCGTTCAAGTTTGGCGCAGCCCCATTTCACATGTGGGTGCCGGATGTCTATGAAGGATCACCCACGCCGATCACCCTGCTCGTCGGAACAATCCCCGAACTCGGTGCGATTGCGCTCATCATGCGCCTTTTGGTTGCGGGTCTGCATCCGCTTTCAGCCCAATGGATGCCCATGGTGCTCGGGGTGGCGATTCTGTCGCTTTTGGTCGGCAATCTGGCGGCGCTCGCCCAGAGCAATTTTAAGCGCCTGCTCGCGTATTCGGCTATCGGGCATGTGGGTTTCATCCTGCTTGGCATCGCGACCGGCACCATTTCTGGCGAGATCGCGGCCGTCTATTACACGATCATCTATGTGACGATGACCCTTCTCGCATTCGGCATTCTCCTCGTACTTCGGGCGCGTGGACGCGATGTCGAAGATCTTGATGATCTCGCCGGGCTGAGCCAGATCCACCCATGGTGGTCGCTCCTCATGCTGTTTGCCATGTTCTCTCTGGCCGGGATCCCTCCCTTCGTCGGGTTCTGGGCCAAGCTCTCGATTCTTCGGGCGCTTCTCGGCCAGGGCGAGGTTTGGGTGGCCGTTTTGGCCGTGATCATGGCGGTCGTGGGTGCGTTCTACTATCTCCGGGTCGTCAAAATCATGTATTTCGACCGGGTTGCCAACCAGAAGGCGATGTCCGTTCCCTGGGGAATCCCTGAACTGATCCTCTCCATGAATGGGTTGGCCCTGATTGTTCTGGGACTGGTTCCCGATGCCTTGTGGCAGCTCTGTGCGTGGGCGGTACGCTACTGATCGCTTGATGGGTTCGGAAGAAAAAGGCAGAATGTGAGGCGCCCTCACGGGTTCATCCATCCCGGCGAATTTGATGATCGGATGATAACCGTTTAGAATGATCTCGCAATCGGGATGCGGGGTGGAGCAGTCTGGCAGCTCGTCGGGCTCATAACCCGAAGGTCGCAGGTTCAAATCCTGCCCCCGCTACCACAAAATCAATAAGATAGAAACTGTCACGACCCATGACTTGACCTTTTGGTCCAAATTTGGTCCACTGAGCTCGAACTGAGGCCAATGGAGGAGCAGCCATGGCGACATTCGAACGGCGGAAATCGGGGCAGTGGCGGGTGCGCGTCCGGCGGCGTGGGTATCCGGTCGAGACGGCGACCTTCGGAAGCAAGTCGGAAGCGGCAGCTTGGGCACACGGCATCGAGTCCGAAATGGGCCGGGGAATCTTTCTCTCGCGCACCGAGGCGGAGGAGACGACACTTGCCGAGGCGCTGGAGCGTTTCGTGACCGAGTACGTGCCAAGGCTTAAGGGCCGGAAGATGGCCACCTACCGGGCCCGTGCCATTGAGAAGCGACCACTTGCCCTGCGTAAGCTCGCCGGCATTCGCGGGAAGGACATTGCCGGATTCATTCACGAGCGCGAGATGGAAGGCATGAACCCGCACACGATCAAGCTCGACCTCGGTATCATCTCCCGTGTCTTCGAACTCGCCCGGACCTCGTGGGGCATGGAAAGCCTCCAGAACCCGGTTGCCCTGGCACGCGCGGCGCGTCCCAAGCTTCCGCCCGGACGGAAACGGAGACTTGAGCCGGGGGAGGGTGATGAGCTATTGGCCCGTGCCAAGGCCTATGGGGGGATGATCGGGCCGATTATCGTGCTCGCCCTGGAAACGGCCATGCGGCGGGGAGAAATTGCAGGGATGCGTTGGGAACAGGTGGACTGGGGGAATCGGGTCATCCATCTCGAGGAGACGAAGAACGGGGAGAGGCGGGATGTGCCGCTCTCGAGCCGGGCGCTCGAGGTGCTCAAGGGGCTGCCCCGGAGGCTTGATGGCTCGGTGTTCGGGATGACGGCAGATGCGATCAGCCAGGCATTCGCACGGATCACGGCACGGGCTGCGATGGGCAAGAAGAGCCAAAGCTCACAGGCGCTCGAGCCGATGGTGGATCTCAGATTCCATGATCTCCGGCATGAAGCCACGAGCCGGCTCTTCGAGAAAGGGTTCAATCCGATGGAGGTTGCGGCCATCACCGGACACAAGACGCTTGAGATGCTGAAGCGCTATACCCATCTCCGGGCCGAGGATCTCGCCAAGAGACTGGGTTGACCAGTGGAACAGGCTGTCGGGCCGGAGTACGGCCCTAAGGTGTACTGGATTGGCCATAACCGGCGTGTCTTCGGTTGGTCTGAAGGTGTGACTGACTGGTTTACCACGAGCAAAGCGGAGCGAACGATTCTCGCGCCCGCTTGATGGGTGTGCGATGCCCAAGGAGCTCTGCAAGTCCGTACGGCGGGTCCGGAACCTCCCTGGGATCCTGGCCGAGATCTCTGCGCCATTCCAGCGAGCTGGTCTCCGATCTCAGGTGACATAACGGTCCATCCCGTGGACGTTGAACCATGCGACGAAAATTTTGACTGCAGTGTCACGTCGCACTCAAAAACCAAGCAATCTATTGCCAAGTAGCCCCAAGACTCACTGTGCATAAATTGCGTTGCCCTGAGCCTGATTTTATGCGTTTTATTTTATGCGCATGCCAAACGTTATGCCGAAACTGTGCTTTGCAAGCATATGGCCCTGTTTCTCGAATACATAAGTATAAAAGCTGAGGTGGAAAGCGAGGTGGCACACTACATAAACATACTTTAGGAGGGTATTGCATAAGCAGATTTGCTGATATCAAGCGTGCATATAGCCGTGATGCTGCCGTGATAGGCGAAAAGTTCCGCTCAGAGGGTGGAGGGTGCCTGCCTGCTTCAGGGATATGTGTTTTCAGATGCCGAGCGCCCGGGCTGAATAGGATTCAGGCATGCCATGGCTCGCATATTGCGAGGGGCAGAACGGCATGGGCAAGTTTGGCTGAAAATGGATAAATGGTGGTCTGCTGAATGGCGCGATGAAAGCTACTGCAACCCGTTGGCCAATGGCAGCCTCGTGCCAGGAACAGCCAGTCAGAGTGATGGCCATGAAGGTCTGCTACTCGGCCTGTGCGGTCATCGAGGGCTCACAATATGGTCGACCGCTTCTCTGCGCGTTGCAGCCGTTCGAACGTTGCCGACAAAACATTTTACTGGACTTTAGCCGGTATGACCGCTTGTCGAAAATGCCTACTCACACTTTCGACCCGGAGAAGTCATTCGACCGCGTTCGCCATCTCCAGGAGCTTTGTTACGGTATTCCAGTTGCGTGCCGTCGCGTCCACATGAACATGCCGTTCCACTTGTGCGCACACCTTCGATACGGCAAATCCGTCCGGCGTATGCAGATAGAAGACCTTACCCTTGAGTGCGAACGCTTCCCTGTCGGACCTCAGGCGGCCGAGCGATATCAGATCCGCACGGAACGGGACTTCGGAAAGGAAAAATAGATGCAACGTCTGAGGTTGGTCTTCAGCCTTTGGAAACGGATTGTTCGACGCTGCTCTTTCCAGCTCCCTTACGTTCAGTACAACGACCTTTGGATGAAAACCCTTTGCCTCGTATACCGCACGGCCAATGCGACTGGCCAACAAATGCGCGCTTCCGGCCGCGCTGCGAAATAGAGCGTTGCCGCTTTGGATGTAAGTGCGCACGTCGCTAAGGCCTTCACGCTGTAGAAGCGCAGCAAGCTCCTTCATCGGTAGCGAATTGCTACCCATCACGTTGATACCGCGGAACAGCGCTACGTAATTACGCATGAGGACGCCCTATCATCGTGCTATTGAATCGCTCAACGTCCGCTTCTGGCCGCGTGCTGCCTTTAGGGGTATGTACCTGGAAGCAGCCGTTGGGCATCTTTCGTAGGGAGTCGACTCCTCTCACTGGTAATCCTCCTCGCGCTGGTGCCGAACGGCCAGGATGTTTATCGTGTTTACTGACTCAATTTCAAACAATGCCACGTATCCTGCGGACCCGAAAGGAATAATGAGTTCTCTCAGAAAAGGATTGCGGGTGAGTGCCTTGCGGCAAGAGAATGGTGAGAAACGCAGTAATTCAACGGCCCCTTGGATTGCCTCCAAAGCGCGTTCGGCCGCCGCCAAGTCCTTTTCCAGCAAAAACTCATAGAGACGCAGCAAATCGTCTTCCGCCTCCGGCGTGAAGCGAACCTTATAGCG
Source organism: Pseudomonadota bacterium (assembly GCA_027365475.1). Taxonomy (GTDB): domain Bacteria; phylum Pseudomonadota; class Gammaproteobacteria; order JAKAQQ01; family JAKAQQ01; genus JAJZNM01. The sequence goes on along the minus strand of DAHXNI010000080.1, from coordinate 51,275 downwards.
TTTCACTGGGCTAGGCCAAGCGTTGTTTGACTTTTACCAGTTTGCGCGCAAGTTTCTCGATCACCCGATCGGCCGGGACATATTTCCCGGATTTTTTGGCGATCGCGGCGCTGGCTAACCCGCGCGCAAGAAACTCCTGTCTCGCCTTGCGGTACTCAATGTTTCGGTTTAGGGCCTCGAGCACGAAGCCGGAGAGCGTCTCTCCCTGCTCCAGAACCGCTTCGGCTTGTTTGCGAAGCGCGGGGGATACACGCAGCGGCGGGATGGTGGTGGTTTTCATCGATGTCTCCGATTGCATTGCAGATGCGATACATTATAGCTGTTTTGGCGGCAACGCGATATTCGTCGGCGACATTCGCCGAAGTTGAAAGCGGCCCGTCAGCGGCATCTCTAGCCAATGGCCGGTGTGTGGTGCATAGCTGACCTGGCTGGTGCAGCACGCCACCGGCGGCTCCGGCCGAAAACCAGACATTTGTTGTGGTCAGTCGGGCTGACCAGTGTGGGTCAGTTGCAGGCATTCGACTTCTGAGGAATTCATGATTTGCAACCAAGTGTGAAGCGACATTCAGGTGATAGGCAAGCCTTATTCCAACCAGAGGCAATGTATCAAGAATACCGGAATTCGTATAGCAAATTTCAGTTTCCAACCAGAGATTGCACATAGCCGATTATATTCAGCAGACTGTTCCACGAGTGCGGCTTCCTGCTCGAACACGGGCAGCTGATCCAGGGGAGCCGGCGTGGGCAACGATCCGGCAGTTTTCAGTGAATCGATTCGCATGAGGCCTGAACATTCCTTATCGGGGAGCGTCCGCAGCACCCATCGGCTGGTTCAGTTCTGATGACGACCGCAAACTTGGGAAGCCTCTGAGCCTGATCCCTTCCATTGTGATCGTCCGAAAACCAGGCGACCGATGGAAACCGGGTCCTGGCCTGGCCAGCAGCGATCGCCCGCATCGGTAAGGAGAAAGCGGAAACTGGGTGGGGTGGTCCCGGGCGGAGATGGCCACGCGGGCGCGGTCACGTCTCAGCACCGGGTTTTCCCGACAGACTGTATGGTCGGGCCGGAAGCGCATCCGGTCTTTTCCGGCGTTTCCCCCGGGCGGATGATGGCTCTGTGGACTTGCCCGCGATCCACTGGTCGACAGATTCGGTATCCCAGCGCAGGCAGCGGCCGATGCGGATAGGATTCGGGATGTTGATGCCGCCCTGTCCGCGCCAGAGCGCGTTGCGGATGGATCCCTTGGCCGGTCTTTAACACTTCCCCTTCCAAAACATGCCTTCTCGACCCCCTTGGCGAAGGTAACGTATTGATGTTTCGACCACCCGGTTCGCGCGGGCCGTTTGTAGTGCCATAATATTTCATTGACCCCCTTGTCCCGGGCACCGCGGGTGTGTAGCGTGCGTGCATGTTCATCCGCCGCACCGCCACGCGCAGCAAACTGAATGGGGAGTCCTACGTCACTTATCGCCTGGTGAGCAGCGAACGACACGGAAAGAGTGTCCGCCAGGTGGCGCGGCTCAATCTCGGGCGGGATTTTGGCGTGGCCCCCAAGCATTGGCCCGCGCTCTGTGCCCGCCTCGAGCAGATTCTCTCCGCCCAGACATCGCTCTCGGCCGTGCCCTTGGGCCCGCGCCTCGAGCGCCTGGCGCAACGCTATGCGGCGCGGTTGGTGGTGCGCGCGCCAACCCCTGCCGCGGTAGCCTCCGCCACCGCGCCCCCGGTGTTTGCGGAGGTCGCCCTCGACTCGCTCGAGCAGGTGCGTCCGCGCTCGATCGGTGTCGAGTACGTCGCCTGGCATGCCATGAAGCAACTGGGGCTGGAGGCGATCCTCACCGAGTGTGGCTTCAATGGTAAATTAAAGAACGCCGCCCTGGCCAACGTGATCGGACGCCTGGCCCAACCGGGCTCGGAACTGGCCACCTGGCGCTGGCTCACGATGACGAGTGGTTTGGGTGAATTGATGGAAGTCGATTTCGAGGCGATGTCGATGATGGCGCTCTATCGGGCATCGGATCGGCTCATCAAATACCGCGCCACGATCGAATCCAAGCTCTTTGAGAACGTCCGCGATCTCTTTGGGCTAGAGACCACGGTAACGCTCTACGATCTCACGAATACGTATTTTGAAGGCACCGCCGCCGCCAATCCCCAGGCTGCCCGCGGGCGTTCCAAGGAAAAACGAAGTGATTGTCCGCTCGTGACGCTCGGGCTCGTACTCGATGGCAGCGGCTTTATTCGCCGCTCCCAGACCTTTGCCGGCAATGCCGCGGAGGTCAAAACGCTCGAAGCGATGCTGGCGGGGCTGGGCGCTCCCCGCGGCTGTCTCATCGTGATGGATGCCGGTATCGCGAGTGAGGCGAACCTCGCCTGGCTCGTCGCCTGCGGGTATCGCTATCTCGTCGTCAGCCGCAAGCGCACGCGCCACTTCGAGGCGGCCCCTGCCATCGCGATCGAGACGGCGAGCCACGAGACCCTCCAGATCCAGAAGGTAACCAGCGCGGATGGCAGCGAGGTGCAACTGCATTGCTACTCCACGGGACGCCAAGCGAAGGAGTCGGCGATCGCGCGGCGGCTGTGTGCGCGGCTCGAGACCGGGCTGAAGGCCATGGCCGAGGGACTCGACAAACCCCGCGGTGAAAAACGCATCTCGAAGCTCCAGGAACGCATTGGACGACTGAAGGAGCGAAGCCGCGTGGGACAGCATTACCTCATTGCCTTGACGCCCGATGAGAGCGGTGAGCAAGCGGCCTCGCTCACTTGGGTGAAACAGCCAATCGAGGGCACGCTCCTTACCCACCCCGGCGTCTATTGTCTTCGCACCAATGAAACCCACTGGGACGAGGCGCGGTTGTGGCACACCTATATCATGCTGACCGACCTGGAGGCGGTGATTCGCAGCCTGAAGTCGGAGCTCGGCCTGCGGCCGGTCTATCATCACAAGGAAGCGCGCACCGATGGGCATCTGTTCATCAGCGTGCTCGCCTATCAAGTGGTGCAGACCCTGCGGCGCCCACTGAAGGAAAAGGGCATCCACGAGAGCTGGTCGAGCCTGCGCGAGATCTTATCGGTTCAGCGCCGTGTCACGGCCAGCGTTCGCCGCCGCGATGGGCGCACGCTGCATGTGCGCCAGAGCACGGTGGCCGAACCCGAACTCCAGGCGATTTACCAGGCCTTGGGGCTTGGTCCGAAGCCGGGGGAGACCAAGAAACTGGTCGTTTGATACCACGTTGAGGCGTTGGTAACGCACACTCGATTCTTGAAATCGTAACAACTTGAATGGGAAACATATTTTTTGCTACTTGTTAAACCCCGGTTGGGGATGGCGAGGGTTTCGGAGAGTGTGTCGATGTCGATGAGCTGTTTCATGGAGGTGAACCTCGAATGGAGTGGATTCACCATTGATGATAGGGGCGATGGCTCCCGGGTTTACGTATGATTCGGGGTGCTTTTCCGTGATTTTCCTGCGCCCTCCCGAAGGCAGGAGCGGACGTGGGATTCGGTGAAGGGGGGATCGAGTGCGAGAGAAACCGTGACGGTGGTGGCGATGGCCTGCCAGTAGTGACCCGCGAGGCAGGAATCAGCTAGGCGGGCAAGGGTCTGGGCGAGGAGGCGGGGATATAAGGTCTTTGAACGCTTGGGAGTTTTGGGCTGCTCTTTGGCGGCGATGCGGGCCAGGAGGCCCAGGCTCTCAAGCTGCAGGTTCAGGGAGGAGAACGGTGCCCGGAGGTTGATCAGGTGGTCGTCGGCAGAGGGATTGCCCGGTCGCCAGTAATGGTTTTCATGGACCTTTTGGAGCCAAAGGAGTTTCTCGCGCAGGGGGGCGAGTTGTGGGTCGGACCGGACCTTTCTGGACGCGGCCTCAAACATGAGCCACGGGGTGAAGTGATGATCACAATCTGGGGTTTTCCCGCCGAGCCGGTCGCAGAGTTTTTCGGCGAGCCGGGCGATGTCACAGAGGGTTTCCTGGATTTCCTCGCAGGAGGGGATGCTCTCCACGAAGGATTCGGGCAGGCCCGGATAGACAGCGGTGCGGAGGTAGGAGACGAGAAACACCTCCCGGATCGATTCTACATTTCCGGGTACGGCTTGTATGCTCGGGTTGAGGGGAGCTTGGGCCAGCCGGGTCCAGACCCGCTCCATGTCCCGATGGGTGATGAGCCGCTTGAGGCGCGGCCCGTAATCTTCGTGCCACCAGAGTGCCGCATCGAGGTTTTGAGGAGCGGGTTCCCGGGCGGCGATCTTCCTCACGAACTCTGCGATCGCCTGGGGCAGCCAGTGGGGGAGCCGAGGCGGTAGAGCGTACCGCAGCTTTTTTTCAGGGTCGTAAAAAAGAGCGCTCATGATCAGGGATTCGATTATATGCCCACCCCTGTGCCAATCGGTATCAATGCTCACCATCCCTCGATGGTTATTCAGGTATTCGGGTAAATCGGGATATGAGGGCGGGTTCTGCCCTCGAAGACGCCGTCTACGAATCGGCTTCCATGCAGTCTTTCGTGGGCATCGACCGCGGACGGGAGCTCGTCCCGAACGAGACCCGCCATTAAGCCCAGCACCGCTTTGATCTCTTCTCAGGTCAGGATCACTGGAATCCGGTGACGGTGCGGAACCCGCTTGAGCCCCATCATTTCGCTCAAAGGCTTGGACAAGATACAGTCATAGAGAAAAACAATTGCATTCAGGGCCTGACTCTGCGTTGACGCCGAAACCTGGCGCTTACTCGCCAGTCAGGGCCATTCCAAACTGTCCGTATGATAGGGGGTATTATAGAAACGCAGGAAATCTGAAAGTACTTGCGAATCAGGGGATTACATGAGCACAATGGGCACCCTAATAATTGTTATACGGAAACTTGCGTCCCTATATTAATCGTTAGAGCGCACACAACGGAGCGGAGCCACCATGGAGTCTTTTGCACAGCGAGTCGAAACGCTGATTGACATTGGTCTGAAATGCGATTCCGCGACCGAATACTCAACCTGGTCTAGCCGATCCGAGGCTTTCCTTCGTGCAGCACTTGGAGAGGAGACCGCTTCCGCATTCGCAGCGTTTGACGCAGGGTACCCTTACCTTGAATGGCGGAAGTATCGTGACTGCCAGCTTGGTTATCTCGAAGGTTTGGCTCTGCGAATTGAGCCTGTTAGATTGGTTGAGTCAAAATTACCGACCGGATCTGCGCAGCGCGCACCTGTAACCGAATCGAATTCCCGAAATGTCTTTTTGGTACATGGCCACGACATAGCTGCAAAGGAGTTAGTCGCGCGCTTTTTGGAGCATGTAGGTCTTGAACCGATCATCCTCCATGAACAGGCCAACCAGGGTAGAACCGTCATTGAAAAGTTTGAGTCCTATGCTGATGTACCCTTTGCAGTCGTTCTCTTGACTGGAGATGACGTTGGATCGAAGGCTGGCGCCCAGGCAGACCTCGCGCCGAGAGCACGCCAGAACGTAATACTTGAACTCGGGTACTTCACGGGCAAGCTCGGCCGGAGCCGTGTATCTGCACTGTTTGTATCAGGTCTTGACGTTCCTTCCGATCTTCATGGGGTCTTGTTCACCGAACTTGACGAAAAGGGGGCGTGGCGTACCAAAGTTGCTCAGGAATTGGCGACCGCAGGTATGCATATTAGGCTTGAAGGTTTGCTTCAGTCATAATGAAAGTAAGCATACTCCATATCTCCGACTGACCAACGCTTCATCTCGCACATGTACACTTACCGTTGCTCTCATTCGACGCCCAGATGTGTGTCCAAATTATTCGAAAGGCGATCCACCACACAATTGCGACGACCAGAAAATCACCACCGGAACCCATTTCATGAGACCTCAGCCCATTGGCCGGATAAGAGTTCTGCCTGTTCAAGAACAGTCTGTGTGGCTTTTTCCTGCTTATCCGGCGGATAGCCGTACTCGCGCAAGATGCGCTTGACCGAGACGCGCAGTTTAGCGCGGACATTTTCCCGCAGCGTCCAGTCAATGGTGACATTGCTGCGCACAGTCTTGACCAGTTCCCGGGCAATGTCTTTGAGCGTCGGCTCGCCCAACACCTTCACTGCGCTGTCATTGGTTTCCAGCGCATCGTAGAACGCAATCTCATCGTCCGTCAATCCCAGTTGTTCGCCCCGCGCCTGGGCCTCCCGGATATCCCGGGCCAGATCAATGAGTTCCTCGATGACCTGGGCGGCTTCGATCGCCCGACTCTGGTAGCGATGCAGGGTTTTCTCCAGCATCTCTGAGAAAGTCCGGGCCTGCACTATATTCTTGCGACCGCTGGTGCGGATCTCACCGTCCAGAAGCTTGCGCAACAATTCAACCGCCAGATTCTTCTGGGGCATGCCGCGTACCTCTGCCAGGAACTCTTCGGAGAGGATCGAGAGATCGGGTTTTTTCAAACCCGCCGCAGCGAAAATATCCAGGATGCCTTCCGAAGCCACCGCCCGGGAGACGATCTGGCGAACCGCTTGGTCGAGATCTTCTTCCGAGCTCGCTTCTCCCGGTGCACGCTTGGCAAGACTTGCCCTCAAGGCCTGGAAGAATGCCACATCATCGCGGATATCGAGGGCCTCGGCACTCGGAACCGCGAGGGCAAAAGCTTGAGACAATGCCTGCACAGCTTGAAGCCAACGGGTTTTACCGTCCTCTTGTTTGAGGAGATGTTCTTGGGCGGCCGGTAGCAGCGCTAAGCGCTCTTGTGGGGTACCCGAACTCCACCGGGACCAATCGAAACCATGCAGCAGTCCGGTGCAGATCTCGTATTTCTCCTGCATGACCGCGATGGCTTCTTTCTGGTCAATAGCGGTCCGGCCCGTACCGCCGCTTTCCGTGTAGGTGGCGAGCGCCGCCTTGAGTGCCGGCGCCAGTCCCAGATAATCCACAACCAGTCCGCCAGGTTTGTTCTTGAATACCCGGTTTACCCGCGCGATGGTCTGCATCAGCCCATGGTTGCGCATGGGCTTGTCGAGATACATGGTATGAAGGCTCGGGGCATCGAAGCCTGTGAGCCACATGTCCCGGACGATGACGAGTTTCAGGGGGTCCCCGGCATCCCGAAAGCGATTGGCCAAGTCTTCGCGCCGTGCCTTATTACGCGCGTGTTCAGCCACCCGGGGACCTTCCGAGGCGTTGCCAGTCATGACTACCTTCATCAAACCCTTATCATCATCGGCGTGAATCCAGGACGGGCGCAGTTTCTTGATCTCATCGTGGAGATCCAGGCAGATACGCCGGCTCATGCACACAATCATCGCCTTGCCGTCGATGGCCTCCTGTCGTGCCTCGAAATGGGAGACGATATCCTCAGCAATTCGCTTGAGACGCGTCTCCGCGCCGACCACAGCTTCAAGCTGCGCCCACCTGCTCTTGAGTTTTTCCTTGCGGTCCACTTCCTCGCCCTCGGTGACTTCCTCGAAGGAAGCGTCGATGGTCGGCTTTTCCGCTTCATTGAGATTGAGCTTGGCAAGGCGGCTCTCGTAGTAAATCGGTACGGTCGCCCGGTCTTCAACCGCCCGCTGGATATCATAAATGCTGATGTAATCGCCGAACACTGCCCGGGTATTGGCATCGGTTTGCTCGATCGGGGTGCCGGTAAAGCCGATGAAGGAGGCATGGGGGAGTGCATCTCGCATGTGGCGGGCAAAGCCATCAATGAAGTCATACTGACTACGATGCGCCTCATCGGCAATCACCACAATGTTATGCCGTGTTGAAAGCACCGGGTGCCGGTCACCTTTCGTTTCGGGGAAGAACTTCTGGAGAGTGGTAAACACCACACCTCCCGCATCCACGTTGAGTTTGTCGTGGAGATCAGCTCGGCTGTCGGCCTGTACCGGCGGCTGGCGTAACATGTCGGTGCAGCGGGAAAAGGTACCGAAAAGCTGATCGTCCAAGTCGTTGCGGTCGGTGAGGACCACAATAGTGGGATTCGCCATCGCGGGTTCGCGGATAATGCGACCGGCATAGAAAACCATGGTCAAGCTCTTGCCGGAGCCCTGGGTATGCCAGACGACGCCAATGCGCCGATCACCGGGATCGCCACCGGGTTGGCGTCCACTCTCATAACGCCCCATGGCTTCGGCTGCCCCCAGTTTCGCCGCTCGGAGTGTCTCTGCGACAGCCACATTCACGGCGTGGAACTGGTGATAGCCCGCCATCTTCTTGACTAAGCGCCCTCTGCCTTCATCTTCGAAGACAATGAAATCCCGCAGAAGAGCGAGCAATCGCCGCTTATTGAACACACCCTCCAGCATCACCTGCAATTCCGGCAGGTTGGGATCGGCCAGCGTTTCACCGGCAATCGTGCGCCAGGGTTTGAACCACTCCCGTCCGGCGGTAAACGTGCCGATGCGCGCCTCGACACCGTCTGAAATCACCAGCAGCGCGTTATAGGCAAAGAGCGTGGGAAGTTCCGCCTGGTAGGTCTGGAGCTGCTGAAAAGCCGACCATAGGGTGGCGTTTTCGTCAGCGGCATTCTTCAACTCGATCAGCACCAGCGGCAGGCCGTTGATGAATAGCACCACATCCGGCCGCCGATTGTGCTTGTTTTCGGTAACGGTGAACTGGTTGACCGCGAGCCAGTCATTATTTTCTGGAATATCGCAGTCGATTACCTGTGCTTGTGCACCACGGATCTCACCAGCAGCGGTGCGATATTCGACCGTCACCCCTTCCACCAGAAGGCGATGTACGCCGTGGTTGCGCGCCACTGGCTCAACACCCTCCGGCCGCGTCAGCTTGCGGAAGGCGTCTTCCAGCGCCTCGGCGGGAAGCTCGGGGTTAAGTCGCGCTAGGGCTTCGCGCAGCCGCTGCGGCAACACCACTTGGCCGTAATCGCTACGCTCGGCATCCGGCATGCCGATGGCAATATCGGGACCGTTGAGGATGGCATAACCGAGGGACTCCAGCCACCCAAGGGCGGCTGATTCGACGGTGGATTCAGAAAACAAACTCATCAGTGACCACTGCCCCTGCTCAGAACAAATCGTGCACGTTCTGTTCGCGGCATTTCATAGGGTGTCATGAACTTCACACCCAAACCGATGCATGCATTTGGGATTTTGACACGCTTGGCCGAGTTGGCTGGCACTTCGTGAGTCACTACCACATGCCCAGACGCTAGGGCGTGGGCAATGAGATAGAAGTCAGCTACCTGCAAAAAGGTGTTTATAGCTCCCGGTTCGTACTGTTGCTGCATAGTCCAAGTGCTGACCTTCCCGAACTGGGCCGCGACCGACGGGCCGGTTTGTAGAAACAGGCCATGGCTCTGTTCACGCGCCCAATCGTTCAGTTCGTCGGCGCCAGCCGCGATTTCATCCGCGATCTTATCGATACTGAACACACGACCAGCCGCGTTATTGTCGATCAACCAATCCCAGAAGGCGGGGCAGAAATCCAGTCCATAGTGCAGGTTCTTGGCCTGGATGAAGACGTTAGCATCAAGCAGGTAGCTCACAGCATCACCCCCAGCTCGCGCGCCGCCTCATAGAAAGTGGAAGTCTTGCGCACGCCCAGCATCCGAAAGGCATCCCGAAACAGGGTCTGCCCTTCCAGCGTACTAGAGAGCACTGCTCGTGCGAATCGCTTTCCGGTACGTGCTCCCAGAGTGCGGTAGAAATCGCCGCTACCGCTACCACTCTGGTCGAGCGCGCGGATACGGGCCAGTTCGTCTAGATAGTTCTGCCAGAGGGTGGTCTGATCAATGAAACCCGCATCAAACTGTCGGCGTAGGACCACCAGCGTACTGACTTTGAAAGTACGCGCCAGGCGCTGAATCTCAGCCTCTAACGGCACATCGGCCTGATGCTTGCGCCGCAGCGCAGCTAGGGGTACCAGAAATTCCGAGGCCACCGCGTTGCACCAGCGTTCGACACCTTGCTTGGGAAACTGCCCCGCCTCGGTATTGGAAATGCCGCTCTCTCCCAGCCACAGGTGCGCCAGCTCGTGTGCCAGCGTGAACATCTGCGCCGCCTTGCTATCGGCGGCATTGATGAATACCAGTGGTGCCAGGTCGTCCGCCAGCGCAAAACCGCGGAACTCCGACACATCCAACTTGCGGTGGCTGTTGCTACCGAGGGTGGAGCTGGACATCACTAGAACGCCAGCGTCTTCCGTCTTATTGATGAGCTGGCGCAGGGCATCGGTCCAGGTGGGCAGCTGCTGTCGCTCCGAGATCGAGAGTGACAGCGCCTGCTGCATCATTCCTGCTATGTGCTCGGGTGCATCCCGCACGCGTACACTGCCCACGAAGGGTAATGGTGTCAGCGCGTGTATGCGGGCATATTCGCGAAACCAGTCTTGCCGTTGCTGGCACAGATAAATCGTGTCTAGCAAATTTGGACTGGGGCGGGAGACTTTACGGGCAGCCAGCGTACGAAAATCGGGGATAGGTAGCACCTCCTCCGGCGGAGTGGGCAAGAACAAGAACCCCACGGGCACATGCACCGCTCTGGCGAAGTTCTCTAATTGCCGCAAGGTTGGCGCTAGTGCCCCGTCTTCCCACTCGGAGAGTTTGGGGAAGGGTCTTGCCAGCGCGAGCCTGTCCAATCCAGCACGCTCGCGCGCCCAAATCAGCAGATCGGGGTTGATGGGGATTCGGGTCATCTTCGTGTCGGCATGCTCTTTTCAGTGTTAGCGATGCGCGGGTCGCCGGATAGCCGATTGGCTAACAGCATGCTTTCCAAGCAAGCTTTGGCGAGAAAGGCCATCAGTAATAACCCTCGCCAGTCTTGGACAGGAATAACTCTACCTCCTTCGGCGAGATGACCTGAGCTATTTTGTCGCGAGTTGTAGTGTCGACGATCTTGGTCGCGTTTACGGCGGCTTTAAGCTCGGGACATGAAATCCAGTCATTATTCCACAGAGGCCTAATATTGCCTGTATTGCCTGCTACCACCAGCTTGCACACGGTCTCGTCATAGTCGATATTTCTGTCGAGCGGGAATGTCACTCGCTGCAACCAGATTTGCATATGTCCGGTGTTGGGTATCTGAGAGAAAGTTTTCCGGATGCGCTTGACAATGTCCAGACGCTCGTCATTGTTTGCAATAAAGCTCAGCAGCTTGCTGAGGATCGCTGCACAGATAGGGTAGGTTCTCGGATTGCGGTAGGCGATATCAACCACGATGGCGATCAATGGCTGGGGACTTAAGAGTGATGTAAGTTTTGAGACGCGCTTGTGGTAACCATTCAGTGCGATTACAAGGCTACCCGTGTTGGGGAAGCTGGTCGCGTGGCCGTAAATGATAAGCAGGTGCTTCTGCAGGTTCTCGTCGGATTGTTTTCGGGCCATCCATGCCAGCTTGTCGCTCTTGATCGAGGCTCGCACAATGTTGTTGCTCATTTTGGTTTTGGGCAGACTGAGCTTCAGGCCAAGATCCGCAGTTGTTTCGGTGATCAACTTGACGATCTCATCGCCAACCTGCGGACTGTTGATGAAGATGCGATAATCGTCCCGGTAACGCAATATCCGGTAATCCGTAATGTCTTTCTTCGTCTGGAGACGTTCTGACAACGCCTGGTCGGCAAAGCCGAGCACCATCTCGGCGATAAAATCCATCAATACAGAGCCCTGTGGAATGCCGTTGGTCTGGCCGTGGCGCATGTCCTGAATATGGCTGTCAATGACATTGCCGATGAGGTTCGGGTTATTACGGTTTGTTTTTTTCTTCGCCTCGTCTTTCGTGTGCAACGCCCAGGCAATCGAATGCGTGTAGATGGCACCGTAACAGTCAGTGATATCAGTTTCGATAAGGTAGCCGTAGTCAAGTGACAGCTCGATGGAGCGCTGCTCAACCGCGTTCCACCAGTGCGAGACCTGTTCTGCCCGGTCTTTCTCATCCGAGAACGACATCACTGGCAAACTCAGGCAACGTATCTTGTTATTGGTCGCGAATTTCTGAAAACGATCACGAATCAGCTTCCAGCTGTCCTCTTCGGTAATCGCGTGCACGAGCGAAACATACAGGGCCGGATGAATCAGTTGGAATGGACGCCACGCATACTTTCCATCCTTGTTGTGCAGGATGGTGTAATTGACGTCATCGTGGTCTCTCGGATTGGCCTGTTTCTTTTTCTTAAAATCTGTCAGTCTTTTTCCGTCGAGGATCTGATGTACACCATTAATTAAATCGCCAAAGGCGATGTACGGCGGCAAGTCCAGACTGCAATAACTTTCCGGCTTGAGCAAGAAGGTGCGCGCTTCGTTGTACGTCAGATCAAGAATCGATCGTCGGCTGGTAAGTACTGGCGACAGCACCTTGGCGTTCATACGGTCGATTCCGCAGAATGTTCTGCATCCTTCACCCGCAGCTCACCAGAGATGAGTTTGGGTAGCAGCGTGTCGCGCAGGGCGGCGAGGGTGCGGGATTGATGAATGCCCGCAGTGATCCGATCGACGGATGGCTGCATCAGCTCGGTGAATGCTTTGGCGACCGGCTTTGGTGGCAGCACGAGCTCATAGCGCGCCATGTCACTCCAGCTTGTCCGAGGCATCTTCGTTCCTGTCGAGCCAGCGTTGGTGTATTCGACAAACTCGCTGCTCGACACATGGCCAAGTACGAACCCAAACCAATTGCTGCTTGCCGCAGTGAGAACCACAATGTCCGTGGAGCACACGCCGTCGACGGGAGCGACGCCGACTTTGTGGAAATACGGTCGGAGCTTGCCGAAGAGGATTTCGCCCCGCTTGAATACGTACTTGTTGCTCTCCAGCGCATCCGCTGTACCCCACTCAGTCAGCGCTATGCGGCCCTTGGGCATGTGCTCCAGTGCGATGTAGGGGGTGCCATCCTCGATGTCGTCTGGCTGAATACCTCGCCGCGGATGATCGGCTACATCCCCGAGACAGCCAACTTTCCACCCCTCCGGAATTTCCCCCAACTCCGACTCCACAAACCGATCAGGAAACAGATCGGAAATAACTTTGGGCAGCCCCGTGTCGCGACCCTCCATCTTGGCCCGGACAGGTTCAAAATCCACGAACCACGACTTGAAGATGGCCTGCGTCATGGCTTCCAGGGTCTGCGCCGTCTTCCGGTTGTTCTCGATCTTGTCGTCCAGCGTACCTAGGATGTGGGCAATGGCACGTTGTTCGGCGAAAGGTGGCAGAGCAACAACATACCTCTCGACTGCTATCGACGGCACCCTTTGCCTTCCAGATGTGCCTTCCATGTGGCCGATTGCGTATCGCCGAAAGCTTGGAGATTGGGCAAGGTAGTACGCAAATAGGTTATCGCTCTGATTGTGTTTCCCAGATAGCACGATGTACTCTGTCGAGCCGTGAGCTACGACGCCGTCAGATAGGCCGGCGACGAAAGCCGTCTTACCGTTTTCAAGACAAGGTGTAATTCGGGCAATTAACGTGTCGCCGTTTTGAAACTTAGTACCCGATCCGGTGAATTCACGCACCTCAATGCGCGACGCCGAACGCGCATGCTCAGGAAGAGCACCCATCGGAATAAATGGCGTTAACTGACCGCGCTTTATGGCGCGATAGGGATTGACCTCAAAGGCATCGCCAATTGCGATCTCCTGCCACTCACCCGCCATACCCAAGCTCCTTCAGATTCCGAGCAATGACCTCATTTTCTCCATATCCAGGTGCCTCCACGCCAAGTTGGGCATGTGCGCGAATTTCCTGCCCGTCATTGTTCATCAACACTATGATTGTTTCTCTTCAGCGGCTATTTGGAGTAAAGCTGCTGCCATAAGAATAACCGTCCTCGCATCCGTCGGTCCCCACTCTATCGAAGCCGAGACCTCGTCCGCATGCCGGGCCGGATGGGTCAATACCTTGAGCGCCCGCCGAACGATCCGGAGTCTTTCTTTTTTATCCATTGACCGCGTGTCTTTGAACCAAGATTGGATCGCCTCCGGCAATTGGTCTTTCTCGTCACTCAAGGTGATAGACAGCGATTCCACAACATCTCGGCATGCACCGACCGCGTCCCGGAAATGCCCACGCAGCATATGTGTCTGCGCAGTTTGGAGATGCTTCACCGCCTCCTGTAACTGTGGGCTGACCTCGTCTCCGGGCACTGGAATCTCCAAGAGCATCGTTTGCCGATAGCCCATCTGCTCAAGTATCTCGGCCCAGGTGCTCTGATTGGCCCGGTATTGAAGTGTGGCCTGCACTTCCTGTGAACTTTTTTCGCGGCCGCCAGAGGCCACTCCATATAAGTTCATCCTGAAAGATAAGTCCCCTCCGAGCCTGATTTGCTCTAATGCTTCAATGCGTCTTGCATCCAATTCAATCTCAAGTGAGATATTCCCTTTGGATATATGCCGATAGGTTGTAAGGGGGAATTCTGTGCCTTGCCGCCTTAGGTAACCCAAGAAGTGTTCCTGGTTGCCCTTTCCGCGTATCCACAGTTCACCACCAATATTTGTTACCGCGACTTCTTCTCCCACCTGTTTGCCGTGGGTGGTAAGATCAACCTGCGCTATGAGCCGATAGAAACCCAGCCCTGGTCGACCTTGAAGCATCTTCCAGTCAAGCTCCGCAAAGGTCGTCTGACTCAGACTCCAGCTACCACTCATGACAAGAACCTCCGCCGATTTTCTCGTATCGTCTTTTGCAGCCTTTCAGACTCGGCAAACCGCTGTTCAAGCGGTACTGCAAGCCACCGCGTTTTCATTTCTCATCTCATGGTCCAAAATCGGGCCGCTTTTACTTCGGCTCAAGGGATTCGGTTCAAGGTCAGAATTTGTGGCCTTGAACTTGAGGCGCCGGCATGAAACCTCAAGCGCTCGAACTCGTCACTCGACCGTGTGTGTGCCGGCAGCTCAGCGCGCCGTCCGGACAGGGATCCCGCACCGCCCCGGCAAGCGAGTCGCCAGATCATCACGCCCATTGTCGGCCGCCTTGCGGCGGCTCGCCGGTCGCATCCTCGCGGCTCACGCCGCTACCTGCTGCCAGTGCGTAACCTCCACCACGGCGTGCTTGCGACGCGCGTCCGTAACGATGCCTTCCAGCTTCGCCGCCACCGGATCGTCGATCCACGCATCGCCACATTTCGTGCAGACGAACGCGGGAACTTCCCTGACCACCACGACGCCGAATTTCAAATCGACGGCAAAGGTCGTGGTGCCCGGTTGCTTTTCGCCGCCGCAAAGGGGGCAATGCCCGAAGTCCTCGCTCATGACTTTTTCCTCCTGGTCTTGAAATCCGGTTCGAAATACTCAAGGTCCGGCCGGTACGCGGTGATGACATGGCACATCCGCGTGGCAGGCTCGGCGGCGGCCACCACGTGCACCGGCTCCGCCTCCACGTACAGAATGAGACAACTCGGATACGGGCGATCCGTTGGGTAGACCTCGATCACCTCACCGTTCATGATAGCGCTTACGATCTCGGCGCGGGAAATCCCGCGCTCCAGAAAGCGCTCCAACGCATGCTGGTGCCAGTGAAGGCGCCCCTGTGCCGCGGCTCCGCGCAGAATTTCGATGTCGAAAGCCTTATCCATACCCCAACTCCTTCAGGTTGGCGTCGATGGCGGCGTCGAGCTTCGCAGCTTCCGTCTTCTGCTCCCGCAGTGTGGTGGTGAGCCGCCGCATCTTCTCCTCGAACGGCTCGCCATCGTCCTCCTGTGCCGCGGCGCCGACATAGCGCCCAGGCGTAAGGACGTGGCCGTGCTTGCGGACTTCTTCGAGCGCCGCGCTCTTGCAGAAGCCCGGGATGTCGGTGTACTTGCCCGCATCCTCCTCTCCCCGCCAGGCATGGTAGGTACGGGCGATGCGGGCGACATCTTCGTCGGTCAGCTCGCGGTGGGTGCGGTCTACGAGACGACCCATCTTACGGGCGTCCAGGAAGAGGATCTGCTGGCGGCGGTCACGAAAGGTGTGGTTCTTCTTGTCGCGGGTGAGGAACCATAGGCAGGCCGGGATCGGCGTCGAGTAGAAGAGCTGGCCGGGGAGCGCCACCATGCAATCCACGAGGTCGGCCTCGATGAGGTTCTTGCGGATCTCGCCCTCGCCGGACTGGTTGGAGGACATGGAGCCGTTGGCCAGCACGAAACCCGCGAGGCCCGCGGGGGCCAGGTGGTGGACGATGTGCTGCACCCAGGCGAAGTTGGCGTTTCTGGCGTACGGAACGCCATATCGCCAGCGTTTGTCGTCGCGTAGCCGCTCACCGCCCCAGTCACTCACGTTAAACGGGGGGTTGGCCAGGATGAAATCCGCCTTGAGGTCCGGGTGGCGGTCGGCGTGAAAGGTATCGCCATGGGCGATTTGGCCTTCGATGCCGCGAATGGCAAGATTCATCTTGGCCAGCCGCCAGGTGGTGTAGTTCGACTCCTGACCGTAGATCGAAATATCCGACTTGGCTTTGCCGCCGTTTCCATTGCCATTGGCGTGCGCGTGGATGAACTCCACCGACTGTACGAACATGCCCGAGGAGCCGCAGCAGGGGTCGTATACCCGGCCCTTGTAGGGCTCGATCATTGCGACCAGAAGCTTGACTATGCAACGGGGGGTGTAGAACTCCCCACCCTTCTTGCCCTCGGCGCTCGCGAACTGGGAGAGGAAGTATTCATAGACCCGGCCGAGCACGTCCTTGGATCGGGCCTCGCGGTCACCGACTCGGATATTGCTGATGAGATCAATGAGCTGGCCGAGCCGCTGCTTGTCGAGTACAGGCCGTGCATAGTCCCTCGGCAACACACCCTTGAGTTGTTGGTTATCGCGTTCGATCCCGGTCATGGCGTCGTCCACGAGTTGCCCGATGGTGGGCTGCTTGGCCTGGGCTTTCAGGTGCGTCCAGCGCGCCTCGGGCGGGACCCAAAAGATGTTATGAGCCCGATACTCGTCCGGATCTTCCGGGTCAGCACCCTTTCCCTGCTCTCCTTGGAGCAGGGCGTGCTGTTCCTCAAAAGCGTCGGAGATGTATTTGAGGAAGATGAGTCCCAGGACGACATGCTTGTATTCGCCAGCGTCCATGCTGCCACGCAGGGCATCGGCCATCTGCCAAAGTTGGGCTTCATACCCCACCGTTGCGCCATGTTGTGAAGAGGCGGCGGCTTTTCGTCCTTTTGGCATAGTGGCGAACCCCCCTAAATCCAGTGTGTGTTACCGATCAGCTGGAAACGCTCGGACAATCTGTTGCAGTATACCGGCCTGAGTGCTTGCATCATAATGCTGATCTACAGATGTCTGGGAGATGAAACCATAACCAGCCCCACTCCGCCCATCAGCGGTTTGCTCCGGTGGGTTTAGGAACCGGCCGATGCGGGCGCGGCCCGACTTTGTGACTCAAGTGAAACTTTCTGAGCCACTTGGATCGTGGTGTACATACAGCTACAGCACGAGCGCGAGTCCGGTCGCCTATTACGCTGCAGGGTTCACACAACCGAAACTGGCGCGTCCATTTCCATACGAGATCCGAGAGTGTTAAAATCATTTTCTTGGGACAAATTTGGTCCACTCGGAGTCTAAAACAGGGTTATCGCCGGGTCAACGATGTGATCCCAAGTGATTGAATAACAAGTTATATCGTACGTAACCGATTGATCTATTTTTGCCTTTTTCAGGTCTCATAACCCGAAGGTCGCAGGTTCAAATCCTGCCCCCGCTACCACAAAATCAATAACTTATAACATGCCACGACTCATGACTTGACCTTTATTGGTCCACTGAGCTCGAACTGAGGCCAATGGAGGAGCAGCCATGGCGACCTTCGGCAGCAAGTCGGAAGCGGTTCTGTACGTCAAGTTGTGCAAATTCATTTTTGGTATGAAGGACGGTTTCATTAGGCGGCCTGCCGAAGTCGTTCGCGACGCTGCTCTTTCAGCACATCCATGTTGAGGTGCGGTTGTCCTCAAGCCAAGCTTCATGGATCTCGACGCACAGGGCCCGTACCAGGCGTAGACAGGACTCGGTGTTCGGGAAGATCCGCACCACTCGGGTGCGGCGTTTGATCTCCTCATTTAAGCGCTCCAACATATTTGTCGACTTCATGTGCTTGTGGTGGGCTCGGGGCAGCCGGTAGAAGGTGAGCGTCTCACCGATGCTGTCCTCGACCCAGTTGGCAAGTTTTGGGTATTTCGTAGACCACTTGGACAGCCACGCGGCGAGATCCCGCTGGGCTTCTGTGAGGTCCCGCTGGTCATAGAGCCACCGCAGCTCCTGCAGGCAGTCGTCATCGGCTCTTCGGGGGAGGTAGTCGAGTGCATTTCTTAAAAAATGGACGTAACACCGCTGTCAGGCGGCGCCGGTCAGGACCTCGGTGAGGGCCTGCTTGAGTCCCGCATGGTCGTCGGAGACCACGAACTCGACGCCGTGCAGGCCCCGCTCCCTGAGGCGCACCAGGAAGTCTTTCCAGCTCGAGGCGCTCTCGCGAGGGGCCACGTCCACCGCCAGGACTTCCAGACGGCCGCCCGGGTGGATGCCGATCGCGATCAGGATCGCCTGGGAACGGATCACGCCGCCTTCGCGCACCTTCTCGTAACGGGCATCGAGGATGAGGTAGGGGTAGGGTTCGTCGAGGCGTCGTTCGGCAAACTCCGTGAGTGTGGCATCGAGACTGTGGTTGATCGCACTGATGCTGGACGCGGAAAACTGGTGGCCACAGAGCTCCTCGGTGATCGCCTTGACCTTGCGGGTGGAGACCCCTGCCCATACATCTCGGCCAGGGCCGCCACGAACGCCTTTTCGGAGCGCTGTCTGGAACTGTTCCGTCTCACCTAATCGGGGCCACCCGTCCGGTCATGGTTAAGCTGCGCGCTTCTACTACAGCAAGGGGAGCGCGGCATGAGGCAGTTAACCCGGAGGCGACTGGTGGACCGAAAGATCGTAGAGCTATTGGTGGCGGGCAAAAGCCGCCGCTGGATTAAAGAACATCTCAAGATTGGCAACGGGCGCTTCGAGAAGATCAAGGCGCTCGCCGCCGAGCACGGCTACCTGGCGGGCCGCGCGCTGCCGGTCTACCCCGAGGCACTCTTCCCCGATCGGGCCGATCGCCGCACCGAGCCGCGTTCGGGCATCGATGCCGTCCTCAGTGCCCATGGCGCGTGGATCGAGGAGCGGTTGCGCGCGGGCTGGCATGCCATCACTGTCTTCGAAGAGCTCGGCGCCACGCTCGGTGTTGCCGTCACGCGCCCCAGCTTCTACCGCTTCTTGCATCGCCATGCGCTGGCCGAACTCGCCCGCGGCACCCAAGGCGAGCGCGTGATCCCCGAGATCGTGCACGAGCCCGGGGAGGCCCTGATTCTCGACTGGGGATTGCTCGCGCGGGTCGCGGATCCCGCGCACCGCACCCGGCGCGCGCTCTGGGCCTTCGTCGGCGTGCTCGGCTTCTCCCGCTATCTGATGGTGCGGCTCGTCTGGAGGAACGACGTCGCCACCACGCTCGCGGCCATCGAAAGCATGCTCGGCGAGATCGCTGGCGTGCCCGTGCGGCTGACCTCCGACAACCCGAAGTGCTTTTGTCTTGAGGCCTCGCGCTTCGAGCCGCTGCTCAACCCCGCCTTTGAGCGCTTGGCCGCGCATTACGGGTTTACCATCGAATGCCTGCCCCCGCGCGAGCCCGCGAAGAAGGGCAAGGTCGAGCGCCTGATGCCGTATGTGCGCCGTCTCTACGAGGCCCATGGCGAGTTCGTGAGTCTCGAGGAGTCGCAGGACTATCTTGATCGCAAACTGGTGCTCGCCAATGCGCGCCGCCACGGTACGACGCAACGCCGACCGATCGATGATCTTCCTCGGGACCGCGAGCACCTGCGCGCGCTACCCGCGGTGGCCTACGAGATCGAAGAGACGGCGACTGCCACCGTGCGCCGCGACGGCCATGTGCGGTTTGCCAACCGCTACTACTCGGTGGTGGAGCGCTACATCGGCGAGGAGGTGCTGATGCTCGGCGGGAGGACGCGCCTGGCCATTTATCACCGGGGAATCCTGATCGAAACCCATGCACGGCTGACCGATCCCTACCGCTCGAAACAAACCAAACCTGAGCATTTGAAGCCTTGGGAGCGCTCCCTCTCGGATCGGTCGCTCTACCGCCTGCGGGCACGGCAATTGGGGCCGGCAGTCGAAGCACTCGTCGTGATGCTCCTGACCCAGGGCCAGGGCTTCATCGATACCCGCAAGGTCTGAGGGATTCTCTCCCTCGATAAGCAATACGCGCCCGCCGACATCCATGCCGCCTGCCGCTCGGCGATCGACCTGAAGTGCTACTCGTATCGCAAGGTCGCGAGTCTGCTGCAGCGCGCTCAAGCCGCAACGGCGGTGAACGCAGCCCCTGTGGCGCGCCCGAAAAACAAGTTCACGCGAGACCTGTCGGTCTACACCGACCTGCTCTCGCTTCGTCCCACCCAACCCCCGGAGCATGAGGCATGAACATCGAAACGGTCAAAACGCAACTGCGCAGCCTGCGTCTGTCGACCGCCGCACGCGAGCTTGAGCCGGTGTTGTTACAACACCCGAAGGCGGTGAACCTCGATTGGTTATCGGATCTCCTGACGCGCGAACTCGATGCGAGAAAACAAAACGCGTTGAAGCTTCGCTTCAAGCAGGCGGGCTTCCCAGAGCCGGCATCGCTCGAGACGTTTGACTTCAGTTTTAATCCCGCGATCGATGAGCTGCAGATCCGCGAACTCGCCACCTTGCAGTTCATAGACGAACACGGCATCGCGCTCCTCCTCGGTCCCTGTGGGATCGGGAAAACCCATGTCGCCCTCGCCCTCGGCATGGGCGCCGCCCGCCGTGGACACCGGGTCTACTTCGCCACGCACAAGAAGCTGATCGAGCACATTACGGCGGCAAAGCGCGAGGGCACGCTCGATCAGTTCTTCAAGCGCCTCTTGTCCTGCAAACTGTGGGTCATCGACGATTGGGCGGCGGTCGCCATGAACCGCGAGACGGCCGAAGAGGTGTTCGATCTCATGGACCGGCACAAGTACAGCTCGGGGCTCGTGCTCACGTCCAATCGCGCAGTGGAGGAATGGGGCGAGGTCTTCCCGAACAGCGTGCTCGCTAACGCCACCATCGACCGCCTCTTCGAGCAGGCACACACGGTCATCTTCCAGGGCCAGAGCTACCGACTGAGGGGCCGCATTACCACACGCGAGATTGACAACACGCTGCGTAATCCGTAAATATAATCATCTGGCAGCGTGGCCCCGATTAGGTGAGACGAGGGTGGCCCCGAAAAGGTGAGACGTGACACTGGAACTGCCCGTTGCGGTCCCGGGGGACCCGCAGCTCCAGTTTGCCGATGCGGGTCACGAGCCCACACTCAGAATGGCCGGCCCGGTAGCCCTGGCGACCTTCCTGCCGTTCGTGGGGGCCAGCCCCGAGCCGTTCGGTCATCTCGGCTTACAAGGCTTTCAGGTCGACTGGGTTCGCGCTATGCCTTCTTGCGGTCATGGTATGGTTCCTCCTACAGGACACCGGGTTGATCGTTGGAATCCCCCTCATGCCATGACCGCTTCAGGTCGCCAAGAATTTGCATATAAGTCCGTACACTACCCCGATCAGTCATCCGCCTTCGGCAAGTCGGCAGCGCGAACGGCACGCAGCACTTCCCGAAAGACATCATCGAACAGCGGCAATTGGCTCATCTGGTGCGCGAGACGAGCGGCCCAGAGCCGCCGAAGACGATCTTCCTTGGCGGCGATTGCCTGCTCCATGCCAGCAACGACGCGTTGCCGTAGTGCCAACTTGGCATCGAGTTCGGCGCGTATTTCTGCAACGCGCAAGTCGGTAGAACCGAACAGATACCAGAGGTCATACAAGTCGCGCGGTTCGTTACGCGCTCGGTCACTCAACGCCAGCAGCTTTTCAACCACGATCTCCTCGATGGCGTAGACCTTCACGGTCGGCCCTTCGGGCAGGTCGTCAAAGCTGCCGTAGGTGCGATGAATCGAGCGGTCTTGCAGCGGGAAGCACAGGACTTCGTTGATCGCGATATCAACCTTCACGTCGTTCGCGGTGGGCAGCGGCCCCTGGTAGCGCAGATAAAACGTGTGACTGTTCTGGTGGCCGTGGCGGTCTTCGCGGTCGAAAGCGATCCGCAAGCCGCAGGCGGCCTCAATCGCCGCAAAAACTTCTCCCAACCCAGCGAGGATATCTTCAAGGGTGATCGGACGGGTCAGCGTGAAGTCCAGGTCTTCCGAAAACCGATAATCCTCGAACCAGCAGCGTCGCAGGGCTGTGCCACCTTTGAAGGCCAGCACCTCGCGTAACGGATGACCGGACAAACCGGTCAGGAACCAGGCCAGCACGTAATCGCGTTCGATGACGGCCTCGGGGATGCGCCTCCCTCCAGAGGTCACCAGCGTGTTCGCGATCAGGGAAATGTTGCGTTGAGGAATCATCAGCCAAGCCTCACGGCATCCAGTTCTTCGGGAGTCACGTTGAGCTGGAGCCGCCAACGTGAGAGGAATGCGCCCTCGGCGGGGAGCAGTGGATCAAGGCGCTGGTAAGTTGCCGTCAGCATGCTGCGCAGCAGCTCCAGCACCGAAGCATCGGCCAGGCCATAGTGTTCCAGCAGGTAGCCGAGACGGCGCACGACGGCGCCGACGCCGAAGCGGCACGCATAGTCCAGCAGCCGTTCGACTTTCAGTACGTCCCGCTTCATCCACAAGCCCTTGGCGACTTCGGTAATGCCACCGGCAAATGCCGGGTGGCGCAGACCGTCGATGATCGTGCGCTCCATGTCGCTGATCATCACGAAACGCTCCTTGTCGATCCAGTGCTTCATGACCCCGAACGCTTGCTCCGCCTTAATGTGGATAAACCGAAAGTCATAGCCGCCCACCGTCTGCGGACGCACGCGTCGCGTGCATGACACATACAAGGTGAAGGTCGGCTGCGTCACCATGCGATGCAACTCAAGCGCGGTGCCGTGCGATAGGAAGTAGGGTGCTGCACCGGCGAGTTCGCGCGCGATCAAGTACGGGCTGTCGATGTGCTCAGTGGCCCGGCCGAGTTCGAATGGCACGAGGTTGTACAGGCCAGGCTTCAGTCGCGTCACCAAGCCTCGCTGCTGGGCCTTGTGCACGAGATTGCGGGCCGATGCCGACGACAGGCCGGTGATCGATTCCACATCCGCCAAGGTGAACACACTCCGGCGCAGTTCATTCAGTTCAGTGAAGAGCTGCGCTGCCCTTGGACCGAGTGTCTTCGTTTGCAAATGATATTTTTCTCTCAACTTGCGCCCCTAAAAGAAACGTATTGCACATCTAATATAACAAAAACGATACCCAGTGGCAAGTTCGTATCCTTCTGGGAGACAATTTGAGTGTAAAGTGTAACGATTGAAACTCGAAGGGCGCGCTCAAAAACCAAGTGCAATCTATCCGTATGTGAACCCCAACCGGATTCAAGCGATGGTTCGCAGGCGGTGCCATGGTAGCGTGTGCGACTCAAGAACTTGTGCACAGTGCGCAGCGGGAGGCATGGTAGAGGCCTGCCATCTTCTCAAGTTATCCCTTCTGAGCCATTTGGATCGTGGTGGACAGTACAGTTACAGCACGAGCGCGAGTCCGGTAGCCTATTACGTTGCAGGGTTCACAGAACCGAAACTGGCGCGTCGCTTTCCATAGAGATCCGAGAGTAGTAGAATCATTTTCGTGGGACAAATTTGGTTCACTCGGAGTCCAAAACAGGGTTATCGCCGGATCAACGATGTGATCCCAAGTGATTGAATAACAAGTTATATTGTACGTAACCGATTGATCTATTTTCGCCTTTTCCAGGTTTTTTCATGACCCGAAGGTTACAGGTTCAAATCCTGCCCCCGCTACCATTCAATCGATAATATGGAAATTGCCCTATCCGATGACAACAAATAAAGAGGTTCCGACAGGCCGCCGGATATCGAGTTTCATTCGGATGGTGATCGGAGTGGTGTTCCTTGGCGCTCTCGGGGGTTGTGTCACCCCATCCTGGGTGGGCCGCCAGATCGTCCATCCACCACAATCTGACGCTTTCCGTGTTTTGGCGCGTCCGTTCTATGCCCGACGGATCACGCTGGCGGTTCCCCCGCCGGACGGAGGTACGATCAATGCGGCGGTCATTGATCCGGCACCCTATGATCCGACCATCTCGGTCGGGTACCGGAAGAATCGACCTGGTGGAAGCTTCAGCATCGGCTTCGTGCATTTGCTCGGGCAGTGTAAAACCCGGTGTTCCAAACATGGTCGCATCTCATGGACCAAGATGGCTGCCATGTTGCGAACTCGCATCTCCCGGATAGCCCCCACAAAACCCATCGGGACCATCATTCTCCTGACCGGTTGGGGAATGGGTAAGGCGACGCTCCTGCCCTGGGCGCTCTACTTTGCAAGTTGGGGTTGGCGCACGGTCCTGGTCGATCTTCGGGGTCAGGGGGATGCCCGGGCACCCGATCTCACCTGGGGCCTTCGTGATCGTCATGATCTCAAGCGGCTGATCGCCACGCTCAAGCATGAGCGGTTGCTGGCCTCGCCCTGGGTCTATTTTGGAGTCTCCTACGGAGCGGGTGTGGCCCTCATGGCTTCTGCGCGGAAGACGGAACCGGATGGGGTCATCGCCGTTTCCCCCTGGTCGAGCATCGCAAAGGTTATCGTCCGTTTTTCGCACAGTTCTTTTGTATCAGATACCGTTTGGAATGTTTTCGGCCTCATCCCGGGTCCCCATTCGCGCGTGTGGCCGAAAGCCTTACACCACGCGGGGCGGCTTGCTGGAGTCAACCTCGCAAAGGCCCGCCCTGCGGCATGGGTGGGGAGTATACGGGCGCCGGTACTCTATCTCGGCGGAGCAGCAGATCGCATCGCACCCCCATCAAGTATCCAGCGACTCGCACGAAACACCCCTCATGCGGAGGTTGTGATCAGGCCTTTTCTGGATCATGCAAGCCTTTTCGCCGATGTGCCCGGGTTCTGTCGGCCGATCGTCCGATGGCTGTCCCGCACCGTACTCAAGCGACCCGTCCATGCAGTCTGCCGCATCACGACCCAGGTTCGGAAAAACCGGATTCATGAGCGGTGGTCACGACTCGCTGGCAAGAAAAAACCTGATGAGCAGCCCGTTTCGCAATGAGAAGAGCATTCTTCAACTGTAAATAGCACGTGATACCCCCGTCGATCTATGCGAACTCATCTGCACAGGGGCTCCGAGCTGCGAGGCCAGACTATACTGGCGGGGTCGCGCTTTTGACTCCAACCACAGACGGGTAAGGATTGACATGCTTGAATGTCTTGTTGGCCAGGGCTTGCGATAACGATGGCGGAAAAACTGCATCGTTATCACGTGCATCTGGTATGGACCGGAGGCTCGGACTCGGTATCGCTGCAGGGTCACAGCCGAGATTTCATACTGAGTGCAGGGGAGAAGCCGCCCCTCCAAGGATCATCGGACGGCTGTTTCCGAGGTGATGCCGCCCGCTGGAACCCGGAAGATCTGCTGGTTGCTGCGCTCTCTGCCTGTCATCAGCTTTGGTACCTTGGTCTTTGTGCCGCATCCGGTATCTGCGTGATCGCCTATGAAGACGACGCGGAAGGCGTGATGCTCGAAGAGAAGCCGGGTGGAGCAGGACAGTTCAAGGAGGTCATCTTGCATCCTCATGTGACTTTGGCTGCCGGTTCAGATCAGGCAAAATCGAGAGAGCTCCATCACACAGCGCATGAGCGCTGCTTCATTGCCCGCTCGGTCAACTTCCCGGTTACCCCTGTTCCCACCATCGTGGTCGAACCCGCGTCTGACTGATCGATAAGAGGTATGGCCGGCATGCTCAAGATCCTGCTCAGGTGAGCTGACTCCCCCTTCCACAGCGCACTTGACAGGATATTTCCGTTGCAGCATAGTCACACCAGAATGAGTCGCCTGAACGGGAAACACGCGTTTCCGGTTTGAGGTACGAACGCAAAATACGGGAGTTTGAACATGCATTCACCTCTGTTTTACCCGTCGCTCTTTGCGGGCAATATCTGGGGTATTTTGGGCCTCCTCGTTGGGCTGGTGATCTATATTCTTTACCTCATTACACTGATGAAAACGCTTCAGGCGGTCTCCCCCAGTGCCCGGCGGCTGGAACCGGGGCTCGTCTTCCTGCTCCTGATCCCCCTGTTCAACCTGGTCTGGAACTTTTTCGTGGTCATCAAGATCCGAGATTCGCTCAAGACCGAGTTTGCGAGCCGCAATCTGCCCAGTGAGGGATTTGGCTTTGGAGTGGGCATGGCCATGAGTGTTTTGGTGGCGCTGTCACTGATTCCAGTAGTGGGCTTGCTGACGGGCTTGGCCGGGTTCATCTGCTGGATCCTCTATTGGATCCAGATGTCCGGCTACCGGCAGAGACTCAGCCAACACTGAAGTGACGGACTTTTTTTCACAAATCCGGTGTAGAGGTATCTGCACATGAATCATCACATGACTTGGGGACCACAGGGGATGCATGCCATGATGCACGGGCTTTTCGCAGGCATGCTGGCTGGTACGGCGGTCGGCATGGTCGGCTACATCCTCTTTTTTGTGTTTGCCTGTATCTTGCTTTTCTCTGCGATCTGGCTGATTCCGCTCATTTTCTACCTGATCACCATGCAAAGTGCGCTGCAGGCGGTCCAACCGGACAGGCGGAGCCTCACGCCCGGCTTGGTCTGGTTGAACCTCATCCCGATCTTCAATCTCGTATGGAACTTCTTCATCGTGTCACATGTCTCCCACTCCCTGAGAAGGGAGTTCGCATCGCGCGGTGTGACGAACGTGGGTGACTGTGGTTACGGGCTGGGCATTGCCATGTCGGTGCTGGTCGTCTGCACGGTGGTTCCGTTCCTGGGGTGGATCTCCTGGATCGCATCCGTGGTGCTCTGGATTCTCTTTTGGGTCAAAGTGGCCGATCTCAAGAACCAGCTGCTTCTGGGTACGGCTGGCGGTGCGGGCGGACCGACTGCCCCTCTGTCGCCTGGTGCCTTGACTGCAGGGCTCTGAGCGGAATCAGGCGCTGCCGATCAGAATTCCGGCCAGAAAAACCAGGGCTCCACCGACCACGACCTGAAAGACCGCCGCCAGGAATGGTGTATCCATAAATCGCTTGCGGATCCAGGCGATGGTGGTGAGTTCGACGAGGACAACGCCGACAGCCACACTAACCGCCAGCCTGAAGTTTGAAATCAGGAACGGGAACGTGTGAAACAAGCCGCCCAAAGTGGTCATGCCGCCCGTGACGAGACCCCGGATCCAGGGGCTTCCGCGGCCGGTCAGCAGTCCGGTGTCGGACATGGCTTCCGCAAAGGCCATACTGATCCCGGCTCCGATCGCTGCAGCGAGTCCGATCAGGAATGTGCTCCAAGTGTCCTGTGTCGCGAAAGCCGCTGCGAAAATGGGTGCCAGTGTCGAGACGGATCCATCCATGAGTCCCGCAAGCCCGGGCTGGATGATCTGAAGCAGCATCTGCCGCCGATGGGTTTCTTTTTCACTCACATGCACGGCATCGGTGATCAGCTCGCTTTCGATCGATTCCGCCTTGGCTTCATGTACGCTTTCTTCAGCAGCCAGATCGCCCAGGAGTTTTCGAATGGCCGCATCCTGGCTGCGATGAGCTGCCTTCGCATAAAAGGCTGCGGATTCAGATTCCATCATTTCGACCTGGCGCCGGATCTTCCCGATGTCCAGAGGCTGGATCAGCCAGATCGGCTTGCGTTCGATGAACCCCCGTACATCCTGGCGCCGAATGAGGGGGATCCGGTCGCCGAACTTGGCCTGGTAGAGGTCAATCAGGCGATGGCGGTGCTGGTGTTCTTCCTGGGCCACGACCGTGAACATTTGTGCGCTCGTGGGGTAGTTTTCGCGGAGGGCATCCGCGTACTGTTCATAGATTCTCGCATCATCTTCCTCAAATGAGATCGCGAGGGCCAGGATCTGCTGCTCGGTGAGATCCTTGAAATCGATCCCGCCGCCGCGGCGGTACCAAGTGGCGGAGGAGGGGGAGCGATCCAGTTTCATTGGAGGAATGGACCAGGCCGTGAGGTGGATTCATTGTACCGGTCCGACCGATTCTGTCAAAAGCAGTCCAAACCTTTTCTTTGAATGACCGTAGGGTCATTGTTCGGGTAGGATGGGAAGGGAACCCATCCGGTCTGTAAACCCCTGTCGCACTCAGCCATGCGTACCCCCCCGCCTCGCATCGATCCATCGGCAGACCTGGCCCCGGAATCCCATTTTCTGCCACCGCTTTCGGCCGAACTCATTGCCGTGATCGTTGCCGTGACCGGAGACAGCCCCCGGATCCTCACACTTGATCGAGGGCTGACCTTGCCTTCCGGCCCGCTCGAAACGGGGCATCGATCGCTCCAGGCGGGTGTGCGTTCCTGGGTTGAACGCAAAACCCACCATGCACTCGGCCATATCGAGCAGCTCTACACGTTCGCGGACCAGGACCGTCTCGAGGATTCAGAACCGAAACAGGTCATCTCCGTGAGCTATCTCGGTCTGACCCTTGAGGCAACGGCATCGGGGGATCCCGGTGTGGGCTGGCAGGGCTGGTACCGCTATTTCCCTTGGGAAGATCATCGCCTGGGGCGGCCTTTGGTGCTGGATCCGATCCTCGATACGCTCGACACCTGGGTGCATCGCGCAGCCTCGGTCGAGATCCGCCGAGCGCGAATGAGCCGTGTCCGTCACACCTTCGGAGCCAAAGGCGAACCATGGAATGAGGAGTGGGTCCTTCAGCGCTATGAGCTTCTTTACGAGGCGGGACTTGTCGAGGAATCGCGGCGGCGAGGGTACAGGAACCATCCGGCGGGGCGATTGGCCACGGGAGAGGGGATGCAGCACGACCACCGGCGGATCCTCGCAACCGGCATCGCACGGCTGCGGGCTAAGATCAAATACCGTCCTGTGGTGTTTGAGCTTTTGCCAGAGTCTTTCACCTATCTCAGATTGCAGAAGGCGGTCGAGGCACTGGCCGGGCGCCGGGTTCACAAGCAGAACTTCAGGCGTTTGATCGCGTTCCAAAACCTGGTTGAGCCCACGGGGGGAATCGAGAACCAGACCGGCGGGCGACCCGCATGCCTCTACCGATTCCGGCGTGCAGTGCTCCAGGAACGGATGATGGTCGGATCGAAGCTCCCTCTGGCCAAGTAGGCATCAATCGCGCTTGGCCCCATTCCTTGAACAGTATTGAAGGATGGGTCTTCTCTTCGATTCAGGGCGTTTCGTTTCTACCAGTCGACGAACACGCGAATCACAGGGCACTCCATTTGACGTGCGGGTCGTTTGGGCATAACATTCCATATGCGCATTGGTATTCTCCTTTACGCATTTAATGCTCAGAGTGAGCATAATAGGAGGGGCCCCATGAATACTGCCCTGGAAAGACAGCCGGATCGCTTATATGAGCGGGTTCGCCCGTTCGTGCCCGCTCTGGAATGGCCCGTTCTCGCGACTGAGATCGAAGCCATTCTTGAGCTCAAGAGAACCCGGAACGCCGTGATTCTTGCCCACAATTACCAGACACCGGAAATCTACCATTGCATTGCAGATGTGGTCGGAGACAGCCTGAAGCTCGCTCGCGAGGCAGCACGGCTCGATGCCCAAGTCATCGTGATGGCGGGCGTTTACTTCATGGCAGAGACTGCGAAGCTTCTCAATCCGGACAAACAGGTTCTCATTCCCGACCCTCTGGCAGGCTGTTCACTGGCCGAATCGATCACGGCGGAGGATGTGCGTGCTCTGCGCAGGCAGCACCCGGGGATACCGGTTGTCACCTATGTGAATACCTCAGCTCAGGTCAAAGCCGAATCCGATATCTGCTGCACTTCGAGTAATGCGCGTCGGGTGGTCGAATCCCTGGGCAGTCCGCAGGTGATCCTGGTTCCAGATCGCTATCTGGCTGCCAACGTGGCACGTGAAACCACGGTCACCATCATTCCCTGGAAGGGTCGGTGCATGGTGCACGAGCAATTTGGGGCCGCCGAGGTGCGCGAACTCCGGCGTGTCCATCCGGATCTCACGGTTCTGGCACATCCCGAATGTACACCCGAGGTGGTCGAGGAGGCGGATTTCTCGGGTTCGACCGCGGCTCTCTCACGCTATATCGATGATCAGCATCCGATCAAGGTGGCACTTCTCACCGAGTGTTCCATGAGCGACAACGTCTCGGTTGAACACCCGGAAGTCCAGTTCATCCGGCCCTGCAATCTCTGCCCGCACATGAAGCGGATCACGCTTGCCAAGATCCGCGAATCGCTTTTGTCCTTTCGCTATGCGGTCGAAATCGATGCAGGGATCGCGGATCGGGCACGTCGTTCGGTGGAACGGATGCTTGCGATTTGAACGATTCTTCACAGCCCCTCATCGTGGGGGGCGGCATTGCGGGCCTCGTCACCGCACTCTCTTTCGCGCCCAAACCCATCCGGCTGCTGGTTCGCGGTCGACTCGGTAACGAGGGGTCGTCCCTCTGGGCCCAGGGCGGCATCGCAGCAGCGGTCGGGCCTGACGATGATCCTCGACGTCATTCAGACGATACGCAACGGGCGGGATGCGGTCTTGCGGATCTTCAGGTCACGGAGCGCATTACCCAGGCAGGCCCCTGGGCCATCGATTATCTTGCCACGCTTGGTGTACCGTTCGACCGGAGCGCAAGTGGCGACCTCCTGCTCGGTCTTGAGGGGGGGCACTCGAGACACCGCATTGTGCATGCGGGAGGGGATGCGACTGGCCGGATCATCATGGAAACCCTGATCAGGCGGGTTCGATCCACGCCATCGATCGAAATTATCGAAGGGTTCGAGGCCCGCGTGCTTGAGCACGACGAGGAAGGAATTCTGGGCGTTTCGGCCGTGGGGCCGGGTGGAGCGTCTTTTTTCCCGTCCGGGCGGGTGGTTCTGGCGACGGGAGGGGTCGGCGGACTTTTCCCCGCCACGACCAATCCCAGGGGTTCCCGGGGACAGGGTCTCCTCATGGCTCTTTTGGCTGGTGCTCCACTCATCGACATGGAGTTCATCCAGTATCATCCGACCGCACTGGATACGGGCACGCAGACGCTGCCCCTCATCAGCGAAGCGGTTCGGGGCGATGGGGCCATCCTGGTCGACGAAAAAGGCAATCGGTTCCTTGCGAAAGCACCCCAAGCCGAGCTCGCGCCCCGGGACCAGGTCGCCCGCGCCGTCTGGTTTGAGCGTGAGGAGGGTCATCAGGTCTTTCTGGACGCCCGCAAGCAACCGGGTGCGGATTTCCCGGTGTGGTTTCCCTCAATCTACGCGGTCTGCCTTGCGCGCGGACTCGATCCCCGGAAGGATCTCCTCCCGATTTGCCCGGCCGTGCACTATCACATGGGCGGGATCGAGGTCGATGAGCGGGGACAAGCCGCGATCCCGGGACTGTGGGCTGTGGGCGAAGTGGCTGCCACGGGTTTCCATGGTGCGAACCGCCTGGCCAGCAACTCGCTTCTTGAGGCAGTGGTCTGCGGACATGCGGTGGCTCGATCGCTTGCGGATGCCCCCATCCCACACAGAACACACAAAGTTTCCGAGCGGCAGCCGATTCCCTCCTTCGAATCCAAAGCAGTTTCCGCAATTCTCGGACGGAGTATGGGTGTTGTGCGCGAACGGATGGAACTTGAGGCTGCGCTCGCTCAGCTGGCGGCTGAAATGAAAGGCGGGGAGCAACCCATGGCACTCCTCGGCTGGGTCTGGGTCTTTGCAGCGCTTCAGCGCATTGAGAGCCGTGGAGCACATTTTCGTCAGGATCACCCTGATCTGGATCGGCACTTCGAAAAGCGTCAGCGGGTTTCCCTTGAGGACTGGTGGGCGCATAACCCAGATGGCGGGATGGGATAGGGCCCACGTCATCATGGATGGCGCGCGCTCTATAACAGGGTATAACACCTCCGGTCGAAGGATCGCAGAGATGGGAAGATGGACAGATGTTATCCACATGATCCGAGGTGAGCGATAGCTGGTTGCGCTGCGCTCGTACAACCCGTTGTTCCGCTGGTGCTTGGGCCTGTCAATCGAGGTGGCGGAAGCGGCCCGTCGGCAGAACCTTCTGTTGGAGGAACCTTTCAGTGTGAACGGCACGCTGATTCAAGTCTGGGCGTCCCAGAAGCGCTTCCGAACCCAGGATCCTCCCACACGGCGGGGTGTCGTGAGTAGTCAGTTTTTCATTTTGTTTTCAGGGCGGCTTTATTGTTCTTCGCGATCACCTGGTTTACCACGTAACCCAATACAGCACCGGCCACAGCACCAATCAGTAAGTCGTTAAACGATTGCTGTGCAGTGGATTGTAACAGCAGATCCATACCCCGAAGGTTGGCGCCGCGTGTTATCACAGTTAAAAACGGAAGCTGTCCTATGGGCCAAATCGATGGCCGCAGCAGGTAACCAATGAACGCACCAGCCGCAGCGCCAGCAATGACATAATAGATTCTTGTCATATTCCACCTCATTTTTGGCGAGAACTCTGATTTGTCCCCATTTTCTTAGCGTACAACAAACCTCTTGAATGCGGAGAGGCAAGGCCAAGGAAGCCGGTAAAGCGATTGTGCAAGCGGGGGTTTAATCAGGTTCTGAAAATGGCACGGTACGAGCAGCTTCCCGCAAAAATAGATGCCTGGGTGCTGTGTGGAGCTTTGTGAGGCGTTGAGCTGTCTTAAAGTGGATGGTTCTGGGCGACCGCCGATCATGCCGGAACGGATGCTGTGCATCCATTTTCTCGAGCAGTGGTTTTATCGCAAAGGCGAGAGAGTGTTGCGGCAATGCAGGCACTGGCCGGAACTGTCCGCGACCAGAAACCGGTACCGGAGGAGGGGTCGGTACAAACGTTCCAAAACAAGGATCCGGCACCATCTTCAGGACCGGATGTCCATCTCGGCGCCGGTCCCAGTTTTTGGAAATGACCCCGCGTCTGGTCCGGTTCCGGATCGATTGCGGGAATATTAAGGTAAGTATCTTCCTGGATCGGCCGGCCATCCCGGAACCAGTCGGTGGAGCCTCAGCACGGAAACCGTCGCCAACACTTTCCGGATTGCGCGCGGATCGGCAAATAGCTGCTGCCAGGCGTCAGCTGGGATGGTCAGGGGCGCTGACGATCCTCGGTACCGCGTTATGGATTGGGCCCGATCAGCGACACCGGTTGAATTAGTGTTGATAACTCGTTAGAATGTGAGGAATTCGGATGCGGTCCGATAGGCTGTTCAGGGAACGCCGAAATCCGGAGGGAAGCCGCGAAGCGAAAAACAAGGGGCGTGAGCCCCTTTTTTATTCCGCAAAGGAGGATTGGGGCATGGCTCATGCCTTGTATGCGAGGCTCATCGGGCTCCTCGAGCCCGAGGTTCAATCGCTCGGGTTTGACTTGGTCGAGATCGAAGTGGCCTTGACGCGGAACGGTGGGGTGCTCCGGCTCTACATCGACGGACCATCGGGCGTTTCGCTCGATGCCTGCGAGAAGGTGAGCCGGGCGGTGACGGGAGTCCTCGATGTCGAGGACCCGATCCGCCATGCCTACCATCTTGAGGTCTCTTCTCCGGGTCCGGATCGGCCGCTCAGGAGAAGGGTGGACTTCGAGCGCTTCCTCGGCCATCTGGTGCGCTTGAGGTTCGGGGAGCCGGTGGATGGCAAATCCCGCCTCACGGGCCGTCTCGGAGCCATCCAGCCCGATGGGGTGTCTCTGGAAGCCGATGGGACCGCCTACCGTATTCCTTGGGAAAACATTGACAAGGCCCGCCTGGTGCCTGATTACTGAGAAGTGAGGTTGTTATGGGGAAAGAGATTCTTGTGGTGGTCGAATCCGTAGCCAACGAGCGGGGTGTAGACAAAGAAGTGATTTTTGAGGCGCTCGAGGCTGCACTCGCGTCGGCCACCTGCAAGCGGCACGGAGACCGCCTCCTGGCCCGGGTTGCCATCAACCGCCTGAGTGGGGACTACGAAAGCTACCGCCGCTGGCTCGTCGTGCCCGAAGAGCAGGAAGAATTTGATGAGAATACCGATATCCGGCTTGCAGACGCTCAAAAGCGGACGCCGGACATCGCGGTTGGCGCCCATGTTGAGGAACCGCTGTCTTCGATCCCGTTCGGACGGATCGCGGCCCAGGTTGCAAAGCAGGTCATCGTGCAGAAAGTGCGCGAGGCCGAGCGTGCCCGCATCATCGAAGCCTACCGGGACCGGGTGGGACAGCTGGTTTCAGGGACGGTGAAGCGCGCTGAGCGCGGGAACATCTACCTTGAGCTCACCACCGGTGCGGAAGCGGTCGTCCTGCGCGAAGAGACCATCCCGCGCGAGATGCCTCGCCCGGGTGATCGGCTGCGCGGGTATCTCAGGGATCTCAATGCCGATGCGCGAGGGCCGCTACTGATTGTGAGCCGCACGGCACCCGAGTTGCTCATCGAACTTTTCAAGCTCGAGGTTCCGGAAATCGGCCAGGGACTCATCGAGGTCAAGGGCGCTGCGCGGGATCCGGGTCAGCGCGCCAAAATCGCAGTTGTGAGCCGTGACAGCCGGATTGATGCGGTGGGCGCGTGCGTCGGCATGCGCGGCGCGCGCGTCCAGGCTGTTTCGAACGAACTCGGTGGCGAACGTATCGACATCGTCCAGTGGGACGATTCTCCCGTGCAGTTTGTGATCAATGCCATGTCCCCGGCTGAGGTTCGATCCATCGTCATGGATGAGGATTCGCACAGCATGGATATCGCAGTCGATGAGAATCGCCTGTCCCAGGCGATCGGGCGCGGTGGGCAGAATGTGCGGCTTGCCAGCCAGCTCACGGGCTGGGAACTCAATATTCTGACGGAAGTCCAGGTCGAGGAAAAGAAACAGACGGAACTCAGCCAGTCGAAAGCCCTCTTCGTTGAGCAGCTCAACATCGACGAGGAAGTTGCGGAACTGCTTGCGCGCGCGGGTTTCTCTTCGGTGGAAGAAGTGGCTTATGTTCCAACAGGCGAGCTTCTCACCATTTCGGAGTTCGATGACGAGCTCGTTGAACAGTTGCGTAACCGTTCGCGGGATCTTTTGCTGACGCAAGCCATCGCAGCCGAGGAAAAACGCGAAGATGCACTGGAAGCATCCGATCTCATGACGGTGGAGGGCATCGACGAGATATTGGCCAATAAGCTCCTGAAACGCGGAATTGCAACGCGTGAGGCCCTGGCAGACCTCGCAGTCGATGATCTGGCCGATGTCGAAGGTCTCAATCTCGATCAGGCTGGCCGAATCATTATGGCGGCCCGCGCGCCCTGGTTCGGGCCTGAAGCGACACGAGAGGGGGAGTGATCCATGACTGACCAGACGGTTCGCGAGTTTGCTGAATCCGTAAGGACTCCGGTTGATCGGCTCATCACTCAGTTTCGCGAAGCAGGGATCGCCCTTGCGGGGCCGGATGTTGTCGTTACGGAAGATCAAAAGATGCTTTTGCTGAATTTCCTGCGGCACCATGAGGCAGGTGACGATGCGGCGCCCTCCCGGATCACGCTGAAACGTCGCTCGGTCAGTGCGCTCAAGGTCGCGGGGGCCCAAGGACGCAGCAAGACGGTGAACGTTGAGGTCAAACAGCGCCGGACCTATGTCAAGCGGGAAGTACTGCTTGAGCAGGAGTCGCGTCGCCGGGAACTCGAGGCGATCGAGGTCGAGCGCCAGCAAGTGTTGAGCCGCGAGGATGATTTGCGCCGCCAGCAGCAGGACAAGATCCGCCAAGAGGAGGAACAGCGGCAGCGGGATGTGGAGAAAGAGCAGCGTGAACGGGAGTCCCGTGAACGGGTTGAAGTCGAAGCCCGTCAGAAACAGGATGAAGAACGCCGCCGGGCGGAAGCCCAGCTCCGGCGTGAGCTCGAAGAAGAAGAAAAACGCCAGCGGAACAAGGTCCACGCGAAACCGGCGGGTCGCCCGGCGGGTTCGCCGGCGGGCCGGCTGTCACTCAAACCGGGCAGTACCGCCGGTGCTCGCCCGGGACGCGAGCGGGTGGTTGCGGAAAAGGTCCTTCCTCAAATCCGGGAAGTCGTGATTCCGGAAATGATCGGAGTGGGAGAACTGGCCCAACGTCTCGGCATGAAAGCCTCCGAGTTGATCAAGGCACTGCTCAACATGGGGGTCATGGCAGCCATCAACCAGCAGATCGACCAGGAGACGGCGGTTCTTGTCGTTGAAGAACTCGGTCACAAGGCCAAAGTCCAGCGCGAGGATGCGCTCGAGACGGATTTCAGCCGCGGGCTTGAAAGCGAGACCGGGGATGCCTTGCCCCGTCCGCCCGTGGTCACCATCATGGGTCATGTCGACCATGGCAAAACCTCGCTGCTCGACTACATCCGCAGAACCCGCGTTGCGGCGGGTGAAGCGGGCGGTATTACGCAGCATATTGGCGCCTATCATGTGGACACTCCGAAGGGAACCGTCACGTTCCTGGATACACCGGGACATGCGGCTTTTACCGCCATGCGCGCACGAGGGGCACAAGTCACGGATATCGTGATTCTAGTCGTTGCGGCAGATGATGGGGTCAAACCCCAGACCCTTGAAGCCATCCAGCACGCCCGCGCGGCCAAGGTGCCGATCGTGGTTGCCGTGAACAAGATTGATAAGCCGGAAGCAGATCTTGAGCGGGTCAAGAGTGAACTCGCCCAGCAGGAGGTTCTGCCCGAGGAATGGGGTGGGGAAACCATGTTCATACCGGTGTCGGCGAAAACCGGAGCGGGCATCGATGCCCTGCTGGATGCCGTCCTGGTCCAGTCGGAAGTGCTTGAACTCAAAGCACCCCAGGAAGGCCGTGCGGTCGGTGTGGTTCTCGAATCCAGTCTCGAAGCGGGACGGGGAACAACCGCGACCATTCTCAATCAGCGAGGCACGCTACGGGTCGGTGATATTCTTCTTGCA
This sequence comes from Pseudomonadota bacterium, assembly GCA_027365475.1. Taxonomy (GTDB): domain Bacteria; phylum Pseudomonadota; class Gammaproteobacteria; order JAKAQQ01; family JAKAQQ01; genus JAJZNM01. The sequence continues at coordinate 14,510 of DAHXNI010000080.1, read as the reverse complement.
GGCAAGGAATATGGCCGGGTGCGAGCACTATTCAACGAGCGCGGCGAACGCATCGTCGAGGTGCCGCCATCCATGCCGGCCGTGGTTTTGGGATTCTCGAATCCACCGCAGGCGGGCGATGTTGCTACCGTGGTCCAGGACGAACGCCAGGCACGCGAGTTGGCAGAATACCGGAGCGGAAAGATGCGTACGGTAAGATTGCAGAGCCAACGCGGACCGGTTCATGGTGGAGATGCGTTTGCACACCTCGAGCAGGCCCAACCCCAGTCCGTGGCGGTGGTTCTCAAGGCAGACGTACAGGGATCACTCGAAGCGCTTCGTTCGGCGCTCACAGAGCTCGGTACCTCGGAGGTCTCGGTTCAGATCGTGAGCAGCGGTGTCGGCGGACTCACGGAAGGGGATATCTATCTCGCCGCAGCTTCGCACGCGCGTATTCTCGCGTTCAATGTTCGAGCCGATGCAGGCGCCAAGCGCGCACTGGCTGAACAGGGTGTCGAGGTGGATTATTACAGTGTCATTTATCAAGTCCTCGAGGATATGCGCCAGCGGATGGGCGGATTGCTCAAACCGGAGATCCGTGAACAGATTGTTGGCACCGCCCAAGTGCGCGAAGTGTTTCGTGCCGTTCGTTTTGGCCAGGTTGCGGGCAGTCTTGTGACGGAAGGGCGGATTCTCAAGGATCGTCCCGCTCGGGTGCTTCGGAATCACGTGGTGATTTTTGAGGGAAACATCGCTTCGCTCAGACGATTCAAGGAAGATGTCGCAGAAGTTCAGTCCGGTACCGAATGCGGAATCGCGATTCAGGGTTACAACGACATCAAGCCGGGCGATCAGATTGAAGTTTTCGAAAGAACCGAGGTGACCCGGTCGATATGAAGACTGGCTCGCAAAGGCACCAGCGTGTCGCCCGTGAACTGCAGCGCCGGATCGGACTCTGGTTCGCTCAGGGTGGGGGTGGCGACCGTTTCCGCGCGGTCACCCTCACGCGTGTCGAGATGAGTCCGGATCTCAGGTCCGCCAGGTTTTTTTTTGCACTTGAGACGGGTGCCGCGGATACGCCGGAATCGATTGAACAGGCGCTGGCGGCCTCTCAAGGGCTGATCCGCCGGGAAATTGGACGGGGTTGGACGCTGCGTTATGTGCCTGAAATCCGGTTTGCATATGATCGCGAACTGGAGTCCGTGCGACGCGTCGATGCGCTGCTGCGGACGCTGAAACCGCCCCAAACCTGACCGAGGCCTCGTGCATACAGGACCTTCGATCACACAAGCTTGTGGTTTCCTCGTGTTGGATAAACCATCCGGGTTGAGTTCCAACCAGGCTCTCCAGCAGGTGAAACGGGTTTATGGAACCCGTCGCGGCGGGTATCTCGGCACACTGGATCCCTTGGCCACAGGGCTTCTGCCCATCGCCCTGGGAGAGGCAACCAAGTTTCTGCCCTACCTCCTGGCCGCCCCGAAAACCTACCGTGTCGAGGCCTGTATCGGGACCCGGACGAGTACGGGGGATCGCGAAGGGGAGGTGATCGAGACCGGTCCGATACCGGATTGGACACTCGCCAAAGTTACCCAGAGCGCGAAGGTTTGTGTGGGCGAGAGCCTTCAGATTCCACCCATGTACTCGGCTCTCAAGCAGGGCGGAAAACCGCTTTATGCGCTGGCGCGCAAGGGAATCGAAGTGGTGCGGACACCCCGGCGGATCGTGGTCGATCGGGTGGATGTGCTTGCGTGGGCCCCACCTTTCCTGACGCTTGAGATCGACTGTGGACCGGGTGTCTACATCCGGACCTGGATTGAGGATTGGGCCCAAAGCCAGGGTACCGTGGCCCATGTGAGCCAGCTCAGGCGCCTTCGGGTCGGCGTCTTTCATGCCCCGGACATGGTCGGATTTGAGGGGCTGGACCCGCCATGTGTTGCTCAAGGCGCAGCAGTCGAGTACAGGGCACTTTTGTCGCTCGCTTCGGGTTTGCGACACTATGCAGCCATCACTTTGGAACCTGAGGCAGAGCGACGTATCCTGCAGGGGCAGACGGTGCCCTGGGTTGGAGAGACGGGGACGGCACTGGTACGGCTTCACGGAGCCGACGGGGGGTTTTGGGGACTGGGAAGAAAAACGGCTTCCGGAGAGCTCCGGGCCGTACGGCTGATCTGCGGGGGCACTTGTGTCCAGAAGGGCCAAAGGCTAGAATGAAGCGGATTTACAAGTGAATGAGAGTGAGATCCGCCATGACCCAAGCGCCCCCGGCATCGAAAGCCGAAGTGATCGAAAAATACCAAAGAGAGCAGGGAGATACCGGTTCCCCGGAAGTCCAGGTGGCCCTCCTGACCCACCGGATCAACAGTCTATCGCAACATTTTGAAAAAAATCGCAAAGACCATCACTCTCGTCGCGGGCTGCTCATGATGGTCAATCAGAGGAGAAGTCTCCTCGATTATCTCGCTCGCAAAGATCCGGGCCGCTATGACAGTGTCGTAAGCCAGCTCGGCCTCCGTCGCTGATTCCCCTGTTTCATTTATTCTGAGGATCACCACCGTGACTACGGTAAAAAAATCTTTTGTTTTTGGCCAGCACACGGTGACCATCGAGACGGGCAGCATCGCCCGTCAAGCCGATGGTGCCGTTCTGGTCAGTATGGGCGACACCTGTGTCCTCACGACGGTGGTGGCCCGCCGCGAACCCAACGCCGGGCAGAATTTTCTGCCTTTAACGGTCAACTATCTCGAACGCACCTACGCTGCGGGACGCATTCCTGGCGGGTTTTTCAAGCGTGAAGGGCGACCCACGGAAAAGGAAACTCTGGTTTCGCGGCTCATCGACCGGCCGATCCGCCCGCTTTTCCCCAAGGGATTCACTCACGATGTGCAGGTGATCGCTACGGTGATTTCGATGAACCCGGAGGTGGATGCCGATATTCCGGCTTTGATCGGTGCATCTGCAGCGCTCGAACTGTCCGGCATTCCATTCCATGGAACGCTCGGAGCGGCCCGCATCGGATATGTCGATGGTGCATTCATTCTCAATCCGACCGCAACAGAGCTCCAGAAATCTGATCTCGACCTGGTTGTTGCGGGTACTGAACGTGGCGTGCTCATGGTTGAGTCCGAAGCCTCCGAGCTCCCTGAATCCGTGATGCTCGAGGCGGTTTTGTTCGGCCACGAAAAAATGCAGCTGGCGATCGAGACGATCCGCTCACTCAAGGCCGAGGCCGGGAAGACCCCATGGACCTGGTCGGCACCCGTGACCAGTCAGGATCTCGAAAGCGAGATCCGTAAGCTTTGTCAGAGCGATCTCGAGGCGGCTTATTCCATTGCAGAAAAATCGGCACGACAGAATCGACTCTTGGAGATTGAGACACGCGTCCTCGGAAACTTCGCCACTGAGGCGGGTGAAGCCGGTGGAGCAGATGCGGTTCGCAAGATATTCAAGGATATTGAACGGGAAATCGTGCGCGGACGGATCCTGGCGGGAGATCCGCGCATTGATGGCCGCACGACTCGCGAGGTGCGTCCGATTCGGATTGAGACCGGCTGGTTGCCGCGCACGCATGGGTCGGCCCTGTTCACGCGTGGAGAAACCCAGGCCATCGTGGTCGTGACCTTGGGGACTACCAAAGATGCTCAGCTCATCGATGGACTGGAAGGGGAGCGGCGCGAGCCCTTCATGCTGCATTACAACTTTCCGCCCTATGCTGTTGGAGAAACTGGATTTTTAGGTTCCCCGAAGCGGCGCGAGATCGGGCATGGGCGCCTTGCCAAACGCGCCATCTTGGGGGTCATGCCTGACATGGACGAATATCCTTATGTGGTTCGAGTGGTCTCCGAGATCACAGAATCGAATGGCTCGAGTTCCATGGCTACGGTTTGCGGCACGAGTCTTGCTCTCATGGATGCCGGTGTTCCCATCCGCTCCGCAGTGGCGGGTGTCGCCATGGGTCTCATCAAGGGGAAAGACCGGTTTGCGGTTCTTACGGACATTCTCGGGGATGAGGACCACTTGGGTGACATGGATTTCAAGGTTGCCGGTACCCAGAAGGGCGTGACGGCACTTCAGATGGACATCAAGATTGATGGGATCAACCGAACGATTATGCAGTCGGCTCTGGAACAGGCCCATGAAGGGCGGCTCCACATCCTCAAGGCGATGAACCAGGTGATCGTCGAGCCACGCCAGGAGATGTCGGAATGGGCTCCTCGCTATCTCACCATGAAAATCCATCCTGAAAAGATCCGCGAAGTGATCGGCCGGGGCGGAGCGGTGATTCGGGCCATTACAGAGGAAACGGGTGCGACCATCGATATTGCGGATGATGGTTCGATCAAGATTGCCTCTGTCAATCTGGCTTCAGCCGAAGCTGCCAAAAACCGCATCGAGGAGATCACGGCGGATGTGGAAGTGGGCCGGATCTACGAAGGGCGCGTTGTGAAGCTTATGGAATTCGGAGCCTTTGTTTCCATTCTGCCAGGACGCGACGGTCTGGTTCATATTTCCCAAATCTCCGAGGAGCGGGTGGAGAAAGTCGGTGACCGGTTGAGCGAGGGCGATATGATCAAGGTGAAGGTGCTCGAAATCGACCGGCAGGGCCGGGTTCGGCTCAGCATGAAGGGACTGGACCAGAACGCCTGAGATTGGGATCGGGATACGCGAGCCGCCGAGTACGTACAGCACCGCGACTTTCATCACGGTGCTGAGTGAAACGCGGAAGAAGTGCTGCAAGCGCTCGTCGACTCTTCCACGGCAGACCCTCCAACAGAAAAAACCATCGTGCGGGCCACGGGATTGTCTGGCTTGGCGGAGCTCGGCCCTATACTGATCGGGTTTGGGCGAGGGCTTCTGTGATCCGCTCATTGATCCACGCATGGCCCCAAAATGGCCAGCGGCCGTGGATGAAGCCAACATGCCCACCGTGTGGGCTCCACTCGAGGATGGTGGACGCACTCCATTCCGACTCCTCTGGCAGGCAGTACCCCGGGATGATGGGGTCATCCAGGGACTGGAGGATGAGTGTCGGGGTCTTGATCCGACCCAGAATGGAGCGGGAGCTGGTTTGGGCGTAGTAGTCTTCCGCATCCTGGAAGCCATAAAGGGGGGCGACGTATCTGCCATCAAAATCCAGAAAAGTGCGCAGCTTTCGCAAGTCAATGGACTGGAGTGTCGGGTGGCCGTGATCAGCCAGCTTCTGAAACGCTGCTCGCCTGAGGTTCTGGATCAATGCCGCCTGATACAGGCGCGCGGTTCCCCGACTCATCGCGTGTGCAACACAGGAAAGATCAAACGGGATCGAAACACCGATCGCCTGTTGGATCCGGGCGGCGCCCGGTGAGGTCGCGAGCCAGCGGAGCAGCATGTTGCCTCCAAGAGAAAAGCCGATGATTGCGAGAGGTGCCGTCTTTTCTTCTTGGTTCAAATATTCGACGACCCAGTCGAGATCGCCAATCCAACCCGCGTGGTAGCTCTCGCGCCTGCGATTCGGGTTGCCCCGGGTACCTCGGAAGGGCAGGATCAGGATTCCATACCCCGCACGGGCCAAGTGCCTGGCGAGTCCCCGGATGTATGGCGAGCCGGCATCCCCCTCGAGACCGGGTAGCAGCATGACGAGCGGCTGGTGCGGGCTGCGAGGCAGCAGCCAAAACCCACGCGTGCAATCTCCATCGGGAAGCTCAAAAATCTGCGTTTCGAGCTGAAGCCGGGGGGCATGCTTGAGATAGGCTGCGTAAAGGGTCTGCGCGTGGCCACCGGGTAGCCACCAGGCAGGCTTAAAGGCGCTCCGCCGGGTATGCAGGCCAGCCATCCCCGACCCCGATCTGGGCCTTTGGGCTGTGCTCACTGCAGATTCAGCCGTTGAGCTGTTTTTCCCGGATTTCTTCGATGGTTTTACAGTCAATGCACTGGGTTGCAGTCGGGCGTGCCTCGAGGCGGCGAATCCCGATCTCGATCCCGCAATGGTCGCAAAAACCGTACTCGTCGGTTTCGAGGCGCAACAGTGCTTCGTCGATCTTGCGGATGAGTTTGCGTTCGCGATCCCGTGTGCGGAGCTCCAGGCTGAACTCGGATTCTTGGGTTGCCCGGTCATTGGGATCGGGGAAGTTCATTGCCTCATCCTGCATGTGATGCACGGTGCGATCCGCTTCTTCCATGAGATCTTTTTTCCAAGCCAGCAGGATCCGGTGAAAATGCTCCTTTTGTGCCGGATTCATGTAAGCTTCGTTTTCCCGGATCGGATAGGGTGCAATGCCTTCTCCGAGCGTGCTCAGGAAGGAAGCGCCCGCAGTGGGGGTCTCGCCTGAGGTCGGTCCGTGCAGCCGGGTACCGGCGCCGACGGGCGAGAGACGGGATTTTTTCCGTCCCGAAGCCGTCTTGGTGGGTATGGCACGTTCGGGTTTGGTACGCTTGGGCATGATGGTGGATTCCGCTCCATCCGGTGTCGATTGGGCCGACTGTCTTAAGCTGCAAAGGGGTATATTCGAACGCCCATTATACCTAAATGAGCGCACCCAAAGTAACCCGGTGCTTTGTGTGGGCTTCGGACTCGGGGTTCAGAAGCCGGTATCCGAATCCCAGGCTTGAGCCATAGTAAAGGCTCCGTACAGGGGTGGGTTATCGGACCGGAGGGGGTCCGGGATCTTCCGGACGGGGGGGTGTTCCAGCCCATTCCTGTGCACGATGTTCGACGATGACCGTGGTTCGGATCCCGCCCCGGGTATTGAATCGAGCCGTAAGACGCAGGTAATGGGGCTGGCAGGCGCGAACCAGGTCATTTAGAATCTGGTTGGAGACGGCTTCATGAAACGCCCCTTCGTTCCGGTACGACCAGAAGTAGAGTTTGAGCGCTTTGAGTTCGAGGCAAAGTTCCGCCGGGATGTAGCATAGTGCGAGGAAGGCAAAATCCGGTTGGCCGGTCAGTGGACACAGGCAAGTGAACTCGGGAACGTCCATCCGGATCTCGTAGTCACGCCCCGGCTCCGGGTTGGGGAAGGTGGAAAGTGATCGTGAGGGGCTGCTCGGCATTTCAAAGCACGCATTTGTCAAGTTCATAAATACTTTACACTAGGACGACTTCGGGGCGGTTCCCACAACGTATGCGTTTACTCAAAATCAAGCTCAGTGGTTTCAAGTCATTTGCCGATCCCACCACACTGGAATTCCCTGAGGGGATCGCGGCTATAACCGGCCCCAACGGTGCCGGAAAATCAAACTTGATCGATGCCGTGCGTTGGGTCATGGGCGAAAGTTCAGCCAAAATCCTTCGTGGCGAGTCGATGCCGGATGTGATTTTTGGAGGTTCCCATACCCGGAAACCAGCTGGGCAGGCGTCGGTGGAACTCGTGTTCGACAACAGTGATGGACGGATCGGAGGAGACTACGCCGCATACAACGAAATCGCGATCCGCCGGGTGGTCGGGCGGGATGGCATCTCGCAGTATTACCTCAACGGATCAACGTGTCGGCGGCGCGATATCACCGATATTTTTCTGGGAACGGGTCTCGGACCTCGCAGTTATGCGATCATCGAACAGGGGACCATTTCCCGTCTGGTGGATTTGAAGCCCGAGGAATGGCAGCTTTTCCTGGAGGAAGCAGCGGGCGTATCCAAGTATAAGGAACGGCGCCGAGAAACACTCGCGCGCGTCGAAAACACGCGTGAACGATTGGAGCGCGTCAACGAGATCAGGGGCGAGTTGGGAAAACGCCTTAATCAGCTTGCCCAGCAGGCCCGCCAAGCGGAACGTTTCCGCGCACTCCGCGAGGCGGAGCGGCTCACCCGGAGCCGACTATGTATACTGGAGAAGCAGAGCTTCAATGAAAAATTGCTGGAGCTCAACCGCGAGATCCGTGAACGTGAGGTCGCCACTGAGGCTATCAAAGCCCAGCAAACGCGGCTTGAACTGCTCCTGCTTGAACTCGCCGAACGCCGCCGGAATGCCTCGCTCGCCGACCAGGAAGCCCAGCGGCACGTCTATGAGACCGAAAAGCGCATTGCCCAGCTTCAGTCTGCGCGCGAGCATCGTATCGCCGAGCGCGACCGGCTCGCCAGGGACAAGGAACGGATCGCAGATGAGCGGGCACGGATTGGAGCCCGGTTAAATGCTGACGAGGGATATCTGGATCAGGGTCACATGGAACGCGCGGCCCTCGAGCAAGCACTTGAGGCCACGCGCAGCGAAATTTCCCGTCTCGGTTTTGATCTTCGTGCAGTCGAGAAACAGAAAAGTGACCTGGAAGATCATTTGGATGAGCTGCGCGACCGGATGGCAGAAACCCGGCAGCGCGCGGAACTCCTGGTGCTCGAACACAAGCACGCATTGGATTCCCTGACCAACCTGCGTGATCAGCAAGGGGAACTCACGCGCAAGCTGGATGCGGCCACGTTTCCGGCTTTGCTTGAGAAACGCGAACAGTCCCGTTTGGTCCATGAGGTACGGTTGCGTGAGAGATCGAAACATGAAACCGAGCTTGCGGAGCGGAAGCATAACCTCGATCAAGAGCAGGCGAGCCTGAGGCAAGCGGAGGCGGAGCTCAATCGTACCGCTATCGAGCGCGAACAGGCCAAGGCTCGTCTCAACACCCATGAACAGCTGAGGGCGCAGGCGTTGGCACTGGACGGCGAGGAGGCCAGGAAATGGCTCGAAAAAAACAGTCTCCACCACCGTCCGCGACTGGCTGACCTTTTGGAAGTTGATCCGGGCGCGGAACCTCTGGTACGCGCGGTACTGGGGAATCGACTGAAGGCCATTGGTGTCGAACGGCTCGAAACCTGTTCCGAATCGTTTGCGGCACTCGCTTCAAGCACCGTTGTTTTGTTCGAGGTACATGCTTCTGAGGGAAGACGTGCTCCTCCAAGCAGCTTCCCCTCGCTGATCGCCCCGGGAGTCGATCTCGATGATTTTTTCGCGCATGCGCTGCCCGCGGTCTCGCTGGCTGATGCACTGGCGAGACGCCAGAGTCTTTCCGCTGGCCACTGTTTTGTGACCCCTGACGGGGTCCTGGTCGGGCGGAGTTGGATGGCCATCGACCGGGGAGACCCGGCGCTCGGTTCCGTGTTTGTCTACGACCGTGAAATCCGTTCCATTCAGCAGAAACTCAATCGACTGGAACAAGAGCATCAGCATCAGGCTGAAGTTCTTGAAGTGGCGCGCGCTCACCTGGATCAGTCTACGCGCGAAGTGATGGAGCTCGAGCAGATTGTCGCCCGTCACAGCGAGGATCTCTTGCAATCAGGCGCTGAGTGCGCCCAGCTTGAGGCCCTGGTCACCGAATACGAACGGCAACGTTTGGATTGGGCCACTTCCGAAAAGCAGATTCAAGAGCAGCTGGCTGATGTCCAGGCACAAATCCAGATGCTTGAAGTGTCGATGCGCTCGACAGAGACAGAACGCGAGAAGCTCGAAACGAATACCAGAAGCGAGGGGATTCAACGTGAGGCTGTGCGAGAACGGCTCGAAGAGTTATCCTCCCGGATCGAGGAACTGGAAGCGCGGGAACGGGATCAGCACATTCAACAGGAGAAAAAAAGGTTTGAGCATGATGCGGCTTGTACACGAATCGCTGAATGGAAACAGCAGCTTGAGTCCCTTGCAGAGGAGGCGAGCGCACTCGCCCAAAAAGAGGCAGAAGTCTCCGGGGTGGATTCCGAGAGAACTGAGCTGGAACACGCACTTACGGAGAGGCAGCGTGCCGGCTCACGGTTGGCCGAAGCACGGGATACGTTGCAATCCATTGAAACTGAACTTGAGTCCCATGAGCGTGATCGATCCGAACGCAGCCGACAGATTGAAGAACTGAGAAGTCATCTCGAACAATATAAGCTTTCGGCTCAGGATGTGACGACCCGGCTGAGTGAGCTTGATGTGCGTGCTGAACGGATTCACTGCGACTGGAGTGTGGCTCTGGAAGACGGTATCTCTGTTACAGATTGTGAAACGGAACTCCGCAAACTGGAACAAAAGCTTGAACGGTTGGGTCAGGTCAATCTGATGGCAACTGAGGATTACGAAACCGAGTTGACCCGCAAACAGGCGCTCGATCAGCAGTTCGAGGACATCACATCTGCACTTGCGACTCTGGATGAAGCGATGCGTAAGATTGATCGGGAAAGTCAGGCCCGCTTTCATGAGACGTTCAACCAGGTCAACCAGGGTCTCAAACAGCTCTTTCCGAGACTGTTCGGAGGAGGTTATGCTGAACTCAGACTCGCCGAGAATGAATCTGGAACCGGTGGGGGAGTGAGTCTTTATGCTCGCCCGCCAGGCAAGCGGCCGGCTTCGATCAGCCAGCTGTCCGGAGGCGAGAAAGCATTGGTTGCGATTGCGGTCGTGTTTGCGATTTTCAATCTCAATCCGGCTCCATTCTGCATGCTGGACGAGGTCGATGCACCGATGGATGAAGGCAGCATTGCTCGATTTACGGGACTGGTTCGGGAGCTTTCCACTCGCGTGCAGTTGATTCTGATCAGCCATAACCGGCTTTCACTCGAGTCCGCAGACAACTTGGTTGGTGTCACCATGCAGGAGCCGGGCGTCTCTCGGCTGGTTGCTGTCAGCATCGAGGAAGCGGCCCGCCTTGCGGCAGCTGGCTGAATCCGGAACGGACGATCCTGATGGATCGTGAAAGCGCTCGTGACCGGATCGAAAAGCTCAGCGCGCTTATCCGGGAACACGACTACCGTTACTACGTATTGGACGACCCCGAGTGGAGCGATGCCGAATATGACCGGCATTTCCGTGAACTGGAAAAACTTGAATCTGCATTTCCGGAATGGATGAGCCAGGATTCCCCGACGCAACGCGTGAGCGGCACCGCCCGAAACGATCTCGCACCGGTCCGGCATGACGATCCCTTATTGTCACTTGAAAAAGTTGTGGAAGCATCCGAGTTTGAGGCATTCGACCGTCGTGTTCGGGAACGGTTGGGACGCGAGCAATCGGATCCCATCGCATATGTCGGCGAACCCAAATACGATGGACTTGCCGTGAGTCTTCTCTACGAAGAGGGTGTTTTGACCCGTGGTGCCACCCGGGGGGATGGGTTGACAGGGGAGGATGTGACGGCCAATGTCCGGACCATCCGGAGCATTCCGCTCCGGATTCGCGGCAGTCATTGGCCCAGGCGACTTGAAGTCCGGGGCGAGATCTATTTGCCGAAGGAAGCCTTCCGTGCGCTTAACCAGGTCATCGAAAAAGAGGGTGGCCGGCCGTTTGTGAATGCCCGAAATGCCGCTGCGGGCAGCCTGCGGCAGCTGGACCCACGCGTGGCCTCCGCCCGCCCGCTTGCGTTTTTTGCCTATGGAGTCGGCCGACCTTTTCAGGCCAATCTGCCAGAGTGTCACTCTGAGCTTCTTGAGCGGCTTCGGGAGGGGGGCTTTCCTGTCACTCGCGAGTATCGGCGACTGATCGGTGTCGGACCCTGTTTGGCCTATTTCCGAGGTCTGCTGGAGCGTCGCAACGAGTTGCCGTTTGAAGCGGACGGTGCCGTGTTCAAGGTGGATGAGGTCCGTGAACAGGAGCAACTCGGTTCTGTGGCGCGTGCGCCCCGCTGGGCCGTCGCTTTCAAGTTTCCGAGTGAAGAGGTCACGACTGTCGTTGAAGCCATTGAGTTCCAGATTGGTCGTACGGGCACACTGACGCCCGTTGCCCGCGTGGCCCCGGTTTTTGCGGGAGGTGCCCGGATTGCTCATGCGACCCTGCACAATATGGATGAGATTGCACGCAAGGATATTCGGGTCGGGGATACCGTCTCACTGCGTCGGGCGGGTGACGTCATCCCTGAAATTATCCGGGTTCTGAGCAGGCAGGATTCGGGAAGGGGACCTTCGGTCGACTGGCCTCGGAGTTGCCCAGTGTGCGGCGCGCCCGTGGAGCAGGTTCCGGACGAGGCCACGATCCGGTGTAGCGGTGGACTGCATTGCCCGGCCCAGAGAAAAGAATCGCTCCGCCATTTCTCCTCGCGGGCAGCGCTTGACATTCAGGGGCTTGGGGAGAAGCTGATCGGCCAGCTCGTGGATACCGGCCTGGTCAAGACCCCCGCTGATCTCTACCGGCTGGACGTCGCCCGGCTGATCGCTCTTGAACGCATGGGCCCCCAGTCCGCAGCCAATCTGGTGGCTGCCATTGAACAGTCGAAACAAACGACTCTGGCGCGCTTTCTCTATGCTCTCGGGATCCGCGAAGTGGGACAGGTCACAGCCCGGCTTCTGGCCGAATCGATGGGCAGCCTGGAAGCGCTGCTTGGAGCTCAAGAGGATGAGTTGTTGACGATTGAGGGGATCGGACCGGTCATCGGACATGCCGTCTGGGTTTTCTTCAACGATCCGGGTAACCGGCAGGTGATCGACCGGCTGCGCGAAGCGGGTGTTCAATGGCCAAATGTTGAGCTGATTTCCGATGCAGTGCCTGGCCGCTTTGCTGGCGCCTTGTTCGTGCTGACGGGCAAACTCGCCACGGTGACACGCGAGGAGGCTGAAACGTTCCTGCGTGAAGCAGGTGGCCGGATCGGCCAATCGGTTACACGCAAGACGAGCTATGTGATTGTCGGAGAAAATCCCGGCCACAAGCTGGATGACGCCCGGCGTCTCGGGGTCCCCACGGTCAGCGAGACCGAATTGTTGGAGTGGATGAGCAAACCGGGTTTGCCCTGAACCTGAATGGGTCGGTGAACGGGAGTGTGCGTGGTGTGCGCAGGATACCGCATCCACCCTGCCGATCATCCAGAGGAATGGATGTCGGCAGGGTGGGGGGTTGAGCCGCCAGTTGGATTAGGAATGCGGCGGTGCGGGTGGCGGTACACCCGGGTGGGCGTTTGGCATACCCGGTGTGGTGGGCACGGTGGGCGGCACATTCGGCAGCAGGATCTTGACCTTGGCATGGCCGCGCAGATGCGTGATGAATCCGGTGACTTCCTTATTCCGGAGGATATTGAGGAGCCGGTCATGCATCTGTGCGAAACTCGGCGGAGTGAGGTTCCGTTCCGCCTGGAGTTGAATCACGTGCCAGCCAAACTGAGTATGAACGGGCAGGTGGGTGAACTGGCCGACTTTGAGCCCGCGGACCGCTTTGGCGAATGAAGGTGTGACCTGTGCCGCACTGATCCAGCCGAGCTCACCTCCCTGATCGGCACTCGTATCGACAGAATACTTTTTGGCTAGTACCGAGAAATGGGCACCATGTTCGAGATCGGAGATCAACCGGACGGCAAGAGCCCGTTTTTTAACCAGAATGTGGCGTACCTTGTATTCGTGGTGGCCCATATTCCCGACTGTTTTCTGGTAAGCGTGTTCAAGGTCTGTCTTCGTCACCGGGTGGGTTTTGAGGTAGTGACGGATTTCAAGGTTGGCCAGCAGAACCTGACGCTGCAAGAACAGGGTATTGCGGGCACTTGCCTTATGGAGCAATCCGGCCTGACGACCCTTGGCAGCCAAAATCTGGATATCGATAAGGCGCTGGAGGGCCAGGTGCTGGATGGCTGGTGCGAGATGGGGGTGGTGATTGCCGCGTGCTCCGAGAAACGTGTTGAGCAATCCCCTACGGATGGGATGACCATTCACGATGGCAACAGCTTGGTGGGCTGACGGATGGGTCCCGTTTTTTGCGGGGTGGCTGCAGGCTCCAAGAAAGAGCAGGCCCGTGCCCAGCAGAATGGAATAAAGAATCGGATGACGCATAAGTGACCTCTTGGGGTTAGGTGGAAGTGGGTACAGAATGGAGAGCGGATTCGTCCGGTGCCGAGGCCTGGATCTGGATGGCATGGAGTCGCCAGTTCTCAAGCGGTCCGATGGCACGGTAAATGCGCCGGTGGCGCTCGATCAGGGGCATATTGCAAAACTCGGGCGAGATCATCTTGAGCTCCAGGTTGTGGAAACCGTATGGATGACCAACATGGTTCCGATGTCTGTCCGTCTCATCGATCAGGTTGACCCAACTCCCTGGAAACGAATGTATGAGATGGTCGTGAAGTGCGCTCCAATCGCCTCTCGTGGCACCGTTCATGTTTCACTCCCGGTCGGTGGGCAAGTGACAACGAAAGGATGGACACGGACATTCTGATAGATGCCTGCGCGCTGATAGGGGTCTTCTGCAATCCATTGGCGTGCGTCCTCCAAAGACTCAAAATCCGCGACGATGAGACTGCCCGCGATGGCGTTTGGCTGGGGTTCCGGGCAGGTCCACGCAAGGAGCGGCCCGGCAGCAAGCAGGCGCCCTTCGTGAAGGAGGGCGGTCAGTCGAGCGAGGTGATCGGTGCGCCACCGGCTCCGTTCCACGTTCCCGCCGGGGCGATCCTCTGCCCAGAAGGCAAACCACATAGCTTGGGATACCGAGACCAAACCCCTATGATAGCGCATCTCGATACTGTGGTTCCAGCCGAATCGCAGTGGGGAGCACGGTTCCGTCAAAGTCGCCCCATTGCGAGCGATGTCTGAACTGCCGAATGTCAGGAGTGAGGGAGTAGTAGGCCGTGTTTGGGGTTGGGGCGCCCTCATGGCACCTCCTTTGATGAGTTTCCTGCCCGGGTAGCGGCAG
>DAHXNI010000075.1 GCA_027365475.1 Pseudomonadota bacterium | reverse complement strand
CTCGCTCGATCTGGCGAGCGCGAAACTTACCATCCTCTCGGAAGTTGAGGGTCAGGCGACGGTCATCGCCGTCAGGCCCTTCCCGTATGAGGCCTGATGGATGATGCGTATGGGTGGTAAAGTTCTATTCCAAAGCCAGCCACTATCCTTTAGCACCCCGTGTGCTTCGTTGCTATGCCGAAGGCCGGCCAGGCCATTGGCTTGCCCTCTGCCTGGATCTCGACCTGGCGGTCCAGGCCACCACGTTACCGGAAGTGGTCGAGAGCTTGGAGAAGGCAATTGCGCAATACCTAGAGCATGTCGCCACGTTGCCAGCAGCGGAGCAGACGGCCTTCCTCCATCGTCAGGCACCACTTTCCCTGCGTCTGCTTGGACGCGGGCGGGGCGGTAGTGGCAAGGACCGTGCCGAGTTCACGCTCCGCGTCCCCTGTCAGGCGTGAAATTCCGTGAGGCCGAAAAGAAACTGAAAGAGGCCAAGTTCAAGGAGATCCGTCAAAATGGTCAAGTCCAATTTCTGCTGTAAATTCGATCCGGTTGTGACGCCCATTTTCAGCTCAAAGACACCACGTTACCCGGAGTGGCAGCGGGGTGTCGGGCCGCGAGTCACTCATGGGATTCGTCCATTCGAGATAGTGCCGCTCGTTCCAGACAGACGGGTTATCAGCTCAGGATTAAACTTTTTGTCCGGATTTTGGCGTAGAGGGGGGATGGTCTGGCTATTCAGGATTAAACATGGCAACGGGTGCCTAATTGCTCGGTACGGGAAATCAACAAGTTGCGACCTTTCCAGGATTAAACATTTTTGTCAGTGAACAATAGGAATGTTGTAGGAGGTCCAGTGGTTCTGGAGCATGGTGTTGTGCTCCATCAGGACAGGACAACTGGAGGAATATAGTGAATGGCGAATTTTGGATAAAGGCAGGAGGGATTAAGCACAGGTCTATGGGATCGGTCTACAAACGTGATGCCACCGACCTTAAGGTCAAACGGGTTCTCGAGATATTGAAGGAAGGGAAGACCGTGACTCAGTGTTGCTCAAGTGGAGGAAACAGGTCCTGGAGGGTCTCTCGAACCTGTCTGCTGACTCCCGTGCCGAAGCCGTGCAAACCAGCCATGAGAAGGAGGTTCAGGTATGGTAGGGGCTGTGCTGAGTTCACGCTCCACGCACTCTGTCAAGAGTGGAATACTGTGAGGCTAACTGCCACACAAGCGTTCGTCTGCGCTCGTTTTTCGGCTGGACTGATCCGGCGTGCGCCTGCTGCGCCGATGCCGTATCAGATAACGAATCTCAACTTATGCATAGGCTATTCCCGAGCCTTGTCTATCGAACCACATCACTCATGCTCCGTCCGGACAACGAGTCCGCCGCGACCCAGGCGACACCGATCAGAACGAGATTCAGTGCGTTCTCAGCCCAGATCATATGGCTGGATGAATCAGTGAGGAGCATGGGTCCCCACACCAGCAGGGCAAATGACACGTACATGCATGTCAGTAAAATCGCGGCGAGGCGGGCTTGCACCCCTGTCAGGATCGCAACCCCCGCGGCGATCTGGCCAACTCCGGTCACATAAGCCCAGAACGCTTGCGTGGGCGGCAGCCATCTGGGAACCAGTGGTGCAGTCAAGTTCAGATAAACGAAATGCGCACAACCGAATAATAGGGCGCAGACTCCGACTGCAAGCTGCCCTAGCCGCTTGAGACGAACGGATTGGGCCGTTCCGATTTTGGCAGTCGCTGCGAAGACAATCAGCCCGCCCGCAGCAATCGCAAATTGCTCTGCGGCGTTACTGTAGACGACGAACTTGGTGTAGTGGGCGACGATTACGCGAGCGTTCATCAGGATGACGACAATGAGCGTGTAATAGGCTGTGAGTACAGCGGCACCCCAGGCTGCGGTTCGTCGCCACAAGACAGCCGCGCCAGCGAGGAGCATCAAAGCGGTAGCTGCATAAGCCAGGGCGGGACGGTCGAGAATGTCCTTGGGCACAGGCTGCCCTGGGTCGAACCCCCCCCACGCCAGACAGACCACGCCCAACGCCATCACGCCGAGACCGTAAACGCGCCTGCCGAAGACCCTCTGACCCGTCTGTGTTCTTTGTGGCATATTCAATATTGTGTTCGGGTCATGAGTTAAAATCAAAGGCTACCTCTCTGATCCCGAACTTTCGGCTGATCTTTGCCAGTGGCAGGCCGCGCTCTGCCTAGTCCAGCGTTGCCTAATCCGCTTCGCTGAAACCCCTTTGCCGCACAGGTTCCACCCTCCGTCTCCCCCCGCGTGATTTTGCCTGCAAAGTTCCATGCAGATTGAATCAGTTTAGTGAAGCGCTTCCGATTCCGCCGCAATCGGCGAATCCAACCTCTCGACAGGAAAGAGTTGCGAACACAGACAGCCGGGCAGTTGGCAGGCCCATGTTCATCGCCTGATTGTTGTGTGAATTTACTGTGTTAAGATTGATGGGTGACGCAAAAGAGCAGTCATGAACAAGAAAATGGGAATGCACTTGCTTCTGGTCCAGACGGCGGTAACACTCGTCGTCCTTGCTGCATTCTTCGGTTCTTGGTTCACCCACCGTGAAGAGTTACCGTTCGTCATCAGGCAAGGAAAGTACTCGGGTGTGATCGTTGCCCGGCCGGACATCCCGCTGCCCAAAGGATTGCGTGCGGGAGACCGGATTCCATGGGTGCTCCAGACGTCTCGCGTACGCGCGTTAATCGAGTATCCCGATGTCCCATCGGACCAGAGATGGCCCCTCACGGTGCTCCGCGATGGCCGCGCCCACACGATCCAGGTACAGACCCAACGCACAAAGAGCCGATCATCCAGACCCTGGTTTAGTGCTTTTTATCAGCTGGCCATGTTGCTTGCTCTTGGACTGGGTCTCCTCACTTTGTGGCGGGGTCGAACATGGGCGGCTTGGGGAATATCGCTCTTCTGCTTGAGTGTCGCGCTTCAGGAACCGATTCGTCAGTTCGCGGCCGCTCCGTATTGCAATCTCATGCTCATGACGATCTTGATTATCATCGGGAATGCGTTGCCGATCTTGGGTCCCTACCTGACGGCCCGTTCGCTCACCCAATTAAGACGACCCGTTTCGGCAGCGCTGGATGCAGGTTTTGGCCTGATTCTGGGTGTGGGCACGTTCAGTTCGACAGCCGGGGGGCTCGTGCTTTCGATGACCACCCAGGCCCACCTTCCAGTGTGGCTTTCATTCCTTGGCGGACGCATCATGGGCTTTCTTATCGTGTTTGTCCCAATTGGAGTGCTCATATGGGGTATCTTTCGGTCGGGTCCAGATGACCGTCTCCGGATCCGCTGGATTCTGGCCAGTACCGCCCTGTTGGTTCCAATCGTGCTTCTTAGCGCCCTGACAAGTCGAACACCGATTAACGGGTCGACAAGTCGAACACCGACTATACAGGTAGTTATCCTCTGGTTGTTTGTCGTGATGCTCGGTCTTTATGCCTTTGCTGTCCTGCGGCAACGGCTCGTTGATGTACGGATTGCTCTCAACCGGGCGATTGTCTTTGGTCTCCTCATGGCCACGGTGGTGGGGCTGTTTGCGCTTGCGGAAAGCCTGATCGAGCGGAGTGCGATTGGCCGTGATGCCGGGATTGCGCTCGAAATCGTCCTCCCGCTTCTTTTGGGAATTCTTTTCCATCAACTGCACCGGCGCATCGAGTCTTTGGTCGACCGGCTCATCTTCCGGAATGAGCACCGTTCGCGCGAAGTGCTCCGGGCATTTGTTCGGGATGCGGGATTCATCGGCTCTCTGGAAGTGCTCACGGAAAGGATCGCACGGGCATTTGGGACACATGCGGGCGGTCAGGGTGCGGCCTTATACGAGCCATCCGGAAGTGGGTGGCAGCGAACGAATGCGCACGGTCCCAGCTTGTTTCCTGACCGAGTTGAAACCGACGACTCGGGGGTGGTCCGGCTGCGGGCCACACTCACTCCGCTCGATCTCCACGGGATGGGAAGTGTGTTGGGATCGGATGGGTTGGCCCTGCCGCTGGCACTCCGCGGCGGGCTATTTGCGATCCTGCTGATCGGGCCCCGGCCAGCGGGCCGCTATGCCCAATCAGAGATTGAGCGTCTGGAGATCCTGGCTCACGAGGTGGGAGCTGCGCTCTTTGCGCTCAGGGCCCGGATCAACCAAGCCGAACTCGACACACTTGAGATCCGTAATGCCCTCCTCGAAAAGCTCATTCTGGGGCTCGGGATGCAGCCTCCCGCTTGATCGGCTTGGGAGCGGTATCCGGATGATGCTTTGCGGGACAGTTGGATGGCCGAGGAAGGGGAACCTTGCGGGTACCAGAGGCGCACGGCACTTCACTCTGAATCTTCACGAGCGTAGGATCCGGGAGAGTGCAAGCTGGCGCATGCGCAAAGCGGGGATCGCACAGGCGATGAAGACGACGAGACCCACAATCAGGGTTGGCAGGATATAGACACTTGGGGAAGATGCCTGGATGCCGTAGAGCTTCTCCTGCAGCAGTTGGGCGACCCACCAAGCCGATCCGATACCGATGATGGCACCGGCGAGCCAGATCCAGAGTCCCTGCTTGAGAATGAGCCACATGATCGTTTCGGGGCTCGCGCCCAGAGACTCGCGAATCGCGAACTCGCCCTGACGCATGCCAACCAAGTAGGCAATCACGCCGAACGTTCCGACGCTCGCGAGCAGTAGGGCCAAAAGACCAAAGGTCCCGATCAGGCTGATCAGTGCCGAAGTACCTCGGACCGAGCGGACGATGACGGCATGCATGGATTTGAAATGCTCGAAGACGAGATTGGGGAGCCTTCGACGAATGGCCGTTTTGATTTCGTGTTGGAGAACGGATGCAGAAATGGTTGAGCGGATGAGGAGATCCGATGCGCCATTGGCAACGAAGAAAAACGAGTGGATGTTGGGCAAGAACGCCGTTCCGTCTATGGAACGGTAAGCGTGTGCGAAGCGGTCTTTAAGGGTCCCCACGATGCCAACAATGCGCAGCGGACCGTTTCCAAACGTAATGATTTTGCCAAGAACATTCAGGTTTCCAAAGAGACCTTCCGCCATCTGCCTGTCAACCACAACCACTCGAGCATGGCTGGCAATGTCCCGTGCCTGGATCAGGTGTCCGGAGAGGAGGTGAACGCCCATGAGTGCCAGAGTTCTGGATCCGACGATGACATTGGCTGCAAAGACACTGTGTGGGGATGCAGTGGCAAAGTGGCTCCCCTTGACGAATACTGAAGAATCGCCCGGGCTGACTAGCGGAATCCCTCGTCCCGTCGCGCTGACACTGATTCCCGGTAGTTGGCTCAGGGTTTCGCTGAGCTCACCATCGACCGCGTTGAACCGGCTCCAGTCGCGAAAGTCGGATTTTGGGAAAACGATCTGTGCCGCGTAAAGATCGTGGAGGTTGAACCCCGGATTCTGGCTGAGTATCTGGTTGAGCGAGATGCCAATCAGTAAAGTGGCTGTCAGGAGGAGAATCGCAAGGGCGATCTGGATGATGCTGAGCCCCACCCGAAACCGATCGATTCCGCCGCCAGATCCAGCGATCCGGATGCCGCCATTGAGCAATGCCCTGGGATTCCGGTGCGTGAGTAAGATCCGGGGCAACCCGATCACGATGAAGCAGAGCGCAACACTGATGAGCCAGGCGATCAACCAGCTTCCCAAACTCTGACTGGTCTGGAACAAGGTGCGATACGAGCCGATCCCGAAAGAGGCGAAGCCACGGGTGCCCAATCGCGCGAGCGGCCAAGCCAGCAGTGTGGCCGCGCTGGCCAATATCCCGGCTTCCCCGGTGATTGGTGGCAGGAGCTTCCAGGTGCCGGCACCAAGCGCCGTACGCAGTGCATACTCCTGGTACCGGGAGAGCGTCCTGACCAGAGACAGATTGGCCAGGCTGGCCAGCGCCAATAGCAGTAGGACTGCAGCACCCAGCTGGATGATCAACAAGCGCTTCCCTGTCGCGCCAACCAGCCATTGTCGAAACGTCAGAAATCCCATATATCCGCCGGCATGGCGAATGTATCTCTGGACGGCCGGTGAGGCCTGTTTCATCAGACGGGGAAAGTCGGCATCGAGTGCTGTTTTCAGGTCAGGAAATGAAACCTTGTGTGCAAGACGGGCAATCATCATAGAATTGACCGCACCATAAGGATTCCTGATGAAATCCGAGCGTTTGAGGACGGTCGAAAACCAGAGTGCTGTGTTCCGGGATGGAAAAGTAAATCGCCCAGGCATGATTCCAACGATCGAGTACGGCTTCCCCTGGACGATGATGCTCTGCCCCAGTACGTGCGGATTTCCGTCAAAGGCACTTTTCCAGAGAACTTCGCTCAGTATCACCTGCCTCGGTCCACCTGGTTGATCATCACGGGGATTCATCCAGCTGCCGATGAGGGGATGAATGGCGAGGGTCGGGAACATCGATGCCGTGATCTCCGCTGCCGGAAGGATCCGGGGGCGGGCTCCGGGATGGAGTTTGACCAGTGCAGTTCTGCGGCCGATCAATCCCGCTGAGGCGAAGACAGGCAGGTGGTGCAGCTGGCGGTAGCTCGTGACGGATATGGATTGCACGTGAAATATTCGGCTACTGGTGAACACCTCGACGAGGCGGTGACTCTTTGGATAAGGCAGGGGGTGGAAAAGATAGGCATCGAGGACGGAGAAGACGGCCATGTTGGCCGCAATGGCGAGAGCCAGGGTCGCGACGAACGTAACCACAAAGCGGCTCTCGCGGGTGAGGCGCAAAAGCGATCGCAGCACCTGCTTTGTCGAGTCCAAAATGAGGTCGATCATGTGCGGTTCCTCTGGGCCATGCGCAGTGAATGGCTTGCAGATGCCCCGCCTCTTTCCGTGTCCGGGCCCGAAACCGTACTCAAAGTTGCCAGATGGGTTGACGCCCGCTGTAGCGACTGTGCCGAATGGATACAGCTCGCTCGTCTCACGAGACGAAACGGATAGTCACACGATTTTCGGATGTATCTCATCTGGCGCATCTTTACATCCCCATGCTATTTGGAGGGCTGCCTCAGGTGCCAATACCATGATTGAATCCGTTCGATATCTCCGCAGCAAAGGGATCCGATATCGCGTCGTCTTGAGCCATGACCCGACATGGAAGAAACCTAGGCTGCCCCCGATTTCAGAATGTCGCCGAGTTCGGCACGGGAGATGTTCCGGACCGGCATCCAGGAGGCTACGAGAACGGTCGCAATGATGAGCAGCACTCCGATGAGGTCCGCCAGCCAGTTGACCGTGCCGACCCCGTACAGGGCACCCTGGAGGAGGCGGGTCAGAAGAAGAGCCAGGCCCGCGCCCAAGGCGAGCCCGACCGCGAGCATCCAGGCCGCTTCGCCGAGAGCGAGGCGCGTGATCCGGTCCGGATCGGCCCCGAGTGCCCCGCGGATCGCATATTCCTGGCGGCGATTGAGACTGGACTGTGCGGCCATCGCGTAGACGCCGAAAATGGTGAGGAGAAGCGCCACTAGGGCAAATACCGAGGTAATATCGGTCACGGTTGCATACAGTCTCTCCGCACCGCGGATCATGGACGGAAGCGCGATGAAATGAGTGATCGCGGCACCGGGTGTTGCGCGTTCCAGTGTGGTCCGGATCGATTCCATGAATGCGGGTGAGGAGGATTTGAGGAGCAAAACAACATTCGTTGCTCCAAACCGAAATCCTTTTGCCCCGAGCGGCAGATAAATCGTGCCTGCAATATTTTTTGCTGGTGTGGGGTGCCAGGCCACGTTGCCGACGACACCCACGACGGAGTGCTCAATCGAGTGCTTTCCGAACAAAGTGAGCGTGCGCCCGATTGCTCCGACCGTACCGAAGAGGCGTTCTGCGAGACGGGCGCTCAGGATGACGACTGGAGCGTGATGCGTTTCCTGATACCGGCTAAAGCCCCGACCGGCCATGAAGGGGATCTCGAGTGTCTTGAAGTACGCGCGCGATACGGCTATGGCATGAACATACAAGCTTTCGTGGGGAGGAGCCGGGGCATTGATCACGGCCATCGATTCCACGAGGCCGTTGAAGGGCACCATGATCCCCGTTGCCGCCGAGCGGATATCCGGAATGCTCATCAAGGCCGGTCGGGCATCGGTCCAGGACTGATTGAGACTCGTCGCATGTGGCAGAAGAACCAGCGCTTCGACGCGGTTGTGTGCCCTGAAGCCAAGGGGACGGTTGAGGATGCTGTAGAGGCTTTGAATGATCACCAGCCCGAGCATGACGAGCAGGGTCGCCATGAGGATCTGGAATCCTCCGAACCCGCGCCGCATCATGCGGGCCGAGCGGGAAGTGCCCCGCCCGCCCGACTCGCGCATGAGTGCTGCGAGGTTGGATTGCCGGCCGGCATAGAACAGCGCACCGAGGATGATCCCGCTCACCATGACGCCTGCGGCACCGATCACATAAAGTATGGAAGACGCTCCAAAACGGAGGATGAAGGGCAGGGTAACGGAGATGGGTCCAGTGACTGCAGAAACAATCAGTGAGTGGAAAAATCCGCTGCACAGATCGGCAATCAAAAGCGAGCCCAGGATGACGGGCGTCAGTGTGAGGAGGTATTCCCCAAGCGCCAGCTGGAGGAGCCGTGTCGTCGATGCGCCCAATGCGCGACGCACGGCAAAGACCGAAGCGTGCTTTCGGGCGCGGACCAGTGCCAGATTGACGGAGTTCACGACCGCGATGAGTGGAAGAAGAATCCCGATCAGGGCCAGGAAGACAAGCAGTCCCGGTTTGTCACCGAGGTAGAGATCGATGAGCGAGCGGTGCAGCCCTTCCGCGCTGAGCAGATAGCCGTCCCGTTCGGCGTGTGCCCGGGCTGCCGGGCTCACACCCGCGAGGAGATGCTCCCCATATCCCTTGAGATACACATTGAGCTTCGTGAGCGATACGCCCCGCCTGAGACGGGCGATCATCGTGTGGTTGATGTTGTCGTCGCGCGTCCTGGCGGGCGTGAGGACGCGAGGGATCCAGAAATCCGCTCCCGGATACTCTGTGTAGAAGGCTTTGGGCATCACGCCCACGATACGGTAGCGTGTCCCGTCATAGCGGAAGCTTTGCCCGATGGCTTCGGGCGAGCCGCCGAAGACGGATTTCCAGAAGCCGTATCCCAGAAGGGCTTCGTGAGGCCCTCCCGGACGGCCGGCTGCGCGCTGTGGCCAATGGCCGAGGAGAGGCGGCACCGCAAGCGCCCGGAACAGCGATGGGGTCGCAATCCCGCCGAAAACCGTGTGGCGGATTCCATGGATCGTGACCGATCCGCCGGTGATGTCCAAGGTTCCGGCCGCCCGGATGTCGGGCGTGCCGTTTTTGAGTTTCGAGTAGGTACGAAAGGACACTTGCGCACCCGTGAGGCCGATTTTCATCAGGCGCTCTCGGATGAGGACCAGCCGGCCGGCGTGGGGATAGGGCAGCGGCCGCCACAGAAAGCCATTGAGCACGGTGAAGATGGCGCCGGACGTACCGAGTGCCAGTGCGAGCATCAGGACAATCGCGGGAGAGACCGAACGCAGGGCGCGCCAGAAACGGCGTTGCCCGTGGCTCTCCCCGGCAGGCAGTTTTATCGAATGCGTGAGCTCTTGCATGACTTATCCTCATGGATGGGAATTGTGGTCCCTCCGGTCTCCTTCAGTGCCCGACGAGCTCGGTACTGAAGGTTTCCTCCCGCGCATCGGCGTCGTCGACGATCTGTCCATCCATGAGCCGGATGATTCGATGAGCGAACTTCGCGTAGTGCGGATCGTGTGTGACCATGAAAATGGTGGCGCCCTTTTCATGGAGTGCGGCCAATAGTTCCATGACGGCCTCACCGCTTTTGGAGTCGAGATTGCCGGTCGGCTCGTCGGCCAGGAGGATCGAAGGTTCCCCAACCAGTGCGCGGGCGATCGCGACCCGCTGCTGCTGGCCGCCGGACAGTTGACCCGGGTAATGGCTCAGCCGGTGACCCATGCCGACCTGCTCCAGCACGGCACGGACCTTCTCCCGGCGCTCATTGCGCGGGATGCCTCCCCGGTAGACCAACGGCAGTTCAACATTCTCTTCGACCGTGAGATCGCCGATCAGGTTGAACGCCTGGAACACAAAGCCGATATGGCGGTTCCGGACCCGCGCCCGCTGAGTGGCGTTCAGGGTCTCGACCGCGGTCCCGGTGATCCGGTATTCTCCGGCCGTGGGGGTTTCGAGCAGTCCCAGAATCGAGAGCAGCGTGGTCTTCCCGCATCCTGAGGGGCCCATGGCTGCGATGTATTCACCCGGATTGATGCTGAGCTCGATCCCGGTGAGAGCATGGGTTTCGACTTCCTCGGTGCGATAGACCTTGGTCAGGCCTCTCACATCGATCACGGGTCCGGATGCGTTCATGATGGGTCTCCGATGGAAAAATGAAAGGGGTCAGTGGAACAATCGACAGAACCGTGCTGATGAACATCAACGATCACGGTGAGCTCCCACCCGAGGTGGATTCGAGCATCCGGCTCAGTTGCAATAAGCTCTGTGGCGTGAGCAGACCTGCTGTGGATTCGAGCGCAAGGGCATCGTTGATGACTGCCGCATGGACTGCCGGGAGGTTGGTTTCGGCGCTGAGGAGGGAGAGACGCGCATTGACGAGGTCGAACTCCGAGCGCAGCCCGGCCTTGACCCCGTCTTCGGTGGCGACGACGGCGCGGCGTGCGGCCAACGCACTTTCTTCATAGGCCCGGACCTCAGCAAAGTCGGCATGGAGCGAGTTGAACGCTTCTTCAGCTGCAGCCCGGCTCTTGAGCACCGCCCGTTCCGCCTGCCCGCGCGCGAGCGCCGCCTCGTCTTCGGCCCGATCCACCGACGCATCCGTGCCGCCTCCCGCATAGAAATTCCAGTGCAAGTTGAGAAGCAGAAAGTTTTGTTGGGCGGTATTCGCGGCTGGAGCGGGCAGGTCGAGTACGCCCGGCACGGCGTAGCCGTAGGTGCCGCCGGTCAGATCGCGTGTATGGCTCAGCTGGAGCCTAACGGATGGCCAGTACCCGCCGCGTGCGGCCGAGACTTGGATGTGTGCCGAACGGGCCCGAAGCCGGGCGGCCAGCACGGTCGGATTCGCGTGAAGCCCTTCGCGTACCCATTCGTGCAGACTGAGTGGAGGCAGGGGGATCAAGGGCAGGGGCTGCGGGCGTGCAGGTAGCCTGGCCAGGAAAGAGGGGCCTGTCAGTTCAGCCAACGCAGAAAGAGCCTGGCTCAGCGCTCGCCGGGCACCGATCACCTCTGCTTGGGCGCTGGCTTCGGCCGATTGGGCTTCCTCGAACCCGATGATTCCGCGGAGTCCCGACTGATGGCGGTCGCGCGCCTGACGAGCTTCGATCGCAAAAGCTTGGGCGGTCTTTAGGGTGGCGGCGAGTTGCGATTGGGCAACCCGGACGGCGAGATACCGCTTGACCAAGTTTTCGATGAGGCTCATGCGCGTCGCGTCGTAGGTGGCGGCCGCCGCCGCGACATCGGCGTTGGCTGCGGCCAGTTTTTGAATGGCTGACCAGTCGAAGAGCGGTTGGGTGAAGGTGACCGTCCAATAGCTTTGCGAGATGTTTTCGGACTGTTCGACGGTGAGAAGACTGCTTCCGTAAAACTCGGGTCCGACGCTCCAGGCGTTCGTATACGCACGATTGGCATCGAGACTCAGTCGGGGTAAAAGTCCGGCCAGTGCGGCAGGGTGTCTCGTGCGGGTGGCGGCGAGTCGCGCACGAGCCTCCTGGAACTGGGGGTTATGGGTCCGGGCGGCGAGCCATGCAGCCCAGAGTGAACCCGGTTGGATCATGGTGGAGGTTCCCGCACGGGAGAAGCTCGGAGCGAGCGTACCGATGGTCAGGGCAAATATGCCGCAGAAGCGCCGCACGGCCCGTTTCCGGCATGCACACCTCGAGCATCCCGATTCGTAACGCATGGGTCAACCGCGAATGCGGATGCGGCGTGCACCCGCAAAACCGGAGGTATCGGATACGATGACCCGTTCCCCGGGTTTCAGTCCTTTGAGGATCTGGATGGTATTGCTTGAGGCCCGCCCGAATCGCACACTCACCGGAACCGCTGCGCTCCCGCCATGGATCAGTCGATAGAGCGTCATGGTTTTCCCACTGGCGCTATAGGCGGGGCGCTCGACATAAACGGCATCAGGGAGCGTTGCGATCATGATGAGTCCATTAATGGCAAGGTTGGGTCGGGCATCGGCGGGGAGGGGATCCTTGGGTTCAGCGTCCACCGTGACCGTGCCGGCCTGTACGGAGGGCGAAACACGCGTCACGACTGCGGCGATGTGTCGTCCCGATCCGGTGTCCAGCGCGAGATCGACGGGTTGTCCAAGTGCCACCTCAGCCGCTTCACTGGCCGGCACTTCGAGTTTGGCTTTGAGCGCGCGCATGCCGGCGATCTCGGCGATGGGATTGCCCAAAACCAGACGCTGTCCTTCCTGGACGGCGACACTCTGGACGACACCCGAGAGACCGGCCCGCACATGGAGGGAGGCGAGTTCATGTTCCTTACTCCGAAGTGCAGCCGTGAGTGCGTCGATGCGCGCGCGCTGGGCATGGATCTGAGCGATACGGTTTCCCTTGAAATTCTTTATGCGTTCACGTGTGAGTCTCACTTCCTGGGCCAGCGACTGGGCGGTGAGTCGGCTTCGTGTGTACTGCAGGGATCCCACCACTTCCTCGGCCAAAAGCCCCTTTTCCGCCCGCGCCTTGAGCTTTGCGGACTGTGCCTCTGCACTGACTCGCGAGAGCGTGTCTTTGAGCGTCAGAAGATGGTCATCCAGAGAGGCTTCCTGAGAGACGAGTGAGGCTTCGGCATCCGCGAGCCTTGCGCGTGCTTCGGCCACTTGGTCTTCGAGTTTTGGATTGGAGACGATAGCCAGAACGCTGTCTGCCCGGACCCGGTCGCCCGGTTCGACCCGAATCTCCTGGATGGTTCCCGGTGCGCCGGCTGTCACCATGCGAATCCTGCGCGGGACGAGTGTTCCGGGAGCGCTGACCGTCACGGAAAACCGGCCTTGCTGGACCATGGCAATCCAGAGATTCGACTTTGCGACACTCGGTCCGGCCGGTGCCAGCATAAGGACGAGAACGGCGCCCAGAATGAGGACGAACACAATCGCCCCGAATATCCCCCAGCGGCGGAGTTTCCGGCGGCGGCGTTCGGCAGGCGGGATTGCGACATCGATCACGGGGGGATCCTCGAGAATCTTCAATTATCCTTACTGCAAGTGGTGTGCCAGGCAGCCAAATCAGAAACATAATAAATATAATCAATCAGATAGCTAAATGGCCGATCTCACATTTTTCCGGCGTGTATCCCGATATCGCAACGAATCTGGTAGATTGATCCCATAACTGGGACATGCAAGTGAACGCACCATCCAACCGAGAGTCCACAGATCCTCAACTGGCATCTGTCCTCATCGCCGATGATCAGGCCGATGTCCGGGGGGCGTTGAAACTTCTGATCGAAGGAGAGGGCTACACCGTGGTTACGGCAGCCAGCCCCGAAGAAGCCTACCTAGAAACGCGGAGGTTGCGACCCGACATCGTTTTTCTCGATCTCAACTACCGCGCTGATACGACATCGGGGGTCGAGGGCCTCGAACTTCTGAGCCGTCTCCGTTCACTGGATCCCGACCGTCCACTCGTCGTTCTGACCGGCTGGGGAACTGCTCCGCTCGCAGTCGAGGCCATGAAACGGGGCGCACAGGATTTCCTTGAGAAGCCTTGGGACAATGCACGCGTGCTCACCGTACTGAAAAGCCAGTTGGCGCTGGCCCGGGCACGCCAGAAATACCAGAGGCTCGCTGCCGAGAACCGTTCGCTCGTTGAGCCCTCTTCGGGTCTCCTGACCCGATCCGAGATCATGAAAGAGATTCTCCGCGGCGCCGAACGGGTCGCCGCTTCGAATGCCGCTGTTCTCATCACAGGCGAAAGTGGTACCGGGAAGGGGCTTCTGGCCCGCTGGGTACATGAACACTCGCCCCGCGCCGGGGGCCCTTTTATCCGGGTCAATCTGGGCGGGCTTGTCGAGAGTCTCATTGAAAGTGAACTTTTCGGGCATGTCCGCGGGGCCTTTACCGATGCCCGGAGCGAACGCATCGGGCGTTTCGAACTCGCGCATCAGGGAACACTTTTCCTCGACGAGATCGCCAACCTGTCTTTGGCCTCCCAGGCATCCCTGTTGCATGTACTTGAGGAGGGACAGATTGAACGGGTGGGAAGTTCGAAACCGGTTGCGATCGATGTCCGAATCGTGGCCGCGACCAATGCCGATATTCGAGCCAACATAAAAGACGGGCGTTTCCGCGCTGACCTGTTTT
This sequence comes from Pseudomonadota bacterium, assembly GCA_027365475.1. Taxonomy (GTDB): domain Bacteria; phylum Pseudomonadota; class Gammaproteobacteria; order JAKAQQ01; family JAKAQQ01; genus JAJZNM01. The sequence continues at coordinate 4,722 of DAHXNI010000075.1, read as the reverse complement.
ATCGTCTCAATACCATTGAAATGCACCTGCCCCCATTGCGTGAGCGGTGCGAGGACATCGTGCTCCTTGCAAACCATTACTTTGCGGAAACTGTTCATCGTCATGGGAAATCCCTGAGTGGGTTCTCTCCGAGCGCTCTTCAGGCGCTCGGACAATATGACTGGCCTGGGAATGTCCGTGAGCTCGCGCACGTAATCGAGCGCGCGGTTCTTCTGGCGGGCGGTGATTGTATTGAACTCCCCGATTTGCGTCTCACATCCGGCATGGCAGCTAAGTCTCAAGAGATCGATACGTTGACTTTGGAGCAAGCAGAGCGCTATCTGGTTCGCCGTGCGCTTGAGCTCAGTCAAGGAGATGCCGACAGAGCTGCGCGGCAGCTTGGGGTGAGCCGAAGCGCTTTTTATCGTCGTCTCGCCAAGTATCGGCAGTAACATGAAATGGCGCCGGTTTTCATTGGGGTTTCTCATCGCGGGTGCCGTTGGGATGAGTATCCTGCCGCTCGGTGCCCTCACGCTCGCACTGATTGCCGGTTGGGTACCCGCCCGCGCCGCCGCGGTAGGAGGTTTGGTCCTAGCCACTGCCATCGCGATTCTCGTTGCGAGGTGGCTTGGTCAGTATCTGGAACGACGGATGCGCCAAGGTGCGTCCCTGCTTCAGGCGATCCGGGAAGGGGATTACTCCGTGCATGCGCCTCTGGAGGATCGGGGTGGTCTACGCGAGCTTTTTTCCGAAATCAATCGCCTCAGCACGGAGCTCAGCGGAGCACGCCAGTCGGGTATCGAGTCCGATGCGCTTTTGGGGCGACTGCTTGGCAATATTGAACTGGCCGTTCTCGTTTTCGATCCTTCAGGCCGTCTGTCAGGACTCAACCGCGCAGCCGGGAGTCTTTTGGGAGAACCCATCTCGGATCTGAGAGGCCGCTCTGCGAAAACACTGGGGCTCGATGATTGGCTGCCGCGCAGTGGGGAGGTGTTTATCGAGAGCCGTTCCTTTGCGGGCGGGACCGCTCTTTGGGAGGTGCGTGTGCTCAAGTTCCGCCGGGGCGGACGTACGCATACCCTCTTAGTCATGACTGATGCAAGCCGGGCTTTGCGCGAAGAGGAAAGACGGGCGTGGCGCCGACTGATTCGTGTGCTCGGGCATGAGCTCAATAACTCTCTTGGCCCTATCGCATCGGTTGCGGATACGCTTCGCAGACAGGTTTGGCCCGAAGGAGAGGGGTCGCAGAGACTGAACGAGGGCCTCGACCTGATCGAACGCCGGACTCGGAACCTCACAGATTTCCTCAAGCGTTACCGGGAATACGCGCGCATGCCGCCACCGAGCTTCACACCGGTTGATCTCGCTCCACTCGTGAGAGAGGTGGCCGTCATGGAAGGCAACTCGAAACTCAGAGTCCATGAAGGTCCGGATGTGAACATCCAGGCAGATCGGACCCAGCTCGAGCAAGCGCTCATCAACCTGGTCCGCAACGCGCTTGAGGCAGCCGCTCAGTTGGCGGGATCGGTGCATATCAGCTGGAGTGAGCATCCTGAGGGAGTGATCGTCGAGATTGTGGACGATGGACCGGGGCTGCCTCAAACCGATAATCTGTTCGTTCCATTTTTCACGACCAAACCAGGTGGCAGTGGGATCGGTCTCCTGATCGCGCGTGAAGTAGCCGAAAATCACGGCGGTAGACTTGAACTCAGCGATCGGGAAGATCAAAAAGGCGCCATCGCCCGCCTGCATCTTGCAAAATCCCCACGGGTGAGGCGCGATTCGCGATGATCGCCAATCCCGATCACAGATCCTGTCTGCTGGGCGTCTCGTGATTGAATCCTGCGCTGGTATGAAAATGTGAACTTGGTGCAAGTGCGCAATCGAACCGTCTGCACGCGGATTTTCAGTCCGTGCATGCGCACGCAGGTGATTTTGTCGATGCACACGATCATCGCTTTACCCGACTCCCACGCCGTGGAATAGTGCCGCACGAAATCGCGCGCCACCTGGTCGAGCCGCTTGTCGGCGGTGATGATGTGGTAGTCGCGCTTGAGCTCCTGCTCCAGCCGCTGGGCCACGTCCTCGATCTCCAGCGCCTCCAGCTTCTCGGCGATGCGCTCGTTGAGGTCGCCCACCGCCACGCCCAGCTTGTCGCCGCGGGCGTCGTAATAGAGCGGCACGGTGGCCTTGTCCTCCGCCGCCCGCTGAAAGTCGTAGGTGGAGACATACGCGTCGAACACCCGCCGAGTAATCTCGTCGTCCTTGAACAGCGGCGTGCCGGTAAAGCCGATGTAGGCTGCGTTGGGCAGCGCGTTGCGCATATTGAGCGCGAGCGTGCCGTACTGGGTGCGGTGCGCCTCGTCGGTGATGACGATGATGTCGTCGTGCGCGCTGTAGGGCTGCTCCGGTTCCACCTCGCGGTTGAACTTCTGGATAAGCGAAAAAATATAGGCCTTATGCTGGGTCAGCAGCCCGTTCAGATGATGGCCGCTGCCGGCCCGGCAGGGGTCGCGGTCGTTGTCCACCACGCCGCAGCCCGCGAAGGTCTTGTAGATCTGGGTGTCGAGATCGTCGCGGTCGGTGAGGATCACGAACGTGAAATTGCCGCCCAGCTTGCGGTGCACCTTGCGCGTGAAGAACACCATCGAGTAGCTCTTGCCCGCCCCCTGGGTGTGCCAGAACACTCCGAGCTTGCCCTCCCTTGCCTTGCGGCTGCGCACCGCCTCGATGGCCCGGTTCACGCCGAGAAGCTGGTGGTTCTTGGCGATGATCTTGCGCGGCTCGCCGGAGGATTCATCGAACAGTATGAAGTTCTCCAGCAGGTCCATGAAATTTCGCTTGTCGCACACGCCCTTGAGCAGGGTCTCCATGTCCACCGCGCCCGGCTCGTCTTCCGCCAGGCGTTTCCACTCATGGAAGTGCTCGAAGCAGCTGGTCACCGACCCCAGCCGCGCATCCATGCCATTGGCCAGCACCACCAGCGCATTGTGGTGGAAAAGATGCGGCACCGTGTCCTTGTAGTCGGCGAAGTTTTGGTCAAAGGCGGCGCGGATGTCCTTACTGAGGTTTTTCAACTCCATGAACAACAGCGGCAACCCGTTGACGAAGCCGACGATGTCCGCGCGGCGGCGGTAGAGGTCCCCGCGCACCCATAGCTCGCGCACGCAGAGGAAATGATTGTTGGTTGGTTCTTTGAAATCGAACAGGCTCAATCGCTGGCGCACCCGCTCGCCTTTGTCATTGCAAAAGGTAACCTGTACGCCCTCCAGCATTTGGGCGTACTTTTCGCGATTGGTCGCAGCCAGGCTCTGGGCGGTCGAAATCGCCACCACCTGCCGCACCGCCTCATCGTAAGCGGCGTCCGGCAGGTCGGGGTTCAGCTCCACGAGCTTTTTCCGCAGATAGCGCGTCAGCACCACCTCCCGGTCCGACGCCCGCCCGAGCGTTCCTTCCGGCCCGAAGGTCTCGGTGTTGTAGGCATACACCGACTCCCAGCCGAGTTCCTTTTCCAGATACTCGGCGGCGGTCTGCTGGACCAAAGTGTCTTCGGTGTAGTTGCTGGGACTCATTCTTCGTGCTTCTCGCTCAGACCTAATGATCGCCTATTGAGAATTTGCTCAGGATTCGGCCAAAAGTGTCAATTACGCAACCCACTGAAAAATTGGCTTTAGTTCAGCAATCGACTCGCCAATGGAGCAAAACAGGCCCGGTTTCAGAGCTGATTCCGGAGCATTTGTCCAATAGCCCGTCAAACGAGCCAATATCGCCGCCACCGTTTTTCACCTTCATGCCTGATTTTTCTTTCACTAGCCATAGCCTTGAGTTGTCGCCGAACTTGGTGGCTTGGAATCTCCAGCCCAATCCGCTCGTGAATTTCCCCAAACGCTGAACCCGGATGGCGCTGAAGGTCTTCCTGAATCAGCGCCCGCAAACGATGGGTTTCGATCCGCGCCAAAGTGGTCTGGCCGGGAAATTCCAGTTTGCTCACGATGGCCGGATCGACGAAATACCGCGTACCCTTGGTCCGGCCCGCCTGACGCACGATTTCCCACATTAGAAGTCGGTCGAGCCATCCAGCCACCGCCGACGCATCAGGTAATTCCAATGTCTCGGCCAGCTCCCGCGCGGTCAACGCCTCGTATTGGACCAGGATTCCCAAGGCGATCCGCTCCCGCTGTGTCAGCGACAGCGTCTGGTCTGCCTTGGCAAGAAAATCAATCACCTCCGGCTTGATGACTCGCCGCGGGATGATGACCTCAACACGATCAGGTCCTTCGCGGACTTCCGGGAGTGACCGCCCTTGAGATGTCAGCACCTCGTACAGCAAGTCGTAGCCGCTCCCCTCGCGCTCCATGAGATTGAGATCGTGAAATACCCGCGCTAACTCGTTGTTGCGCCGTACCGACTGATGCAGGATGTTGCGCGGGGTCACGCCAAGCGGAAGCCGGCCGGGGTTCACGACCAGCAACCTGTCCGGGTACAGGTTCAGGTAGATATCGCCGCGCTGGGTGTAGGGACGGTGCACCAACGCATTCACCAGCAGCTCGCGGACAACGCGCGGGTCATAGACTGGGACGTGCTGCCGAAACAAACCCTCCGGGTAACTACTCACCCGGTTCAGCGTACAGCTGACCGGAGAGAGCCATTTGGATGGCGACGAGTGGATTGTAGCCCTGGTTGGCCATGGTCTGCAGGTAGCTGGAGATGCGGCAGTAGGCCTGGGCGAACTCGGCGGTGCGG
>DAHXNI010000072.1 GCA_027365475.1 Pseudomonadota bacterium | reverse complement strand
ACCTGCTCCAGGGTCTTGATTTGTGCGTCGTTCATGATGGTTTTCATCCCTCATCATGAACAGGGGCCGGGCTGGGTTCAGTATCATTTCATGTTTAGAAAGACACGCCCCCTTCAGTATCATTTCATATTGGAAGAGGCTCAGCCGGGTCTTGACAGGAGTTTTGGTGTATGATGCCGGGGTCTCTATTCTGTTTAGGAGCCTCGGCTCAGGAGTTTTTCCTTGAACAATAAGCTTTATGTTGGAAACTTGAACTACCGTACCAACAGCGCGGAGCTTGAACAGCTTTTCGCTGCCTACGGAACAGTCAAGTCTGTCCAAGTCATCACCGATCGTCATACTGGCCAATCCAAAGGCTTTGGATTCGTCGAAATGGGTACCGCTCAGGAGGCTCAGGCCGCCATGACCGCGCTCAATGGAAAGGACTTCAATGGACGCAATCTCACCGTGAATGAAGCCCGCCCGCAGACTGAAAATGGGAACCGCAGTGGCGGTGCCCCGTGGAGTCCAGGTGGCCGGCGCAGTGGTTCCGGTAGTGGCGGACCTTCCGGAGGTCGCGGCCGCTTCTAAGACAGGTTTTCCCCTCCCGATCAACGATCTCCCGTTTCTTCTAGAACACTTCAGATCGCGTGCCGGATCCCCAAACGGGGTGAAGGGTGGGTTGGTTTTGCCTGAAAGAAATAATCCCGGGATCCGGTTTGCACCGGGTTCCGGGATGGTCGCGTTCTGGACTGGCGCTGAGTGTATTGAAATAATTAGTTCAATGAACTGGCCGTATCCTTTGGGCCGGTTCAGTGGATCCTGATCGTCATTTGCGGTCTACGATCCGGTATGGGCTGTGCGCTCAATCTAAGATGATCAGTTTGCCGAGTTCTCGCAGCGGGCGCGTTTCGTGAGCTTGGATAGATCAAGCAGGTGGATCTCACGGTGGTCGACCAAGATGAGCCCTTCGGACTGGAAACGCGCGAGTGAGCGGCTGATCGTTTCCGCTGTAAGGTGAAGGTAGTTCGCGATATCTCGTCTCGGCATGTTGAGATGAAGGTCGCGCTCCGAAAATCCCCGCTCCCGGAGCCTCGTGGACAGGTCTACCAAAAATGCCGCCAGACGCTCCTCGGCGGTGTTCTCTCTTGATCGGATGGTCTGTTCTGACAGGCTTTTGCTGAGCGTTTTGAAAATCTGCGAGCGGAGTCCGGGCAGCCTGCTGGCTATGGCAGAGAGCTGGTCGAAAGGCAGGCTGCATGCGGTTGCGGTATCGAGCGCGACCACATTGCAAAGGTGCTGTTCGGGGTGGATCGCATCAAGGCCCATAATCTCGCCCTGGAGATGGAATCCCCAGATTTGCTCACGTCCGTCCCGGTCAATGGTGTAACTCTTGTAGCTGCCTGAACGGACAGCATAGAGCGATCGAAAACGGTCACCCGTGTGGAGCAGAAAATCTCCCGCATGATGGGGGCCCTCGCATACAACAACCGTATCAAGCTGCTCAAGATCTTGAGCGTAAAGCCCCCTTGGCAGACAGAGTTCCTGGAGAGAACACTGACTGCATTTTTGACGGAGTTCGAGATGGATCGAATCCGTGCCGATCTGGGGGGGCATACGAGGTCCACTGACTGGGTCCGCATCAGTTTAGCATGGGCTCACCTCCTTTCAGATCACCCGGGAGTAATGCCTACTGCCATCTTCTTGGGGCCGATAGGCGTCGAAACGGGCGGCGACGATTCGGCGCAGGATTTGTCCTGTGGGACTGAGAATCAGGCGCTTGCCAGTCTGTGCAACTAGTCCATCGTGTTCAAGGTCTTTGAGGCTCTCCAAGGCGGATGCAAAATAATCCCGGAATTGGATCTGATGGCGTCTTTCGACTGCTTCCTCATCCACTTCCTCATGACACATGATGCGTTCGATGACATCTGCCCGGATGACATCGTCGGCGTTGAGCTGGTATCCCATTCGAATGGGTAGATGCCCTGCGCTGAGGCTCGTCAGATAATCCGCTTCGTCTTTTGAGTTCTGGGCGTATAGCGTACCGATCCGGCTGATGGCACTGAGGCCGAGCGCCACGCTGTCAAGACCGGCATGGGTGGAATAACCCTGGAAGTTGCGCTGCAGGCTGCCGTCCCGCGCGGCATCGACAAGTTTGTCGCCGTTACGGGCAAAATGATCCAGCCCGATCGGATGATAGCCGGAAGCCGCGAAGCGCTCGAAAGCCATGAGGAAGAGCGCGATGCGTGCATGGGCGTCTGGCAGAGCAGCAGAGGGAATCTTCCGCTGGAACCTGAATTGCCCTGGCAGGTGCGCATAGCCATATAACGCGATTCGGCCTGGTTGCACTCTGAGAACGGACTGGATTGTGGTTTGAAAGCGTTCGGGGGACTGGCCGGGCAGGCCATAAAGGAGATCTACATTTACGGACGCAAAACCTAGATGATGGGCTTTTTCCACGAGAGTCAGAGTGTGTTCGGGATCCTGAATGCGATTGATGGCTTGTTGGACTGTATGGTCGAGATCCTGAATCCCAAAACTCACGCGGTTGAATCCAAGGGCCAGAAAACGGGCGAGACGGGATGCATCCACGGTTCGTGGGTCCACTTCGATACCAAACTCGCGATCCAGACCTTCATCCAGAGTGAAGGCTTTCCGGATGGCCCGCATCAGGGACTCGAGTTCGGTATCCGTGAGGTAGGTTGGTGTACCTCCTCCTAGGTGAAGCTGACGCACGATGCGGTCCCGACCGATGCCATCTCCCTGAAGAGCGATCTCCCGGTGCAGCTGGTCGAGGTAAGAGGACACGCGGGGGGCGTGATGGGTGACAATTCGCGTGCAGCCACAATAGAAACAGGGCCTGCGACAAAAGGGAATATGGATGTAAAGCGAGAGATCCGATGGAATGGGATCCTCGTTGCTGAAAGCGACGTTTTCACGAAAGATCGTTTCGGTAATCCCTTTGTGAAAATGCCGTGCGGTCGGATAGGAGGTATAGCGTGGCCCGAGCGCGTCGTAGCGATGAATTAGCTCCGGATCAATCACCTTGGGCATTTGGGAAGCCATCTGTTGTCCCAGTCATTCTCAAGAGGTTCAAAGCCGGGGGCCATGATCTGGATCAAGGTCCGGGTGACCTCGAGTCTTTGCAGGACAGTGCGACAGGAACCTTCATTCGGTCGTCTGCCTGCGAATGTGCGCGTTTGTAGAGGCTCGTGAAACAATCCGGAGTTAACGGACGCATCTTAGTGTGTGGGCTTCAGCCTCATTGCCTGGACGCAGAGCATCCACTCACTTTTGACCACGCGGACCAAGGGGTAGAGCTTGGGCACTAACAGGCGCTTTGCCAGAAAGCGTGGCAAACAGTACTATATCCGTGTTGAGCACCTCTCAAAACATAAGCAGTGAGCTGCGCGATGCTCGCGCCTCCACTGCGGGAGCGGTTGTTGAAGCCAACGGATGTCTCTCATCCCGACCATTTTCATCGGGTCGTGGACTGCCAGTGGGCTTGCCCGGCCCACACCGATGTTCCCGAATACATCCGCCTGATCGCGCAGGGCCGTTTTACGGATGCTTATCTGCTCAACCGCGAATCCAATGTATTTCCCGGCATCTTGGGACGCGTTTGTGATCGCCCCTGTGAACCTGCCTGTCGCCGCGGCCGCGTGGACGAGAAGCCCGTGGCCATCTGCCGGCTGAAGCGCGTGACCGCGGATTTGAAGGGCGAAATCGCTCACCGTTTGCCACCGGTCCCCACCCAGAAAAATGGCAAACGCATCGCCTGCATCGGCGCTGGCTGCGCTTCGCTCACCGTAGCCAATGATCTTCTGCCGCTCGGCTACGCAATCACGATCTTTGAGAAACAGCACGAACCCGGTGGCCTGATGCGGACCAATATCCCCGCTTTCCGCCTGCCGACGGAGGTGCTCAGTGAGGAAATCCACCTGATTACCGAAAGAGGTGTGGAGTTGCTTCTGAACACACCCATCACCAGCATGAAAGCGCTGCTTGAACGCGGTTTCGATGCGGTATTCGTAGGCAGTGGGGCACCGCGCGGCAAGAATCTCGAAATCCCCGGCCGCTACAGCGATCCGATGCATGTGCATATTGGAATTGACTGGCTTGAGTCCGTTGCTTTTGGTCACATCACCGCCATCGGCCGGAAGGTACTCATCATTGGTGCAGGCAATACAGCCATGGACTGTTGCCGCACTTCGCTGAGGCTGGGCGCAACTGATGTCAAAGTGATGGCCCGCAAACCGCTCACCCTGCTCAAGGCGTCGGATTGGGAGATGGAAGAGGCTATGGAGGAGAGCATCGAAATCATCCCATGTCATGCACCCAGGGATTTTGTGCTGGCGGACAACCGGATCCAGGGCATGAACTTCGATATAGTGGAATACCACGAGCAAGACGGAAAGCTGCGATCATCGACACTCGACTCCAGTTTTTTCCCAGCCGACGATATCATTCTGGCCATTGGGCAAGAGAACGCTTTTCCGTGGATTGAACGCGATATCGGGCTTGAGTTCGATCAGCAGGACGTGCCGAGGGTGGATCGCGGGACCATGCAAAGCACGCGCGCGGGTGTGTTTTTTGGCGGCGATGCTGCATTCGGACCGGAAAATATCATCTGGGCTGTCGAGCACGGGCACCAGGCTGCCATTTCCATACATAAATACTGTCGGGGCGAAGACATCAGTGTGCGCCCTCCAATCGCCATGAATCTGACCAGCACCAAGATGGGCATTCATGAGTGGAGTTACAGCAACAGTTTCGATACTTCAATGCGGCGCAAGGTACCCCATGTGAGCCTTACGGAACGCTTCAAGGACATCAAGATCGAGGTCGAGATGGGATTTACACCCGAACAAACCCGGGTGGAAGTCGAGCGCTGTCTCAACTGTGATATCCAGACCGTTTTCTTCGCGTCAAAATGCATCGAATGTGACGCCTGTATAGACGTGTGTCCCACCGCTTGTCTCACCTTGGCCGTGAATGGCGAGGAGGATGATTTGCGTGGACGCCTCAAGGCGCCTGCAAATAATCACAAACAGCTGCTCTTCGTCTCGGAACCCTTGACACAGACCGGTCGCGTGATGGTGAAGGATGAGGATCAATGTGTCCACTGCGGTCTTTGTGCGGAACGTTGCCCGACGGCTGCATGGGATATGCAGAAATCCCTCGTGAAGATCCCTTATGCGTTCGATGGCCAAAGTGGCCCGGGATCCGAGTCACGGCAGTCTGGTCGGTGAGCGCATGAACACACGGGTGAACGACTTTGTCATCAAGATCGCCAACGTGAACGGTACGGGCTCGGCAAGCGCCAACGGGCTATTGATGAAAGCGATTTTCCGGATGGGTATCCCGGTTGTGGGAAAGAACTTTTTCCCTTCCAACATCCAGGGGTTGCCCACATGGTATGAGATCCGTGTGAGCCGTGATGGCTATCTCGCCCGCTCGGGCGAGGTGGATATCATGGTGGCGATGAATGCCCAGACCTATGCCCGTGACCTCGCGGAGATGAGTGCCGGTGGCTACCTTCTTTACGACTCCACCTGGCCACGTGAGGCGCAGCTCGCGCGCAGCGATATCACGCTCATCGGGATCCCTCTGGCAAAACTGGTCAACGAAGCGTTCACCAACATTCGCGCACGTATTCTCATGAAAAACATCTGCTATGTAGGTGCACTGGCTGCTCTGCTGGCTCTTGAGCTCGGCGTACTAGAGGCCTTGCTCAAAGAAACCTTTTCCGACAAACCCAAACTCATCGCTGACAATCTCCGGGCGATTGAGCTGGGGTACCGGTATGCAAGCCAGCATTTTGACTGCCCGTTGCCGTTTCGGCTCGAACGAATGAACGCAACAGCCGACTGCATCATGGCCGATGGTAATACGCTTGCCGCGCTCGGCTGTGTGTATGCGGGTGCAACCATCGGAGCTTGGTATCCAATTACGCCATCGACATCGCTGATGGATGCCTTCAAGGATTTCTGCGAACGCTACCGCAGGGATCCGGTCAGCGGGAAGCAGCATTACTGCATTGTGCAGGCGGAGGATGAGTTGGCTGCCATCGGGATGGTACTCGGTGCAGGCTGGAACGGAGCGCGCGCCTTTACGCCAACCAGTGGACCTGGTCTTTCACTCATGAACGAGTTTTTGGGTTTTGGGTATTATGCGGAGATTCCGGCCGTGATCTTTGACGTGCAGCGTGTGGGCCCTTCCACGGGCATGCCTACACGTACCCAGCAGGCGGATCTTCTGCTCGCTGCCTATGCCTCGCACGGTGATACCCGCCATGTCCTGCTTTTCCCTGCAAACCCGGCAGAATGCTTCTCCATGGCGGTCACCGCTTTTGATCTTGCCGAGCGACTGCAGACGCCAGTCATCGTTCTGTCCGATCTCGATATCGGCATGAACGACTGGATGGTTCAGAAGCTCAACTGGGATGATCGTCAGACGCCGGATCGCGGCAAGGTGTATACGTCGGACGAGTTGCGCGACATGCAACTCTTCCACCGGTATACGGATCGCGATGGTGATGGCATTGCCTATCGTACCCTTCCCGGTACCTATCCCACTGGTGCATACTTCACCCGCGGTTCCGGACACAGTGCCCGCGCGACCTACACCGAGGATGCCACTGAATATCAGGAGGTCCTGGACCGTCTGAGACGGAAGCACGACTATGCGAAAAAACTGGTTCCAGAGCCAACGGTACGCAGAAAGGATGGCCTCACAACCGGTGTGATTTCCATCGGTAGCTGTGATGCTGCCGTGCTTGAGGCTCTCGACAGGCTGGCTTGCGAGGGGATTGAACTGAACTACCTAAGGGTGCGGAGCTTCCCTTTCAGTTCCGAAGTGGACCAGTTTCTGGAGCAGCACAGGCAGATCTTTGTTGTCGAACAGAACCGCGATGCCCAGTTGAAATCCCTGTTGCTACTGGAGACCAGTGCAGACCGAGACCAGCTCACTTCGATCCTGCATTACGGCGGCATGCCCATCGACTCCAGTTTTATTGTCCGCGGTATCCGCGTCGCTCTTGCAAAAGGGGAAGCAGCATGACTTTCATGCAGAAACCAAAAGTCAGTCATTCCAAGCTGCCACGCAACGAACTGGGTCTCTCAATCCGCGACTACGAAGGGAGCATGTCCACACTGTGCGCCGGGTGCGGACACGATTCTGTGACCGCTGCGCTCATTCAGGCCATCTGGGAACTCAGCATTGAGCCACACTTAATCGTCAAGATGAGCGGGATCGGATGCTCCTCCAAGACTCCGGCATACTTCGTGGAGGGTGCCCATGGGATCAATGCCGTACACGGACGCATGCCCTCCATTGCGACAGGGGCCAATGCCGCCAACCGCAACCTGTATTACATCGGCATATCTGGGGACGGCGACTCCCTGTCCATCGGTTTGGGACAGTTTGCTCACGCTTTGCGGCGTAACGTCAATATGCTCTATCTCATTGAGAACAACGGAGTCTATGGTCTCACGAAGGGGCAGTTTTCAGCCTCGGCGGATGTAGGCAGCAAGGCAAAAAAGGGGGCAGTGAACAACCAGCCTCCCATCGACCCCATTCTTTTGGCGCTGACGCTGGGTGCCGGTTTTGTAGGACGCGGTTTTTCCGGCGATAAAGACCAGTTGGTGCCCTTGATCAAGGCCGGGATCCTGCACAACGGTTTCGCACTGCTGGATGTTCTTTCACCCTGCGTCACCTTCAATGATCACGAGGACTCCACCAAGAGCTATGCACATACCCGACGATTTGACCGCCCGGCTGTACGTACAGATTTCGTGCCCAGGAAAACACCCATCCAGACGGTCTGCGAGGGTGGAGAAGCCATTCCCGTGGAACTGCATGACGGCAGCACCATTGTCCTGCGCAAGGTATCGAAAGATTACAATCCCGTCAACCGTGATGAGGCTTATCGGTATGTTCAGGAGCATCAGAAAGGTGGCGAAATCGTGACGGGGCTCCTTTACATCAACGAAGATCAGCAGGAGTTTCACGCTTTGAATGACACGGTGAGCGGAGCGCTACGTGATCTGCCCTATGCGGAACTCTGCCCGGGCAGTGCCATCCTGGAAGAGATCCAACATCTTTATCGCTGAGTAGCCGTTTGCGCCCAGCCTGTACCCTGAAAGGGTTTCGGTAGAGGTTGCGGGACGAGATGGAGCGGTTTTGGATTTCACACTCCCACAAAATGTTGCACTTGGTTTTTGAGCGCGCCATATGCTGGCGCCAAATACGAGTCGGCATTTCTCGGGCTGTGCCCAAACGGTACCTTAACCCGGCAACCCAATCTGGTATGCAGTATGGCCGTCTTCTCACCGAGGGCATCCTGTGCCATTGCGCACTGATCCGGATCGCATAGCGCCTTGAGAGTTTTTCTTTAGCTTTCCATCAGCATGTCGTTTAGCTTGGAGCCTTTGTCGCACTTGATTCCTACGATCCCAAAGACAATGAGGTACAACCAAGCGATGAGCGAGATAACGCTACCATAGCCATATTGAAAGAATTGGATGTGCGCCACTAAAGGCTGTGCGGTGATTCCCGGTATTGCGATCAAGGCCGATACAAAAAATATCGCTGCGTTCACAACGCTGTACAACACGGCAGGAACGTACCACATTCTTAATCCCAGAAGGTAGATAACGCCTATTATGGAGTAGAACGCGACTTCGGTTTCAAGCCAGAAAGTAATCTGGCTGGTCCCTCCCGGAGCGGAAAAAAGATGGCTGGCCACACTGAGCAATGCAAAAAATGCCAGTGAGAATCGCAACCAATGGATCTTGACTGTTGCGGATTTGATCCAGTCGCTCACTCCACCCTTAATGCCCATCGGTACCCGCGCTCTTGTTCAAGCATGACTGATTCTGCCATTGCAGATCACCGCAATTGAGAGTCGTTCCCTGTTCTCGCTCCCAGAAGCCAGTCTGAGTGAAGCAAATCATGGGCTGGAGCATAAGTTATAACGCCATTGATCTTCTGATGTGCCCAGCAGGATTTAAACCTGCGATCAATCGATCAGGAGTCGACTGCTCTAGCCAGCTGAGCTACAGGCCTCGCCGCCTTCTGGATCATTAAGGAAGATCGACGCTTGTTATTGTAGCACCGGGAACGCCTGCAGTGAGCAGGCAGCAGGTTTGCGGAGGTTATTCGAAACGACGCGACAGAATCCGTGCCAGTGCCCGCACAAGGTTCGTATCTTAGTTCAGAGCGGGAATGCAATGGAATTCATCCTTGTCAAAACGGGCTTGGTCAGCTTGCCGGCGGAGCCGCTACGAACGTATACCCTGATTGAAACCCCGCGGTTTCGGCTGGAACACTGGCACCGCAATCCTCACCGCCATACCAGGAAAATATATGGGGCGCGCTCAAAAACCAAGTGTAACATTTTGCGGGAGATCCTAGTGCATGGGAAAACGCTAGACGCAGTTGAATATTGAAGAGCGAACGATGATCCAAACCGATCTTGGGATGGGTCTCAAACCGGCAGACATGCCCCGGGGCTTGGATCGTTCGGCCGCAACCCTCCCTCGTTGATCGGGTAGACCAGGATGAGGAAGCGGCCCTTGCGCCAGTGGATCTCGTCAATGCCTGCAGCGGTGATGCCCGTCAAGTTGATGCGGGCCCGCCCCCGTCGACGGCCATCTCCACCGAGCGAAACACGCTCTCCCAGCTGGTCTTGAGGGTGCGCGAAACATTCTGTCAGGACAGCAGCTTCGCACAGGAGGCGATGAGGCCGGACAAGCCCCCAGCATGGCGGAAGATTATGGAGCGTCAGGGCAGCAGCGGGCTGTCCGTGCGGGAGTTCTGTGAGCACGAAGAGATTGCGGTCTGGACGTTTTATCACCCGCGGTCTCGGCAGCGATCGGTGTCCGCCGGTCAGCCAACCACCCACTCAGATGAAACGATCGATGCCAGGTTATCCGTTTGCGGCTTTCTAATTGTGGTGGAAGTGCCCGTCGTCCCCACTTTTCTGTGCAGGCGGTGTCTGCTCCAGATCGGTGACGGCCTGTTTTAAATCCTTCATCAGCAACTCTGCCATATCATGGGAAAATCCTTCGCGAATGACCAGCCGCAATACGGCCACTTCCGTGGCGTTTTCCGGCAAGGTATAGGCCGGAACCTGCCAACCGCGCAGCCGCAACTGTCGCGACAAGTCGAATACCGTGAAGCGTGAACTGTCTTTGAGCCGCATGGCAAACACCGGAATACTGCTACCATCACTGAGCAGCACGAAAGGACCCATGCGGGCGATACTCTCGGAAATCCACAAGGCCGTATCACGGAGGTTAGTCATAATCTGCGTGTAACCCGCGCGGCCTAAGCGCAGCAGATTGTAGTACTGTCCGATGATCTGATTTCCCGGTCGTGAAAAATTCAGGGTAAAAGTGGGCATATCTCCACCGAGATAATTGACATGGAATATGAGCTCCTCAGGCAGATAGGATTCGCCACGCCACAGCGCCCAGCCGACACCTGGATACACCAGTCCATATTTATGACCTGATGTATTGATGGAAACAACATTGGGCAAACGAAAATCCCACAGAAGAGCAGGTTGCAGAAAAGGCGCGACAAAACCCCCGCTGGCGGCATCCACGTGAATAGGCACCTGTAAGCCGGTCTTCCGGTTGTGCTCAACGAGCGCATCGTTTATTTCTGCAATGGGGTCGAACGCACCGGTGAAGGTTGTCCCCAGCACCGTGACCACGCCTATGGTGTTTTCATCTACAAGAGCTAATACCTCTTCCGGTGCAAGGGTGTAACGATCCGACCGCATCGGGATGTAGCGCGGCTCCACTTCCCAATAGCGACAGAACTTTTCCCAGACAACCTGGACACTGCGGCCCATCACCAGGTTGGGTGTGGTTGCTGGCGCACCTTCCTTCGCGCGGCGTTTGCGCCAGTTCCATTTGAGCGCCATGCCTGCCAGCATGACCGCCTCGCTGGATCCTATAGCGGAAGTACCCACCGGGCGTTCATCCGGATGCGCATTAAATAAACGGGCCAGCATGTTCACGCAGCGCGTTTCGATTTCCGCAGTCTGGGGATACTCATCTTTATCAATCATGTTTTTGTCGAAGGTTTCCGCCATGAGTTTTTCGGCTTCCGGCTCCATCCAGGTGGTAACGAAAGTGGCTAGATTCAGGCGTGCATTACCGTCCAGCATCAACTCGTCATGAATGAGCTGATAGGCGGTCCGGGCGGGCATCTCGTCGTCTGGCAGGCGGTATTTGGGAATGGCGTGGTCCATGGTGCGTGAACCATAGGCGGGGGCAAGATCGCTGTCTTCGGTGAAGCGTTTAACCACGTCGTGACTCCTTGAAATACGATGGTGGCAGTACCTGCCGGGTTCCGCCGAATTCTATTCTATGCCGCCAGGGCGCTCCGTGCTGAAGCCCGTCGGTCGTACGGCAGAGAGTTTGATCTGCAATACGGAGCAGCGCAGAAGATATTCCGTACTGCAGCGCACGGTACCGAAGCCCTGGCGGAAAATCTCCAGACGACTGCGTAACAAGTGGCGCATCTGCCAATTGCAGGAACTCCTGCACGCTTTGCGCGCGGCAAAGGAGGCACGTGGCGGAGGCTAACTTCGCTGCCCTACCCGTTCACCGCGGAAACTTAGCGAACGCTTGGGACAACAGTCGGATCTATTCATAGGGGAATGGCACTCGGTTAAGCCCTCAATCTCTGCGGATGTCCGTGCAACCTGATGTTTTGGCGTGCTTTGCGACGGGTCGTGCTGAGTCTCGGAAAGGGCTTGGGTCGTTGTTTCACGGCGCGAGGTTCGACCCTCCCGGGAC
>DAHXNI010000003.1 GCA_027365475.1 Pseudomonadota bacterium | reverse complement strand
CCCTCACCAGCGAGGTCGCTGCTTGGCAGAGACGACGCAACGCCGCTCAATGCGGTATCGAGTGGACGTTCACACGCCGGGACGCGGATCGGAAGCTGCGTCGACATTATGTTCCGTAACTAACATGTCGTCGTACTAGTGGGGCAACGCACGGCCCAGATCAACCAACTCCGGGCGTTTCTTCTGGAGGACGGGATCACGATCCCCAGGGGGTCCATGCCTTCCGTCTGGGTGTGCCCGCCATCCTGGCGGATGCCGCGAACGGGCTCTCGCCCCGGATGCGGGAGCTGATGACGGATCTCTGGCAGCGGATCCAGGCGCTCGATGGGCGGATCGGGGCACTGACCGGGGCCATCGTGTCCTGGGCCGAGAACGATCCGGCCTGCCAACGGCTCCTCACGGTTCCGGGGATCGGACCGCTCACGGCCACCGCGCTGGTGGCCGCCGTCGGCCACGGGGAGGCGTTCCGGCGGGGACGGGAACTGGCCGCCTTGCTCGGGCTCGTGCCCCGCCAGCCTGCCACCGGGGGGAAGCCCCGGCTCCTCGGCATCTCCAAGCGAGGCAACCGCTCTGTCCGCTGTCTCCTGATCCACGGGGCCCGTGCCGTCCTGCGCGGGGCGGACCGACGCACCGACCGGCTCGGTCCGTGGCTCCAGGAGCTCCGGGGACGAACCCACCCGAATGTCGCGACCGTGGCGCTCGCGAACCAGCTGGCCCGTATTGCCTGGGCGGTCCTCGCTACCGGGCAGGTCTACGAGCCGCACCTCATCTCACCGGAGGCCTGATCGAACCTCGATGTTTTCCCACAAGTTTGCAAGCGACTCTCATGATGGCGACAACGGCGCACGCCGCCCGGGTGAAAACCTGATGCCTGAAGTGGCTCTCGCAGCCGAGCAACTTATGAGGACACCCGGGTGCGAATTCCCATCAGGGCCGGAAGACCGTTCCGGTCTTCATCAGAGGCCGAATACATTGGGGCAAGCCGCTCTCTCGACCGCCATGCACCGCCACTTGCAAAATCGGGGCGGACCATACATTCAGGCAGCATCACGCTGCGCTTTTTGTACTGAGTCTTTGAGCGTGACGGATGTCGCCATCAGTTTGTGCTGATGACATTTCTGGCGGTGTAACCTCAACGACATTCCCAGCTGCAAAACTATCGAAGACGGGAATGCCCGCGCCACTCCACCGGTGGGGTGGGATCCACATGTGCATCCCGAAAGATTCGCAACCGCATTGATCGCGTTGAACACGCCGATGTGTACGGTACCAATGTCACCACATCGTGGTGACCATGCCTCCGAATAGGGGGCAACCGGGGATCATCGTGGACTGCGCACCCTCCGCATGTCATAATTAACCTAGCACCCGTCATTATTATGGGGCCATTATGGATGTTCTGGGGTATCCGGATGGGCGACAAAACCCGACGGCTGTAGTGCAATTGCTGGGAAAAACAACGCGGCGGCTCGCAATGGCTTTGCGACCCATTTCTGCAGAGCGCCGCATCGCACGCATCATGGATGCATTCGGCAGGGAAACGGTCATCACCACAAGTTTTGGGCCGACGAGCGCCGTGCTGCTACACATGGTTTCCAGGGTTTGTCCCGGCGTACGCGTAATTCATGTGCGCCATGGGCACGAGACGCCGGGTACCCTTCACTTTGCCGAACAATGCCGAAAAAGATTTCCGATAGACCTGCACATATATGAAGCACCCCGGCTGCCAGTACCCGCCTGGGATACGGCGGAGTTTGCGGAGTTCTGCCGGGCAATCAAGGTGGAGCCCATGCAGCGCGCTCTGGTGCAGGAAAAAGCCGCCATCTGGTTTGCGGGCCTCATCCATGATGAAACCGTGGAACGGCGCCGCATGCTGATAGCGCAAGAGCGTCTGGGTGCCATAGCGGTTTATCCCATTCTTGATTGGTGCGTGCAGGACGCGATTTTGTACTGCGAGAGTTTCGATCTTGCCTTGAATGGTGACTATTTTGACCCCTGCAAAGGCCCGGACCAGAAACTCGAATGTGGCCTCCATGCGACCGTCCAAAATCACACGAGAGAAACCGGGAGAACATGATGGACAGCTACACGCTGGACGGCCAGTGCATCGTGATTACGGGTTGCTGCGGAAGCATTGGATCCGCGCTCGTGTGCAGACTGCTGACGGATGAACGTTACAGCAAGTGCCAGGTTGTCGGTCTCGACAACAGCGAGGACGGGATTTTCCAGATTGAAGAAAAATGGAAAGACAATTTCCGTGGGCGCTTTTACGTGGCGGATGTACGCGAGCGGGAGTCGCTCCGGCAGAGATTCGCGGATGCCGATATTGTGTTTCATTGTGCCGCGCTCAAGCATGTTTACCAGTGCGAAAAGGCACCCTCGGAGGCGGTGAGCACCAATGTTTTGGGCGTGGAGTCGGTAATCGCCGCAGCACGGGATGCAGGTGTGCGGCGAGTGCTGTTTACCAGTTCAGACAAGGCCGTCAACCCCACCAACGTCATGGGCACTTCCAAGCTGATGGGCGAGCGCCTGATTACGGCAGCCAATGCTTCTTCACATAACGGCGCGATTTTTGCCTCGACACGATTCGGCAATGTGCTCGGGTCCAGGGGTTCTGTGGTTGAAGTATTTCGCCGACAAATCGCCACAGGTGGGCCGGTCACATTGACGAGTCCCGAGATGACCCGCTTTGTGATGAGCATCGATCAGGCGGTCGCCTTGGTACTTGGCTCGGTGAGCCTCGCTCGTGGCGGTGAGGTCTTCATCACCAAGATGCCGGTTATAAGTGTGAAGGATCTGGCGCAAGCGATGATAAAGAGCCTGGCACCAAAGTACGGCCATGATTCCGGTCGCATCAAGGTGCAGGTGACCGGTCCGCGGCCCGGCGAAAAAATGTATGAGGAACTGCTGACCGGCGAGGAAACCCGACGGGCTGTTGAACTCGAAGAATATTTCGTGGTGCGTCCGGCTTTCACGCCGGTGTATTCGCGCATCCGCTATGAATATCCCGGCTTGCGCAGTGAAAAAGTCGAACGGCCATATGTATCAGCGGAAGAATCTAGGCTGGTGGTATCGGAGATCGGCGCCCTGCTGGAGAAAGCCGGACTCATGAATTCTCCGGAGATGTAGCAATGCGAGTACTGGTTCTTGGCGGCGACGGGTATCTCGGTTGGCCGACGGCGATGCATTTTTCCGCCGCCGGTCATACAGTGATGGCGGTGGATAATTATCTGCGCCGTACCATCGCGCTGCAGACCCGCTCGCAGGCGCTGATGACCAACCCGGATCTGGAGCAGCGCGCTGAACTGTTTCGGGCGCTCACCGGAAAGGAAATCGGGGTACGCATCGGAGATTGCACGGATTTCCGTTTCCTTGAGGGAGTCTTCAAGGAATACAACCCGGATGCCGTAGTGCATTATGCGGAACAGCCCTCAGCACCTTATTCCATGCGCGGCTATGAGGAGGCGGAGCTGACCCTGCGCAACAATCTGACGACGACATTGAACGTGATATGGGCGGTGCAAAAACAGGCTCCTGCCTGCCATATCATCAAGCTCGGCACCATGGGCGAATACGGTACGCCGAATATTGATATCGAAGAGGGCTGGATAGACATAGAACACCGAGGCCGCAAGGATCATTTCCTGTTTCCCCGTCAAGCCGGCAGCCTCTACCATACAACAAAGATTCTGGATACCGACCTGCTGTGGTTTTACGTGCGCACGTGGAAATTGCGCGTCACGGACCTGATGCAGGGACCGGTGTACGGTCTATCCACGCCGGAAGCGGACCTGGATGAACGTCTGGCGCCTAATTTTCATTACGATGACTTATTCGGCACGGTTGTCAACCGTTTTCTGGTTCAGGCGGTGGCAGGCGTGCCGCTCACGGTGTATGGCAAAGGCGGCCAGACCCGCGGCTATCTGAATCTACTGGATACGTTGCAGTGTGTGCAACTCGCGGTGGATAAACCGGCGCATCCTGGCCAACTGCGGGTGCTCAACCAGTTCACTGAGTGTTTTTCCGTCAACGATCTCGCCGGTCTTGTACAGAAAGCCGGCAAGCATCTCGGCCTTAATGTGGAGATTGAGCACTTGCCGAATCCCCGCAAGGAGGCCGAAGAGCATTACTACAATCCGGCACACAGCGGACTGCTGGAACTGGGTTTGAAGCCGCATCATCTTGATGAAGGAGTACTTGCGGCGATGCTCGAACAGATCGTGCGCTGTCGGCGCGACATTGACAGGGCGAAAATCCATCCCCGGGTCCGCTGGTGAGTGCCGTGGGTGCGGAAGGGAATCGCATCGGGATGGATCGATATGAACGGGCCGCTTCACCCATCCTGCACGCAACGGTTTATATTCTGGCGCTGTCCATTTGTGTTCCGGCATCCCTCTTCCCGGCACTCTTTCCGGGCCATCGCCAATTTCTGGTTCCGCTCGCCACCGCGCTGATGCTGCTGGCCTGGGTGGGATTGACCGGCGGCCGGCTGAGCGCGATCCGGGGCAATCTGAGCCTCCTTTGGGCTGCGCTCGCTCTCTTCTGCGTGCTCGCTTTCTGGTCTTCCATGGCGCATCCGGAGGTGCGGGAATCCCTGGCGTTGGTTGCCGCTTACGTGGCCCGCTTTGCCATGCTGTTTGTCCTGGTCCAGATCCTGGTGGTCGACGGTCACCTGCTGGTCCGCGTGCAGCGGTTTGTGGCTGGAACCCTAGCGCTGCTCGCGCTCCTGATGGTGAGCGGGATTCTGGACCGTTTTGGAAGTTTTCTGAGGCTGACCGAAGCCGCCGGTCACGAGATTGTGCGGGCTTCGGCCGGACTCGGGGATCCTAACTTTACCGCTTTTGTGTTCAATGTCGGGCTTGCTCTGGCACTCGCCTGGTTTGCAACCGCAGAAACGCCGCGCCGGCGGATGGTGGCTGGCTGTGCCGCGCTCCTCCTCGTGGTCGGAATCGGACGCACAGTATCCATTGGCGGGCTGATCGGGCTGATCGTGATTCTGACACTCGCAACCTGGCAAATGGTCCCCCGGGCCGGCATACGGAAGTGGGGCCTTGCGCTCCTGAGCGCGGGACTGCTGGCTGTGATCGCATTCGCGGCCGGCGGGGTTTATCTCGCTCGCATCCATCAGCAAATAGTTCGCTCCGAGCGTTCCATTGGCTCCTTTGGGAGTGAGCGCCTGAATCTGACCCTGGGAGGGATCCGGATGGCGCAGGCTCATCCGCTGCTTGGGGTCGGCCCCGCCAATATTTCCGCTGACATGGCGCCCTATCTCTTGTTCCCGATTTCGGATCCCAATCAGGGCTCACACGACGGATTCATCTCTGTGATGGATGAGACCGGGATATTCTCGTTTTTCTTGCTGTTCGGGGCGGGATGGGTCGTGATCCAGCGCTCGGGGCGCGTCCAGCGCCGGCTCCGGATGGCAAACGAGCGTCGTGCTTATCTGATCGGTGAAGGAGCCAGAATCGCTCTCATCTCAGGTCTCGTACAAACCCTGGCGCTTGGAACCCAGCGCGAGCCATTTCTCTGGTTTGTGATCGCGCTGGTTCTGGCGCATGCCACGAGAGTGCCGCCATCCGGGGAGCCTCCCGTTTTTCCGGTTCCGGCCTCAGGCTGATGCGGGTACTGGTATTGACCGAAAGTTTCCCCACTCCGGAGCATCCGGGACGGGGTGTGTTCATCTGTGAGCAGGTACTGGCTCTGGCACGAATGCATGAGATGACCGTGTTGTTCCCGCGACCTGTCCTGCCCGGAATCCCATCGTCTGCTCTCGAAGCGCGTGCCCGGACGCTCGATCGCAGTCACCCCGGCTCTGCGAGGGCCCCGGAGCCAGCTCCGCCGGTGAGGGTATTGCGGCCCGGCTATTTTTACATTCCGCGACACCGGGGTCTGCGTACCCGCCAGCTGGCCAGCTTGGTACGGCGCACGCTCCTCACTGCCTCTGAACCCTTTGATGTCGTTCACGCCCATTGGCTCGCACCGGCCGGGTGGGCCGCCATTTTGGGGGCGGCTGGATTGGGAGTGCCGGTCGTGGTGACTGCCCATGCGGGCGATGTCTACCGTGACCTCCGCTATGCCGGGCGCATGCGGGTCGCACAAGTCGTGGTCCGGCGGGCCACCCGCCTGATCGCGGTCGCCGACTACTTTCGAGAGCCGTTACTGCGTGCCGGAGCCACTCCGGGAAAACTGCGTGTGATCCACAACGGTGTTGATCTCGGCGTATTCGCTCCTGCGGAACGGGAACAAGCCCGGCTTGATTTGCAGCTGCCGGCCGGTGTGCCCATCTATCTCTACATCGGAAATTTAGAGGAAGCCAAGGGTGCAGCCGATGTGGTGGAAGCGTTCTTTGCCTGGGCTCCCGCTGAAGCCATCTTGGTGGTGGCTGGTAATGGCCGATTGTGGGCATCGTTTGCTCGCCGCGCAGCCGGCTCCAACGGGAGAATGATTCTGCGCGGCTGGCAAGCCCATGACGCGGTAGCCCGGTACCTGGTAGCGGCGACCTGCTTCGTGCTTCCGTCCTATGCCGAGGGTAACCCGGTTACGGTACTCGAGAGTCTCTGCTGTGGCACGCCCGTGATTGGAAGTGCGATTCCCGCCATCGGCTCACTGATTGACGAGGGCAAGAATGGCCTTCTGGTTCCGCCGGGCGACGTGCGGGAACTCGGATCTGCCCTGTGCACCGTGCTCACGCGAACCTGGAACCCGGCCATGATCGCGCAGCGGGCTGCTGCACGCTACGGCTGGCAGGCGATTGCGTCCGATATCTCCGAAACCTACGAAGAGGCTCTAGCCGAGACAGACGCCGCGCGGGTTCCCTCTCCCGCGCCGGGCTCACACGCCCTGATGCCGCCGCGATGAAACCGCGCCGCGCCGTCATTCTCTGTTTTTACGGAGACCCCACTCCGCGGCAGCAGAATCTCTTCCGTCTGTTTCGGGAGATCGGCTGCGAGCCTGCCTATGTGACCTGGGATCGGAGCTGCGGGCGGCCGCCTTCCGGGCGGAGTCGCGAGGAAGATCTGGCCGTGATCCGGCTCGCGGCACCCACCGAAAGTGCGCGGTTGCTGTTTGTCCTGCCGGAGTACTGGCGGAAGCTCGGAAGCGCGCTCCGCCGGGTTATTCAGGAAGACTCTCAGGCTCCCATCATTGTCGCGACGCACTTTTGCCATCTACCTTTGGCGCGGCGCTTCCCCCGGGCCACCTGGCTCTACGACGCTGCGGAATATTATGCGTATGATCTGTCACGCTATTTCGGCTGGCTCGCGAATCTCATCCAGCCGCTGTTCGTGTATCTCGAAGGGCGCGGCATGCGCCGGATGGGGGCCGTATTGGCTGTTGATTCGCGCGCGGGCTGGTTTGAAAGACAGATCAGCCGCTACAACCGCTCGGTACGGGTGATCCCCAACGTTCCCGCTCTCGCAGACGACCCTCCAACCGAGTGGGTGCAACGGGCCGCGACCCGCTACGGAGACCGGCGGGTGATCTGTTACGTCGGCGGCATCATGGAGCGTAAGGGATTACAGGCGGCCCTACGGACCGTCGAAATCATCCGCAAGGATATCCCCAATATCCTGCTCTTGCTGATTGGCGCTTATCGGGGTGGGCACGATGCGCTCGCCGGGATCGTGCGGGATGGCCAACTGAGTGAACACGTAAGCATAATTGACCAGCGCCCGTACCGCGAAATGCTTGCCGAGATATCCCGTGCAGAAGTCGGGTTGGCGCTGCACCAACGGGATGCGCTCTATGAAAAAGTCGGGGCAATGAATGGCAGGAAGATCTTTACCTACATGCAAGCCGGCCTGGCCGTTGTCGCGCCCCAGTTTGGCGACCTGGGTCGCGTGGTGCGGGAGGTGAACTGCGGAATCCTGGTGAATACGGATTCGACTGATGACATCGTGGCCGCGATTTGCAAGCTTCTTTCCGACCGGCCGTTGCAGATTCATCTGAAATCGAACGGCCGCCGCGCGTTTGAGCAGTTCTACAATTGGGAGGTTGTGGCCAGGGATCTCAAACCTTGGCTTCGCGAGCGTACGCAACCCTCTCCATCCACATAAGGAGCATCATGAGCGAGAAAGTTTTGAAACCCGGGACGCTCCGGCCTGAAATCGCTGTCGTGCTGGGGACCCGCCCAGGTATCGTGATGTTTGCACCCGTCATCCACGCTCTCCGGCGGCGGGGTGCGGAGCATTTCGTCATTCATACCGGCCAGCATTATTCGCCGAACATGGACTTGCAGTTTTTCGAGGACCTGGAACTGCCACCCCCTGATTTCCGATTGGAGGGGATCGCGGAGAAACTCACGCACGGCAGCCAGACGGCAGCCATGCTAGAGGGTGTGGAACGCATCCTGATGCAGCGTCGGCCACAGATGGTGCTGGTCGGCGGCGATGCCAATACCAATCTCGCGGGAGCTTTGGCCGCCCGCAAGCTCGGGATCCGCGTGGGTCATGTTGAGGCCGGGGAGCGCTCATATGACTGGCGTATGCCGGAAGAACATAACCGGCGGATGATTGACCATATTTCCGATTATTTGTTCATTACCTCGCCGAAGTCGCGTGCGCACCTCGATCGGGAGGCGGTCCAGGGTCAAATTGTGGAGACCGGGAACCCGATTGTCGATGCGTCCATCCAGCATCTTGCGATCGCCATGCGCCGGTTCGGAGACTCGGTGGCCAGGCAGTTTTCTCCAGGAAGTTATGCGATCATGACAGCTCACCGCGAGGAAAATGTGGATTACCCAGAACGCTTGCGCGGGATGCTCTCGGGCGCGGAAAAAGTTGCCAAGAACCTGGGTATCCGCGTGGTTTTTCCTGCACATCCGCGTACTCAGAAGCGCCTTGAGGAATTCGGTCTTGCCGGGTGGGCACGCGGGCTTGCGGGTATGGAGGTGCGCGAGGGGGCGGGATATCTCGAGTTTCTGGCGTTTCTGGCCAGCGCGCGCCTGGTAATGACCGATTCCGGCGGAGTGCAGCAGGAAGCGTGTATTCATCGAATACCCTGCATTACGATGCGCGAAAATACAGAGTGGGTGGAAACCCTCGAAATCGGCGCAAACCGGCTGGTGGGCACCGACCCGGAGAAAATCGCATCCGGTGCTGTCGAGGCACTGCAGACAAAAGTTGATTGGCGGATACCGTTTGGCGACGGTCACGCCGCGGATCATATCGTTGATTTCGTTATTAGTAAGGTAGACCTATGACGTGTAATACGCGTGTGGAGCACGGCGAGTCCTTTCTCTGCGATGACGGATGCCTGATCGGTCTTTTGTATCTGCCCGAAGCCGGACCTGCGCGTTTCGGCAGAGGCTGCCGCATTCGCTGGGGCACCGTGATTTATGGCGACGTAGTCGCTGGCGATGATTTCCAGACCGGGCACCACGTGATGATCCGGGAAAAAACGAACATCGGCAACCATGTGGTTGTGGGTACCGGGACCGTGATTGACGGACAGGTGGAGATCGGCGATTTCGTGAAAATCGAATCGCAGTGCTACATACCGACACATGTACGCATCGGCAGTCGAGTGTTCCTCGGCCCAGGCGTGACGCTCACCAACGACCGTTACCCCCTCAAACAGCGCGACAGCTATCGTCCGGAGGGCCCCGTCATTGAAGACGGCGTGACGCTCGGGGGGCGTGTCACGGTGTGCCCGGGCATACGGATCGGAGAGGATGCCTTTGTTGCCGCCGGCGCGGTGGTGACCCGGGATGTGCCAGCGCGTTCCCTGGCGGTTGGCGTGCCGGCTCGGATCAAGCCCCTTCCACCCCATCTCGCGGAACGCAATCTGGCACTGTCATGGTGCCGCCATCTCGGCGGGGAGAAACACTGATGCAGGTGGCGGTCATTGGCTGCGGGAAACAGGCCCCCAAGCATCTTCATGGTCTGCGGGGCGCTGGGCTGGAGAACACTTTTTTGGCCGTCGCCGACTTGGATGCCGGGCGTGCCGTCGCTCTGGCCGCAAAGGAGGGCGTCACTGCAATCCCGTTGGATAAGGTATGGGATGATGCAGGTATCCATGCCGTGGTAATCGCCACGCCGACCTTCACGCACGCAGAACTTGCCGGCAAGGCCATCGGGTCCGGGAAGGCTTTTTTGTGCGAGAAGCCATTGGCGGGCAATGGCCAGGAAGCCCGTGCGCTGGCAGAACGCGCGGAGTCGGCCGGTATAACCGGCATGGTGGGTTACATTTACCGGTCCGTTCCCGTTTTCCAACAGGTCCGCCACCTCTTGCATGACGAAAAGGTATTGGGCGTGCTCACTCTTGCGCTGTTGCGTATCGGTGGACGGGGTTCCCATCAGACCTGGAAACACCTGCGTGCCCACGGCGGCGGGGCCATCAACGAAATGCTGGTGCATACGCTGGATCTGGCACTGTGGCTGTTCGGGACGCCGAGCCATGCGCACCTGCTTGCCAGCGAACTGTGCGCTCCCGTAAGACCGATCAACGGACGCAGCGAAACAGTGGATGCGGAGGACATGGTCTTGGTACGGCTTGATTACGGTGCCGGTCCTTCGGTGTATCTTCAGGCCGATATGCTTACGCCGGCCTTCACGCAGCGCCTGGAAGTTGAGGGTATAAATGGTACCTTGACGGCTTCCATCCAGCGGGAGGAACCCTCTCGTCTTTTCCTGGTGGAACGACGGGGGCATCACTCTGCCGGGCATCATGCCCTGCAGCATGAAGATAATGATCCCTATGTGACCCAGTCCCGCACTTTCCTGGCCGCCGTCGCAACGGGAAGTAAGCTGGCCTACGGTACCCTGCAGGAAGCCGTCCTGTTGCACGAACTTATTGACCAATTGCATTTGCAACAGGAGAGACTCACGTGATCCAGATGGCTGATACGCATTTAACTGAAGAGGAAATCCAGGCGGCCGTCCGCGTACTGCGTTCCGGTGCCTTGCGGCAGGGACCGGAGTGCGATGCGTTCGAAAATGAATTTGCGGCGCTGACTGGAGCAAAACACGCGGTCAGCTGCGCCAACGGCTCAGCGTCGTTGCATCTGGCCTACACGGCTGTCCTGGAACCCGGCGACGAGGTGCTGGTACCGTCCTTCACCTTTTTCGCGACCGCAAGCATGGCGATTCAGTCCGGGATGAAACCCATCCTGTGCGACGTGGATCCGGATACTTATCTTCTGGATCTGGCGGACGCCGAAAAGCGCCTGACGCCCAAGACCCGGGGAATTGCGCCGGTGCATCTTTTCGGCAATGCTTGTGACGTAGACCAGATCCGTGCGTTTGCGCGCAAGCATGGCCTGAAGATCATATGGGATGCAGCCCAGGCTCAGGGCACACGATGGAAGGGTGAGGATATCGGGGCATTGGGTGAGGCTGTGTGTTATTCCTTTTACCCGACAAAAAATTTGTTTGTGGGGGAAGGGGGAATGGTCACCACGCCAGATTCCGAGCTGGCGCACCGTATGCGGTTTCTGCGTACGCACGGACAGACAGAAAAATATACGCATACGATGCTCGGTTGGAACTACCGGATGACCGATGTCGAAGCAGCGATTGGCCGAGCCCAGATGAAACGTTTGCCGGACATGCTCGCCATCCGGCAACGCAATGCCGGAATTCTAACCGCTGGTTTGCGAGAGATGAAGGGTCTTAGACTCCAAAGGGTAACGGAATCATCCACGCATTCCTGGCACCAGTTCTGCCTGGTGGTTGATCGCTCCGCGTTCGGCATGACGCGGGAAAAGCTGATGGAGCACATGAAGCGAGCCGGTGTCGCGACTGCTATCCACTATCCGCGTGCTGTACATCAACAGCCAGTCATTGAGGAACGCTACGGCAGGATGCAGTTACCCGTTAGCGAGCGGTTGACCGAAACGATTCTAGCCTTGCCTGTTCATCATGTGCTTACCGAAGCGGACGCACACAAAATTGTCCGGGCAATGCGTTCGGCTGTCTTCGCCAATTGATAGCCGCAGAAGGATATCAATGAAACGGCAGACGCTGTGGGTGCCGCCAGCCTGGCTCGGGTGGAGTGAAGAATGGCGCGGCCGTCTGTTCGCAGGGGGTATCAAGGCGATCGGGATTCAGCTGGTCGGCATGATGTTGACATTCGCGGTCAACGTGCTGATGGCGCGCGCAGCCGGACTCCAGGGATATGGCATGTATTCGTTTGTGATCACATGCGCCAGCTTCGCTGCCGTAGCGGGCCGCCTCGGCATCGATACGGCGGTCGTCAAGTTCGTCCCGGAATGTTTGGCCACCGGTAACTGGTCGGATTTGCGCGGACTGTTGCGGGCATCCATCGGTCTCGTGATGGCAGCGTCGGTAATTGCCGCTTTGGCCATCGCCGCCATTCTCATCCTGACGCAGCGGTGGAGCACCGAAAGTAGCCCATGGATGGTCAGCGCGATTATCCTTCTTGTGCTGGCTGTATCCTACGGTAGTCTGGCACAAGGATTTCTGCGCGGATTGGGTTGGATTGGCCGATCCTTGTTGGGTGGATCCATCATTCGCCCTTTGCTGCTGGCACTGCTGGTGGCGATTGGATGGGGTTGGTACACAGCCGTTTTGCCTGCCCAGGTGATGCTCCTCCTCGCGGCAGGTGCTTGGTGTTTGTCGGTAGTGGTCTCGTGGTTTTGGGTATTCCAGTCCTCCCGCCAAAGGATCCCCGAGCAGACACCGGCAACATACGCGGTTCGCAAATGGGTTGGAGTGGCACTGCCGCTTTTGGGGATTGGAGCGCTGAACATGACCCTCACTCGTGCAGATATCCTGCTCGTAGGCGCGCTGGCCAATGATCGTGAGGTAGGTTACTATGCTGCCGCATCGCGCATCACGAACCTGATCTCGTTCGGGCTGGCGGCACTGAATACCGTAGCCGCACCCCTCATCGCCGAATTGTACGCGGCCTCGCGATTGCGGGAGATGCATCATCTCATCAACCTGGTGATTCGCATCGGCTCCTTTGCCGGCGTGATAGTGGTAGTGATCCTCTTTTTTCTGGGCCATTGGATCCTGGCGCAATTTGGCAGCGGTTTCGAGGAGGGATGGGCACCCCTGATGATTCTGGCGGTGGGTCAGATCGTGAACATCGCGGTGGGTCCGGTGGGATATATCCTGGCGATGACCGGCAGTGACCGCAAGGCATTTTGGATACTGCTTGAGGGGGCTGTACTCAATGTTCTGGTGGGAGGGATCTGCGTGGCCCAGTGGGGGGCGATCGGCGCCGCGGTCGCGACGTCATTGGCGATGATCTTTTGGAATGTGGCAATGGTGAAACACATCGGGCAGCGATTCGGATTCTGGATTCTCCCTTTCTACGGGATCAGGCGGCATGACGCATATTCCTGATTTTTTCATCATCGGGGCGCCCAAGGCGGGTACTACCGCCTTATCCGAGTATCTTGCGGAGCATCGCGGCGTATTCATCACCAATCCCAAGGAACCCCAGTATTTCACCTTCGATTTCCCCGGCCATCGGGGTGTCTCGACCTGGGAGGAATACTCCGCATTGTTTTCGCACGTGGACGTCGATACAAAACTTGTAGGTGACGCCTCCGTCTGGTATCTGTATTCCCATATTGCGATTCGGGAAATCCACAGGCTGCAGCCGACCGCAAAGCTCATTGCCCTGTTGAGGAGACCGGACGAAATGATCGTATCGCTCTATGCCCAGCAGAGGCAGACTGGGATCGAAACCGCCGGTGACATAGAGACAGCCTGGCGCCTCGAACCCGAACGGCGCATGGGGAATAGCATTCCGATGGGTTGTCGCACACCGGAGTTCCTGTACTACTCTGCCGTAGCACGGTATGGGGAGCAGTTGGAACGCGTTTACCAGTTGTATCCAAGAGAACAAGTCAAGGTGTTTCTCTATGAGGATCTGTGTGCTGATCCACGCGCAGTCTACGTCGATTCCCTGCAGTTTCTGGGATTGGAGCCTGGGGATAAAAGCGATTTTCCGGTTGTGAATCCTTATGCGGATGTGTACTCGCCCCAACTGCAAACAACCCTCACCTGGTTTCTCGGGCATGCTCGTTCAATCAACCGATCGGTCAGGAGACGGTTCGGGTTCGATTTGCGATCGATACGGTTCCATCGCCCCGTGATTGAAACGCTCCAGAAGTTGAATCTCAGGCCATCAGTTCCCAAGCCGTATCTTTCCGAGACTCTCAAGCGCGAGATCATAGAAGCCTACCGGGAGGATATTGATCACCTGATGCAGCTGCTCGGACGCGATCTGTCCGCGTGGCTCATCTGAGCGATCTGGTCCGGAGTCACGATGCGTGTCAAGGTAGCGGGACCGCTCAACATCGGGTCGGAGCTCGGTCATGTCCAGCACGTGCATCCCGATGTGGTACACATACCCGGAGGGTTCCAGGGCTACCAGTACTGGATGGTATTCAACCCCTATCCCCGTGCCCAGGATCGCTGGGAGAACCCGGTCATCCGGGTCAGTCATGATGGATATTCGTGGGAACGTTTCCACAATCTGCCGGATCCCCTGGTTCCGGCCCCAGCCGATCCGGACTTGCATCATGCTGATCCCGAGTTGGTCTATGCGGCAGGAAAACTCCACCTGGTCTTCATGACCGCCAGAAAGAGTACCGGTGAGACCGAATTCTTTGTGATGGAAACCCGCTCGGGTATGGATTGGTCGACTCCAACTGCCTTCCATTCCGGACGGTGGAACGCATGTCCGACATTCATCTGGACGGATCCAACCTGGCAGATGTGGATGGTGGAACTGGACACCTCGCGACGTTATGCCCAAGCCCGGATCGAGCGGTATGCGGGGCCGGATATCTTCCGGATGAAGATCCAGGCGGTTTGTGACATGTCGATCCCCGGCCATGTTCCATGGCATCTCGATGTACAAAAGACGGATCTCGGGTATGAGGCGCTTGTGGCCGCATTCCCGTCTGGTACGGATAATTCGAGAACCCGGCTGTTTCATCTGGTATCGGCGAACGGATCGAAGTTCACATTGACGGGGAAATGCCCGTTGTTAGCACCATCTTGGCTGGGTTGGGACAACCGGATGATTTACCGAAGCTGCTTTCTGAAACTCGAAACCGGGCAGTACCGCATCTGGTATTCGGCAGCGTCCTGGTGCCTGCGATTTGGACTGGGCTATCTGGAAGGTAATATCTTCCGGTTGAAGCCATCTTCGCTTTGCCCAACGACAAGAGCCCGCTTCTCCGCGGACTTACTGCCTTCGTTATCCATGTGGTTGCGCTATCATGCACGGCGCCGGATTCCGGTTAGGCTACGCCGCTCAATGTCACGGCTGTTGACGCGTCCGTGATCGGTTTGCCTCAGGATCCGCGATCAAGTGCTTCCAGCTGGCTGGGAACGTATGAAATCTTCCAATACGCACCTTTTGTGGAGATGCTCGCGCGCCATACCGGGCGCCGGTTGGTCACGGTCGGGGGTGCGATCGGACTTCTGTCACGAAAACCCGGCCTGGGGAACATGACACTGTCCGTCTACCACTGGACAGAGACAGACGGGGATCAAATGTTGCTTCTAGAAAGAGATGCCCGGAATCTTTGTTCCGCAAGATTATGGGTCAATACCGTTGTGGAACAGGCATCATTTGCACACCGTCCGGTCGAAAAGCTCCACACGCTGACGTTGGATCTGACCCGTACGGAGCACTATCTCTGGGACCAGATCGGATCGAACAGCAGACGCAAGGTGCGGCGCTGCGTGAAGGACGGTGTCACCGTGACCCGGGCGGCATCGGAAGCAGATTTCGATGGATGGTGGAGGATCTACAGTCACACGGCTGAAACCAAGTTCTTTTATCGTCAGCCACTGGCCCTCGTCCGTGAAGTTTGCGCCCAAGAAAGATTATCTACCCTGCTCGTCGCGAAGCGGAGAGGAACCGTCATCGGCGGCATGCTGTTTCTGACCCACAGCTACCCGGTCTACTGGCTGGGTGGGTTTGACCGTGAGAGCCGGACTTATACCGGACATCTGAATCTCTGGGAGGCACTTCTGTACTTCAGACACCAAGGCTATTCAGTCATTGATCTCGGCGGTTATGAAGCCGATCGAGCTCATGGCCCCAGTAATTTCAAACGTTCGTTTAATGGCAGCCTGAGATCGACCTATGCTTATGATATTCCGCTGTCTCCGATCCGGAGTTCCCTCTTGTATGCAGCGGAAGCGATGCTAGGCGCGCTGCGACGACGGTAGTCGCAGGATCTTGCAGTTGCCATTCATTCCACGGGAGATTATCCATGATCGAGATGGAGCATCGGAACTGGCGACGCTATAACCACCGTTCGACGGTTGGATTCTATGCCTCGCAAAAGCGGCTCTTTGCAGCGGAAGCACGCATCCTCGAACGCATTGCACACGAGATTCGCGATCGGCCGATTCTTGATCTCGGGGTCGGAACCGGGCGGACGACACCTGACCTGCTCGCAATCAGCAGGCAGTATCTCGGCCTCGATTATTCACCCAGGATGATTCACATGTGCCGTGCGACATATCCGGGCGTGCCTTTCGCGGTGGGTGACGCCCGGGAGCTCGGATATCTCGCTGACAGTACCTATGGGCTGATCCTGTTCTCATTCAACGGGATCGACTATGTGACGCACCCGGAACGTTTGCGGGTACTCCGGGAGGTGAGGCGTCTTCTCGCCGATGATGGATTCTTCGTATTCTCGACTCATAATGCGCGCTGTCTTCCCCAGAAGCCTTATGACATAAGGCGCCTGCAGTTGACTTGGAACCCGGCGAAGCTGGCCTGGCGTGTGCTCGGTTATGTTGCGGGTATCGGTCATTATTTTCGGATTCGAAAGCTACTATTCGAAGGTGAAGAGTACAGCTATCGTGCTTCCGGAGGGCAGAATTACACAGTGGTCTCCTACCATATCTCTGTGGAGTCCCAGATCGAACAGTTGAGGGAAAATGGCTTTGTAGTGGCAGGAATTTTGAACAGCATGGGCGTCGAGATCGACGCACGTTCTGACGACGCGAGCCCTTGGCTCTACTTTCTGGTGCGCAAATCCTAGGGCTCCCTCTGCCAACCGGTGTGCGCAGGGCATGGGATACCCAGAAAGGGGGTCTGCGATCGTCCGGTTCCTGCTTATTATGGCTGCAGGGTGTCCAGTGGGATCTGAAGGCGCTCCGACCCTGCCGGGAAACGGGCCTCCCCTCGCGATCGGCAGCAGGAGTTTGCCCATGGAACCGAGTGTGGACAGGATACAATGACATCGTGCGCGTCCTCTTTCTCACATTTCACCTGCCGTTGCCGGAGGAACCCGGCGCTTTCCGTCCCTGGATGGAGGCCAGGTTGATGCGTGATCTGGGTTGTGAGGTCACGGTCATCACCTCGGCGATCCAGTACATGACGGGAACTGATTTGCGCGACGGCAGAAGTGGCTGGTGTACCTCAGAGCATCGGGATGGTATTCGGATTCTGCGTGTCTGGGGATTGCGTAATTACCGCGCCAATCTTTGGCACCGGTTATTGCAATACGTGATTTACGCCGGTCTCACCGGCGTGGCTAGTCTGGTGCGCGCTGGAAAGGCCGACTGTGTTTTCGTAGGCACTGACCCCATCTTTGTGACCCCTATCGCAAGAATCGTGGCACGTGTGAAAGGGGCACAATTGGTGCTGGATGAGCGGGATCTTTATCCGGAGACGGCCCTGGCTCTGGGTGTGCTCAAACCAGGGGTTCTGGCACGAGTGATCTCAGCTTGGCAGCGATTCATGCGCAAGCGTGCGCGGCGCATTCTGGCTGCCACACCCGGCATCCGGACCCGATTACTTGAACTGAAGGTTCCTGCCGAGCATGTGCGGGTACTGTACAACGCAGATGCCTACTTGGATGCCGCGGATCACGGACAAGCCGGTGCGCGCCAGTTACTGGAACACTACGCACCCAAAGGTGCAAAATTCATTGTGGTGTATGCCGGTGGTATGGGGCGGGCCAATGATGTGGATACGCTGCTGGATGCGGCTGAACTGCTGCGCGAAGAGCGCGATGTTGGCTTTGTGCTGGCAGGGGACGGGGAGCGCCGTGCGGATTACGAGCAGCGCATCGGTAGGGCCGGTCTGAACGCCGTCATGACCGGCCCCTTGCCGCGGGATAAAGCGCTGCAGATTATCTTAGGTGCTTGTGCTTGTGCGCATATGTATCCCAAACAACCCTTGTTTGCCGGCGCTTTGGCCAGCAAGACCCTGGACTATCTGACTCTGGGCAAACCGGTTGTCTTCTGCGGTGAGGGGGATACTGTGGAGGTGCTCACTGCCGCGGGCGGTGGCATCTGCTGTCCGCCGGGTGATGCGAATGAACTAGTGGAGGCCTTGCGCTGGCTTAGAGACCATCCCGACGAACGCAAGCGCATGGGGCAGGCTGCCCAGCGCTGGTGTTTGGAAAATTTAGGAAGGCCTGCTGCTTCGGCGATTATGGCTTGGGCTTTGGAAATGGAGAAGGTCACGTGAGGCGGGGATTTCTGTCGATTTCGCTGTCGTCTGTCGGCAAGGAGGAGGTGGCGGTCGGTGAGGTGCTGCGTTCCGCCTGGATTAGTACCGGCCTGAAGACACGACAAGTTGAACAGGATTTTGCCGCCTGCCTGGGCGCGCCAGGCACGATTGAACTGAAGTCGTGTACGGAGGCCCTGCACACCGCGGCCATGGCGTGGGCATTGGAACTGGAGCCTGTCGCGTGAGGGAAACCTTCCTTTCGTTTTCACCACCGACTGTGGGTGAGCAGGAAATCTCCGCCGTGAGCGAAGTGTTGCGAACGGCCTGGATCACAACTGGTCCCCGAACCGCCCAGTTTGAGCGGGAGTTTGCCGCTTTCCTGGGCGCTTCCGGTGCGCTTGCCCTCAACTCATGCACCGCCGCCCTGCATACGGCGCTCGTGACACTCGGGATCGGACCGGGTGATGAGGTCATCACGACTCCCATGACATTTGCCGCATCGGTTAATGTCATTGAGCATGTGGGCGCGCGCCCGGTACTTGTGGATGTGCAGCCCGACACGCTCAACATTGATCCTGCTCGAATCGAGCCGGCGCTGACTCAAAGAACCCGGGCGATTCTTCCAGTGCATTACGCTGGACATCCGGTTGATCTGGATTCCATCGATGAACTGGCACGGATCCATCGTCTCGTGGTCCTGGAAGATGCGGCGCACGCGCTCCCCTCCCGCTACCGGGGGCGGCACATCGGCACGGGAGACCGTCTTGTCGCCTTCAGCTTTTATGCCACGAAAAATCTCACCACGGCTGAAGGTGGCATGCTGACAGGACCCCGGGATTGGCTCGAACAAGCGAAGGTGATCTCGCTGCATGGCATGAGTCGCGATGCGTGGAAGCGCTACGAAAAGGGAGGAAACTGGTTCTACGAAGTCGTCACACCGGGCTTCAAATACAACATGACCGATATCCAGGCAGCTCTGGGTCTCGTGCAGCTGCACAGGCTCTCCGGGTTCCAGGCGAGGCGGCGCGCAATTGTGGCGCAGTATCAGGAGGCATTTTCGCGGAGTGATGTCCTGCAGTGTCCGACCGAAAGGTCTGATGTGGAATCGGCCTGGCATCTTTATGTGCTGCGGTTACGGACCGAAACGCTGCGGATTTCACGCGATTCCTTCATCCAGGAGCTTGCGAAACGCAATATTGGCACATCAGTCCACTTCATTCCGATACATGCGCACCCCTACTATCGAGAGAAGTATGGGTGGAAGCCGATGGATTTCCCGGTAGCCTACGGGAACTACGAGCGGCTGGTCAGCCTCCCCCTGCATCCCGGACTCACCGATCGCGACATTCAGGATATCGTCGAAGCGGTATGGGACGTAGCGGATTGCTTCAAGCGGTAGACGGATGACCGCTGGCAAGCGCCTCTTCGATCTCTGTTGCAGTGCGCTGGGCCTCTTGTTGCTGCTCCCGCTTTTGCTGCTGATTGCGCTTTTGATCCTGATCCGTGACGGTTGGCCGGTTTTGTTCCTGCAGGAGCGCGTCGGTTTTAAGGGCCGGCTGTTTACAATCTACAAGTTCCGGACCATGGTCCGGAGTGCCGGCTCGAACCCAATCCCACTCACGATCGGCCGGGATGCCCGCGTCACGCGGCTGGGCTGCTTCCTCAGGAAGTACAAACTGGATGAACTTCCGCAACTGGCTAATGTGTTACGCGGGGAAATGAGTTTTGTGGGTCCCCGCCCGGAAGTGCCGCACTATGTAGCGCGCTATTCCAGCGAGCAAAGCCGGGTGCTTGATCTGATACCCGGAATCACCGACCCAGCATCCATCACATACCGGGATGAGGCCACCCTGCTTGGCCGGGAGCCTGATCCCGAGCGGATCTATTGGGAGCAGGTGATGCCCGACAAGATCCGGATCAATCTTGAATACGCCGCACGCGCAAGCGTTCGACGCGATCTGTGCATCATTCTCGGAACTTTGTTTCAAGTCGCGAAACCCGGCCGGAAACAGGGTAGCTTCAGGGAGTAGATTCCGGGGGCCCGCATTCTCCAGTGTTGGAAATGTGCGTCACGGAAGGTCAGACGGCATCCGGGCAATCCACCCATCGGACGGGGAACCCGGATTCCGGTCTGGATGCCGGAATGGGTCATTGGCCGATTGGCACCGATTGGATCTATAATCTCCAAGAGTGGCCAGAATTGGGGGGGTCTGGAATGGGTGCGTGTGCCGAAGCTCAGCCGGTCGGGCGATCGTTGCGTGAGCGGGGGTCGGTAGGATGCCGGGTGTGGGCGCGCGAGCTGCAACTCGGAGAGGATTCGCAGCCTCACCCATTATGTTTTTGCACCGACCAAATTCCGCATGGGTCAACAGATGTTGCGGCAGAGTAGGCCAAGGTTCTGGGAGCGGAAACGTCAGCTGATCCGTCTCTTTGTTTTTCTACATGACTCCCTCTGGATCATCCTGAGTGTAGTATTGGCCTTGGCGCTGCGCGTCGAGGGATCTAGGCTAGCTGCCCTCTTGGGCAACGTCCATGTGGTGATCTATGTCGGGCTGGCGTATTTCTGCCAGAGCGCAAGCCTTTACGTATTCGGCTGCTATCGTGGAATCTGGCGATTTGCCTCGTTGCCGGATTTGATCCGGCTGACCGAGGCAGTTGGAATGGGTCTGCTTCTGACTCTCGGAACGGCAACTTTTTTGGATCCATTGGCCACCCTCCCTCATGGCCTGCTGATCTTGCAGCCGCTGCTTTTACTCGCGGGGCTCGGTAGCGGACGCTTGGCCTACCGGATCTGGAAGGAACGATGGGCGTTGATTTACCGGTCATCCGGCCGTCATGCCGTCGTGGTTGGTGCGGGTTTCGCAGCCGAACTCCTGCTGCGCGATCTCTGGGATGATCGAACCTACGTCCCAGTGGCGTTTGTCGACGACGATCCGGCGAAGCAAGGGCGCACCATCCATCGTGTACCCGTGGCCGGCCGACTCAGCGATCTTGAGCGGGTGATTGAGGAATCACGGGCCCAAGTCGTCATCTATGCGATTCCTTCGGCTCCGCGAAGCGTGCTCCACCAGATCGTTCAAACCTGCCAGAAAATGCGCATTCCCTGTCAAACACTGCCACGCTTGAGTGAGCTCGTGAATCAGAGGATCACGATTGACCGTCTGCGACCGGTTTCCGTAGAGGATGTTCTCGGGCGTGAACCGGTGATGATTGCAACTTTCCATCTTCAGGAGTTTTTTCACGGGAAGCGGGTCCTTGTCACTGGTGCCGGAGGTTCGATCGGCTCGGAAATCTCCAGACAACTCCTCGCGCTGGGCGTTGCGCGGCTCATTCTGCTCGACCATGCCGAATATAATCTCTACCGGATTCTGACCGAGCTCGAGGGGCACGCTGCTTCCCGAGTCGAAGGGCATCTCCTGGATGCCTGCTCGCGAACAGGAATGGATCGGCTTTTTGCATCCAGTCGTCCGGAGATTGTATTCCATGCTGCGGCCTACAAGCATGTGACGCTCGTGGAAAACAACCCCATTTCAGGTGTGCTGAACAACGTTTTGGGTACCCAGGTTGTGGCGGAGACAGCCATCCGTCACCAGGTGGAACGCTTCGTTTTCGTCTCGACGGACAAAGCGGTCTGGCCGACGAACATTATGGGAGCGACCAAGCGGGTTGCCGAACGGATTGCGCTTCACCTGAATGGAATGGGCGGGACCGGATTCGTGACCGTTCGGTTCGGCAACGTACTCGACTCTGTCGGATCCGTTGTGCCGAGGTTTCGGGCACAGATCCAGGCTGGCGGGCCGGTTACGGTGACGCATCCTGAGGTCAAACGCTATTTCATGACGATCCAGGAAGCCGTTCATTTGGTTCTCGAAGCGGGAGCCTCCAGACCCGGAGGCGGAACTTTTGTACTGGATATGGGAGAACCCATCCTGATTCGAGATCTCGCCGCACAGATGATCGAGCTGTCCGGTTACCGGTTGGGCGAGGATATGGAAATTGTCTATATCGGCCTGCGTCAGGGAGAGAAACTCTCCGAGCAGCTGTTTTATGAAAATGAGCGGCGGGTTGCTACGGAGCATCCGAAGCTGTTTCTGGCTCAGAACGATATCCCGACAGACTGGCCTGCATTCAAACACGAACTGGAGCGCTGCTTCGAGCGCATTCAAACCTCGTCGAGAGATGAGCTGGTTGGTGAGCTGGTTCGTCTGACGCACGGTGACTTCCGCCTGCCGGGCGAGCCTCCGGCCCGGACACCGCTTCGCTCGACGGTGATTCCACTGGCGGCCGCCCGATCGCTGATCGCGAAAGACCCTTGAGACGGACAGCACGAAGACCAGCCCTGCCGCAACAGCCGGGAGCGAGCGAACGATGATCCGAAAAGGCATCGTTCTGGCGGGTGGCTCGGGAACCCGGCTTTATCCCCTGACCCATGTCGTGAGCAAACAGCTGCTCCCGGTTTTCGACAAGCCGCTCATCTACTACCCGCTCACGACGCTCATGCTGGCCGGGATCCGGAAGATGCTCATTATTTCGACCCCGCACGACCTGCCGAGTTTCCGGGCACTCCTCGGAGACGGTACCCGATGGGGTCTCGAACTCGAGTATGCCGAGCAGCAGAAACCCGAAGGGCTCGCCCAGGCGTTTTTGATCGGGCGCGATTTCGTGGCAGGGGATCCGGTGGCCCTCATTCTCGGCGACAACATCTTCTACGGTCAGGGGCTCTCTCAAACGCTTCGGAAGGCCGCCACGCGCGGAGTCGGAGCCACCATCTTCGCCTATTACGTTCGCGACCCCGGGCGCTACGGAGTGGTCGAATTCGATGCCGGAGGCCGTGTGCTCGGGATCGAGGAAAAACCCGAGAAACCCCGTTCCCACTATGCCGTCACCGGACTTTATTTCTACGATGAATCGGTTGTCGATTATGCGGGCAAACTGGTGCCCTCAGCACGCGGTGAGCTCGAAATCACGGATCTTAACAACCACTATCTCCGGGAGGGACGACTTCTGGTCGAGACACTGGAGCGCGGCATCGCCTGGCTCGATACCGGAACCCACGAGTCGCTTTTACAGGCCGCGAACTTCATCGAGACCATCGAGGCCCGGCAGGGGCTCAAGGTGGCCTGCCCCGAAGAGGTTGCCTTCCGGCAGGGGTTCATCAATGGGGAGGAACTTCGGCGTCTCGCGACCCCGCTCCTCAAAAACGGATATGGCCATTATCTCCTCCGCATCCTTGAGGAGTCCTCCCGGTGACCGGCCACAGACACCGATGAAGGTCCTGATCCTGGGTGCCACAGGACAGCTTGGGCGCGCGCTTTGGGACACTCGTCCCCCGGGACTTGACTGCGTGGCCTACGGCCGCGGCGATTTTGATCTCGCCCAGCGCGATGCCATCGAGCCTGCGATCCGGAAGGTGGAGCCTGACATACTCCTCAACGCGGCTGCCTATACTGCGGTCGACCGCGCCGAGACGGAGGCGGAGATCGCCCGCGCGGTCAATGCGGAAGCCCCTAGAGAGCTTGCCCGGATTGCAGCACGGGATGCGATCCGGCTCGTCCACGTCTCGACCGATTTCGTGTTCCCGGGCGATCGAGGGCGACCCTGGCGGCCGGACGATCCACTCGCGCCCCTTAACCGCTACGGGGAGAGCAAGGCGGAGGGCGAAAGGGCGATACAGGCGCTCGCACCGGATCACTCGCTGATCGTCCGCACCGGCTGGGTCTACGCGCCATGGGGGAATAACTTTCTCCTGACCGTGCTCCGTCTTTTGGGCGAGCGGGAGGAAGTCCGGGTCATCGACGACCAGATCGGAACGCCAACCTCGGCTTTGACCCTCGCGCGTTTTCTCTGGCAGGTGGGGGTCGGGACCGGGTTCACCGGGACTCTCCACTGGAGCGATGCCGGGGTTGCGAGCTGGTACGATTTCGCCTGCGCGATTCAGGAGGAGGCATTGGCCCAGGGTCTCCTCACGCGCCGGATTCCGATCCGACCCATTCCAACGGAAGCCTACCCGCTGCCTGCGCGGCGACCTGCCCAGAGTCTCCTCGACAAATCCCTAACGATCGAACGGGTGGGTTTCGAGCCTATGCACTGGCGCCGCGCTCTCGGCGAAGCGATGCAGCGGCTTGAAGGAAACCGGAATGGCCGGTAGAAAGCCCGGATCAAACACGTACACTGGAGCAGCCGATTGCCTGCCGCCCGCTTGATGCAAGTCATATATCTTCACATCCCCAAAACCGCAGGAACATCGCTCCGATATTACCTCTGCGATCAGTTTCTGAGGGGCGGTATCTTTCCCTACGATGACTGGTAGGATCTCAAGCCTGCAGAGCTCACAACTGCGCATAACCTGATATCGGGGCATTTTGACGTGCGGCTGCTCAAGCTTCTGCCGCCTTCGCCGCGCAAGGTCATCACATTTCTGAGGGAGCCCGTAGCGAGAACCGTCTCGGCTGTCCATCACGCCACGCGTGACCGGGCGTTTCTCCATAGGGAACTGGATCTCAGGGGGCGGACAGTGGGCGATCTTTTGCTCGATCCAGACGCCATGCGTTTCTTTGCCAATACGCAGACGAGTTTTCTCTCCTCGGTGGATCTGGACCGCCCGGATCCCGTCGCGACAGACGGTTCGCCACAGTTGTCATTCGATACGCTCATTCCGAATCTTGCATGCGCAATCAGAAATCTTGAGAAGCTGGGTTTTGTCGGCCTTGCAGAGCACTTCACTTCCGACTTGCTGGCCGTGTCCGATCTCCTTGAAACCTATCCACCCAAGGTTGCTCCGGTACTCAATGCCAGTGACCGCACGACGTCCATCCCAGCAATTCTAAATGTGGCAAAGACCATCGGCATCCGATCGCTTGCATGTGCTGATGCTACCGGGGGCTGGACAAAAAGGACGATCCACGGTATAACAGCGCTGGGTCCTTGTGCGCGAGCGCGGAGTGACGGATCTTGTG
>DAHXNI010000067.1 GCA_027365475.1 Pseudomonadota bacterium | reverse complement strand
GTTGCATCGCCATTACTCCCAACGGGTGATGGAGGGGTAGCACCCCTTGTATCCTACTCCCCCACCGACTTGGGGGATAAACATCCGGTCGGGCGCATAGAACGGCAATCAGAGTGGTAAAGTTTCATACCAAAGTTAGCCGATAGTTCATGGACGGGCTCCCGTCTTCCCTCGGATTGCGCAACTGGATAGGATTCACGATAGCCTACAAGGCTTGGTTAAGCAAGCTAACCCACAGGTTTTTGTACATAGCTCCGGAAAACCGCTCCCCTATTGGGGCAGTTCCCAAACGACGACGAATTCGGCCCGATCGTGCCGGTGCGCGAGGACTCGAACGGCCTGTTCGGAAGAGGCGACCTCTACGGCTTCATCGCCATCCTGGGACTCGTGAGGGAGGCCGAAAGCCAACGCCACACCGATCGGCATTTTTGTCCATATCGCCAACCTGTTCCGGGCATTCCCGGCCGTCGCCCGACTGCCCTGGATCCGCCCCCATGTTCCCCTTTTCCTGGACTGTCTCATGGCCATCAACAGACGGAGCCCGTCCCTGCTGGTCGGCCTGCAGATCGACTGGGACAGGGTCGAACGTCAGATCGAGGCGCCGGAATTCGAAACCCGCCGCGCCTTCAGGCCGCGAGATCCCCGGACTGGCCGGTTGGTGGATTTGGAAGACCCCGTTTTGCTTGAGAATTTGAAACACCGGCTGGAAAGCTGGCTGGCCAACTGGCAGACATCCGACAAATCCTGATCCCGTCGTTCCCAAGCCGCTTGCCCGCGAGATGGGGATACGGCTTTACTTTTATTCCACAAGTAGGCCGATGGAAATTCACCGCCGACCTACTCAGTAACCTGACTATTTGTTGGCCTACCGCCTCACTGAAAGTTACATACCTTTGTTGGACCCACATAGCAACACTCACCTGGCTTGGGTCCATTGGGACCACACTGAACCGCAGCATAGGCCCGTGGCGCGCTGGCAAGGTATACACCACCCGTCACGCCTATCAGCATGAAGGCCGCAATCAAGATGAAAAGCACTCTCCTTACTTTCTTTTGTGCCAAATGAAGTTTCATTGCAAGTCACTCCTTAAGTTTCAGTGGCGAACACTTTGTGGTAGCACAAACATGAAACGGCGTCAAGGTCCGTTTGCCCTTTACTGGATAATCTCCGATGCGATGCGGGGCTTCCGTCCAGCCGACCGGAGCGCTACTGTTAAGGGTCCATGAGTTCCCGCACTGGAATATTGGAAGCGTGCCAGGCCGGCCCCAGAGCGGCAACCGCGACCACGATCACCATGGCGATCACGCTGACGAGATAGAGTCCCGCATCGAATACGGGTGTCTCATAGAGTTCATGTGCAATCATTCGACCGAGCAGTCCGGCCCCCACAAACCCGAGCGGCAATCCAATGGACAGAAGCCAAGCCGCCTCCCGGAACCCAAGCCGAATCAGCGTCGCAGGATCAGCTCCGAATGCCACCCGGATACCGTATTCCATGAGGCGTGAGCGGGCATTGAACGTGGTCAGTGCAAAGACGCCCAGTGCAGCGAGCAGCACGGCCATCCCGGCCATGACTCCGATCAAGTCTGTCTCCGCAGCATAGATTCGGGATGTCCGCCGCACCACTTCCGACAACGGAGTCATTCGGAGCACGACGCTCCCTGGTACAGCTACCTGGATGGTTCGCCTCAGCAGATCCAGCATGAGTGCCCCGGATCCCCGAGTGTGGACAATCAAACTATAACGCGTGCGACCCGGGCGACCCGCACCAAAGGGCAGATAGACTGCATCGGCGCGATCAGGGTTCGGCGGTAAATGCCACCGGATGTCGTGGACGACCCCGATCACCCGGGGGGTCGGAGAGGCACCGGTCGGCAGGCTCTTCCCGAGCGCCTGATGGGCGCTTCCGAAGAACTTCCTGGCGAAAACCTCACTCAGCATGACCACGGGCGTGTGTTCGACCACTTCGTCGGGCGTGAATGCCCGCCCGGCCAGAAGCCTTATGCCCATCGTCGAGAAGAAACCTGAACTGACTCGGGGAGTATTCGCGAAGACTGGGTTCTCATGGGGTCCCCCGTAATAAATGGTATGGGAAGCACCCGGAGCAAACGGCAACATGCTGGTCGCGGCCACGGACTGGACACCGGAGAGTCCCTTGAGTCGCAGTTTGAGATTGTTCCATGTGGCGGAAGGATGGATCCCATTCGGCAGC
The DNA here is from genome assembly GCA_027365475.1 of Pseudomonadota bacterium. Lineage (GTDB taxonomy): Bacteria > Pseudomonadota > Gammaproteobacteria > JAKAQQ01 > JAKAQQ01 > JAJZNM01. Next base: position 2,076 of record DAHXNI010000067.1, on the reverse strand, counting down.
TGTAGGGTGATGGCGATCCGATGCTGCGTGGCAAATCCAAGGGGCTGCGAGAGGATCCTCTGCAGGCTCACTCCGAGCAGCCCAGCAGCAACCAAAAGGGTAGTCGCCAGCGCAATTTGCACCACGCCCAGCGTGCGCTGCAGCCAACGTCGACCGCGACCGGCGGTCGCGGTTGGGCTGTCACCCATCCCAACGAGGAGCGTATCCCGGCTCGCCATCCAAGCAGGCCCTGCAGCGATGGCAAACCCGCTTGCGACCGTCAGAATCCAGGTGAAGGAGATGACGGCAGGTGCCCACGTGATGGGAAAGGGCGAGGCAGCCGGAAGCAGACCCACGCCATGCAGGGCGCCGATGCCCAGCCAGGCTAGCCCCATCGCCATGCCGCCGGCCAGGAGCACGATGGGCAGGTGCTCGATCAGGATGAAACCCGCGAGTCGCATCCGGCTCGCGCCGAGCACCCGGCGCATGGCGAACGTCTGCTGGCGCACACGCTGCCGCACGAGGCCGAGATTCATGATATTGGTCAGCGCCAAGAGCAGCAAGAGTCCCGCGCATCCCTGTAACAGCCAAGGGGTCGACCCGATTCCCATGCGCTTCAGTGTCCAACGACGCCACGTGAGCGCATCAAACGTGTAACCCAGACTGATCTGCATCGCGCGATACATAGGCGAGTATTGATTCAGTGACCGTTGCCGGTAGTTGGCCAGGATGAGATTCAGCCGATTGAGAGACACTCCCGGTTTGCGCCGTACCGCGATCCAGAAGGATTTACTGTGGTTTAACCGCTTGGGGATGACCAAGGGCAGCCAGGCATCGGTAGACCCGTCGGCGACAAAAAAATTGTGCGGCATCACGCCGACGATCCGGTAAGCGTGGCCGCCCATCCGAATGATCCGTCCGAGAACCTTCCGGCTGCCACCATAGGCCCGCTGCCAGAAATGCCAGGACAGGACGATATCCGGTGGGCCACCGGGCTCGCCCGCAGTCGGCGACGGCAGATGCCCCAAAACTGGGTTCACGCCCAGCGTGGGGAATAGCGAGGGAGTAGCCTGCTCGAAGCGGAGCAAGCGCGGATGCCCATTAACGATGGCCACCTCGTCGCTCTGGGCAGTTATGAGCCCGGCACCTGCAATCAGGTGGGCCAGATCATGCTGGAGTGCTTGATAGGTGTGGGGGGAAGTCGTGTCGGCCCCGATCTTTTGCATGACCTCGCGCACGACGGCGAGTTGATCGGGGTGGGGATAAGGCAGGGGCTTCAGGAAGAAGCCGTAGACGACCGCAAAAGTAATCGCGTTGGCGGCCAAGGCCAGCCCTAACATGGCCCAGACCGCGAGCACGTAACCCGGCCGTTGCATGAACTGACGCAGGACGCTCGGTTGCGGGCCACATAAACTGGGTAGAAAGTTGCCATTCATAAGTGGATCACGATTGTGGAGTTGGTCAGCCACCCTACAGGACAGGGATAAATAAAGTTGTATCCTAAACAAACGCAATGAATTTTCAGGAAGATAGGAATATCATCGGTCAGTGCGGTTCGGGCTGGCAGGTATTCACAAACAACCAGTGCTCTGCCGATCATCGAGTACGAACCGGCATATTGCCACCATTCTGGAGATCACGGCGCCCGGTGCACCAGAGTGGCTGTTGGGGCATTTCCAACGTACTGCGAATAGCCGTCCATGCACCGGATCATGGTTACCAGCTCACCAACCCGAGCAGGCATACCGGCGATGGCAAGATTGCCTCCGCTGAATCTCAGGGCCGGGTCCCCATCTCGCGCCGATCCAGCCACCACGTTCTCTGCGGGCTGAGCAGGAACATGGCCCGGAAGAAGTCTCAACGGGAAGGGTGTCGGGTCGCCGCAGCCACGGCCAGCGGCAGCGCATCGCTCCCCTTCTTCGGCAGGTAGACATACCAAGTGGGGGGAAAAGACTTTTGCGTGCTACAAAGGTAGGGCTTATGTCCCTGGTGCCAAGCTTTCCAGCTGATGCGCTTCAGAAGCATGAGCAGATCAAAGGCATGGGGCTTCCCCCCCACCATCAGCGGCTGAAAGCGCCAGCGGCGGATCGTCCAAAG
>DAHXNI010000062.1 GCA_027365475.1 Pseudomonadota bacterium | reverse complement strand
GCGCATGCTGATCCGCAAGATATTCGCCACATCTTCTCCACGGGTACGAAGATCGTTGAATTCTCCCTCGTCGCAGTTCAACAGAATCAGCGCATTGATTACCTTCTGGGACTGGTGGGAGCCTTTATGCGTTATAGCTCCCAATTCTTCCCTCTCATCCGCAAGCAACGTCACTTTGTATAGCTTCATTGGAAAACCCTCGCCGTCTTGAAAAAGATGGCGAAAGTATATCGCATCTAATACGTCATATCATGTGTGACGTGACAGTAGAGCGACACACATCCGTGAAGATCGGGTTGGTGGCTAGGGAATCCCAGGAGAGCAGACCGAAGCCGCCCCTTGTCATCCGCGAGCGTTTGATCTCGTGAAGAAACAAGCTAGCCATCCTTGGCAATCTGCTTCCGGTACTCGATGAAGAGAACCGGCTGGTGTTGGATTGAGCGGATCTTCAGGTGGTAGTTTGAGTGATGCAGGAGTGCCTGCTCCAATAGCACAATCCCATGCTGCGGGATGCCCTGGTTGTGGGGAAGCGTCATCAGTGACAGGTGCTCGGTCGATGTGAAATGGCTCACCTCACCAATCCAGAGTCGGATGCGTCCTGGCTCGAGCACATAGGAACTCTGCCAGAGTCTCAGTACCCATTCACTCTTTCTGTGGGAGCGAACAGCTACCGAATCGAGTAGGGCAAGAGCGGGGAAGCGTCCATGATGCAGGCTCGGGAAAAGCGGCAGGTGCGTCACGGGCGGATGGGTGAGGAGCCAGGAAAGCGCGGTCTCGGGTGTGAGGGGCAGTGGAGCGCGCCAGCCGGCCTCTAGAAGATCGTGCTTGAGAGGTGCAAGACGACCGGCGTACTCCACGTTGAAGCCGGACGGCATCGTGTGCGCGACTTTTCGTGACGGATGGAGTTTGGGCCAGTTGCCTTTCAGCCAGACCGCACGCGGGAGCCTCACAACCAGCCGTTCCGGAAGGGCGAAGTGAGTCCAGATGCTGATGGGCACGACGGCCGCGAGCGTGATCCAGAAGAGCACGAGAAGGCTTTTCCGTGGTGGCTCAAGGTGCGGGTGGTGGCGAAAAGCCATGACCAGAAGGATGGCCCAAATGAAACCCAGGAGTCCCGTTCCGAGAGCGTTACCCAGCCAGAGCGTCCTAATCAGGAGAGATGCCAGGATGGAGATCAGGATGGGAACGGCGAATCCGAGGTAAAACCAGAATCGATGGCGTTTGGGGATTCCACTCGCGCCCATGCCCGCGCCCACTCCGTAAACTGCGAGTGCTCCCGCGATGCTGTTTGGGTAGAGGAAACCCGTGCTCCAGTGGTTGAATGAGGTGCCGAGCAGAAGATCGCAGATCAGTCCGAAGAGCATGGCCGCAAGGAGATAGCGGACGGCCGCGTAGGATTTTCGTGCGAGCAACAGAAGGCTCGTGGCAAAACCGAAGAGGAGCCAGCCAGCCGGTGTCATCCAGACGACGAGAAGTGTTGCGGCGCCTTCGATGGGAGCCGTGAGCATGCGGGATGCCGCTTCGATTCCCAGCGCATCGAAAAAACCGGGCCAGGGTTCTCCTGTGAAGGTCAGAATGAGGCGGTTGGCGAGCCAGAGCAGCCCGATGAGGAGCAATCCGACCAGAATGAGGAGAGGCGCGCCGCTCTGATCCTCTCCCTGGTTTGCGAGAGGGTTCCATTTCGGCCAGGATGGCGCCCCTTCCCACACCTTGAGCCAGAGTTTAAGCAGACGATTTTCGAGCGGGGCCAAAAGATGCAATCCGCGGCGGAGCAGTGCCATGAAAACCCAGCAGGTTGCAACAGAGAGCAGTAACAGGATTGCGAGCTTGAGACTCACCGCGGCCGCGAGATCCACCGAGGCACCGAACACCATCCCGGGTAGCAGATAGAGCGGCGCCCAGATCAGGCAGGCCAGAATATCGATGGAAATGAATCGGAGGAGGGGAAAGTCGGACAAGCCGCTCACGATCGGGACGATCGGACGCAAGGGGCCGATCATGCGACCCATAATGATGCTTTTGCCACCATGATTCTGGAAGAAGCGTTGTCCACGCGCCAGGTTGGTGCGAATACCGCGGTGCTCGATGAAACGCGAGCCATGACCCCGGAAGAAACGCCCCAAAAGATAGCTCGACCCGTCCCCCAGGAAGGCACCGGACACGCCGGCAGCGAACACAGGCCAGAAGGGCAAAAGCCCGCTCCCGATCAGTGTGCCCACTCCGAAGAGGAGAAAAACCGCAGGAACGGTGTATCCCACAAAGGCGAGTGTCTCGCAGAAGGCAATCGCGAATGTTGCCGCGATACCCCAAATCGGGTGCAGGGTGACCCACTGGACGAACGGATGGACGATGTTCTGTAACACCTTCAGTCCGCGAGGGCGCGGAATGCGATCTCGGCCGCCTCAAGGGTTGCATCAATGTGATGATCCTCATGGGCCAGTGAAATGAACGCTGATTCGAAGGGGGAGGGGGGCAGGAGGATGCCCTGGTCCTTGAGGCTGTGGAAAAACCGTGCGAAGTCCCTGCGCCGGGTTCTTTGGGCGGCTGCGAGATCATGTACCGGTTCCGGGGAGAAGAAGAGGCTCCACATCCCGGGGACATGAGGAACAGTGATGCCGATCCCCGCCTGCCGGGCCCGTGCGAGGAGCCCCTCGGCCAGCCGGTCTGTCAGGGTTTCAAGTCGCCGATAGACTCCGGGGTCCGCAACGAGTTGCAGTGTGGCCAGTCCGCTGGCCACGGATAGCGGATTGCCTGAGAGTGTGCCAGCCTGATAGACCGGTCCATCGGGTGCCAGATGGTCGAGATAGGATGCCGCCCCACCCAAGGCTCCGATCGGCAGTCCGCCTCCGATGATCTTCCCGAGGGTCACGAGATCCGCGTGGACGGCGTAGCGTCCCTGGGCGCCTTGGGGACCCACACGGAATCCGGTCATCACCTCATCGGCAATGAGGAGCGCTCCCGAAGCCCGAGTGTGATGTGTGAGTGCATCGAGAAATGCGGGCTCGGGCAGAATGAGCCCCATGTTCCCCGCCACGATCTCGACGAGTACCGCAGCCACATCGGAGCCTTCGCGGGCAAACAAGGCTTCAAGGGCGCCGGCATCGTTGAATGGGAGCACGCGGGTGAGTTGAGCTACCGCTGCCGGTACCCCTGGTGAGCTCGGGTGACCAAGGGTGAGTGCACCGGATCCGGCCTGGACGAGCAACCCGTCCGAGTGTCCGTGATAGGCGCCCTCGAATTTCACAATGAGATCGCGACCAGTGACAGCGCGCGCTAGGCGGATCGCACTCATCGTAGCCTCCGTGCCTGAACTCGTGAGCCGGACGCGTTCGACATGGGGGACACGTGTGACGAGCACCCGTGCGAGTTCAGTTTCTCCGGGTGTTGGAGCGCCGAAGCTCAAGCCGTTTGTGGCGGCTCGCGAGACCGCTGCCACAACCGCCGGATGGGCATGTCCCGCGATCAGGGCGCCCCAGGAGCAGATGTAGTCGATGAATCGTCTTCCGTCAGCGGCGATCAACTCCGCCCCTTGGCCGCCTGTGATGAAGACCGGCGCACCTCCGACTCCATGAAAGGCCCGAACCGGCGAGTTGACCCCGCCCGCGATCACAGATCGTGCGGAAGAAAAGTGCTCCTGATCGGTGGCCGGTGAAGGGTCGTTCGCAGACATGCTCGGGGTCCTGGGTGGACGGCTGGAGAGTATTCCACTTATCATAAGCGATCGTCGGGAGGATTCTCCTTCATTGCACGCCACAGTGGTTGCCAGCCCGGACTGGGCGCTTGAGCTCTCCGGAGTCACGAAGTCCTACGGTTCAAATCCGGCGCTCGTCGACGGCACGTTTGATGTCCATCGGGGAGAGATCTTCGGCCTGCTTGGTCCGAATGGAGCCGGCAAAACCACACTGGTTGAAATCCTGCTCGGGATCAAACACCGTGATGGTGGACGTGTCCGCATCATGGGAGTGGATCCGGAAGTGGCACCCCGCCAGATCCGCGAACTCATTTCGGGCCAACTCCAGATTTCTCCTTTCCAGGACAAGATCCGTGTCTTTGAGCTGCTGGATCTCTTTGCGGCGCTTTATCCCCATCCCCGGGATATTCATGATCTTCTGGATTTGGTCGGACTGGCTGCCAAGAAGCATGCATTTTATGAACGGCTTTCGGGTGGCCAGAAGCAGCGGCTGGCTCTGGCCCTGGCGCTCGTTGGGAACACGGATCTCATCATTCTGGACGAGCCCACGACCGGACTGGATGCACAGATCCGGCGCGAACTGCACGAGGTGATCCTCAAGCTCAGCCAGCTGGGCAAGACCATCCTGCTCACAACGCATTACATCGAAGAGGCAGAAAAACTCTGCGGCCGGGTGGCGATTCTCTTCCGCGGCCGCGTGCATGCCGTCGACACCCCTCAGGCGCTCATTGCACGTTATACCGAAGGCGAAAATCTCGAAGTCACTCTGGACCGGGTGCTCACGCCAGAGGAGGACTCGCAGCTAAAGAGCCGTTTTTCGGCCATGGTATCGAATGGGACCGATCGGCCGGTTTATCGTTTCCACGGCAACCAGGGGGAACGCCTGCTCGTCGAACTCGTGCTTTATCTCAGTCAACAGGGGATCGGTCTTGCAGAGGCTCGCATCCGGCGGCCTTCGCTTGAGGAGGCCTACCTCACAATCACCGGGAGCCGCATCGACGCATGAAAGCCATCGCGAAACTTACCTGGAACTCACTCAAGCTGTCGTGGCGGACACCGATCGCGTTTTTTTTCATCATCGTGTTTCCTCTTGGGTTCTTTTTTCTGTACGCTGGCATCTTCGCGCATGGCAACCCCCACGCGGTCGCCGTCCTGTTTGGGCCGGTGCTCACACTCATGGCACTGACCAACGGGCTTTTCGGCAACGGTGCCACGACTGTCATGATGCGTGAACGGGGCATGCTTCGTCCGTACCATCTGACTCCACTCACGGCACAGCAGTGGATTCTCTCCAGGATGCTGTCGAACTACATTGTGGCACTCTTCGTGGGTGCGATCATGCTGCTTCTGGCCTGTGTGCTCTATCACATGCCACTCACGACATCGATCCTGAACCTCTGGATCGTCTATACGGTTGGAGGGCTCTCGATCGCAAGTCTCGGGATGGTGGTTGCGAGTGTCATGAACAACATGCAGGAATCCCAGATCGTATTTCAGCTTTTGTTCATTGTCTTCCTTTTTTTCTCCGGAGCGTCGATCCAGTTCCAAAGCCTGCCGGTCTTCATCCGGGGCCTCGGCCGTTTTTTGCCCCCGACGCTGATGGTTCTGGCTTTCAACGACCTCCTCATCAAAGGTGCTTCGCTTTGGAGCATCTGGCCTGAGCTCGCTGGACTCGTCGTGACCGGCGTGCTGTCATTCGTGATCGGAAGTGTCCTGTTCCGTTGGGAAAAGGAGGATCGGGCGACACGCCGCGAACGGCTTATTGCCCTTTTGGCATTTCTTCCGATGGTTGTGATCGGGGTCTGGCTGAATTGGATGCTCGGCTGAGTCGCATCCACGGCATTCTAGCAGCCTGTCGGACTTTCGCGGGTCAGTCTATTGATGTATAATTATTTATAAATCAATATGATGAGTGAACTATGGCCCACTTTATCGACCCCGACCGCAAGACCAGTTATCTCCTGCCTCCGTCCATGGAGGACTG
>DAHXNI010000061.1 GCA_027365475.1 Pseudomonadota bacterium | reverse complement strand
CAGCGTGGGATCAACGAGAACACCAACGGTCTGTTGCGGCAGTACCTGCCCAAGGCGAGTGACCTGAGCGGCTTCACCCAGGAAGCACTGGATGCGATCGCCTGGAAACTGAACACCCGGCCGCGCAAGTCGCTCGGCTTCAAGTGCCCTGCTGAGTTGTTCACCCCGGACGCCTTCAACTTCAGGCAGCATCACGTTGCGCTTTTTGCACTTGGTCCTTGAACCCGCGAGCTTCATTAAACATGTGCCCATGCAAATAATCGTATCCGCACCAGGAAAAATGGTTCTTTCAGGTGAATATGCTGTATTGCATGGGGCTCCAGCGTTGGCACTTGCCATCAGACATCGCGCGCACGTTCTCCTCAAAACACGCGATAAGTCACCCTCAATATTAGAGTCATCATTGCTCAATGGTCACATGATTCCTTTCCAGATTGGCCCGTCAGGGATCGAAACATATGAAGACCCACCGTTTTCGCAAACACTGCCCCTGGTAAACGAAATCCTCGCTCAGCTTGTCGCCCAATTAAAGAAACATGACTTGCGTTTGCCTCCAATCCATATGGTTCTGGATACGAATGAGTTTTATAGACAAGAAAAGCGTAAAAAAGTCAAACTCGGTCTCGGGTCAAGTGCTGCACTACTTGTCGCGCTGAGTGCGGCTTGCAATTGCCTTTTCGAAATGGCAGGCGGGCAACCTAACTGTAGGGTGACTTGGCCCGAAGTTTGGAGACTGCACCAAAGTCTACCGAATCAACACGGCAGCGGTATTGACGTCGCCTCTAGTTATCACGGGCAACTAATTTTGTTTCAAAAAAAAGAAACCGAAAGTTACCCATCCATCCGCAATCTTCGGCTTCCTTCCAACCTTTATTTATGGATGATTTGGACGCGGCGCTCAACCGAGACCAGTTCGATGTTAGATCAGCTGGCTCGATGGCGGTGTTCCCATCCAGAGCTTTCCAGAATCACGATGGATCAGATGTTCGATGCCGCTCAGAGATCAGCAGACATGGCTGAGCAGGGTCGTGCTGGATCGCTGCTTCAATCTTTTCGTTTATACGCTGATGCTCTTCAATTGCTAAGTGATGCCAGCGGAATTGATATCATTTCAAGCGAGCACCGCGAAATCAGGGCCCTAGCAGAGAAAATGGGACTCGTATATAAACCCTCTGGTGCGGGCGGTGGAGATATCGGTTTTGCCGCAACCGATGACATCGCATTGATAGCTCCCTTTCAGCACAAAATTGAAGCCTTAGGCTATCATGGCATGGCAGTTCCGGTCGATTCTTCGGGCTTTAAGGTCATACGCAAGTCGGAGTGAAACATGAATCGAGCACGCATTCCCAATTTTTACAAGCTTTCAGTATCTGAACGTGTTCGTCTGATACACGAACGCGGGCTACTTTCAGAAGATGATTATCAGGCATTAGCAGCAGGCAAGCATACACTCAAGGTTCATCACGCCGATAAAATGATCGAAAATGTAATCGGCGTGATGGGCTTGCCGATCGGGTTAGCGCTCAATTTCCTGATTAATGGAAAAGATTATGTAATCCCTCTTGTGGTAGAAGAACCTTCTATTGTGGCGGCACTTTGCTCTGCGGCAAAGCTGATTAGGACTTGTGGCGGATTCCAAAGCGTCAGCCAAGAATCAATACTTATTGGACAGGTACAGACCATTGATGTACCGCATCCGCGAGAAGCGCAGTCCAACTTGCTCAGGCACAAAGAAGAAATATTGAACCTGGCCAATAGTTTCCACCCTAATCTGGTCGCGAGAGGGGGGGGGGCCAAAGATCTTGAGGTATGGATGCATGTATCTCCCACCACTGGAAAAGACATGGTGGTTCTGCACCTTCTTGTAGACACCTGTGACGCGATGGGCGCCAATCTGGTCAACACCATGTGCGAAGGTGTGGCATCGCTTGTGGAAAATATTACGGGTGGACGAGTCTTGTTGCGTATCCTTTCAAATTTGACTGATCGAGCGCTTGTTCGCACCCAATGTCTCATTACTCTGGATGCACTCGGCAGCCTGGGGTACGATGCGGTGCAAGTGCGTGACGGGATCATCCTGGCCAATGATCTGGCGACTGTTGACCCCTACCGAGCTGCAACGCATAACAAAGGCATCATGAATGGGATTGATGCTGTTGCTCTTGCGACTGGGAACGATTGGCGTGCGCTTGAAGCAGCCGCACATGCCTATGCTGGAAGAGGTCACTCATATGCATCGTTGACACGATGGTATAAAAATGAACAAGGGCATCTTGTTGGATTGCTTGAGATACCGATCAAGGTTGGAATTGTCGGCGGCCAGCAACAGGCCAATCCAACGGTTCTAGTCAATCAGCATCTCTTGGGTGCCCGTTCTGCACGGGAACTAGCTGAGATTATGGGCGCTGTTGGGCTGGGTCAGAACTTTTCTGCCCTGAGGGCTCTTGTGACAGACGGTATACAGCAAGGGCATATGACCCTCCATGCTCGCAGTGTCGCGCTTGCGGCAGGTGCCGGACCTGAGTTGTTTGAAACCGTTGTGGACAGACTCATTGACAGTGGTGAGATTAAGGTATGGAAAGCTCATGAAATCATCCAGGAAGTCAAAGACCAGTCCATTCCACCAGCGGAGGAGGGCGCTTTTTCTAAATTACAAGGTGCACAAAACGAATATGGAGTGGGCCATGGGAAAGTCATCCTGTTGGGAGAACACGCAGTTGTTTATGGGAGCCATGCCCTGACTGCGCCGATCCCACTCGCAATCCGATGCAAAGTCAAGGACGCTTCAGACGGTGTTACACTCATTATCCCGCGTTGGGGAATTGAACAGCGTTTGCATTTACACTCCGATTCATCTGATTCCTTCCATAATTCAATCAAACTGATCATTCAAAAGCTTGGACTGGAAGGGAAGCCCATTCAGATTGAAATATTTTCTAACGTTCCCAAAGCCATGGGTCTGGGCGGCTCTGCAGCGACTGCTGTTGCCACCATTCGAGCCATGGATCTTCATTTTAAGTTGGGTCTCAAAGATAACGAAGTCAATTCACTGGCATTTGAGTGCGAAAAAGTAGCACACGGTACACCCTCAGGTGTTGACAATACCGTCGCAACCTATGGCCAGTTTCTGGTTTACCGCGCTGGTCCTCCTGCAGAGATCCGTGAAATTCACGTTAAGAAGCCCATTCCCATCGTCATCGGCATGACACATATTGAGAGCTTAACCGCCAAAACAGTCAGACGTGTGCGTCAGGCATGGCGCAAAAATAAAACCTTATACGATGAAATCTTCAAGGGAATTGACCGTTTGGTCCTTGAAGCAGTTAAAGCTGTGGAAAATCATGACTTGGAGCAATTAGGCGATCTCATGAATGTCTGTCAAGGGTTACTTGGGGCGCTGCAGGTTTCCAGCCCGGAACTTGAAACCCTGATCGAAATTGCACGCGAGAATGGTGCACTCGGAGCCAAGCTGACTGGTGGCGGGGGAGGGGGGTCAATCATTGCTGTATGCCCCAACGATACAAGCCTGCGCGTCATCAAGGCCATGCAGGATGCAGGATACCAGGCTATGGAGGTACAAGTTGGCTAGCACATTTTCGGCTGTTGAGCCCTCCCATCCCATTGTTTCTTTTGACACTGAAAAATTGATCTTGGTCGACAAAGAGGATCGCGAAACAGGTTCATTGAGCAAGTTTGAGTGTCACGAGGGGATGGGTATTCTCCATCGGGCATTTTCGCTTTTTATCTTTAATGAAGCAGGTGAGCTTTTGGTTCAAAAAAGAAGCCCACAAAAGCTTCTCTGGCCCAACTTCTGGTCAAATAGTTGTTGCAGCCACCCTCGTATGGGAGAAGATACAGGCAAAGCGGCTACCAGGCGTCTTAAGGAAGAGTTGCAACTCAGTTGCGAGATTGATTATTTATATAAGTTTCAATACCATGCAGAATATTTCTCTATTGGGTCAGAGAGCGAATTCTGTTGGGTTTTCATTGGAGCCAGTTCAGAACCCGCCAGGGCAAATGCGAACGAAGTGAGTGAATTCCGTTATATTCGGCCTGAACAGCTTGACCAAGCAATGGAAAGTGAGCCCGGACAGTTTACACCGTGGTTCAGATTGGAATGGGGACGTATTCGCAAGGAATATTGGCCACGCGTAGAATCAATAATCGAGAATAGTTAGGATATCCTGAGGCCATGTACCATTTGTGCTACAGTGTTGATGCGCTTTTGCCTGGGAGCATGAGCTAATGTCCGTACCGTTGCTTCAACAGTTTCGTGTGGCTCGATACATTCTTGGAAAAAAAATCAGCGGGCAGAAACGTTACCCACTCGTGCTGATGCTGGAGCCACTTTTCCAGTGCAACTTGGCTTGCGCGGGCTGCGGAAAGATCGACTATCCAGAAGACATTCTGAAGCGCCGGATGAGTGTCACAGAGGCACTGCACGCTGTGGATGAATGTGGTGCTCCGATGGTTTCCATCGCAGGAGGTGAACCTTTGGTGCACAAGGAACTGCCTGAAATTGTCAGCGGTATTGTCGCTAGGAAAAAGTTCGTCTACTTATGTACGAATGCGATTCTGCTTCCGAAAAAACTGGATCTTTTTGAACCATCGGTCTACTTGACGTTTTCCATCCATCTCGACGGGAATCAGGCGCGGCATGATGCTTCTGTCTGTCAGGATGGCGTCTATGAAAAGGCGGTCGAGGCGATTCGACAAGCCCGAGAACGCGGGTTCAGGGTGACCATCAACTCAACTTTGTTTCAAGGAGAAGGCGCAGAGGAGATTGCCGACTTTTTCGACTTGGCCATGACACTTGGAGTTGAAGGAATCACTGTCTCTCCCGGCTATAGCTATGAGCGCGCTCCACATCAGGAAGTTTTCATGCCTCGCAAGCAGAGCAAGCAGCTTTTCCGGGATGTTTTCCATATTGGGCGGACACAGGGTCGCAAATGGACGTTCAACCAGTCGAGTCTTTTTCTCGATTTCCTCGCTGGCAACGAAACTTATCAGTGCACTCCCTGGAGCAACCCTACCTACAATGTTTTTGGTTGGCAACGTCCATGCTATTTACTGGTTGGGGAAGGATATGCTCCAACATTCCAGTCTCTTTTGGAAGATACGGAATGGGAAAACTATGGTGTTGGCAGAAACCAGAAATGCGATAACTGCATGGCACACTGCGGGTTCGAAGGAACTGCTGTCAACGATACCTTCCAGCATCCGATCAAAGCTCTGGGTGTATTCCTGCGTGGGCCACGGACACATGGACCAATGGCGCCTGAAGTTCCGATCGTATATAAGACAGCCCAAACAGACCCTTTTGCCGTGCGCATCCCGATTTCGCAGATTAGAAATTCTACTGAATCCAAGGCTGTCTAGCAGCCTGTCGGACTTTCGCGGGTCAGTCTATTGATGTATAATTATTTATAAATCAATATGATGAGTGAACTATGGCCCACTTTATCGACCCCGACCGCAAGACCAGTTATCTCCTGCCTCCGTCCATGGAGGACTG
>DAHXNI010000055.1 GCA_027365475.1 Pseudomonadota bacterium | reverse complement strand
CACTGCTGATCCCAAGGTATAGGTAGCCTCAAGCGCCCCCGTCTGGGCGTTCAGGGCATAGGCATCGTATTCGCTATCCGTGATGTAGAGCGTCTTGCCGTCCGGACTCACGACTCCATATTCAGCGTAAGGGTGATAGAGTCCTTCAGTTGCGAGGTCGAAGGTATTCGTGACCGTATCCGTCAGCGTGTCAATCACGGTAATCGTCCCAGAAGATTCGTTGAGGACATAGAGCGTCGGGCTGACCGGGCTCAGTGCCATTCCATACGGATCGTTTCCGACAGGGATCGGACTTCCAAAGGCACTGGTCGCCAAGCTGAGGGGGACAACCGAACCCGGAGTATAATTGTAGGCGAAGTATGCTTGGATTCCGATTCCGGCCGCCCGAACCGTGGTGCTGAAAGACAGTACAGTCAGGACCAGCCCTGCCAGAACGGATACCCGGATTGATTGACCCAAATGACGACAGCGGAGCGAGTGGAATTGCATCGTAGTCGACCCCCAATATTGTTAAGGAAGCAAACTATCACTGTATCATGAATACGTGCCTGCCGGTCAGCTCAGCATGGACACGACCAGTCCGAAGCCGTCATGTCCCCTCTCACTCATTCTAAAACGACAGCTTTATACGGATTGGGGAAATCGTGGCGGCTGGGTGCAATACCTTTGGGTAGCACAAGGGGCAGATCGGCGGGCGGGCATCCAGGCTGTGATCGGCACAAAACTGGAGCAGGGCAGAGTGGCCCACCGGTTGGGCTCATCGGGAAGTATCGCGGCAGGCGCCTAACCACCGCGAGTCCAGTGAGGGCCGCAGGCGATACTCCGATTTCGATCCCGCACGTGCCTGCGAGAAGCGCGCAACCCAGCGTGGCCATCACCTTTCGGGTGAGACCCTGCGCCGCCCCGACGGGCGATTCCGAACCCTATCCTACCGGTACGCGATGCATCCCGATGGGCCAGAGGCAGCCGCACGCGAGGCGGAACGGTTGGGGCCCGGGTGAAGCCTGCGTGTCTCCATGTGCCATCAATCCAGAGCGGCGGGCGAGCGACATACGGTCAGGGCTCTTCGGAGCGGATGCGTGACAGGCGCTCCGGGCCAAAAATAAATCGTTGATGAGATGCAGGTCCTCTTGCGCCATCTCAAGCGGTACCAACAAGCATGGTACCTCCGCCGCTTCAAAACGAGATCGAACCCCTTGGGCCAAGCGCGCTGACAGCCTGGCTGCTATCCGTTTGGGTGATACCGTCTGTTTGATATGGGGATGTCACCGTCTCCGGGCGTGAGTCGCTGCCTGTCCCCCTCAGGCGATCCGCTTCCGAATCGGAACCGGATGGATAGGCGCAGCATGACCGGGTTGTCTCGCGTGCTTTCTTTTCGCTTCGCGGCTCCGGATGTCGTTCGTCAACCGGCTGATCGCGGGATTCAGCCGGCCGAGCCAGTTGATCCGCTTGAGGAGGGCGACATCCCGTTTGGCCGCCCGGAGATGTCCCAGGGCGAGATCGATGGTTGCGAGATTGATGCGGTATTGCGGGGTTTCCGGATTGAGCCGGGCGGCCTCCGCATCGAGCGGTCGGACCTCGGAAAGCGGTTTTCCGTCGGCCACGAGCCAGTTGCCTTCGAGGACGAGAAGGTTCCCCTTCGTGAAGTTGAGCTGGGAGAGATGAGGCGTCCGGAAAGCAGCTGCAAAAAGCGCATGCATCCACGCCGGCGGCGGAAGGCAGCGCTTGGCGACCGTGCAGTTCACGAGGGCTTGAAGCCCCTGAAGGTCGCTTGCGGTAATGGTCCGCGCGTCGAGCTTGGCTTCCATGATGGTGAACCATTGGGCCGGAGTCGGGTGATGGGTTTGCTGGGAGAGGATCACGCCGGCGATCTCCGGAAGGATATCCGCTCGGGGCACCCGGCTGGCCGCCCGGAGAGCCCGCATTGCGGCGGGATAAAGCGCCGGATGCCCCGCGAGCGTGAGATCGCTCAAAATCTGACCTAGGAAGTAGGTGGCTCTCGGGGATTGTTCATGAAAGGCCGCCTGGTCGAGGGCGAGCGCGAGATTGTTCCGCCAGGCGTAGGTCCACTGCGCGGTCACAAAGGCATAGAAGACAATCAGGAGGAGGGCGACCGAGATCCGGGCCTTCCGGTAACTGTGCTTCGGGGCGGTCAAGATGAGGAGCGAGAAGACGGTGAGGACCAGCCCGAAGTCCGCGAGGTAGTTGCGCTGTTCGAAGACGAGTTCCAGCGGAAAGATGGTCGATTCCATAAGCTGGCCCGCGAAGAACCAGCCGATTCCGAGCGCGGCCAGGGGATTTCGCTTCCGGAGCAGGAAGGCCAGGACGATGAGGAGCAGAAGGGCAACCGCTGAATAGAGGGTGGAGGGCGGCTCGAGCCAGCCGGTCGAGGGCAGGAGATGGTGGAACACACTGAAGTCGGCAAGCGTGGGTAGGAGCGCCCAGCCGATGTAGTGGAAGACGACCCGCGGTTCGCTGAGGAGACGCTCGCCGAGCGTGAAGGGCATGCCCGTATAGTTGAAGAGTCCGATCCGGTACATCCAGATGAGGCCGGCCACGCCGGGCAGGATGAGGAAGGCGCCGTAGAACCCGATGATGCCGGCACTCGTCCGCCCCGCGTGATTGCGGAAACGGAACAGCAGGGATTCGAGGAGGAGGGTATAGACCGGAAGGAGCGCACCGGACTCCTTGGTAAAGGCGGCGAGGAGGAGAAAGAGCGCAAATCCCAGGACGAGCGGGATCCATCCCTTGCCGGTTTGAAGGACGGTTTTACGGCGGCGCAGATAGAACCAGGCGCCCGCGATGGTGCAGGTGGCCGCGAGGGAGGCTTCCCGCTGGACGACGTAGAGGACCGAGGTGACATTGAGCGGGAGGAGGAGCCAGGCCGCGACCGTGGCGAGCGCCGCATAGTCGATTTCGGACTCGCTCCAGGGGGTCTTCCAGGCATCCCGCCCGATCCGGAGCAGCGTCCGCGTGAATCCGAGGAGGAGAACGCCGTTCAGGAGGTGTATCAGAACATTCGTGATCTTGAAGGAAAGCGGTGTGGGGCCGAAGAGCGTCCGGTTGAGCGCGAAGGTGAGCATGCTGATCGGGCGCCGCAACGGTCCCGCATTGAAGGACCAGGCCGCATGCATGATCGCGCCGAGGCTTAAGTGGTGGATCAAAAGCGCCTGGTTCTCTACGATGTTCGTGATGTCATCGAGCACCCAACCGCCTGAGAAGCCCATGGCGTAAATGGCGAAGGTGAGCGCGAAGGTGAGGAGGGTGAGCATGGGCCAGAGGTGGCGCCTGGCCAGAGCAAGAGCGGACGCCCCGATCCCCGGGTGCGCCGGTTGAGTGGCGCCTCTTGAATCCGCGCTCAAGCGGAAGATCCCGGGCGGCCCCAGGGTCTCGGGAAAAGCGCCGGGGTTTTCCTTCGGAAGCTCGCGAACCGCTCGCCGAAGGCGGATGCGAGGAGGCGCTCCTCGCTTTGGATCTTGAGCAGGAAAACGGCCAAGATGAGTAACCCGATCGCGATCCACCGGGGCGGGGCGCCGAGCGCGATCACGGTTCCGGCGAGCGCGAGGAGGATTCCGCTATAGATCGGGTGGCGGACGTATCGGTAGGGCCCGCGTTCCACAAGTTCGTGTCCCGCGCGGATCACGGCCAGCCCGCTCCAATTCCGGTTGAGTAGAGAGCGGGCCCAGAACGAGAGTGCGATGCCCAAAGCGGTTGCGGAAAGTCCGAGGGGGGCAAAGCCGGCCGCAAGAAGCGGAGTTTTGAGCCAGGGGATGCGCGCTTCCCAGATGAGCGCGATCGGGATCGCACAGGCGATCTGGGCAAGCTGCGACCGAATATCTCCGCGCCGGACGATCGCCGTGCGCCTGATGCCGGCTGTCCAAAGGGCGCTCGCGACCCAGACCCCGAGCCAAAGCATCCAAAGACCCCAAAGGATCGGTTCGCGTTCGCGGATGACAAAAGACATCGTCTCACCGAGGAGTCCGGGTAGCGTTCCATTGTAGCGGGATCGGTCACCTGCGATCAGCGGATGACCCGCTCGCAAAAAATGACTCGCCGCGCACGCGTAGAGGCGATCTGGACCCCTTGAGTGCGTCGTGATGGGCACGTCACCTAACGGCGCAAGCTGCTCAAGTGGAACTCACGTGAACCTGGCGTCCCGAGCGGGTGCAGACTGACGCATGCTCCTGACGTTAATCTGAACTTGCCCCAGCCGTAGTAACGTCTCTTGCGCGCAAGGTCCCGTGATTCCGTGGGTTTTCTGGGATTTGGGGGGGGTTGGGGGGTTTAGTGTAGTCACTAATATGCGGCATCATGTGTTGACATAGGCGTCTATATGG
>DAHXNI010000050.1 GCA_027365475.1 Pseudomonadota bacterium | reverse complement strand
TTTGCTCCGGCGGGGGCTCCGGTCCGATCGCGACTACCTGTTCGTCATCGACGGCTCGAAGGCCCTGCGGAGTGCGATCGACGAGCTCTTCGGGAAACGGGCCCGGATCCAGCGGTGTCGAGTGCACAAGGCCCGCAATGTTCTCGAGCGCATCCCCGACAAAACCGTCCGGAACCAGACCCGGGCGGTCCTGCGGGCCGCCTGGCAGTTATCCGAGCCGGAAGGCCTCGCGCGCCTGAAACATCAGGCCCACTGGCTGAAAGGCACCTATCCGGATGCAGCCGCGAGTCTCCTGGAGGGGCTCGAGGAGACGTTTACCGTCAACCGGCTCGGGCTCACCCCGGCGCTGATCCGTTGTCTCGCCACCACCAATCTTATCGAGAACCCCAACGGGGCCGTGCGTCGGGTCACCCGTCGGGTCTGCCGCTACCGGAATGCCGAGATGGCCCTGCGCTGGACTGCTGCCGGGTTCCTGGAAGGAGAAAAATCCTTTCGCCGGATCCAGGGAGTGAACGATCTCTGGGTGCTCGCGACCGCTCTCGGACGAACGGTCGCTCCCGTTGACACCGGCTCTCAGGCCGCCTAATCTGATGACCGACCGCCGCCAGAACCTTCAACTACGAATGGGACACCGCCTAAAGTCCTCCTTCCTGTCTAGGACTCTGCTATAAAGGTTCAGTTTCTCCTGAATGGGCTTGATGGTGTTTGGAATCAGCTTTCTGACCAGGTGATCGTGACGCCTTTTCTCACTTTCTTGGCCCATTTGGTATAGCAGCGTAGCGACCGTCGCAAATGTCCCTACTGCAACAAAAGCCGTCGAGTAAGCGGTAACAGTGGAGGGCGGAACGCCGGACAGCACCGCAATTGTCAAGACTACCAAGACACTCAAGATTGCGATCAATAGCCAGAGGATCGGGCGATGTCTCATTCGCAGTTGGTCGAGCCGGCGGCAAGTCATCAGATTAAGCGGCCTGCGAGTTGGTGTCAACGCAAACGTCATCGCTGTAAGAGCAAGTTAATAATGTCCGCTTTCGGCAAGGTAGAAATGCCGCACTGAAGTTTTGCTGAGGATTCGGAGTTGGAGCGGATAGGGATGTGTGCAAAAGAGGTCAAGCGGCTGGCTTGCGGATATAGCACTCGGTGTTATAAACTCAAAAGTATAGGAGAATATGGCAGTATGCACGATCCGGAGATCCATTAAATAAGTTGCCAGGGGCAGGACGATGTAGGACAGAGGAAAACCTTGGTAAAGACAAGATTCGGTGAGCAATACGAACTTATCGGGGCAAGTGCAGCCTATGACCACCATTCACGACATCCTCGCTGAGTTTCGCGAAGTCGCTACCAGCAACCGCGACCAAGGCGACAAGTTCGAGCGCCTCATCGCCGGCTATCTGGCGACCGAACCGCAGTACCGGGAACGCTTCAGCGATGTCTGGATGTGGAGCGACTGGCCGGGACGTGGCAACCAGCCTGATACCGGCATAGACCTGGTGGCGAAGGAACGCAACACAGTAGGGCTCTGCGCCATTCAGTGCAAGTTCTACGACCCCAAGCACCGGTTGGAAAAAGAGGATTTGGATAGCTTCTTTGCCACCTCCGGCAAGCATCCCTTCACCAGCCGCATGATCGTTTCGACTACCGATAACTGGAGCAAACACGCGGAAGAGCTGCTGAACAACCAGCAAGTGCCTGTCAATCGCATTCGCGCGCAGGATTTGGAAAATAGCGCAGTCGATTGGAGTCAGTTCAGTCTGAACCGACCTGATTTGATGGTGTTGCGGCCCAAGAAAAAACTCCTGCCCCACCAGGCAAAGGCACTACGTGACGTGATCGAAGGCCTGAGCACGGCGGATCGCGGCAAGCTCATCATGGCCTGCGGCACCGGCAAGACTTTAACAGCGCTCAAGATTGTCGAGCAGTTTGCCGCTCGTGAGAAAGGTCCGTATGCGGGCCGCGTGCTGTTTTTGGTGCCTTCCATTGCCCTGATTGCACAGGCTCTGGCGGAATGGACAACGCAGTCTGAAACCCCGCTGCACTGCTTCGCCGTCTGTTCGGATACAGCAGTCGGCAAGCGCAAAGATAACGAAGACATCCGCTTGCATGACCTGCCGTTCCCAGCGACGACGGACGCCCGTAAGCTCGCGCAGCAGACGGCGGTATTGGCAGGCAAGAAGCCGCTAACGGTGATTTTTTCTACCTATCAAAGCATCGCCACCATTCATGAGGCGCAAGCCAAGCATGGCTTACCCGCTTTTGACTTGGTGATTTGTGATGAAGCTCATCGCACCACCGGTGTCACGCTCACCGGGCAAGATGAAAGTCATTTTGTACGTGTCCACGATGCGGCTTATATCAGGGGGAACAAGCGGCTTTATATGACGGCCACGCCACGCATTTACGCGGATTCTGCCAAAAGCAAGGCCGAGGAAGCCGACGCTACTCTTTGTTCCATGAACGACGAAAAGCTTTATGGAAAAGAACTGTACCGGCTGGGCTTTGGCGAAGCCGTGGGTGCGGGGCTCTTGGCGGATTACAAAGTGATGGTGCTGGCGGTGGATGAGAAGTTCGTCAGCAAAGCTTTCCAGAAACAACTGGCGAGGGATGGCGAACTGAACCTGGACGATGCCGTGCGCATTACCGGTTGCTGGAACGGGTTGGCCAAGCGCTTCGCTGTCAACGCCAGCGACCCAACGACAAGTATGGGAAACGACTCCACTCCCATGCGCCGGGCCGTAGCCTTTTCACACACGATCAAGGACAGCCGACGTATCTCCGAATTGTTCCCTGGCGTGGTGAGTAGATATGTTGACCAGGCAGCCGAAGAGGAACGCGACGGCCTGTTGCGCTGCGAAGTGGATCATGTGGACGGCACCATGAATGCGCTGGTGCGCGCTAACAAACTCGACTGGCTCAAGGCCGATACCAGCACACACGGTACGATCTGTCGCATCCTCTCCAATGCCCGGTGCCTGTCGGAAGGCGTGGATGTGCCCGCGCTGGACGCTGTGCTATTTCTCAATCCACGCAATTCGGTGGTGGATGTCGTGCAATCCGTCGGGCGCGTGATGCGCACGGCGCCTGGCAAAATATACGGCTACATCATCCTTCCAGTTGGCATCCCGGCCGACGTGTCGCCAGAAGAGGCATTGCGGGACAACGAAAAATATAAGGTGGTGTGGCAGGTGTTACAGGCACTGCGTGCACATGACGACCGTTTCAATGCCACCATCAACAAGCTTAAACTCAACCAAAACCGCCCGGACAACATCCAGGTGATTGGCGTGAGCGGAGGCTCCGCAGATGACGAAGGCAGTAAGAACACCGGAGTAAGCGAGGCAACGCCGCTCCAGATGAGCCTTGCGTATCCCAATTTGGACGAATGGCGAGATGCCATCTTTGCCAAGATCGTGCTCAAGTGCGGGGACCGGCGCTATTGGGAAACCTGGGCCAAACAAGTCTCCGATATTGCCAAGAAACATATTACCCGTATTAAAGCCCTACTGGAAGCAGCGGACGATGAACCACGCAGGAAGTTTGAGAAGTTCCTGTCAGGTCTACGCAACAACCTGAATCCGTCGGTAAGTCAGGATGATGCCATCGAAATGCTGGCGCAACACCTCATCACCCAGCCAGTGTTCAATGCTCTGTTTGAGGACTACGCCTTCACCGAAAAGAACCCCGTCTCGCGTTCCATGGATGAGATGCTCAAACTGCTCCATCGCGAGGGCCTGAGCAAGGAACAGGAACAACTGGACGATTTCTATGCTAGCGTCAAGGTGCGTGCCAGCGGTATAGATAATGCGGAGGGCAGGCAACGCATCATCGTCGAACTTTACGACAAGTTTTTCAGTACCGCTTTCCCGCGCATGGCAGAGCGGCTAGGCATCGTGTTTACACCTGTAGAGGTCGTGGATTTCATCCTCAAGAGCGCCAATTATGCCCTGCGGGAAGAATTTGGCGTGGGGCTCACGGACACGGGCGTGCATGTTCTCGACCCATTCACCGGCACCGGAACTTTTATCGTTCGCCTGTTGCAAGGTGGGTTTGTCAAACCTGAAGACCTACAACGCAAATACACACAGGAACTGCACGCCAATGAAATTGTTCTATTGGCCTACTATATCGCGGCCGTGAATATCGAGGCCGCTTACCACGGGCAGGTGTTGGCAACAAACCCTCAGGCGGGCTACTTGCCATTCGAGGGCATCGTGCTCACCGATACCTTCCAGCTTACGGAGGGCAAGGGCACGCTGGACGAGCAAATGTTCCCGGACAACAACAAGCGGGTGAAGCGACAAAAGGCCGTGGACATTCGCGTCATTGTCAGCAATCCGCCGTATTCGGCAGGGCAGACAAGCGAGAACGACGACAATAAGAATCTCAAGTATCCGCAACTGGACCAACGCATTCGCGGAACCTATGCCGAACGCTCCAGCGCGACCAACAAAAATAGTCTTTACGATAGTTACATCCGCGCCATTCGGTGGGCTTCAGACCGCATCAGAGACAAGGGCATCATCTGCTTTGTGACGAACGGTTCCTTCATCGATGCCAATAACATGGATGGCCTGCGCAAGTGTCTGGCCGAAGAGTTCAGCCGGATATATGTGTTTAATCTGAGGGGCAATCAGCGTACATCCGGTGAAACTTCGCGGCGAGAAGGAGGTAAGATTTTCGGTTCTGGTAGCCGCGCTACCGTCGCCATTACCCTACTGGTGAAACGCCCTGACAAACCCGGTGATGGAAGCATCCGGTATTACGACATTGGCGACTATCTGAGCCGTGAGGAGAAACTCAAGATCGTACGCGACTTCAGCAGCATTGCCAGCCTACCCTGGCAAAGACTTTCGCCAAACGAACACGGCGACTGGATCAATCAGCGCAACCCGGCGTTTGAAAAGTTCCTGCCGCTAGGGGATAAGGATGGTAAGGAAAAACTCAAGTTGTTCGAGATCTATTCAATGGGTGTAAAAACAAACCGCGACGCCTGGGCCTACAACTTCTGCCGCACGAAGCTCGCCGTGAACATGGGGCGCATGATTGCATTCTACAACGATCAGCGGGCAGCTTATGAACAGGCCGTCAAACATGCTAAAGGCGAAACACCCGCCGTGGAAGACGTGATTGATAACGACCCTAAGAAAATCAGTTGGGCACGCAGTCTGAAAAGCGATGCGCGAAAGATGAAGGCCCACAGGTTTGAGGCTAGCGACATCGTCACCAGCCTTTACCGGCCATTCACGAAGCAACGACTCTATTTCAACCGTCAGTTCAACGATATGGTTTACCAGATGCCCAGGCTGTTCCCGCAGCCGGGGCTGAAGAATCTGGTTATTTCAGCAACGGGATTGGGTGCTACAAAATCATTTTCCGCACTCATCACGGATACTGTTCCTGACTTGGAAATGATTTCCAAAGGCCAATGTTTCCCCCTCTACTACTACGAAGAGGCTAAAGACGATGACCTGCTGAGCAAGGCAAATGATACCGGTTGGATTCGGCAGGAAGCCATCGCTGCTAACGCTTTGGCTGCATTTCGCAGGGCATATGCGGGTAGTAGTGGCGCGGACGGCAAGACCGACACAGTTATTACCAAGGAAGACTTGTTCTATTACGTCTACGGCATTCTGCACTCGCCGGAATACAAAATACGGTTCGAGGCTGACCTCAAAAAACAGTTGCCGCGCATCCCCTTCGCCCGCTACTTCTGGGCCTTCAGCACTGCCGGGCGTGCGCTAGCGAACTGGCACCTCAACTACGAAACGGTGGAGCCTTACCCTCTGCAACAGAGTGGTGAACTTGACCTGGGTGACCCGGCGCTGTATCGAGTCCAGAAAATGGCCTTTGCCCGCAGCCGCGTGGACGGCAGGCTCACCGATGACAAGAGCACGATTATCTACAACAACTGTATCCGGCTGGCAGGTATTCCACCAGAAGCCTATGACTACATCGTCAACGGCAAGCCCGCACTGGAATGGGTAATGGAGCGTTATCAGATGACCACGGACAAAGACAGCGGTATCACCAACGACCCCAATGACTGGGCAGCGGAACATAACGACCCTCAATACATTCTCAACCTCGTCAAGCGCGTGGTGCGGGTGAGTGTGGAGACTGTGAAAATCGTCAACGCACTGCCTGCGCTGGAAGAGTTCACGTACCCCTTCGCAGAGGTTGAATGTCTGAGAGCTCGTTAAATGCTGCACTTCGGCACTTTGAGGCTGCGGAGGCAAATCTTGTCAAGGCCGAACAGCTTCTGGTTGAGATCGAGGCCACCATACAAAATGGAGTAGCCTTCGGAGATAACCGCGACTACGAAACTAACTGCCGGAACTTTGATGCCTTGATAACTGCGCTTCCCAGGATTGATGGATGGAAGCCGGAGATTTTCCTCATGGACTTGGATGCAATTGCGCAACTTCGATGGGATGCGCGTGATGTCGGTGAGCTCGGAAGCATGATGTCAGTCGAGCGTCAGATTGGGGAACCATCGCGGTTACTTCGAGAATATCGCTATCGCTTTGATCAGAAGCGGCGCGAGCTTATCCGAGATGCGCTCAAAGATCTCGTTGATGCTATCGATTCAAACCTTCACAATCTCAGTAAACTGTTGGAAAGCGACGGACCGTCAAATGAGGTTGTAACTGACGATGAATTTGAACAGTTAAAGGGAAACGTAGCCCAAGTCTCAACGCTTCTTGGAAGTAGTATTGCTAAGCCCATGCGATGGGCAGAGCTTCATAGGCACCTGAGTTTCGGGACGATTGTCGATCTTCGCGACATCATCAAACACGACTGGCCAAGCATCAATGTCGATTTACGTAAGTCTATGTACGGAGAATTGGAGCCAGTTCCGGTGGGAATCGAGGATTTGGGCACATTGGCAAGCGCCAAACCGAAAGGTCCGGTGGCAACAAAACTCAGGTGGGAAAACCTCACCGACGAGCAATTTGAACGTCTGATTTTTGTTCTTATCTCATCTGAGAACGGCTACGAAAACCCCACATGGCTAACGAAAACGAGTGCCCCCGATCGTGGACGCGATCTATCCGTTTATCGTGTTCATGTTGACCCACTGGGTGGATCACAAAGGCAACGAGTCATCATTCAGTGCAAACATTGGCAATCCAGGAGCGTCGGGGCAACCGATATAACAGCACTCAGGGATCAGATGAGGCTTTGGGAACCACCCAGAGTAGACATTCTCGTTATCGCCACTTCGGGGCGGTTTACAACTGATGCGGTTACTCTCGTGGACATGCAAAACCAATCCGATAATGCCCTGCGAATTGAGATGTGGCCTGATAGCCATTTGGAGAACCTCCTGGCGAGCAGGCCCGCTATCATTGCTGAGTTTGGTCTTCGATAAGCAGCAACATATCACGCGCGTTGAGTCGGCCCTTTGTCCCTGGCTTATGCGAAGTGATACTCTGGGTTCGGGGTGACTGATTCGCTTTCGCAAAAGCATTGGGGGACAGGAATGGCAAGCGGAACATTTTGGGAGCGCCTTCAAACTTTTACGTGTTTGCCTTGCTTGATCTGTCCGCTGCAAGACTTTATGTCTACTCGGAGGTAGACGGGCAGGCGATGGTAATTCCACACCTCACGCTTCCCATACGATGCCTGATGGCGGTACGGTTTCATACCAAAGCCAGCCGTTAGGCCTCAGCGGCCGAACCGATGGAGGTTTCGATGGTATTTGAGGTACTTTTTATGTTCTACCTTTACTTTTATCCTTGCTTCGGTTTTACCGATGAGCACCTGTAGCATCTTGCGGGAGACTTGCGGAGATAGCAGCATTTCTCCAGAGTCACTGAAAGAGATCAAGCCTTTATCAAAGAGAGCATCTACGTTTGGAGTTAACAACAAGCCGTTGAACTTGTCTAAACGTTCCTCATTCGAGCTTTGGCGCCAAGGCTTGATATGGGAAGCGCGGAGAACCATTTGAAGATCGCATGACGTGACGCAACACTTTTTCCAATAATCAAGCAGGCGATCTCGGAACAGTCCTTGACCGCGTCGTGCCTGTATAAGCTGCTCCCTTTCCGTATCGGATAGCTTTGGATTGTTATCGATGGATGCCAGTGATTTTTCTTCTGCTTCTTCATCCAGAAGATCCGCTATTTCTGGCGGGATCCAGTAATTGCGCTTGATATTTGACAGTGTCAGATCGGTATCCTCACAGAATCTGATATAACGATTTTCAAGATTCTTATTAGGCCGTGGCGGTGAGTCGATTATCTTGGTGAGAGCAACGTTTGTGAGTCCACCAGCGCGATACGGATTGCTGGCATGCGTGGAAAGTTTGTTGCCCACATAACCTGTAAACCGTGACGGCGCAAACGCAATTTTGGGGCCCAATTTATATGGGACGAAGCATTTTCCACGTCTGATGAGACTCTCGTACTCCGTTCGTAGTGTCGACCCGGGCTTGGCCTTTCGGCCACGTTCTAGCTCTGCGATATTGTCTTGCACTTGCTTCATTTTAGTGACGAGTTGTTGCATGGTTCCCCCGGTGGTGTTCCATATTCGTATTTGCAGATTCCGGCTACGGCCGGATATCAGATTAAGCAGCCTGCGAGCCGATGTCAACGGGAGCGACCATTCGTCCGAGAGCGGTCTGAGCATCCGGAGATCGTTTACTACATGTACCCGGCGGAAGGACTTTTCCCCTTCCAGGAACCCAGTGGCGGTCCAGCGCAGGGCCATCTCGGCATTGCGGTAAAGGCTCGCGAATATGCACCTCACGACATCAAATCGGGCACTTGACGTAGATTTCTACGCCTCACGTTCAACCCGGCCCGGCTATGATTGGCCGTCAATTCGCACGGAATCGCCCATGAAACGCTACGGCATTCGAGCCAGGATGGATCCCACCGATCCCATGGCCCGCCTCGTCGGCACCGATTTCCATTTGGACCGCTGGTATTCGAACCGGGCAACCCGGGACCGGGCGCTGCAAGAAATGCGTTCGGGACGATCGATTCACCTGTTCCTGGATCTTCCTGCCATTCTCTACGCTCCCATCGAGAAAGAATCTCATCAACCCTTTGCCATGTTGACCCCTGGCGGATGGGCAACCGATTCATAGGAGCCGGACTTCGTCCCGTTGTAGCGGGCCGGGATCAACTTCGATGGTTGGGGTTCGCAGCCCACGAGAGATACTTGACCGATTCGTAGCGCCGTTTCCGGTCGCTGTGCGCGTAGATGAGGGTGGTGTCGATGCGCGCGTGGCGCGCGTTGCGCACGGTGTCGAGATCGACCACGCCCTCGTTGCGCTCGATCAGACGGGTCACATAGGTATGCCGGAGCCAATGGGGCGAGGCGGACTCGAGCGCGTTCTGGATCTCCTGATCCGGGTTGACGGCGGCGGCGCGTGCGGCCATGTCATAGAAGATCTGGCGCGTATGGCGCACGGACAGTCCGGCGATACCCGTACAAGTACGGCGGAGCAGGGGGGTATCCTCTCCCGGCTCCGGGCGCGAGGGCAGGCCCAGGGTTTCGCGATAGCGTGCGAGATCGTCGAGGAGCGCATCCGGAACCGGAATGCCGGCCTCTTGGCCGCCTTTTCCGACCCCGTACCAGAACCATCCCGTCGTCTCGCCGAGCCGGACACGGGTCAAATCCCGCATCCGCGAGTAGGCGATTTCCCCAATCCGGAGTCCCAGCAAGAGCCCGAGGTCGAAAATCATCCGCGCCCGTTCGCGCACAAACCGTTCCGGATCCGTATTCGCCGGCAACGACGCGATCGCTTCCGAGAGCGCCGCAAGCTCGCGTTCGGAAAGCGCCCGCCGTGCGACCCGGGCGGCACGGACATCGAAACTTTCCCGGCGTGCAGGCGGGCGGATGGCGTCAGCGGCTTCCGGCCGGTTGGCGACAGGCTGGCGCTCGCGCCAGAGCGCGAACGGGTTGCGATAGATCGATCCTTCTTTCACCGCCCAGGCGTAGAAACTCGACAGGGCTGTAATGGCCTGGGCGACGGTTGCCGCATCCAGGGGGCCGGTCAGGGGACGCCAGCGCGGATGATCCTGCGGGTACCGGTGGCCGCACCAGGTTTTGGGAGGCCGGCTGAGGAAGACGGCGTAGTCCGCCACCGCGCCATAGTCCGGATCTTCCCAGCGGAACCCGGAGTCCGGCAAGCCGGGACCCGGTAGGCCGGCGCGTGGCCGTGTTGCATGCACCCAGAGCACGAACCGGCGCCACTCGGTGGCATAGCGACGGCGCGTGTGCGGGCCATAGCGTGCGAGCCAGAGGTCAGCCGCCCGGGCGATCGGCTCGGGGATGGCGGCGCTCGCGTCCTTGAACGACGGGAGGACGGGGGGTGCCGGGGCAGACGGGGCCATACGGGCAGTCTACTCCTAAATCGCCGATAATGCCGTTTATCGGATATATCACAATTTGACCGAATCTGCCGCGCAAGCCCTTAGAGGTGGCTCGGTTTTTTCGAACACAGCGATAAGTAGGCGGACTGCTATACATTTTTCCCCTGCATTCAAGGCCCGGGTCGCTCTCGAAGCCCTGAAGGGCGAGAAGACCGTGGTCGAGATTGGCAAGCAGTATGAGGTGCATCCGAACCAGGTGACCAGCTGGAAGAAGGAGCTGCTGGAGGGCACCGCTGTCGTGTTCGGCGGTGACCCCGGCGCGAGTCCCGTGGATCGGGAACGGCTCCAGGAGCTGCACGCGAAGATCGGCGAGCTCACGGTGGAACGAGATTTTTTAGCACAGGCGCTCGGTCGCTTCCCCGGACCGAGCGGACGAAAATGATCGATCGGGGCGGGAAGCTGTCGGTGCGGCGGCAGTGTGCGCTTCTGGGCCTGAACCGGACCGGCCACCTGTAACGTGGATGCCGGGACTTTCTGCCATGGTCATGCGACATCTTCCGGCGTGCCCTATTCGCCCCCACGTGTCGCCTCATAGCCCAGCGCTGTATAATGGCCGCGACTCCAGAGGGCGCCAAGATGGAAGCCGCGAGATCTTGGACAACCGTCAGAATCGCATGCTTATTGGCCGTTGCGCTTCTCCTAGGCGGTTGTGCAAGCCAGCCGGTTAACGGCTACTTCGTGTCGAGCAGAGGAACCAATCAGATCGTGATGGCTCATATCGTCGAGGCGCCGCGAGGGCACCTTAGCGGCGCCATCGTGGTAACCACGATTGACCCTGCGGGGGCTACTCCCAACGTCTCCAACTACAACGTCGTCGGAAGCATCGCCGGCCAGAACGTGAGCCTGAAGATCACCGGCGCGCTGGCGACGATCGCCGGCTGGTTCGGCGACGACGACATCCTTGTCGGGAGCCTCAAGGGCGGCCGCCTCACCCTGAGCAAAGGAAGCCAGACATTCACGTTTGATCGGATGTCGGAGGCCGATTACCAGAACCGCGTCCAAGCCCTGCAACACCTTCAGTCGAACATCGCTGCGGACCGCGACGCTGGGCAAGAACTCAAGCAGGCCGCCGTCTATGCCCAGCAGGTCAATGCCGCTCTCCAGCAGTACCAGTCGTGGGGTCAGGTGAGGATCGCCAACCAAGGGAAGGTTCGGGCATGGTGGGCCGGTCACATCAAGGCCTACTCCGCTTGCCTTGCGCGCATCGAGCCCCTCGCCGCAGCCAAGGTGCCTTCATGGCGATGGCAGAGCTGCGTGCTGGATATCCAGAACGATGCCTATGACCGCGGGCAGGCGTTGAACGAGATACAGAACCTTGCGACCCAAGGGGCCGAGCAACTGACCCGTCTCAACACCATGATCGGTCAAGGTCAGGCCAAAATTGAGGAGGCGGGACTGCGCCTGCATGCGCTATGCCACAGTGCCCCCTACCCTAAACGCTGCAATGCGGTCTGGACGTTGTGGAAGGCTCAAGGATCCGGCATGATTGCACCCAGTAGCGTTGCCGCCTTCCGTGCGCTCGCGCCGAAGGTTGGGCAAGCCTTGCAAACGGACGTCGATACGGCAATGGCCGGTAACGCGAAGCTGGCCGTGATCGCCGCACAGATCCAGCAAGTCTATAAGAAAGCGAGGCAATGATGCTGATAGGGCAAGTGGCTCCCGTCGTCCTTGGGCTGAGCACTTCCCTGGCTTCGGCGAGGGCCGCATACCTTTGGTGGCAGGCCAGTAGAATAGGCGTAGAACCGCGTGGCGGGGAACGCTCCGGTAGCCATCAGATGCAGCAAGATGCGTGGATTGTCGCGCTCATGCAGGCTTATTCCGAGTCGTCGGCGCTGAACAGTTTGGCCGCACGTTGGTCAGCCATTGCGGCCATTCT
Organism: Pseudomonadota bacterium; assembly: GCA_027365475.1. Classification (GTDB taxonomy): domain Bacteria; phylum Pseudomonadota; class Gammaproteobacteria; order JAKAQQ01; family JAKAQQ01; genus JAJZNM01. Next base: position 28,241 of record DAHXNI010000050.1, on the reverse strand, counting down.
TGCTGCTCTGGCCGCAGCGACATTGCTTTAGTCGATCATCCCAGCTTCGAAAAGCCGGGACGCTATAGAATCCAGAGGTGGGAAACCACCCTGCACAGGATCCACGCGCAACATGTGCGGACGCTATACCGCCCGATTCACTGAGACCACACTCCTGCCCGGAGAACTGGCTGATGTGGTGTCTGCGTTTCCCCCGCGCTACAACATTGCCCCGCAGCAGACCGCGCCGGTCATCCGCATGAAGGAGGGCGTGCCGGTGTTCGAGGCGCTGCGCTGGGGATTCAGACCGTCCTGGATGAAGGACCCGAACCAGGCGCAGATCAACGCGCGGGCGGAAACCCTGTTCGCGAAACCCATGTTCGGACAGGCGGCGCGCAACCGGCGCTGCCTGGTGCTGGCGAGCGGCTGGTACGAGTGGCAGCACAAGACGACCGGAAAACAGCCGTTTTTCTTTCACTTCCGGGACGATCGGCTCTTTGCTATGGCCGGAATATGGACGCCGTGGCACACAGAGGGCGCGGAAAGCCAGGATCGCGACAGCTACGCGATCATCACCGCCGCCGCCAACCCCTTTGCGGCGCCCATACATCGCCGCATGCCGGTGATCCTGGGCGCCGAGGCCTGCGCCGTCTGGCTCGACGCTTCGGATGCGGATTCGGTCCGGCTCGCGTCCTTGCTCGCGCCCCATGCGTACGATGATCTCGACGCCTATCCTGTCAGTACCTACGTCAACAGCCCTCAGCATGACGGGCGAAAATGTCTCGAACCGCTGACGCACTAACCTTATTCAACTGCGTATAGATTTTTCCCATGCAACATGATCTCCCACAAAATGTTGCACTTGGTTTTTGAGCGCGCCCTACCTCGAGGCAACTCCGCTCAACCCGGCTTCTTCGCCAGAGCATCCAGGATGGCTCAAAGCAGCTGGCGCAGGTCTTCCATGATCCGGTCCGGATCCGCCAGCATCCCCCTGGTGTAGCGCAAGAGCCGCCAGCCACCGACAATGAGCGCGTTTTGCCGAAGCGTGTGCGCCCGAAACGATTTGGGGAACCGCGCGTGATAACGGAAACCATCCATCTCGATCCCGATTTTCCTGGCGGGAATGGCGACGTCGATCCGATAGCGCGAAACTCCCCGTCTGCTGGCCGGATTGGGCAGAACGACGGGATATTCGGTTACGGCCCGGATTTGCTGGCCGCGCAGGGCCGGTACCCGCAGAGCTGTCCGGACGATGTTCAGGAGTTCGGCATTGGCCGCCCCCGATCCTGCCCGACGATCTGGAACATTGGGCACAACGAGCTGCTCCACCAGCTCCGGACGGGCGCGGCGCAGCGCCTCGAGATCGGCTGCGGTCAAACGCATCACTGGATTATCTGTGTTTCTGCATCAAGCCGAGATACCACCGGGCTATTGCCCCATCTTTCCCGCCTTGTTCGGCGGCTTTCCTGAGCCAGTGGACGGCCTTCGTTAAGTTCTTATGCTCACCCTGTCCGTTCGCATAGTCGCCCGCCAAGTCGACTTCCGCCCCGGTATTACCCCGTCTCGCAGCTTTTCGATACCAGTACGCACTCTTGGCGTCGTTTATGGGCACGCCCCTGCCGTTTCGGTAGATGTGTCCCAGGTCGACTTCCGCCTCGACATCCCCCCGTCTGGCAAACTTCTGGAGCTGTGCCAGAGCGGTCACATCGCCGTTCAGGTATTTCGTCAATAGGTGTGCAGTCTGTTTGTGCGTGAGTGAATGGCTGCACGCCGACAGACCGACCAGGGCAAAAATGGCGATCGCCAATGCTGCTTTTTTCACGATAGTCTCTCCTGGGGTAACTGGCCGAAGCACACGGATTCCTGCTCCTCCGGCTCCGAAAAGGACAAGGTGCCTGGCACATCGAGTGTCCCGCCATCGATCAGGCAGTGCACGGACGCCAGCCAACGCGCGGCTGCTTCCTCCGGTACGAGTCGCCTGATAAAGGGATGCCGGTTCCCGCCCCCTTTCCCGTACTTGAGATGATGATACTCAATACGGGCAGCATGCGCGTCGGCCCGCTGGACGGCCTCCCTCTGCTCGCGATCCGGCAGGGGCACCCCGCACGACATGTAGACCGCCCGGAGCAGCCGATCCTCGATCTTCCTGATCCTGGAATATCCGATGGCCCACTTGACCGGCGTGATGATGTCACCCATCAGCGCTTCGTGTGCATCGTGTAGCAGCCCGTCGAGCTGCCACCGCTCGGGACACAGGCGTGCCACGAGCAGCGAATGCTCGGCTACCGAATAGAATCCGTCGATCTGCCCCGACCAGCGGCAGAGTTTGCCCAGCCCGCGCGCGAGATCCTCGAGATGGATCCGCTGGGGCAGGGGTGCCACCAGATCCAGGTCCCCGCCCGGCAGCTCGATCGTGGTGTTTTTCCGTGCGTGGAACATGCTTCCGATCCCGTTTGTACCTACTTCCATTTTACTCCTGATTCTGGACCAAACAATAGTTTGCAAGAATCATGATATTACCCATGAAAACTCTTGTTTCAGGCTTTCCGGCGTGTATGATGGAGAGGTACAGTTCAACATATATCAGGTTGGCATCCGCATGCAGAATCCCGCCTTGGCGGCGGATGGCACCGAACCCCCGCCACTGGATGAAAACACCGTTACGAGTCTGGTCGGCGAGCTCTACCAGACCCTTTCCGCGCATCCGGATATCACTGCCCGGGCGGCGCAGCTCCAGTTTGCGGAGACCTGCGCCCTGGTGCTCGCGGGGCTGCGTCCGCCCAGTACCATCATCGCGGCCGAAGCACCGACCGGGACCGGGAAAAGCATGGCCTACCTTCTGGCCGGCGCGGCCATCTCCTCGCTCACCGGGCATCCGGTCGTCGTGAGTACGGCCACCCTCCTTCTCGAGCACCAGCTGGCCCGCCACGATTTGCCCCTGCTCCACTCGATTCTGGGCGACCCGTACCTGGACGCCGAACCGCTGGTGGTCGTCGGCCGTCAGCGATATCTGTGCCTCAACCGCATGGCCGGCCTTCTGGGCGTACACCCGGATCAGGGGCACCTGTTCGACGACGCCGACGATTTTGAGGGCACCGCCCGCTGGCCGCGCAAACCCCGGAGAGGGGAGACGAAGGCCCTGCGCCAGGCGCTCGAACAGATGATTGCGGCCCCTAATGCCGGGGCCGGGTGCCCGCAAACCATCGACGATATCAGCTCACACGGCGAGGTAGCCACTCCCGAGGGACCCCCTCCCGGTGGTGCTCGCCGCGGCCGGATCGGGGCTGATCTCATGGATGCGATCGGCGCCAAACGGGGAACCTGTCTTGGGAGCAAGTGCCGCTACCGCGGTGCCTGCCCCATGCTTTCCGTGCGGAAACGGATCCGGAAAGCCCGGATCGTCGTCGCCAACCACGCACTGGTCCTGTCTTCGCGATTCCACGGTGGTATCCTGCCCCCGCCGGACGAGTCCTATCTCGTTTTCGACGAAGGTCACCGGGTCGGCGAAATCGCGCGCGATGCGTTTTCCGGTCGGCTCGACCCCGCCCGGGCCCAGCGTGCACTCGCTGCCATGATCCGCGCCCTCTCGCACCTGCGTGCGCTCTACGGCCGGGTCGGTCAGGTTTCCGATCTCGACCTGGCTGTTGCGGCCCTGGCCAAGGCCGAAATGGATCTGTCCCGGGTTCCCGCTCCCCAATTGCTGACCGGCGGCAAGCCGCTCCTGCGTTTCACCCTGTCTGCCGGTGTGCCCGATGAGCTGCGCCAGGCCGCGGCGACACTGGCCTCCGCGATCGAAGACGCCGAACTCGCAGTCGGCGAGATGCTGGCGACCGTCCGCGACACGCAGCAGAGCGGCAGATCCGCCGACGGCGGCGTTGAGAAACTGCAGATCGAGCTCGGCATCGGTCACCAGCGTCTGTGTGACCTGTCCCGGGTGACCCGCCTGCTCACGGCCGAACAGCCGGACTCTCCCGTCGCCGTGTGGTGCACACCGGACGAATACCACGCGAGCCACGTCGACGTCGGGGCCGAACTCTCTGCGCGGATCTGGAAACGTACCCGCGGCGCGGTCATCACCTCCGCCACCCTGCGTACCTCCTCCGGCTGGAATTACCTGTTTTCCGATCTCGGCCTGCCCCCCGCCACCCACCGGCTTACGATCGGGTCACCGTTCGATTATCGGCGCTCGATGCTGGTCGCCCCCCGACTCGGCAACGATCCCAACATGACCGACGAGCATTCCGCACGCGTGGCGCGCCTGGCGGTGGCCCTGGCCAGACGGTTCGCACGGAATACGCCCGCCCGGAATGAGCCGGACCCGCACGGGGACCATCATGGCCACGGCATCCTCTTGCTCTGCACCTCGTGGCGCGAGCTCGATCTGGTGCTGGATCGTGTCCGCGTAGCCCTGCCTGACCTGCCGCTGGTCTGCCAGGGACAGGAACCCCTCCCCTCTCTCGTGGAATCCCTCCGCGCCCACATCGACGCGGGTGCGGTGGCGATACTTGCCGGCGTCGCGTCCCTGGCCGAAGGGCTGGACCTTCCCGGCCCGCTCTGCGAGGCCGTCATTATTTCAAAACTGCCTTTCGCACAACCCGAGGATCCCATGGCTGAGGCGCGGGCCGAGTGGTGTGTGGCGCGCGGTGGAAACGCCTTTCGCGATCTGGTGCTCCCGGAAGCGACGCGTCGCATGGCCCAGGCGGTCGGACGCCTGGTTCGCAACGAAAACGACCGCGGAGTGGTCTTTGTCTGTGACCACCGCCTGATGAGCCGATCCTATGGACGACTGATCGGGGGCGTGCTGCCCGGATTCAGGCGTCAGACGATCGACGATCTCGATGCGATCATCACCTGGGTCGAAACACTCGCCTCTGCGCCGGAGCCGGCTCGAGCTCGAGCCGAGGCCTGATTTTGGATGGCTGATTGACCAGGCTGTGATTTGGCACGAGATGGTCTCTCGTAAAAAGTCTTGATCTAGTCTTCCGATATGGTAAACTTGTATCTGTGGATGGATCTGCGACGATTCTCCACCCTGGCCCTCCTCCGGTCAGGAAACCCCAACTCCGCCAGCGGGTGTATGCCTGCTGGCGGTTTTTTATGGTCCAACAGCCAGGGACAGGGTGGGGATGCCGCAGCTCGTGGAATGTATTGATTTTGAAATGGCAAAAAAAATCCGCCAGCATGAACCCTGTGGTTCACGCTGACGGATCAGTGATCTCGTTACTTTTATTCCAGACGTCCAGCCAGTCCATCCCCGTGGTTTCCGGGATATGAATGGTGACCCTGACGTGACTGGCCCGTTTGGCCAGTCTCTCTGCCGCTTCGATGCCGGCACGATCCGCATCACCCCATACGTGCAGATGATGCACACCTTCCGGCGGGACGAAATAGGACAACAGCCCGCATGAGAGACATGACCAGACGGGCATGTTTCCCACCAGACTGGCGCCCAACGCCGTTTCGATCCCCTCGGCCACGCCCAGCGTGCCGCGATAGGGCTCGAACAACCTGATCGCCCCTCCCCGCATCGCCCGATCCGAGCGGTGTGGAGTCGTCTTTTTGGGCACTTCGATCGGAGCCTTGCCCTCCGCCGTACACCATATCCGGTGCACCGCGATCGGCTGGTCGTCCGATCCCTGATAGCGGCCGAGCAGAGCGGGGTACGCCTCCTGGCTTCCCCGTCCCGTGATCAGGCTGGGGACGCCACGCAGGTTCCCGGTCCGCATAATCAGCCAGTCCGGGATGCCGCGAGAACGGAGATAGCTGCGCGCGGTCTCCGCTCCCGGATCCCCTATCCGAGCCGCCTGGCTCCAGAGCTGGGACAGCCAGGAGGCCAATTTCAGGTCGTCTTCCTGGGTCGTCTGCTCGATTGCGGGGGTTCGCCAACGTACACGGGCTGAGACCGGTTCTACCCGATCCACCCAGTCCCGTATGATGGCAACCACCGTATCCCGGTCCAGGCCCAACAGCCACTCGAGCATGAGTACCCCGTTGGGTCGGGCCCCACACGTGTTGCAGACCCCGCCACCGCTTTCGTTCCAGTCGCGGAAGAGCCGAAAGGCATCACCGTGTCTGGAGATATGCCCCGGGTGCGGACAGGGGTGGTGTTGCAGCGGTGCCTCCATGGCGGGCAGCAACTCAGGGAGCAGATCGGAGTATAGCTCCCCCCATCTCCCTGTCATCCGATCTGACAGGCTCATGCCACACTGCAATTAGCTGGCATCATATCGAGCTTTTGACACAGAGAGCTTTGCATGATCTCCGGATCCAGCCCGGCGGCCAGACAGCAGGCCGCAAACGATCCCGGTACCAGGCATCCGGCATCCTCCAGGAGGGCCCGGATCTCGGATCGTTTCTCCGCGCGTGTTTCGCGGTCAAACGGATTCGCGGCCGCTTCCGCCCCCAGCGCCTTGATGCGCGCCAGAAGGTCGGCGGACGGTTCGCGATAGGCCCCTCCCCAGGGGATGGGCGCCATGATCCAGTCCAGCCACTCGCCACGCTCCTCTTCATCCATCCTGTGCCACTGCTTGAGTTCGCACTCCAGCGTATCAAACAACGCCTGGTGTATGCCCTGGCACTCAGCTTCCGTCAGCTCGTTGTCCGCAGGGAGTCCCTGGCGGCCGGGCGAACCGGGTTGATCCCGGCCCTGTTCTGGCCGGCGCGATCCCTCGGCCGGTGTTACCCGATGGAGTGGGAGACTGAACTGCACTTCACCAGACATGGTCATTGTCCTCGAGGACAACCTGACGGATGATTTTCTGCAGCTGCTCCCTTTTCAGGCGTCGCTCGGCTTTTGCGTCCGGACGATGCAGACCGGCATGCCTGCGGGCCGCCTCTCCGCCCATGGCCTGCGCAACTCTGTTGCGTGGGCGATGGATTTGCTTTTTCATGATGATTTCCTCATTCAAATGGATTGAATTGAGCCCCTGCAACGGCCCTACGGCCGCACAGTTCGAATCCGGGCACTTCCCTGGTGCCGAAGCACCGAAAAAACATCAGCTCGTTGCCGGTTCCCTCGACCCTGTCCTCCAATCCGGGGCGGCCGAAGCCGCCCGGATTGGATAACCTCCTTTCATATCAGTCCTCTTTTGGCCATGCTGATTGCCTCTCCGCCGCCGATCACAATGTGATCGATCACATTGACCTCAATCAGGCTTAACACTTCCTTGAGCTTTTTGGTCATGGCGATATCATCTTCTGACGGATCAGGGCATGAACTGGGATGGTTGTGGCAGGCAATTACATTTGCCGCGTTCTCTATCAGGGCATGCTTGGCGACCTCGCGTGGATAGACTGCGCAGGTCGTGAGCGTGCCGTGAAAGAGTTCCTCCACCTTCAATACCCGATGCTGGGCATCGAGATAGATCACGCAGAACGTCTCGCGTGACCGATCCCAGAGATTGAAACGCAGCCAATCGATCGCTATCTCCGGATTGTTGAGCCTCCGGCTTTTTCTCGCCAGCTGTTTGCCGATGAGATTCTTTGCGGTCCCCACCACTTCGGCGACGCCAGCTGGAATATAGCTTCCGCTGGCGTCCCTGACGAACAGCTGCTGAACCCCCGACGTGCTCCGGCCGCTCACCTGTGACATGGGGAATTGGCCCTCGCAAACACCAGGGTGCCACTCTGGTCGTACATCATCGTCAGCCGCTCGCTTGCGACGACTCCGGTCAAAGACTCCCAGACCGCATCCCTCTGGTAAGGCTCTTCCCATCCATCGATCTCGCCAACCATGGTGATCAGCATCCGGTGGGCTACGCAGTGACTGACGTGTTCAGCCGCCCGAATTGACTCTATGGCCAAGTCGTAAGCCTTTTCATCATCCGAAGTCCGGATCTCGACTTTGCCGGCTGCCGCCTTTTTCATTTCCGCAGCCTCGCGGATTTCCGGGCTGCCTCGGCCGCCGCGTCCAGGTCTGACCAGTCGACGCTGCCGCTGCTTTCGGCTCCATTTTTATAGGCCGCAACCAGCAGCTCGACTGCTATTTGCGCCCACTCGTCAGACTTCTTGTTGCGCACCGTACGGGACCGCTTCGGCCATTTTCGGCAGGCCTCTGCGGTAAATCGAACGGCTTCTGCCGTATCGCCCACTTCCTCGAAGACGTCCTCGAGGAGCGGTATTTTCTTGGTGTCCTCCCAGATCGAGCAGTCCGAGAAGGCCTGTTCGGCCTTTTCGATCGCCTTTTCCTGGGTGGCTGCCGCCACTCCCACCCTGACTACATGTACGTAGGGCAAGGTGTATTCGACTACAAATTTCATGCTAACCTCTCCCGTCCCGAATGGACCGATTGGGTTGATTTCCCCGCCGCTTGCGCGACGGGCCCTTTTCCCGGTGCGTGAGCACCGAAAAACAGTGTTTGTAATGGCCCCGCCGGGAGAAATACAGCGGAAGATCCGCTGCATCTCTCCGGGCGAGACAGATCCCTTGGGGAAGTATCCCTATGTGGCATCCCGGTGGGCCAGAACTAATGTCATGGATCCGTTCGGATCGCGACTTGGCACCAACCGTTCGGTCGCATCCACTCCCGTGGATTGTTCCCAGATGTGATCGGCTTCCGCTTCCGTTCCGGCGTTTTCGACATTGGCCAGCGCCTCCAGCAAAATGCGGTTGGCTTCGTCACGATCACATTCGTTACTGTTCTCGATGGCCCTGAGAACATACTCGCGCGCCACGGCACTGCTGCTATTGGCCTCCTCTCTGAAGATTCGACCCGCTTCACTCATGCAGTCCCATGCCCGGTCCAGATCACCCGCGATGGCTGCTTGGACGGCCCCATCCTTCAGACGGTTCAGTGCCGTTTTCGCAGTGTCCGAAAGTGCATCTTCCAGGTTCACGGCAACGCTACAGCCGACGGTTCGAAGAAGGGCTCTTCAAAAAACCCCCAGAGCTTTCCGACGTCCGCTTTGCACACCGCGTGCAGGGCCGCAAGATGTGGTCCCGCTGCCTCCTGGAACTTGCGGATCCGGTCCGGAGTCCGGTCTGACCGCAGCGGCACCAGGTGCAGACGCGCAACCGTAGCCGCTTCGTTTGTTTCCCACTCATCCAGTCCGAGACGTGCCGCAACCTGGTTACGGATGAGATCCGCCCCGACCGTCGCGTGTTTCGGGAACTGATACGCGCCATCCAGGTTGCCCTGGATCCGCTTTGCGGTCGCCGGCTTGCCGATGTCGTGCAACAACGCACTCATCCGATAGGCCGGATCGACCCGTGCAACCACCTCACGGATGTGGTTCCATACTGATCCCTCCGGATGAAAGGTCGGAGACTGGATCAGCTGGTCCGCCCGCCGATATTCCGGCAGGATACGAACCAGATCGCCCGTCTCCCAGAGAAGGGACAGGAAGGCGTCCGCATCCGGGCAGGCGTTCAACCCTTCCCGAAAGGATTGCGCCGCTTCCACCGTGGTCCAGTCCGGTTCCGCAATCTGGATTCTCAGCTCGGCGGCCAGCGCCACAACGGCCGGTATATCCATACCCTTGACCGTGAGCCCGGTGCCGATCAGGCGGAAGAATGTTTTGACCATGTGTCCTCCCGATCCTCCTGTACTTTCCGGATGATGCGGAGCATCCCATCCATATCGAACAGGGCTGCTACGGGTATCCAGTGATTGGCGTACCCCTTATAGTCGCGCCTGCTTCTGCAGGCCCTCACCAGAACCTGGTCTGGCAGGGCGCCCACCATGATGTAGACGGTGTTGGTGTGCAATACCATTTCCCCATTGACCGCAATCCCGCCCCGCATCGAGGCGAGATCGTATTCGCCCGGCTTGAGGCCCATCGCGATGGCCAGGTTTTTAAGCAAGGCCCTCGCCTGTCTGGCGAATGCCTGTTTCCCGTGCCAGTTGCCGGCGTTGTCCCGGCGCAGCACATTCATTTGTGGCTGATTCATTTTCCCTCCAGCCCCCTCGGGGGCGATTGACGATTTCCCCGCCGCTTGCGCGACGGGCCTTCTCCCGGTGCCGAAGCACCGAAAAACGGAAAGCGCTTGAAAAAAAGGGACGCCGCAAAGCGGCGCCCCTTTCAGCTAGACGGTGATCGTTCTGACCCGTTCACCGCCTCTGTTTTTAATCACCTCCTGAAAGGAGGTGAGGCGACCCCGGTAGATGTCCCGCGCCCACGCCAGGATTTCTCCTGTGGTGGCCGGGACTTCCGTGACCGTCGCCTTCTCGCATCCATGACATTCTTTAAGGAAGGTTCTGCCATTCTCATGCAGAACCGTAACAGCAACATTAACGGCAACATTGTCGTCTTTCATGTCTTACTCCAGTGTGGTTCCACCTCTGCCACCGGCGCCATATCGGCATGCCGGCCAGTGACAGAGGTGGAACCACCCCGGATCGGGATCCGCGAGACGGCGGTTCAGACGCCGTCTCGCTTACTCCCTCGAACCTAGCCCCAAATCAATGGGGTCAGGTCTACGCGCTCACCATTTTCAGTGAGCAAGGTTTTATCATCGATCCACATTTCTCCTCCTAGCGGCACTTGGTACCGCGGCACCTGGTGCCGAGAGGTAGATTTCCCCGCCGCTTGCGCGACGGGCCCTTTTCCCGGTGCCGAAGCACCGAAAAAGTGTCAACTCGTTGTTTGGGAACGCCCCCCGGATCCACACGGCGGGCCAAGCCGCCGTGTGTCCCGGATGTTCCATCAACCGTGATGCACTAGAACCATCATCGGCCCGCCGTTCTCGTCCGTTCCCACTCCAAAGACGAGACGGTATGCAGGATCCAGGCCCGTCATCTCATGCCAGAGATCGTCCGCAAGCGGCGATTGATCCGCCTGTCGCACGCGTTTGACCTGTTTTTCGATCGTGTCAACGATGTCCACCAGCATCCGCCGGGCGTCCGGCGGGGCCAGCTCCTTTCCGCACTCGAGACACGCCTGCGCGTACAGCGTGGCCACCGCGCTATCCTTCAGCGCGGCTTGTGCGATGACCCGGTGCGCGTTACGCAGGTCTGGATACGCACGAACCGTCAAGGGAACGCCGTTCCTGTCCGTTCTCGTGACGAGGCGGTATATGGGGTCCATGCCCGTCATCTCATGCCAGAGATCGTCCGCAAGCGGCGATTGATCCGCTGGATTCGAGTCTTTTACTGCCGTCTCGATCTTGGCAAGGATGTCATCCAGCATTCCCTCGGGATTATCCGTATCGTTCTCACTTCTGGCTTCGAGGCATGCCAGGACATACGAAGTGGCTACCTCGTCATTCATCCGCGCGGCTTTCGTATAACTCTGGTGCGCGTAGATCATGCAACGCAACGCCTTGTCCATGTCGCCCGACAGGGCTGCGCCGCCGGCCTGTCGCATGAACATTTCGTGCATGCTCAGCGTCGTTGGTAACAGTAGATGATTTATCATCGGTCTCCTCTCTACGGGCCGGCCCGTAAGGCCCGGCTTTTGATTTCTCCCCGCCGCTTGCGCGACGGGCCCTTTTCCCGGTGTGTGAGCACCGAAAACCGGTTGTTCTGTACCCATTGCGGGTGGCATACAGCCACCCGCATGGATCTCGCGTCAATACTTTAATATCCGTTCGGCCAGACACTGGACGTAATGACGGTCCGCCGCACGGTGCGTGACCGGATTCCCGATCAGACGGCGGTCGCCCGCCCTGTCACGCGCCAGCTGGGTCTGCGCGGATCCGTCCTTGAACCAGGTCACGACCAGATACGTGACCCGCCCCACCAGCCGGACCTCCTCGATATCGAGGATGCCGTCCTCCAGCATGGCCAGCCGCCATGGTGGCAACTCTCTGCTCGTCGCACTCATCTCATTCATCTGCATTCCCTCCAGCCCCACAGGGCATGTGGTGTTTCCCCGTCGCGCTTGCGTCGGGCCTTTCGCCAGTGTTGAAACACTGGGAACGCTGGAATTCGCATCGGCCTTCCCGCGGGCGGGGACGGGGATTACGGATAAGTCGCAACTTATGCGTAAATCCACCGTTTCCCCAACCCGCACGCGTGGTTCTTACCCACACTTGGAATCGGCGCAGTTGAGACAGGTTTTGCACCCGTCCAGAACTACCACCGCTGCCGCATGACATTTGCTGCAGAGCTGGGCTCCCGCCGGGAACCCTCCCTTCGCGAACGCATCCTGCTGGCGATTGGCATCCTCATAAGCTGCCCGCTTCTCGGCGATCAGCTTTTTCTGTTCCGGGTCCTGCTCACGCCGGTCCAGGATCCCGATCTCGGTGAAGTGCTGTTCCAGGACATACCCGATCTCGGCAATCAAAGAGGGCATGAAATGCCCCTCTTTCCAATACCCGCCGACCGGGTCGAACACTGCCTTGAGCTCGTCCACCAGGAAAGCCACGTCCCCTCCCTTTCTGAAGAGGGCAGACATGACCCGTGTCAGTGCCACTACCCACTGGTAGTGCTCGAGGTGCTTGGTGTTGATGAACACCTCGAAAGGTCTCACCTCCCGTCTTCCCTCGCAGTCCACCACGATGTCATTGATCGTGACGTACATCGCGTGTTCGGACAGCGGGGTTTTGACCTTGTAGGTCGACCCCTCGAGGCGCTCCGGCCTCTGGGCGACCTGCGTCGCCGGTTCGGCTGCCCGTCCGGCCACCGGCTCGGCCGGTTTCACCTTTGCGTTGGCCACGCTTGGCGTTTCAACGCCCTGCGTTTCGACAACACTCCAGTCGACTATTTTCTTTGCTATCGTCTGCATTGCCTCTCTCCGGACCTATCGGCCCAGTGTGTGTTTCCCGCCGCTTGTGCGACGGACCCTTTCTCCAGCGCGAGAGCGCTGAAAACCAGCATGCGTCCCGGTTTTGCGCATCGCACCCGGGAGAGACCAGGTGGTCCGCTGCCACAGGCTGAGATTGGCCTCCCAGGCGAGTGCAAGAACGGTGTCGAGATCGACCTCTACCCCATACGCGTGACAGAACGCGCCAAACGACGATGCCATCTGGCTGAGATCAAATTCGGCGGACGACCGCCGTACCAGGATCGGAATCAATGCGCCGCACAGGTCTGCCGTCTCGTCGGACGTCAGTTTTGTTGTTGACATGGCTTTCCTCCAGGCCCGCAACGGGCCGCCCAATGAACGATGAACAAGGATTGCTTCATCCCGCTGACGCGGGATGGTTTCGCGCCCGGGCACTTCGCGCCCCGACACCCCATCTGCTCGAATTCGGCTGCTGGCAGACCATACCGGAAGCAGGGCTTCCGGTATGGTTTTGGTGGATGATCATTCAGGCCGTTTGGCGGGCCCGACTTCTCTCTGCGTCAAAGGCCGCCAGCGCCTCTGCCAGAGATCTGTACTCCGTTATTCCGGTCACCGGCTCTCCGTGTCCGTCGTGTTCCGCGTGGATGCGAGCCACAAACGTCACTCCAGCATCCCGCGCCACCCTGCAGTGCGGCCACTGGTCGTCGGCATAGAACGCCGGCCGGATCCGCCGTAAAAGCGGCCCCTTGTCCCAGTTTCCATACGCAGACCGGTACACCTTCCTGGGCGGCACATGGAGCCTCCCTGAAATTCCCAGTTCCCTGAGTCTCCGGATACGCCAGTCCATGGCCTTGGGGTTCATGGCCGTGATGACGTGCAGCTCGGCTCCTTTCGAGATCTGCGTCTTCACCGCTTCCACCGCGCCCGGGAGATCTGTGCATCCCCCCCATCCGTGGAGCTCGTGAAACTTCTGCCACCCCAGCGTCACTTCCGCGGGGGTGAGCCCGTATCGTTCGCCGAGATCGTAGGCGCTTGAGACCCGTGTCAGCCGGCGATGCAACGCCAGCCCGGCGTGGAGCTTCCACGCCCCATCAAAATCGAGGAGCACGCCGTCCACATCGATCGCAATCTTGTACATCTCTACCTCCGTGGCACCAGGGTGCCAACTCGTTTGCTTTCCTCCCCATGCGTGATGCAGGGGAGCCCTTATCCCAGCGCGTGAGCACCGGAAATGCCGGAAGGCAGAATTCGTGGAACGGAGCGAAATCTATTGTCCGCACACCCGCACCTGGTGGGCGGCCAAGACACAGCGAGAGATGGGAGCGGAAACGATCGGGAGGCATGGCCCCCCGATCGCCCCACTGAGAGTTTTCTGTCGAGTCAACTGCTCGACATGGGGGTTCTCAGCCCCCGGATACGCCCGCCGCCTCAAGGAGGCGACGAACATTGGGGGGAATGTCCCCCTTTGCCCGAAGGCGGAGACCATAGGCCCCGCCGCCCATATTGAAGTATTGGACGGTGCACCCGTCCTCTTTCCAAGCACTCGGCTTCCCAGTCACATTGAGTGACGTGAGGCCGCCCTCTTTGACCGCTTGGGCCAGGAGAGCCCGACGTGCTTTCTTGATCTGCGCCATTTGGCGCTGGTTGATTTTTGTGAACTGGTACATTTTTACCTCCACGGCACCAGATGCGCCGCCCGGTTGCTTTCCCTCTCTTGTGACAAGAGAGGCCCTTTCCCAGCGCGTGAGCACCGGAAATGCCGGAATGGAGATGAAACCGATCGAAAAGCAAATGCCCGCCCGTGGGGGCAAGCCTGCTGTTCGGGGATCTATTGGGAAACGGCCAACCTGCCGCTGGTCGTGATGGCTGCGGGGAGGCGCCTAAGCGTCTCCCCGCCCACCCCATCGCGAATCACGAGGATTCGCATGGGCGGTTCCTTGCAGCAAGCTGCAGGGGCGAACCGCTTTCCCCGGCGCTCAAGCGCCATTCATTTGCCGTGCTGCATAGCCGCAGCCGGCCCATTTCCCAGCGTACCGGAGCACGCTGGCCCAGTCCCTCTTCTTGCGAGGAGGGGCTATAAAAAACATGTTACCTCTGGAATCGGCGCAAGTGAAGACCTGCCGCGCGGCTTCGCTTGCCAGAACCCGGTGCCACGAATCATGGCCTGGATCCCATTTCCCGCTCCCCCTGACGCCTACGGTCTCTGGATGGAAGCGACCTGAAGCCTAACGTACTCCCCCGGAAATCCGTTGTCAAGACCCCGAGCCTCCCTCGGGGACCCACCCCTCGGGCGGGTCTCGGACACCTCCCGATGCCGCCCCCGCTGCCTTGTGAGCGCTCGTTTTGCGCCCCGCCGGGTGCCAGACGAGTGATCGGACTGGTTCTATAAAATCCTCCGCGCCTGTACCCGATGGGGCAACAGGCGCGGAGATCTCCCCGCTTCAGTTTCGGCACAGCCGGGTGAGCCAGCGCTGGAAAAGCGGAGCCGGCATGTAGTTGCCGCGCTCCGTCAGCTTCAGCATGAGCTGTTCCATGCGGCGCTGTAGATCCAGCAGGTCGTTATTCTGGATCACCATGTCGAACTGCCGTTTGTGCACGGCATGTTCAGACACGTGTCTGCGCCACGCAGCATAGTTGCCGCCCGGCACGGATGCTTCCGGCACGGATGCGCGTTCCAAATAGACGGTCACCCCGCCGTTGTCCCGGATGAACCGGAGCTCGTTGGGGAACCGGACATCCGCGATCACGACACATTTCTTTTGCCGGGCCTCCATCCGTCGCATCAGATGCCAGATCCAGACATCATCGTGCATGATTTCACGCCCCCACTCGCTTCCGAGGCTCTGGTAGAGATCCCGGAGACTCGCCCCGTGCAGCCACGGGATGGGCACCTCCTTGGGCCCGGTCCAGGGCCCGACCATTGCGCGTACCATCTCCTTGATGGGCTCCGCAAAGGTCTCTTCCGCACACCCGAGCTTCTGAAGCATTCCGGATGCCGTCGATTTTCCGGCTCCCGCACGCCCACCCAGTCCGATGAGCACGCGCGGCCGGTTCTGCAGTATGTTTTTCATATCTGCCTCCTTCAATCATTGATGGTTTTCACTCCGATCCGGAGCGGATCGGGTCCCCTCAAAAGCACCTGCAACAGGCGCTTAGAGTTCTTGGGTTTTAATGGCCCGGGTGCGCGCAGCTGCGCGTTCGCCGATCCACTGCACGTTCCGGTCGAGCCAGGCCTCGAGATCCAGACCCAGGATCGGTCCCGGATCCCCATGCTGGATCAGGCCTTCGGCCAGGAGATCGCCCGAGCGACGGGTGACCCGGTCGATTTCGGCAACCTCTTCGCCGCTGGCCGTGGCGGCGAATCGCGCCAGACGATCCCACGCGGGTCCGTCTTCCTTCTCGCCGCAAAGCATCAGACAGTGCCCAACCCCACCGCCGCGCGCCACCCGCCCCCGGATCTGATGCAGTGTAGCCAGCCCGAATCGTTCGGCGTGTCCAACCACCACCGCGCCCAGGGATGGCAGATCGAGCCCGATTTCGACCAGTGTGGTGGCCACCAGCACCCGGATCTCGCCACCTGCGACCCGATCGAGTATCGCGGTCACTTCTGCGTCCGGCGTGGCGCCGTGCACGACTCCTGCCGGATAGCGTTTCCCCCACCAGGCGCCGGCACGTTCAGCGTCGCGGATCGAATCATCCTGTTTGGCGTCGCGTTCGGGATAAACCACGAGAACGCTCTGGCCCGGGTTCTCCGCCAGATAGCGCTCGACCCACGCCAGGAGCTGTCCGGCTTCCTGGAGCCGGTAACAGACCGTCCGGATGTCTTTCGGGACCGGCAGCGGATCGAGTGTCACGACCGGGATGATCCCGATGCGCGCCAGCGTCTGGCTGCGCGGAATCAGAGTGGCCGTCACCTCGAGCACATGGGCGGCCGGATGTGCCGCTTCGACTTTCTGTGCGACCGAATACTTCTGCTGTTCGTCCAGGACCACGAGATCGAAGGGTTGCGATCGCCCGGCGCGGAGATCGTGCAATGCCCCCACCGTGTCGATGGTCACGCGCGCGGCCGCGGCGGCGTCGATCAGGCCCGCCTGACAGACATCGCGCCTGAATACGTTCTGCACCTGGTTGGCCAAAGGGCGGGTGGGTTCAATGATGAGCACCCGCCCCCCGGCCGAAACGACTTGGGCGACTACCGACAGGAAGACGGCTGTTTTGCCGCAACCGACATCGCCCGACAGGATTTTCCACAGGCGCCTGCCTGCCGTCATCCCGCATAAAATACTTTGCACCGCCTGACGCTGCGAAGGCGACAGCGCGCGCCCGGGCGGTGTGGCTAACAGCAGATCGCAAAACCGATCCGGTCCGGTCGCGTCCGGCTTGCCGGCACCCGGCTTGCCGGCGTCCGGCGGGAAACGCCACACGCCGGGAACCGTGAGCGCCGCGTCATGCTGCGCGATCAGATGATCGATATAGTCGCGGGCCAGCCGATCTTCTGCTGCCCGCCTGGCGGCCAGGGCCGATACGACCGATCGCGGCTGGTGCACTTCGCGCAGGAGTTGTCCGAGAGTGCCATCCGGCTCTCCGGCATCCGGCCCGCCGGCGTCCAGCGCCCCGGCATCCTTCCATTGTCCCATGATCCAGGCTTCGGCTTCTGCGTACCCCGGTTCCGGATCCGGCGGGATCTGGATCCTCGACCCGCGCGGATAACGCGGCTGTACCGTTCCCACTTCCCACGGCGGGACCATTCGTTTGATGGTGAGCCAAGGTTGGCCGTCGAGGTAGCGTACCGTCGCCAGGACATGAATGCCCTCGCCAGCGTCCGGTCTGCCGGCGTCCGGTCCGCCGGGGTCCGGCGGGGTCAACCAGCCCGCAATTTCGTGGCGGGCTCCGAACCAGATGGCGCCGGCGGGAATGCACATGCCCGCAGGCAGCCTGACCGCCCCACGCATCACCGCCCGCGACGGAGAAAAGCGCCAGCTCACGCTCGCGACCCGCCATTCAAAAACTTCCGCTTCGTGCTCTCCCGCCGGTTCCGGCAGCTGCACCGCCGGAAGCAGGGAGACATACCCAATGGGAAACGCAGCCAGCGGCCAGGGCCGCACGGGCGATCTGAGTGACACTGCCCTCAGAATCCTGTGTGCGCGCCCGGCGCGCCCCGCACAGCCAGGCGCAGTATCCACGACCACAGCCCGCCGCCATCGAGCCAGGCGAGCGCGGCCATATAGAGAAACGCCGCAAACGCCCACGTCTGACGTCCGTGCCGGGCCAAGATGGCTGCTTCGTGCCAGGCGTTCCGCTCGCTCCGCCGATTGCCTTCGGGCAGCTTGGCCGCCACAACGGAGGAGGCCTCGACCAGCAGGCCGAGCCGCCACCGTACCAACACGCCCATCGCATAGATCGGGATCAGGAGCGATCCGCACACGACGAGCACAGCAACTATTTCGATCATGCGTGCGCCCATGCCATCATCCAGAGTCCGTGATTTCCCCACAGGAACGCCGCTAGACCCAGAAACACCAGGCACACGACCAGCGCGAACACCGTCTCGCTGGCGTTGCCTGTCTGATAACCCGGCAGGTGCGCCCGATAGTTGGCCGTCGGCACCACCAGCGGGATCCCGGTCGGCGAAAACAGATCCATGCACAGATGCAACAGGCTGGCGGCCACGAAACCGACGATGACGGCATTCAGCCAGAGCGCAAAATGCGCTGTCTGCATGAGAGTGGACAGCAAGATGCTCAAGGCCATCCACGGAACCCACCAATGGGTCCAGGTGCGATGCGGGATCACCGAGATCCGCCCCGCATGCGTGAGCATCGGAATCTCCAGAATGTCGGGCGCCCTGGCGCCCATGAGCGAACCGGCCATCATGCCGGCCACCATGGGCCACTCGAATGATCCGCCGGCCCGTTCCGCCGTGACGACAGAGAGCACCACACCCAGTGCCAGAGCCGTTCGCCGGTGGTTGACCGGGCCCATGCGATCACCCGGTCGCGTAAGTCGCCGGAGCGCGCTCCGGCTTGGGACGATAGCACCGGGCGGCCGCGCACATCACGCGTTCCGCTCCGTCCGCATCCAGCCGGAACTGTTTCTGCAGCTGGCGCAGACAGAGCGCCGCGATTGGCGCGATCGATCCGGTCGGTACGGGAACCATGTGGTTGTGTCCGCGTGCCCAGAGCTTGAGGTAGACTCCGCCGCGCTCGGGCTGATCCTCCAACGAAATGCCCTTGTCGGAATTCTCGCCGTGATTGGCAAACTCGACCTTCGAGAGTTTCCCGAAAAACACAGCGGCGACGAATGGCAGTTCCTGGGCAGTCACCTGAAACCTGAGCTTGTCCGCCCAGTTGTAGGTTTTCGGCGCAGCGCCCGCGCCGGCCGCCTCGACCATGATGGTCGGCAATCCGGCCCCGGCCCCCTTGCCCCGTGTCTCGCTCGCCTCAATGGTCAGCGCGTGTGTTTTGCCATAGACGTGGATCTTGTCCACGCCTTCGAGCTTGTCCTGGGATTCGGGCGTCTCGTGCGGGACCGCCATCCGCGGGGTCGCGGCCTGCGGTCGGGCCACCTGCGGGAGCACCTGCGGGGTGTCCGCCTGCGGAACTCCGGCCTGCTGTTTGGGATTGTACGTTTCGCGATAGCGCGCACGCGCGTTCTGGATCGCGCTGTCCAGCCACTGCTTGGCGCGCGGGTTTTCGGGTGCGCAACGGATCGCTTCGACGACCGTCGCCGCCTGGGAAGACAACAGTTCCGCCAGTGCGCGTGCACCTTCCGGTGTCGGCGCCAGTCCCCGTGATAAAATCAGATCGGCTAGGCCATCCGTCCCGACCGGGGGGGCCGCTTGGGGGGCCGCTTGCATTTTGCGCTGCGGCATTTCCATCAAAACTCGGCTCATATCGCCACCTCTCTGTTGCGCTTCCTTTCGTGGTAATCCTGCCACGTCCAGCGGCATACCCAAATTCAGGATAGCACACAAAAAGTCCGAGTCAATACTTTGCCAGAACTTTCCCAATAGTTCAGCCCTGTGGCAAAAACCCCCCGCGCCAAATGGCACGGGGGTAGTTTGTCGGGATCCTGTCAGGCCGCCCGGCTTGAAATTGCCTCAATGGCTATTCTGCCCATGGCCTGCGGAAGATCCTCCAGCTTTGTGACGACCTCAGCCGGGAAACCCCGGAATGTCTCCACGAACCCCTCGCGGGGGACGAGGATCCCGAGGAACAGACACTGCCCGCCGTCGCGCACGATTTCGCGTGCCCGTTGTAGGGTGGCGACGATATCGTTCGGCGCGCCGTCGGTGATCGTGATTACGATCCGCCGGCCATCTTCGGACGGCGGAGCAGACAGGAATGCCCTCCCCCATCCTAGCGCGGTGTCTATCGGTGTGCCCCCTACCGCAATCGGGCTAAACCGCTCGAACCGGGTGGGTTGCCACCAATCTTTGACCAATGTGGTGCCATCGTATTCGCCGAAGGCCAGTACCGCAACCGAAACTCCGATGGTTTCGAGGGTCCTGGTCACGACGTATCCGGTCTGGGCCAGCATCTCGGCCGGTTTCCCGCCCATGGATCCTGAGCGATCCAGCAGGATCACCACATTCGCGTTGATGCCCACATCATCCCCCGTGCGTCGACTGAAGACGTAGGGGTTGCCCACGCTGGGACGATGGAGTGCGCGCCGGTTGATGCGTCCCCCAAGGGCCGCTTCATTCCGGCACTGGGTCCGATCTTCCAACAGCGCACGCATGCGGGTTGCGGTGGCCCCGATCGCGGAGGCCGTGCCCGGAAATGGCACGCCCGTCTCATCTTCTTGCGGGATCAGTGCATCCTCATCAGACCCGGAACATTCGGACATCCTGCTCCTGATAATTTGGGCCATGTCATGCCCCTCCTGGATGCCGTCCCCATCTTCCTGTTTCGGCGCGAGCTCCTTGATTTTTGCCAAGACTTCATCGGCGCCTGCGATAACCGCTGACAACGAATCGTACTGGCGTGCGGCCAGCCGGTAGACCTCCGCATAACCGCCCGACAAGATACTCTCAGTCGCGGCTTTGGTCTCATCTGATACCGGACAGTCCTGTTTTAGAACGTCCCGTCGCAGATCACGAACTAGCCGGTTCAGCAGAATGGCCCACCCGTCGGTCCCGATAGGGTCCTCCTCGTGGAACGCGTTCCGGGCCGTAATCGCCATGTTGGCTCTCGACCCCGGGTACTGTCGTATCATGTTCCTCTCCATTCGGATATCTTCCAGAATATTCACGACACCCTGGAATATCTTTGGATAGGCACATGGCATCGCACCATTTTTGCGATCCTGAATGGATCGGGTGAGCTCGTCCATGGGCGTGAACAGCACGTGTCCGGCCTCATGATCGAGGTACCCATGAATCACGCGCGCCTTCTCGGCCGCTGTTCCCGGTCCCTCCAGGTCCGATGGATTGATCATCGGCACCCAGATGGTCTTGCCGTCCGTGCGCGGGATGCCGTTTACCACGGTCACCCGGTACGAACGAGAGATCACACGCGCTATCATTTGCAACGCGGAGACCCCTCCTCTGGCGGTTTTTTTCACTTTCATTGTGTCCTCCTGTTTCAGTTTTCGAACGCGGCTTTGGCCGCGCACCCCATGCAGGTTCCCGAGAGAGCCTGCTGTAACCAAGACAAAGATGACGCCCGGCATGATGCCGGGCGTCGATGGATGCTAGAAGCCCAGAGCGTTGGCTAGATCCGCCAGCTCCTGTTCTCCCTCTGGAGGCGGGATCTCTTGCGCCATTTCTGGAGCTGCCGGTTCCGGTACAACCGGTTCCGGTTGCTCAAGGGGTGTCATCCCGCTCGCGCGGAAAAAATCCCCGCCATCCGATCCGGACGCCGGTGCCGAAGAGATGCTCTCACTCTCCTGCGCACCCCACTGGGACAGTGCCAGCTGGACCCGGGCGGAATCCACTCCTGACAACGCGATGAGAAAGCTGTAAAGCCGTCTCATGTGTGCCGCGTCCAGTGGCCCCGTTTTGGGAAGCTCGCCCAGCAGATCGTCCATGGCCTCCACGATCGGTTCCCAGATGGCTGAATCCACCAGGGACGACATGGAGCGGACCTTGTCCCGCAGTCGCCGCAGCGGATTGAGCACCCGTTGTGTGCCCTCGTCCCGGTTGGATTTGCGCCCAAACGAGCCGCGCAGCATCTCTGCCGCGTCCGCCGCCACTTCCTCAACCAGCTTCTCCGCGATCCGGCTGATCTCGCGATCGGCCACTTCCATGACGTGAAAGGCATTCACGCGCAGGTAGCACCCGGAGAGCTCCTTGATGATGTCGGCCTCTGTAAGATCCGGCCTGAAGGGCTCCGGTATCTCATTCCGCCAGGCGGGGTAGGCTTGGGGCACGTCACCCCTGATTTCCTTGAGCTCGTGCTCGAACTCGGAAATCACCCCCTGGAGTTTCTCCTTGGCCCTTTCGTATCCATCCGCCGGGACCACAAAGGCACCCCCCAGGTTGACACCTATATTCCGCAGCATGCGGTGGAGCATGCCGCGCTTGTTGGACAGCACACTCAGGATCTTGCGATCGTAGGTGTACTTCGATCCCAGCCCAGCGACAGCCCGTACCGGGATGTCTTCAGCCCGGAGACCGATATCCTCCGCCAGGAGCTTGACCCTGGCGTCCCAAATGTGGGAGGCCAGGGTGACGACATACGCTTCGCCGACTTTGCTCATTTGAACCCCTTCCGCTGGAGTATCTCGGTGACCGCCCCCTTTAAGGCAGCGTTTTCACCGAATGGCAACGAGATGGACAGGGCATCCACCACATGATCCGGCAGAGTCTTCGACTTGCGACCCATCAGGATCGCAAAGTACCCCATCGTCCGGATCAGGTCACGCGTGGAGAGCGTGACATCGATGGACGGCGGAGCGTCCGCTGCCCCGATAAAGAGCTTGCGGACATCATTGGCCAGATCGACAAATCCCCTGACGATCGTCGTTGGAAGTTTGGGAAACAGTCTCCCGAGGAGATCCGCTTCCGCTTCCTCCGGCATGTACTCCACTTCCATCTTGGCGAAGCAGTCCATCAACGCGATGTTCTGCCGTCGCACAGAGGCATACCGCCCCCATGCGTCGCCGTTTCCGGCCGTGTTGCCGGTTGCGACCACGCGGAAGCCCGTTTTGGGCGTCACGTATTCGCCGATTTCGGGAAGCGCGACCGGGCCGCCGTCGAGAACCGACTTCAGCACCATGGCACACCCCGGATTCAGGGTGTCGAGCTCGTCGACCAGGAGCACTGCCCCCGCTCGAGCGGCCGCCGTCAGCGGACCGTCGACCCAGACGGTATCCCCCCCTTTCAGGTGGAACCCGCCCTTGAACTCCCCGGGTTCGCTCTGGGGGGTTCCGTGGAACTCGAAGACACTCCGGTTCAGCCGCGCCATGAACTGGCGGGCGAAACTGGACTTCCCCGATCCCGTCGGGCCATACAGGTACAGCCCGCTCCGGTCGAAGAGATACCAGATCGAGGCCATGGCCACCATCTCCTTCATGAAGACCTGGCCGGCATCGATTCCCGGCACCCGTTCCGGGACTTCCGGAACGTCGTTGACGGTTATTTGAGCCGCCAGATCCACTCCGAACAGCTCTTTGATTGCTTTCTGCATTTCTTTCTCCATACTTGCTTGCCAATTTCGTTCGCTGTCGCATGGACAACGAACCCCCGCCGCAGGCGATTGCCCGCGCGTAACCGCAAAACTCGTGAAAGACTCCCCGGGACAAGCCCGGGGAGTAAGGTGTATTTACACAGCTACCAGGTTGGTCAAGATGTCGACCATCTGGTTTTTATCCATGGATCCGGACTGGCCCGGTGCCAGTGGCTCATCCCAGGGGAAGACCGCCCCCACGCCCGCGCGATCCCGATCTTCGTCAGGATCGAAGATCTCGCCCCCGAGTCCCAGTGCACCATACAAACGCTGGATGGCACGGGTCTCAATGATCTCGAGATCTTTGCAGTGCGAGATCAACCCCGCCGCATGCGACGAGGCGATGACCTGCTCCGCTGCACCCCCGTCCGTGTGATGGACGAGCGTGGCCCGGAACCAGATCTGACGCTTGATCCCGGGCCAGAAGTGCAACTCGGTGCGCACTTCATACTCGGGTATGGCATAGGCCTTGAGCACATCTCCCGTCCGATCGTCCAGGGGGAGCCACTGGATGGCTACCCCGTCCCGCTCGATCGGAATGGCTTCGCCCGGCTCCCGGGATACGTTCCCGGGTAACCCAAGCGCCTGGTAGAGACGCTGGATCGACGCAGTCTCCTGCGTCTCCATCTCCCCCCAAGCTTCGACCCGCCCCATGGCATGCCGGGTGGCCACCGTCCAGGTGCGTCCGTTTTCGGCATGATGAAACATCTCTGCCACGAAACACACATGACGCGGCGAGTCCGGCCACGGAATGAACCGGGTGGACCGCCCGTACCACGAGGGCGGGAACCGCTGGAGGATTTCCTCCGTGCGGTCCGAGACCGGGCGCCACGTGACCGTGACGCCCGCCTGGTTCTGGAACTGAACCGTTCTCATTCCGCTTTACCCGACATGACCATAATAGAAGGGAATGTCATCGTCGTCCGGTGGTGCGAACCGCTCCTCCGAGAGCGCGGGCTTCCGCGGGGCTCCCTGCGGGGCTCCCTGCGGGGCCGCAGACACCGTGGCGGGCTGAGATTCGTTGCCACCCTGTTTGGATGACAGCATCTCCATCTCCCTTGCCACGATCTCGACAGCGGTCTTCTCAGTCTGGTCGCTGCCCGTGTACTTCCTGACGTCCAGCCTCCCCTCGATGAACACGTGCGTGCCCTTTTTCAGGTACTGGATGGCGATCTCCGCCAGCTTGTCGTAAAACACGACCCGGAACCAGTCCGGTTTCGCATCCTTCTTTCTCGCCTTGACGGCGACGGACGCGGTCACGACCTGTTTCCCGTCCGGCGTGTACCGGCTCTCCGGATCTTTTCCCAGATGGCCGGTGATTTGCATTTTGTTCACTCTTTGTCTCCTCTTTCTGCTGTTGGCTGATTTTCGTAACGCTTGCGCGTCACCCCATGCGGACCGAGGGTCCGCCGTAACTCTGAATTCGGTTCCGGCCGATGGCCGAAATAACACCCCCTCGCGCATGCGAGGGGGAAATGTTTTCTACCAGAACGATGTGGCTGCTTCTGTTGTCGATGCTTCCAGCAGCTTCGTCATCTTGCGACTTGACTGCACATAGCCACTGTGGTAGCCGAACCGGCAGAGCCGATGCAAGTCGCATTCGGCGCAGGCCCGGTCGATCCTGGCCCGTGTCCGGGTCGGCCACAACGCTCGATCCGCGCACATCGCTTGGTGCAACATGGCGAGCTCGATGGTGGCCGCCAGCTCTTCGCGTCGGCCTGCGAGCTCCGACCGATCGATCATCCGTACCGTCATCCCCGCCGGCTGCCGCGACCCGAGTGTTGCGTGCATGTTGGAGACATTCATGTAGCACAGGGCCACATGCCTGATCAACTCCTGACCATCACCCCATGCTTTATCTATCAGGGGTGCGTTCTGCAACAAGAGATCGACGATCCGGAGCTGCAAGCTTTCGGCTGGACTCGCCTTCCGCTCGTCCCATAGCGCATAGGTCGGCGGTGTCACGAACTTGAAGATGCAGAGACACAGATCGCCTCCTTCCATGAGGGTTCCGGGTATCCGCTTTTTTTTCGTTCTGACGATGCAGTCGAACGGTTCCCGGAACTGACGTCCGGCAATCGTGCCCTGTATCTCGGCGCGCGCCGGGAATCCCGGCACAGCGACCAGCTGGCCCCACGCTCGAACCATGTTGGCGGTCAGCTTCTGACCCATCGCCCACGCCTGGCGTGTCATCGTCTTCGTGAACTCTGGCGGCGGCGCCACGGTTTGAGTCGCTGCGCGGGCCGTCGATTGGTGGCGCGCCGATCCGTTGACGATGATCGCATTCACAATGATGCGTATCGCCTCGTAAACGGCGTCGGCTTTCGCCTTCCATTTCCGGCATGCCGACTCTGCAGGATCATCTTCCGACCGTGTCCACTCTTCCCGGTACGTCAGGTTGTATTTCTGCGGACAGGCCATGAAGGCCCTGAGCCGCTCACTGTTCCAAACCTCCTCCGGGGATGCTTCCCCCGGGGGCGTCAGCTGTGTCATTTGATTCATGTCATTCCCTCCTTGCTGATTTCGCGCGCGACCGTTCGGTCGCACACCCCGTGCGGATCATCGATCCGCCGTAACCACGAATTCGGTTCAAATAACCCCCCCCCGCGCATGCGAGGGGGGAAGGTTTTCTACCAGAACGCCTCTGCGTCCTCCGTGACCGTACGCATGATCCCTTCTATGGCGCGCGCCGACATTCTGAGTTTTCTCCGATCTCCGTTGAGACACAGATCGGACATCCCACACATCTGGCACGGACTGTCGTAGTGCCCCAGGATTTTCCGGGGGAACACGCCCAGCTTCCCGTACAGCTCCAGCTGGGCCATCGCTAGCTTGACTTCCATGTCCAGATCCTGACGTGACCCTGCCAGGGATTCGCGGCTCACCACATCTATGAGCACATCGAATTTGCCGGTCGCGAGCGCGAACACCAAACCCGTCTCGCTGGTCATCCCGTCCAGTCCGGACTCCCCCGCTTGCTGCGCGAGGAGATGGTCATAGATCCGGAGCTGGAGACTGTGTGGCGCAAAAGGCAGTCGAGGCCTGCGCCCCACCACCTTGAGATCCACCAGAGTGACGGCCCCGTTCGGATTGCGCAGGATCAGGTCGTAGAATCCCTGAAACGGCGTTCCCCCGATTGTGCCACGCAGTGCCCCCTGAACCAGGGGTTTGCCATCCTCTCCCAGGACCGGTGACCAGCCCACGACCAGAAGATGCTCCACTATTTTTTTTCCGAGCTGCCAGAACTCATCCCGGGTCGGTTCTTTCCGTACCACTGCCTCCTGTGCCAACTGGCGCACAAACTCCAGGACGGCACTCATATCCTCTCCTTCTGCCGTTTTTTTGACCGCTTCGCCCAGAACGTCATACACCACCTCTTCCACTTCCTTCCCGCGGGTGATGTTGGGCGAGAGCTCCTGCTCTTCCCACCCATCCCGGTACTTCAGTTTGTATTTCTGAGCACAGGACAGGAGCGTGGTCAGGCGCGAGAATGAGAATACCTCTCGCTCGCCTGCTGCTGCCACTGCAGCTGCAATTGCAACCGCCATTGCGTTTTCTCCGGTTGACTTGCATTTCACGCACGACGGGAACCGTCGTGCACCCCGTGCGGATTTGCTGATCCGCCGTAAACGAATTGGACTTGGTTTTATTGTGATTGATCCGAACCCGGACCCCCGCGTTGCGCACGCAGGCCTGCCGGCGCGTATGCGTGTGCAATCTGATTCACTGGGTGATGGGTGAGGGCCTTTGTTGCGGACGCAACTCGGCTACAGATCAGGTGCCGCCGGGATGAAATCCCGATGCGACTTTTTGTTTATTTGCCGCCCCCCATGGAGCGACCCGGCAGACAGTGACAATCACCCTATCACCGCGATCCGCCGCCTGTCAAGGGGCCCGGATCGGAGGGGCGTCTGGCCGTTTGGATCGGTTGGGCCGGACAGTCCCCGTGCGGCCGCAGAACCACAAAAGTATTGATCCGGAAGGGGCTTCCGGTATCATGGATGTATCACACGATTGAGAAACTACTGAGGAGATACGAAGATGGGCAAAATCGACACTTCTGCAATGGTGATGGAAGTGAGTTGATCCAGCGCGGCGAGGTCGCCAGCCATCAGTGTGCGCATTTTCTCTACTTCTGTGACTGTGGCCTTGTTGTGGCTCCGATCCAGAATCCAAAGCGCGAGGTTGATCACGCCTATGTCGCGCGCGGATTTCCTCTCAAACGGCCAGCGCGTCTCGGGCCACTTTCCGTTGGTGGTCCGCACCGGAGACTCCGGCTCGTCTCACCACATAAAGACATTCCCGGTTCCGGAGGTGTCCGACCCGTCCCACTTTCTCGCCTTTCGGGTTATAGATACCGATCCGGCAGCCGACATAGCGCGGGTGATCCTGCTCGATGGTTTCGATCCTGTCCGCATTGCCCGAAAACTCCATGAGAAGCCCGGTCATCTCCTCCTCCGAAAGGTAGCCTTCGTTGCTGAAGGAGACGATCAGAAGGGGTGCACGGATCGCTCTCAAGAGTTCCCGGAAAGCATCGGCAAAGCGGGGACGCGAGTTGAACAGACTTTTGCGCACCCGGCAATCGCTCCGTTTGCAGGCCGCACCGTATACCTCGGGATGGTCCCAGCGGACCAGCGTCTCCCAGATGTGATAGTTCGAAAGATACGCGTGCTGGTTATAGGGAGGATCGAGATAGACGAGATCTGCGGGTGTTTGGCGCGCGGCCTCGAGCGCATCAAGCTCCATCGCCTGGCCTTTGCCGGATGGCGCGCACGGGAGCAGTTCAGGCAGGCGGAGGGCAAGATCACCCCCGGCGCGGGGTGCCCAGCTCTTGAGATAGGCCATCTGAACCCCCGTCGTCGAATCCACCCGATCGGCCGCTTCCATGAGCGAAACCAGGAGTATCGACTCAAGTTCGGGTGGCAAC
>DAHXNI010000034.1 GCA_027365475.1 Pseudomonadota bacterium | reverse complement strand
CTGCCGCTACCCGGGCAGGAAACTCATCAAAGGAGGTGCCATGAGGGCGCCCCAACCCCAAACACGGCCTACTACTCCCTCACTCCTGACATTCGGCAGTTCAGACATCGCTCGCAATGGGGCGACTTTGACGGAACCGTGACTTCCTGCAGCAATTCTCAATATGAAGCTTGCCGGCCTCCCCAATCTCTCGGGACAAATTTTCGATCGGCTTTTAGGTGTTTTGCCGCAGCTTTTGCTGTGCGTTGGGAGTTAAAGGATAGAGGAAGATGCGCTTTGGGTGGGCATCATGAAGGGCGTGCTGGCGATCTTGCCGACCGCGTCCGGTGGTGAGTCCGACATCAATCCAGTTTGCTGCCTGGTAGCAATGGCCGGTAAAGCGTGCTGTATCGACCAGTGTTTCTACCAGATAGGGGCGTAATCCGTAAGCGGCCTCCCAATCACGGGTTACAGTGCGCAGGGCCAACGCTAATACATGGCTGGCGAGATTCTTGACCTGTACCTGCGGTAGGATCAGAAATCGAGAGTTGCAAATAACCTGCTGTAGGCGTTTAGCGCGGGTTGAATCGTCCCGGCCGATCCGGGTATCCCGGGCACCCATTCGCCAGGCCGGTGACGAAAACTGCAAGCATCCTAATACCAAGGGCGAATGCAGAGCGTCTGGATGAGGTGTTCCCTGAATCAAATAACGCAGATGCGCTCCAAAAGGGACCTTGTGGCCCAGATAATGATGCTGTGCGATCAGATCTCGCCATAACTGGCGCTGTGCCGGTGTTTCCACGCGTTGGAGCCGAATCGGCTGTAGTGCTGCAAGTGCGGTGGGCATCTCGGAGATGGATACTGGAATGGCAGAGGTGCCGGTCATGCGGCCCCGTGGTCGTCCGGCCCGTAGCGCAGGCAAGTGAATCCATCCTTCGGCCTGCATCTGTTCGAGCAGTATCCGACACTCTGCCGTTTTCAGGTTCCCGTTCAGGCGCTGCCAGCCGAGAAGTTCACACACTGTCTGCGCTAAAACATGGCGACTCAGGCAGCCATACCGACGCGTGAGATCCTGAATGAGTTGGCACTCCTGCGCATTCCGGCCATTGCTGCCACCCAGCCCGGCCATTGCTGCCACCCCATCGGAGCGAAGCGACGTGGGGTTGGGTTGGAGTGTGGGTTTAAGTGTTTTCGGTCTCCTTGGGTCTCTTCAGTTTCCGCATGGAATCGCCCGTCAGTGCCAGGCGGTAGCTGTGGTGCACCAAGCGATCCAGGATAGCATCCGCCAGAGTGGGATCGTTAATCAACTCATGCCAGTGTTCAACGGCAAATTGGCTGGTCACGATCGTCGAGCGGCGCTCATAACGGTCTTCCAGAATCTCCAGAAGATCGCGCCGTTGCCCCTGTGTGCCAATGTGACCTGGAACACCTGCCTTCTGGAATTTACAGTCCAAGGTAGTATCACTCATGGCAACAGTACTGGATTCTTCAATGTCCCCCGATCCATCAACTTCGAGCCCAGGCATCCCGTCCATCGCCCTGCGGGCCCCTGACGGGATACCTGGGGCCACGGTGCGGCCCGACCCTGAGGTCGTGGCGATGGCCCGGCGGCGGCAGTTCTCCGCCAGCCAGAAGCGCGCGCTTCTGGCGGAAGCCGACCGTTGCAAGGCGGCTGGCACGCTGGGCGCATTCCTGCGCAGCAAGCGCATTTATTCCTCGATGCTTTCCCTCTGGCGCCAGCAGGTGGATGCGGCCGATCGGGTGGCGTTGGCCCCGAAGCAGCGCGGCCCGAAGCCCGACCTCGCAGCGCGGAAGATCGAGCACCTCAACCGCGATATCGTGCGTCTGCGCCGCCAGCTCGCGCGGGCGGAGCTGATCATTGAGGCCCAAAAAAAACTCTGCGTGGCCTTGGACCTGCCGACGGCGGACGACGGGAGCGACCAGGAGTGATGGGTGCCGTCGCCGATCTGTCCCCTCATGTGGGAATCAAGGCGGCCTGCCGGGCGTTCGGGCTGAACCGTGGGCTCGTGTATCGCGATCGAGCCCGGCACCGCGCCCTCGGACCGCCGTGCATACCGCGGTCACGGCCACGGCCGCCGTTGGTGCTCTCGAGCGCCGAGCAGCAGTTACTGCTGGAAGTGCTCGACAGCGAGCGCTTCGCCGATGTGGCTCCGCCTACGGTCTACGCCACCTTGCTCGACGAAGGCCGGTATTACGGCTCGATCCGCACGATGTACCGGCTTCTGGCGGCCCGCCATCAGAGCGGGGAGCGGCGCCGTCAGTGCGTGCACCCCGTCTACGCCAAGCCCGAACTGCTGGCGGTCCGGCCCCGCGAGGTTTGGAGTTGGGACATCACCAAGTTGAAGGGCCCGGCCAAATGGACCGGCTTCCACTTGTACGTCATCCTCGATATCTTCAGCCGCTACGTCGTCGGATGGATGGTTGCCCAGCGCGAATCCGCCGCGCTCGCCGAGCTCCTCATTGCCGAGACACTGCAGAAGGAACACATCGCACCCGGGACCCTGACGCTGCACGCCGATCGCGGCACCAGCATGCGCTCCAAACCCGTCGCGGCACTGCTGATCGATCTGGACGTCGCCAAGACCCACAGTCGCCCGCATGTCTCGGATGACAATCCGTACTCCGAGGCGCAGTTCAAGACCCTGAAGTACCGGCCCGACTTCCCGGAGCGGTTCGGCTCGATCGAGGACGCCCGCGCGCACTGCCAGCGGTTCTTCCACTGGTACAACCGCGAGCATCGCCACGGCGGGATCGGCCTGATGACCCCGGCCTCCGTGCATGAGGGCACCGCCGCGGCGATCCGCGCACAACGCGCCCTCACGCTTGATGCCGCCTTCGCCGCCCATCCTCGGCGCTTCAAGGGTATCGCCCCACAGCCCCCGCAGCTGCCCACCGCCGCGTGGATCAATCCACCGAAAAAAGAGACGACATCACCCTCAATCACGCCCCCGTGCTCTATAATCTCATGACACCGGGTGTTCCAAACTCATTGACACATTCCGTGCTCGTCCCCCATGACGGCAAGGCCGAAGTCGTCCAAGACCACGAGATCGGTTCGCGCAAGCCCCGCAAGCACCTTGCGATAACGCCCATCGCCCCGTGCGGTCGTGAGATCGTTTAACAGTCTTGGCAGACGCAGATAGCGCACCGACAGACCGGCGCGACAGGCCTGGTGGGCGAGCGCGCAGGCAATGAAGCTCTTGCCGACACCGGCGGGTCCGGTGATCAGACAGTTCAGGTGTTCACGTAGCCACTGGCCCCCTGAGAGTTTGGCCATCATCGCTTTATCCAGCCCGCGCGGATGGCGGTAGTCGATGTCCTCAAGACAAGCATTCTGACGTAAGGTGGCCAGGCGCAGGCGGGCCGTGAGGCGCTTGCTGTCGCGATAGGTGGACTCCTCATCCAGCAGCAATCCTAGGCGCTCCTCGAAGCTTAAGACGCCGATCTCGGGGGATTGGGATTGGGTTGCAAAGGCCTGGACCATACCGCTCAAGCGCAGGTGCGGGATTTGCGCCAGCGCTTATTTGGACGCAAGACGGAGAAGAGCACCGCGCAGAGCGAGCAGCACAGTCAGCCGGAGGCGAAGCGCCCGCGTGGTCAGCAGCGTGGGAGCGTAGGTCATGGACGCGTGGATTTCTCGCATCTGCCGGCGCGCGAGGAAGAATGTCATTTCAGCGAGGCAGAGCGCTGTTGCCCCAAGTGCGGCAAGGCTGCTGCGGTGTTCCCCGGGACCGAAGAGAGCGAAATCATTGAGATCGAGGTCCAGGCGTATCGGCGCATGATTCGGCGCCAGCGCTATCGACCGAGTTGCCAGTGCGAGGACTTGCCGGGGATCATGACGGCGCCCGTGTCGGCCCATTTGATTCCCAAAGGGAGACTGGGGATCTCGGTGTGGGTCGAGATCCTGCTGAGCAAATACCTCTATGCCCAGCCGACGAACCGTTTGTTGCAGTCGTTGGCGAATATCGGGTTTACCCCCCTCGCAGGGCACGATCATCGGCGGACTGAAATATTTGGCACCGTTCTTCACGCCGGTGGTCGAGGCGCTGCAAGCTCGGCAGTTGACCGAGGGACTGTGTCACGCCGATGAGACAAGTTGGCGAGTGTTCGAACCGATGGAAGGCAAGGTCGGGTATCGTTGGTACCTATGGGTGATCCGCTCGACCTCGGCGATCGTGTATGTGATGGCGCCCGGGCGCAGCGCCCTGTAGGTTGAATACGGCTTTGACCAATGCCCCAGGCGCTGCGCAGGATCGATGCGTTGAGGCCCGATTTGGCGGCTGCGCCATTGCGCATATCGCGCCCGCGTTCGTCCTGCTTCAACGCCTGGCGGCCCTTGCGACGATTCGCGCCCCATTTTCTGGCTCCGGGCCAGTTTGGCTGCCAGCTCCGCATCGACTCGGCTTTTTCTCCATACGCGTCTTCTGCGCATCGGAGCAGCCGAAGATCTGCCCGGTCAATGCCACCGCAGGAATTGCAACGCGCGGATCCACCCAGACCGCACGCTCGAGCTGTCCCTGACGCTCGAAGGTCGCCAGCCGCTCCGCCGTCTCTCGGAACGTCGGCGGGATTGCACCATCGCTGAACGATCCCGAGACGAACCAACACCCGGCTTCGACGTTGTTTGGACTGCGGTCGGATGGCGCTTGACCCCTGCCGACTGTCGCCCGGCAAAGGGAATGCGCGGGCTTATGTTCTACCGAGTTCCGAGAGGAGATGCGCAAACACCCGGATGAGCCGGTCCTGGGCTTGCTGCCAACGCCTGTCATCCCGATCATGGGGTCGATCCTCATGGAGGTAGACCCGCTCGGCCATCTCGATCTGAACCGCCATGACCTCGGGTGGACAAGCGTAGTGATGGGTGATGTAGCCCCCCTTGTAAGGGTGATTGATCGAAACCCTGAAACCTTCCGCCTCGAACGCGTTTTTGAAGAGTTCGCGCATACCCAGGCTCGCACTCAAGCCATCCCGGTCTCCAAGATAGATATCCGCCTCAAGACGCGGCGTGATCCGGTTGGGCGCGGAGGAAACGCTATGGGCATCGATCAGACAGACTCGTCCGAATCGAAGCCGCCATTCGTGAATGAGCGCATGAAGACGGTCATGATAGGGTAGCCAGACCGCCTGTTGCTGTGCGGCAATCCAAGCCGGATCCGGAGGAATCGACCAGATGGGTTCCCCGTCGAAGGTCTCGGTCGGGACGAAGCCGGTCTCGAAACGCCCCGGATAAAGCGCCTCCCCGTCTGGTGGTCGATTACAGTCGGCGACGAACCGGCTATAGGTCGCGACGAGACTCGTCACGCCCCAGGCTGGCAGAAAATCGTAGAGTTGGTCGAGATGCCAGTCCGTCATCGGCAGCTGACCGATGGTCTCAGATGCAAAACGGGCGCGCACGCCTTCCGGAACCCAGGTCCCCGCATGGGGAATGGAAACCAGGACCGGCTGCACAGGTGCCTCTGCCGGACGGAGGATCCAGGGTTTCTCGGGCGGGTGCATCATCATCCAGATCCTATCCGGGAAACCATTCTCTCGCGCAACCGAGCCATCAGATGGCCGGCTTCGGTACGAAGCACGGCCTCATCGGTTGATCTCCCAGATCCGGAGCGCAGCGTCCCGCCGACATAGACCCGCGCAATGGTGGCACATGATCCGCCAATCAGAAACGCATCGAGATCGAGATCCGGGTCTCCACCCGTCAAAAGACAGGGATCCTCGAGCATGACAAGATCCGCATAGGCTCCAGACTCAATCACACCCACCGGAAAACCGACCGCGCGCGCGCCCCCGAGCGCGGCACCCTGCCAGAGCCGTGTCCCGATCCCGCTCCGGTCGGCGAGATTGCTCCGCCTGCCCGAACTCAGCCTTTGCCCGTACTCGAGCAGACGGAGCTCGGAGATGGCGTCGATCGCGACATTGGCGTCCGTTCCAACCGCCCACGATCCGCCCTGGGCAAGATATTCCACAGCCGGGAAGATCCCATCTGCCAGATAGGCTTCCGTGATGGGGCACAAGACCAGATTCGCGCCCCGTTCGACGAGCAGGCGACGCTCCTCGGGATCCGCATGAGTCCCATGAACCGCCTGGAGGTGAGGCGTCACGAGTCCCAGCTGGTCGAGCAACCGGATGGGCCCCACGCCATAGGCGCGATGCGATTGTTCGACTTCGCGTTCTTGTTCCGCAACATGGATATGGAAAAGCCCCTCCCCGAGACTCTCCGCAAATGCACCCACGCGTTCGAGCGAAGATGGGCTCACCGCACGAATGGAATGGGCGCCCACCCCAAGCGGGACCCCATCCAGCGCGCGCACATAATCTTCGAATGCCTCGACCGTTGCATGCGCGAACCGCTTCTTCTGGACCGGGTCGAGCGCCTCTTCGAATCCACCGCGTTCGTAGTAGACGGGGACCAGGCGCAAACGAATGCCGGTTCGATCTGCGGCACGTACCACCGCCTGCGCCATGGCGACGCCCGAACGCCCATCGGGTCCGTGATGGAGGTAGAAAAACTCGGCGACAGAGGTGAATCCGGACCTCAGCATGTCGAAACAGGCGAGCGTGGCCAGAAGCTCCATCTCTTCGGGCCCAATGCTTGCGGCCAGGCGGTACATGAGCGATCGCCAGCTCCAGAAACTTTGAGCATCCGCAACCCGTTCCCCGACTCCGGTGAGCGCACGCTGGAAGGCGTGGCTGTGTGCGTTCGGCATTCCCGGAATAACGATGAATCCATCCCAGGGCGGCTGCCCCGGGATGAGATCGGTGATGCGGCCTGTCTCATCGATTCCGATCGACTGATCCCTGAGCCAGCCCCGAGATGTGAGAACATATCGGCATGACAGTCGTCGCAGCTTTAGGTGCGGGGTCCCGCTCATGTTCGATCTCGTAATCGATAACGCAAGGATCTACCCTCTCGAGCAGGATCTTTCAATCATGCCGGTTCGCTCGATGGCCGTGGCCAAGGGGCGCATCGCCGCCTTCGGAATCCCGCCATCCGCACAGTCCCGTCTTCGCCTCGATGCCCACGATCGGGTGATCCTGCCCGGACTCGTCGATTGCCATACCCACGCGGTCTTCGCGGGCGACCGTCTGGATGAATACTTGGCGCGCCTCGCGGGTGCCGATTATGCCGGCCAGAACCGCGCGGGCGGAGGCATCCTGAGCACAGTTGCAGCCACCCGACGGGCACCTTTCGCAGAACTGCTCGATTGCAGCCTGAAACATGTCGCCCCCCTCGTGGCGGAAGGAGTGACCACTCTCGAAATCAAGAGCGGCTACGGCCTCGATCGCGACAGCGAGATCAAGATCCTGAAGGTGGCAGCCGCCATGGGCCCCATCCTCAAGACCCGTATTGTACCGACCTTCATGGGCGCCCATACCGTACCGGCCCAAACGGAGCGCGTGCCCTATCTCGCCTGGGTCGCGGACGAGATGCTGCCCGATGTGGTCGCATCCGGACTGGCCCGATCGGTTGACATCTTTGTCGACTCGATCGCCTTCACCCTCGCGGATCTCGACCGACTGTTCAAGCGCGCCTCCGCCCTGTCCTGCCGTCTCCACGCCCATACCGACCAGCTCGGGCATACTGGCGCCACCCAGCAGGCAGCTCACTGGGGTGCCTGCTCCTGCGACCATCTCGAGTATGCCCACCCGGAGGATGTGGAGGCTCTCGCCCAGTCCGGTACCGTGGCGGTGCTATTGCCCATCGCCTCGAGTTTCCTGGGGCATGCCCCCCCTCCCCCGATTGAGGCCTTGCGCCAGGCCGGCGTGCCCATCGCGATTGCAAGCGACCTCAATCCCGGAACCGCACCGGTGGCGAGTCTCCTCTGGGCTGCGGCCACCTCGATCCGGCTTTGGGGACTCACCCCCTCCGAGGCGCTCATCGGAATCACCCGTCATGCGGCGCATGCACTCGATCCGGATGCCGATTTTGGAACACTGGCCGTGGGCCAGAGCGCGGATTTTGGCATCTGGGATATCCCGCGCCCCGAATCCCTCCTTTACGCTCCCGCGAGCCACCGGCCCGCCATGAGCTTTTTCCGGGGAGAACGTCGATGATAGATGGTCTGATTGAAGGCGGAGCGCTTACCCTCGCCGACCTTTGTGCTCTGGAAACCGGGCGCCCAACCTACCGGCTCTCGGACCGTGCCCGCAAACGGATGGAGGAGTCGGCCTTGACCGTGCACCGGCTCGCCGGGTCGAATCATCCCTACTATGGCCTCAATACCGGTTTTGGCGCACTGGCCAACCGCCATATCGGCAACCGTCAGATCGAACTGCAATACAATCTCGCAAGAAGCCACACGACCGGTACGGGATCCCCACTCGCTCCCGCTCTGGTGCGCCGGATTCTCCTTTTGAAAGCAAACAGCTTGGCCGTCGGGATCTCGGGCGTGCGATCGACCGTGGTGGATCATCTCCTGGCTTTCCTCAACCACGATGTCCTGCCCGTGATCCCCGAACGGGGATCGGTCGGTGCATCAGGCGATCTCGCCCCGCTCGCGCACCTGGTCCTCGCCCTGATCGGCGAAGGGGAGGCCACCGTGGGCGGGAAGATGGTCGACGGGATCCGGGTTCCGCAAGCCGCGGGGGTGCCCGCGCTGATTTTGGAGGCCAAGGAAGCGCTCGCTCTCCTCAACGGAACCCAGGTCTCGACAGCGCTCGCCGTGGAAGGGCTCCTGAGCGGTCAACGCCTCCTCAAGGCGGCCATCGCGATCGGCGCGCTCACCACCGAAGCGCTCTGCGGGAGCCACCAGCCTTTCGATCCGCGCATCCATGACGCCCGTGGACAACCCGGACAAATCCGAGTGGCCCGCCGCTTCAATCTGCTTCTCCCAGAAACCGAGATCCAGCACAGCCACCGGGACTGCCCGAGAGTGCAGGATCCCTATTCGGTGCGCTGCCAACCACAGGTTTTAGGCATGGTCGACGATACCCTCTCCCATGCCGCCCGGATCCTTTCCCATGAGATCAACGGCGTCACCGACAACCCTCTCGTCTTCGGGGAGGACATTGTCTCGGGTGGCAATTTTCATGCCGAGCCAGTCGGTGCGATCGCAGATTTCATGGCCATCGCTCTTTCCGAAATCGGCGCGCTGAGCGAACGGCGCACCGACCTCCTCATGCGCGAGATCAATCCGCGCCTGCCGCCATTTCTGGCACGTGACCCGGGCGTCGAGTCCGGTTTCATGATTGCCCATGTGAGCGCGGCCGCACTCGCTTCCGAAAACAAGACGCTCGCCCACCCCGCTACGGTGGATTCCCTGCCAACCTCAGCCGGCCAGGAAGATCACGTCAGCATGGCACCATGGGCGGGCTACAAACTGCGCTCGATCGCTGACAACGTGGAGACCATCCTGGCTATCGAACTCCTGGCCGCGAGCGCCGGTGTGGATTTTCTGAGACCCCTCCGGAGCTCACCCGCGCTCGAGCACCTGCATGCGTCCGTGCGGGAAAGGGTCCCTCCACATTCGGGCGACCGAAGACTCGATCGCGACATTCACGCTCTCGAAACTCTCTTGGGCGACCCTGACCTTTGGGATAAACTGGTTCCCGAGGATCCGACTTGAACGAGCACGACATCCAACCCCTGCGTCAGGATGCCCAGAGGGGAGACCCCGAGGCCATGCTGGCGCTCGGCCAGAAACTGCTCACCCAAAGCCGTCATGGAGAGTCCGACAACGAGGAAGGAGAGCAGTGGCTCAAGCGGGCACTTCAGGCGGGCCATCCCCTCGCCGCTCTCGCACTCGGCGATCTTCACAGTCAACGGCTACTCGACCCGGAATCCCTTTCCCGGGCAGCAGCCGCTTATGAGCAGGCCGCATCCTATGGAGTCCCACAAGCCATCGACCGGCTGGGCGACTGTTTTCTCATCGGCTGGGGGAGACCCGAGGATCCTGCCCAGGCACTTGCCTGTTATGAGCGAACTGCACTACTCGGCTATCCGGTTGGATACGGGCATCTCGCCTTTTGTCTTGAGTATGGGATCGGGATTGAACCGGATCCCACCCTCGCCCGATCGGCCAAACTCTGGCAGGCCGCATTCGCCTATCCACGCGGCTATTTCGCCTCCGCACGGGCACTTGGCGAGGGCTCTGGTGCGGACCCGATCATGGCCTATGCGCTGGCACTACAGGCGGAACGTCTCGCCTATCCCCTCTCGCACGATCTTGCCCAAGCGATCAGACAATCCCTCGACCCGGACGAACAAAAAACTGGCGGGGAGTTATCCCAGGCGATTGAGGCCCATCATCGGCTCTTTGAGAAAGAAGTCGCCGCCCTCGAAGCGCGTCGCGCACCGGAACTCGATCAGCCGGGTTTCCTGAACGATCTCGCACTGAGGCACTGGAACCGCGAGATCACCCATCCCGCACTCCATCTTGAGCCCCTGCCTTCCATTGCCTCTCGTGCCACCTCCTCCCGCACCCTGGATCGTGCGAGCGATTCTGCGCCGGATGCAGTTGAGCGCTCCACACGTCCGCACGTCTGGACCTATTCAGGATTTCTTGACCTTGAGACGCTTGCGCATGTCATGGAGCTTGTCTGGCATGAACTCGGACCGACGGAGCGGAAAATTGCAGATCCCTTGTCAGGGGAACACCTGGCTTTCGATGGGGAGGTGGCCACCCTGCTCTTCCCACACGCCGATGTCGTGATCCACTGGATTGCAACCCGGACAGCCCGAGTACTCGCGGTACCGCGTGCGACCATTGAGCCTTTTTCCGTGCTCCGTTACCGCACGGGACATCGTTACTCCGAGCACGTCGACTATCTCGATGCCACGCGCCTTGGGGAATATGAGCGGATGGGAGACCGGGGTGGACAACGCAAAACTACCTTCCTGATCTATCTCCGCGCACCCGAGCGGGGCGGCGAGACGCATTACCTTGACAACGGTATTCGGATTGCGGGTGAAAGCGGGCTCGCCGTCGCCCACGACAACACGCTTCCCAACGGGGAACCCGACCGGAGCACCCGCCATGAGGGTGCCCCGATCGAAGCGGGTGAGAAATGGCTCTTGCGCACAGCGATCCGAGAGCACCCGCTCTACGGTGCCAAAGCTGAAGATTCCAGGTGACGGAACGTCCGCCAGTACCCCACCACGTAAACCACCTGAAAAACGAACGCCAGATAAAACGGCAGAATGAGAAACCCCTGGTCGATGAGTGCCCCCGATAAGGCTGGACCGAGAGCCTGAGGAAACTGGAAGGATGTGGCATTGAGACTCGCTGCCCATCCACGCCGCTCGTCGCCGACGAGCGAGGTGACCACTGCTTGGCGTGCGCCG
Source organism: Pseudomonadota bacterium (assembly GCA_027365475.1). GTDB lineage: Bacteria > Pseudomonadota > Gammaproteobacteria > JAKAQQ01 > JAKAQQ01 > JAJZNM01. Next base: position 14,895 of record DAHXNI010000034.1, on the reverse strand, counting down.
ACCGAACCCCGGTTGAGCCCGGAACGCAGGAAATACACCAGTGCCGCGAGCGTATAGGTCGGCATGAGCGGAAGGGCAACCAGAAGCAAAAGTCCCACACTCCGCATGCCGACCACAGATTTCACAAGACCGATACGCTCAGTGAGCCGCCCGGTGAGAAGGGATGCGACTCCGGTCACTGCAAACGCGAGCGCCATGACCGGCGCGATGGATGCGGGACCGATCCCGAACCGGACTGCAAACCAGTACGACATGAGCGGGCCGATCAGTCCCACCGCAAAACCATTCACGGAGTTCAGCATGACGAGCTTGCGGAGCGAGCGGTTCTCGTTCTGCCGCTTGACCCGAGAGCGATCCGTCGCGATCGGTTTCGAGGGCACGGGACGCGACTCCTTCATGAAAGCCAGAAGACTCAGGTTGAAGAGACTTGCGCAAACCGGGAGCAGGAACAAGAGCCTATAACCCAAAAGCCCGAGATGGACCCAACCTGGAAAAGCCGCGAGGAGGGCACCGACTGCCATACCGAAAAAACCGGTCGCGGTATTGAGGCTGAAAACCCGGCCACGACGCTTGGGTGGCGTGAGATTTGCAAGCCAGGCCTGCTCCGCAGGGGCAAACGGGCCCGCCGAACCATTGGCACCCCGTCCGAAACCCGCGAGGATGATGGGGATCGCGAGCAGCCAGGGCGTATGGGCGAAAAATGCGGTGACGGCCGATGCCAGGGTCACGACTTCATTGCCCGCGATAAACGGCTTGCGTTTAAGCCGGTCGCTTGTGGCGCCTACGACGAGCGAAAGCGCACCCGTGATGAGCCCGCCTCCGGTCAGCACCAGTCCGATCTCGACACCGCTCCAGCCGAGGTGCGCGAGGTAAAGTGCGAGGTCCACGAAAAAAGCGCCCTGACCGAGACTCCGGGCGCCCCGGAGCATGATGAGCCGACGCGCCTCAGTCGGCAGCCGCCCGGGATCCGCTTCCGGGTGGCCGGACCAACCTGGGGGATTCATGAGCGTTTGCGGCGTGTCTGGGTCGCGGGCACCATCGGCAGATCGAGCCCGCGTTCGACCGCTACCTCGATGGCCCGTGCATAACCTGCATCGGCATGACGCATGACTCCAGTTCCCGGGTCATTGGTGAGGCACAACCGCAGCGCCCGGCTTGCGCGTTCACTGCCGTCACAGACCACGACGAGTCCCGCATGGAGCGCGTAGCCCATGCCCACTCCCCCACCGTGGTGGAAACTCACCCAGGACGCGCCAGAAGCCGTATTCAGGAGCGCATTGAGCACCGGCCAGTCGGCGACCGCATCGGATCCGTCTTGCATCGCCTCGGTTTCCCGGTACGGGGAGGCCACCGATCCCGCATCCAGATGATCGCGTCCGATCACAATCGGCGCCCGGAGTTCGCCCCGGGCGACCATCTCGTTGAACGCGAGCCCAAGCCGGTCGCGCTCACGGTAACCGAGCCAGAGAATCCGTGCCGGCAATCCCTGAAAGTGGATCCGGTCGCGGGCTTGGTCGAGCCAGCGCTGGATCCGGCGGTTGTCCGGGAAAAGCTCGCGTGCCTTCTGATCGGTTCGCGCGATGTCCTCCGGGTCGCCGGACAGGGCCACCCACCGGAAGGGCCCCAGTCCCTCGCAGAACATGGGGCGGATATAAAGCGGGACGAATCCCTGGAAATCGAACGCCCGCTCGACCCCGGCTTCCCGGGCCTGGGCGCGGATGTTGTTGCCGTAATCGAAGACCGGAATCCCCCGATCGTGGAAAGCGAGCATGGCCCGGACCTGACGCGCCATGGATTCCCGGGCGCGTGCCACATATTGAACGGGATCGGCCTTGCGCAGCTCGGCCGCCTGATCGACATCGAAACCCGTCGGCACATAGCCATTCAGGGGATCATGTGCAGAAGTCTGATCCGTGACAAGATCCGGGCGGACGGATCCTTTGGCCAGCGTTTCAAAAACCTCGGCCGCATTGCCGATCAGACCCACCGAGGTCGGCTTGCCCTGCACCCGTGCTTCCTCGATCCGCGAGAGCGCTTCCTCGAGCGTGGTGGCGCGGTGGTCGAGATATCCGCTGTGGAGCCTTCTTTCGATGCGGGCGGGATCGACCTCGACGGCGAGACAGGAGAGCCCGGCAAAGGCCGCGGCCAGCGGTTGGGCGCCGCCCATGCCGCCCAGCCCGCCAGTCAGGACCCAGCGTCCCCTGGAATCCCCGCCATAGTGCTGTTCGACGGCCTGGGCGAAGGTCGCGTAGGTGCCCTGGATAATTCCCTGGGATCCGATGTAAATCCAGGATCCGGCTGTCATCTGGCCGAACATCATGAGTCCCTTCCGGTCGAGTTCGTGAAAATGCTCCCAGGTCGCCCAGCGGCCGACCAGGTTCGAGTTGGCGAGGAGTACGCGCGGTGCTCCCGGATGCGTTTCAAAGACCCCGACGGGCTTGCCGGACTGAATGAGCAGGGTCTCGTGGTTCTCGAGGCGCTGGAGCGTCGCCACAATCGCATCGAACGACTCCCAGTCGCGGGCGGCACGGCCGATGCCTCCATAGACGATGAGCTCGTTCGGGTTCTCGCCCACCTCGGGATCGAGATTGTTGTGCAGCATGCGCAATGCGGCTTCCTGCACCCAGCCCTTGCACGTCAGCGTCGCGCCACGTGCTGCGTGAAGCGTCCCCTCTCGATAACGGGTCGACATGCGCCATTCTCCAAAGCGTTGACCAGAACCGGCCCAAGCCGGTGAGCGTTCAATTTTACACCGTGACTCGATCCAGCCGATGACCGCACGGGTCGCATCCGGTCCCTCAGCTCTCCCGTCGGGTAAAGCGGCAGGCGTTCTCAAAGAGACGGAACCAGGGCGAATACTCACCCCAGTCTCCGGGATGCCAACTCAACTGGATCGATCGAAAGGAGCGCTCCGGATGCGGCATGAGGATGAGCGCCCGACCATCCTGATTGGTAAAACCGGTCACGCCCTCGGGCGAACCATTGGGATTGGCAGGGTAATGCTCGGTCGCCCGTCCCGATCCTGCGAGGTATTCGAGTGCGATGCCCCCCCGGGTGCGGAGCCGATCCAAAGCACCCGGTTCAAAAACCGCACGACCCTCGCCGTGGGAAACCACGATGGGCCACTCGCCACCCGACACCCCCTCAAACCAAGGCGAGCTCCGGGAGGTGACCCGGACCATGGCGAGACGAGCCTCGAACTGCTCGGAGCGGTTGCGACGAAAGCGTGGCCAGTCGTCTGCACCCGGGATCAGCGATTGGAGTTCCGTCATCATCTGGCAGCCGTTGCAGACACCCAGGGACAGTGTCTCGGGGCGCCTGAAGAACTCTTCAAAATCGCGCCTGAGCCCGGGGTTGGACAGGATGACACGTGCCCAACCGACACCGGCCCCGAGAACATCACCGTAGGAAAACCCGCCGCAGGCTGCGAGCACATCGAAATCGTTGAGATGGATCCTGTCATCGACGAGATCGCTCATGTGAACATCGACCGGCGTGAAACCGGCTGCCAGAAATGCCGCGGCCATCTCGACCTGTCCATTCACACCCTGTTCGCGGAGCACCATGACCCGGGGCGACCGGATCTTTTTCCGGGACCGGGGTCTCGCGACGGGCGCGGTCGCTGCGGGCGGTGGCGAACTCCATAACCGGTAGCGATCGGGATCCATGCGGGATCTCTGCTCCTCATCGGCCGCCTCGGGATCGTCGCGCAAACGCTTGAGTGCATGGGTCGTCTCCGACCAGAGCCGGTGGAGCTCTGTCCGGCTCGCTTCGAAGAGCGTGTCACCGGCAGCGCGAATCCGGACACGATCCTCGCGGTGGGTTTGCGCGAGGAGATGGATGCGATCCGCAAACCCAAAGGCCGCAAACGCATCGCTGACCGTCTTGAGATCGTCCGGTGCGATGGCGAGGAGTGCACCTGGAGCCTCATCCAGAAGAAAGCGGACGGGGTCACCATTCCATCCTCCGCAATCGAAGTTGAGCCCTGCCCGGCTCGCGAACGCCATCTCGAGCACACTGGCCCACGCTCCGCCATCCGACCGGTCGTGGTAGGCCCGGACCAGTCCGCGCCCCTTGAGCCTGTTCATCACGTGCCAGAAGCGGATGAGATCCTCGGGGTCATCGAGATCGGGAGCCAGACGCCCGAGGACTCCCATGACCTGGGCCGCCACACTTCCGCCGAGCCGGCCGGGACGGCGGCTGAGATCCACCAGAAGCAGAAGGTGAGGAAGATCCGGATCGAACCCGGGTGTCAGTGTCTTGCGCACATCGCCCACCCCCGCAAATGCGGAAACGACAAGCGTCACGGGTGAGCGCACCGCGAGTCCCCCACTTCCCCCTGGAACCTGCGCCCGCATCGAGAGTGAATCTTTACCGACCGGGATCGGAATCCCGATGAGACGGGCGCATGCGGAGGCTGCACGGACAGCGGCATAAAGTGCCCCCTCCTCACCCGGATCTCCGGCCGAGGCCATCCAGTTGGCCGAAAACGCCACCTGATCCGGCCCGGTGACATCAGCGGCCAGAAGATTGGTGATCGCCTCGGCGATGGAAAGACGTGCAGATGCAGCAGGATCGATAAGCGCTACGGGTGGACGCTCGCCGAGACTCATGGCGCAACCGGAATATCCCACAAAGTCGCGTGTCACAACCGCCACGTCACCGACCGGAATCTGGTAAGGCCCGACCAGGGGGTCGCGGACCGAAAGCCCGCCCACGGTGCGATCGGCAATAGTCACCAGAAAACTCTTGTCGGCCACCGTCGGGGCCTGGAGTACCGAGCAAAGCATGCGCTCGATCGGTGCCAGCCGAATCCCATCGGACGCTTCCGGCAAGGATCCCCGCCTGAGCGCACGCGGGAGCCTCCGGGTCGGTGCAAAAAGCCGCTTGAGCGGTATGGCGACGGCAGGTTCCCCGCACTCCCCACTCCGTACCATGAGCGTGGTATCCGCCGTCGTGCGCCCGATCTCGGCCCAGGGACAACGCTCGCGCCGGGCCGCTTCCGAAAGTGCAGAGAGGCCCTCGGGCTCAAGCGCCATCACGTAGCGTTCCTGGGATTCATTGCACCAGAGTTCCATGGGTGACAGTCCGGAATCATGGCGGGGGATCGCATCGAGATCGATCCGGGCTCCGACGCGGCCGGACCATAAAAGCTCAGGAACGGCATTGGCGAGTCCCCCGGCACCCACATCGTGAATTGAGACGATCGGGTTCCTCTGGCCCAGATCCACGAGTTGGTTGATCACTTCCTGGGTGCGCCGCTCCATCTCGGCATTGCCCCGCTGGACCGAGGCCCAATCGAGTCCACTGGCCATTTCGTCCGTTCGCGAGGACTGCGATCCGCCACCCAATCCGATCAGAAAGGAAGGGCCGCCGAGCACGATGACCGCAAGCCCTGCCCGGGGCCGACGTTTGCGCCAGCCGGTCCCGCCAATCACTCCGATTCCGCCGGCCAGCATGACCGGCTTGTGAAAACCATAGGCCACCGGGGTGGCGGGATCGTGTGGCATCCATTCGAAACTCCGGAAATACCCAAGGAGGTTCGGTCGCCCGAACTCGTTGTTGTAGGACGCGGATCCGATCGGGCCCTCGAGCATGATCGCGAGCGGACTCGCGAGGGAGGGAGCCTCTGGCACGCGGCGTGCTTCCCAACTCCGCTCCAATCCGGGAATGCGTAGGTTTGAGACGGTGAACCCGCAGAGTCCGGCCCGCGGCCGGGCGCCCCGGCCTGTAGCCGACTCGTCGCGAATCTCCCCTCCGCTTCCGGTTGCTGCACCCGGAAAAGGTGCGATGGCAGTCGGGTGGTTGTGTGTTTCAACCTTAATCACGGAATGCTCCCGCTCGCGGATCAAGCGGTAGATCCGTTCCGTCCGACCGGTCGCAGCCTCACTTTCCACGCGAGGTACCAATCGCTTCACCCACCCTCCCACAAGCACGGCCGCATTGTCCCGATAAGCCAGCAGCACAGGACCGGGGTGCTCGTCATAGGTCGCCTGGATGAGGCCAAAGAGGGTCGTTCCGAGGAGATGCCCTTCCTCCTCAAGTGGCGAGTTAAAAATATGGTGCCGACAATGTTCGGAATGGATTTGGGCCCACATCATGAGCTCGGCATCGGTCGGATCACGTCCAAGATCCCGGTAGAGCCTGAGCAGGTGGTCGCGCTCCCGCGCCCCGAGTCCGAGTCCGAGCGTCCGATCCGCCTCGACCAGTGCACGCTCGCCCTGACTGAGAAAGGGGATGTGCACAAGCGGGCGCGGAGCGAGCATTCGGAAGAGGGCGTGGGCTTCTGCGGGCGATGCGAGCACACTTTCTGTGAGCGGATCAGAGGCGACTTTGGCCAGTGCCATCCGGTCCTTCACCGTATGCAAAGATCCGGCCAGCGTGTATCCGACGCCGCGCTCGATCCGCCCGAGGGTTGCAAGACCCACGCGTTCCAGAATGTCGGTAGCCTTGGAGGACCAGGGTGAAACCGTTCCGAGCCTGGGAACGACCAAAAGATCGGGTCCGGAACCGGCGTGCGGAAGGAAGCTCGAGCCGTTGGCGCCGATGAGATCCAGAAGACGCACCCGCAGATCGGGATCCGGATCGTTTTCAACGAAGTAGAAAAAATGTGCCCCTTCGAGTTGGCCCTGCCCCCCGGCTTGGATCCAGCATTCCTCGATCTTTCTCAGGCGGAAGGGTGAGAGGGCCACGCCCCCCATGAAACAGCGCAAGGTGGACACCTGATGTCAGTCGGCCCCGAATGGGCCCTTCAATTATAAGTTCGTTCCCACACGGTTACCTGGGTGAAGCGGTCGCTTCCGGGATGGGGTCGGATCGCGCCCATCAATCCTGGTAAACGGGTTATTTTTTAGGCTCGCGACCGGCGGGATAAACGAACGGGAATGGGGTCACATTGCTCCCCTCGAGGGAGACGATACGTGCGATTCCTTCCTGAGCCACCTCATCGATCCGGAAAACGGCATGCATCGGAACCTGAACCCGTCGCACACCCGAGAACTCGTCCCGGAGCCGTTCCTCTCCCGGATCGATCACCCGTTCCGTCCGCTGACCGAACACGAAATCCTCGAGCGTTACAAAACCCCAGAGTCCATCCTGATGCACCTTGCGTACAAAAACCTCGTAAACCTTGCCCTGGTTGAGAAACGAGACGCGGTAGAGGGGGCGGGGTGGGGGTGTCGTGCTCATCGTGACCGGAAGTGATGGGGAAGGAATTGCGGTAGAGGATATCAGCTTGTGGCGACGCGACGCCACTTGATACTACAGCCGATCGCCTGATGCTGCTCGGAGGGCGGATCCTCTCGCCTGAGCAGCCGGTCACAGGCAGAGCCGAGCTCGGCACCGGTGACGGGTATCCGGTTACCCGGGGAGGACCCGTCAAAGCGTCCGCGGTAAAACAGTTTCCGCCCGGCATCGAAGAGGAAAAACTCGGGGGTGCAGGCGGCATGGAGCGCACGCACGAAATCCTGGGTCTCGTCATAAAGATAGGGGAAACCGAAACCAAGTTCGGCCGCCTCGCGCGCGAGCGCATCCGGCGCATCTTCCGGATAGACATCGGGATCATTGCCACTCACGGCCAAAACCTGGATCCCGGAAGCCGCATATCGGGCGGCAAAAGGAGCCAGATGGATGCGGAGATGTTTCACATAAGGGCAATGATTGCAGATCACCATGACGAGCAGTCCGGTCGATGGCGCAAGCGCCGCCATATCGATCCAAGCGCCGGTACGGGGATCCAGGAGTGTTGCATCCGGCAGGGGCGAACCCAGGTCAAGGGGATTCTGTTGCGCGGTCGACACGGGTCAGGCCCCAACGAGGGGATCAACCCCTCCGCACATCACGAACGCACTCATCATACCTGCATTGTAGCCCGTTTCATTTCGCATGCGGGATCGGCACCTCAGTTTCCCGTATAGCTCGGCATTTTCCGGATTTCGATGCCGAGTTCGCGTAGCTGCGCGGCTGTCACCGTGCCGGGCGCACCGGTCAGGGGGTCCGTGGCTGACTGGGTCTTCGGGAAGGCGATCACCTCACGGATGTTTTCGGCCCGGGTCATGAGCATGACCAGACGGTCGAGTCCGAAAGCCATTCCACCGTGCGGAGGCGCCCCGAATCCGAGGGCGTCGAGGAGAAAACCGAATTTTTCATTCATCTCCTCGGCGCTCAATCCGAGCAGCGAGAAAATCCGCCGCTGGAGCTCCGCCTCGTGGATGCGGATCGAGCCACCGCCCACTTCATATCCGTTGAGGACAAGGTCATAGGCACGGGAGCGGACCCGCCCGGGATCCTGTCCCAGGCTCTCAAGATCCGCGACCTGCGGTGCCGTAAAGGGATGATGGAGCGCCTGAAAACGTCCTTCCTCCTCACTCCATTCGAACATCGGAAAATCAACCACCCAAAGCGGAGCAAATCCCTCGCGCGTGAGACCCAAATCGCGCCCGAGCCGCGTGCGGAGCTGAACCAGAACCTCATTGACGCTCTTTGCAGCACCCGCTCCAAAAAAGAGGAGATCGCCCGCTCCGGCTCCCGTTCGCTTGAGCAGCGCATCCAGAAAATCGGCCTCGAGGAACTTGACGATCGGGGAGGCGAGGCCGTCCGGAAGACGGGTCGGGTCGTTCACCCGGATCCAGGCGAGTCCGGGAGCACCGAGCGACTTCGCGAACTCGGTCAACTCGTCGATCTGGCCACGGGTGAGCAGGCCTCCGCCGGGCAGGCGCAGGGCAGCGACCCGGCCATCCGCCAGACGGGAGGCATCACGAAAGACCTTGAAGGCTGTTTGCTGGCTGAGATCGGTAAGTTCCGTGAGAACCAGGGGATTGCGGAGATCCGGTTTGTCATTGCCGTAGCGGGCGAGCGCCTCTGCGTAGGTCAGGCGCGGAAACGGTTCGGGCAGGTGGAGATCCATTGCGCGATGAAAGAGATGCCGGACCATCTCCTCCATGAGCCCCATAAACGTCTCCTCGTCGAGAAACGACGTCTCGATATCGAGCTGGGTGAACTCCGGCTGGCGATCAGCGCGGAGATCCTCATCTCGAAAGCAGCGCACGATCTGGTAATAGCGGTCGAGACCTCCGATCATGAGAATCTGCTTGAACAGTTGTGGCGACTGCGGCAAGGCAAAGAACCGGCCAGGGTGGGTCCGGCTGGGCACAAGGTAGTCTCGCGCCCCTTCCGGAGTGGCTCGGGTCAGCACAGGGGTTTCGACCTCAACAAACCCCCGCTCATCGAGCCAGGCACGCAAGAGCCGCGCGATCGAGGCGCGTTTGCGCAGCCGGTTTTGGAACTCTGGACGCCTGAGATCGAGATAGCGGTAGCGCAGGCGCACCTCTTCACTCGTATCGGTCTCGTCGAGCGGGAACGGCAACGGGTCGGCACGGTTCAAGATATCGAGCGTACGCACCCGGATTTCGATTCGTCCGGTCGCAAGATCCGGATTCTCGGTTCCGGGTGGACGCAGGGATACTGGCCCCCTGACTGCGATGACGAACTCCGCGCGCAGCTTTTCGGCGCGCGCGAAAAGTTCTCGGTCTTCGGGAGAGAAAACCAGCTGAATGAGACCACTGTAATCGCGGAGATCAATGAAAATGACCCCGCCATGGTCACGCCGGTGGTGCACCCAGCCAGCCAGCCCGATCTCAGAGCCAACCGAGTTCTCGGGAATCACCCCGCAGGGGTGGTCACGCATGCAAGGGGTCCCGCGCGGCGCGCAAAGGGGCGATTTTAGCGGGAATGGCTGCGTAGCTCAAGCGGATGGCCCGCTTCCCGTGCGCCACTTCATTCAGGAATCCGAACTCGGGTTCGCAGGTTTGGCTGGCTGGGTCGTACCCGTGACTTTTGGCTTTACGGCTCCGGACTTCTCGGCGGCGGGCCTCGCACCAGTGGGCTGCGTGCCTGTGGGAGCTGAGGCGGAGGGTGTGGATGCGGATGCAGCAGTCTTCGTCAAGGCCTCCTTGGGTGTACCCTCTGACTGGGGCGTGCTCCCGGCATCAGGCTTGGCTGGGGCGTCGTGGGCTCCCTCTTCTCCATAAACATTGTGCCGGCTTCCGGATTTGAAATCCGTTTCATACCAGCCACTGCCCTTCAGGCGGAACACCGTGGCTGACATGACCCGCTTGAGCCCGGTGCTGCCACACTTCGGACAGTGGTCGAGCGCGGGCTCATCCACTTTCTGGAGTGCCTCGCTGATCTCGCCGCAGTCGTCGCAGCGATATTCATAAATGGGCATAAACCGATCCTCCGCACGGTGGAGGCCGCACCCCGTTGCAGGCGGCCTCCACCTCAATGATTCCGACTGTATGGGGATCCCGGGATTCGGGATCAAGTCCCCGTACTCGTCGGGTCCCTCTACCGATGAGCTGCCGCGTCGATGAAGTGATCCATCTTGGATGCGATCTCCGGCATCGCTTTCGGATTGAGGTAAAGCATATGGCCCGTCGGGTAGTATTCAAAATGGATATGGCTCAGGAACCGGGCCGGCAGCCCCATGTGCATGAGCGTGTAGTGCGTGGCATAGAACGGGGTGGCGAGGTCGAAATAGCCGTTGTTGGCCATGAGCTCAAGCGCCGGGTCATTGGTCATGGCCCGGGCGAGGGCCGGGGCAACATTGTCATAGCCGATGTCGCCTACTCCCGCATCAAGATCGTGGATCGGCGGATAATATTTCCAGTTCCAGTCCCTGAAGACCGTACTGCTGTCCTGTTTATAGACATGCGAGCTGTGGAATCCGAGATGGTGCGTCACATAGCTCTCGAATGTTGCTGTGAGCGCACCCCAGATCGCAGTCGTGGTCGCACCCGCCGCGCTTGATCCACCCAAGGGCAGAAGCGGCTGAAGTTCCGGAACGCTGAAACGGGCGTCGTAGCGACCGGTTGTGGCTTCAGCGGAGCCGAGCACCCGGCGCATGAAAACCGGTAGCGTGATCCGGAGATTGGCCCGCATCCACATCTGGACGGGGATTCCGGTGAAATGGGCCAGAGAGCGGGCAATCTTGAGGCGCCCGGCCGCGCTCAGTCTCGCACCTTCGAAAAGCGCATGGGCATAAGGACCCGCAGCAAACTGCTCGGCCTGATCCACGAAGGCGGGCAGACTCGCCGGCCGGGGGTGGATTCGGTGGTGGTACCAAGCCACCGCCGCATAGGAGGGCAGATAGAGTTCATAGGGAAGGTCATTGCCGAGCCCGAAGTTGATGGTCGGGAACTCAAGCACGGTCGAACAGAGAATAATTCCGTTCAGGTAGACCCCTTTTGCGACGAGCAGTTGCCCGAGCACGGCTGAGCGGGTCGTACCGTAACTTTCACCCAAAAGAAACTTGGGCGAATCCCAGCGCCCAAAACGGTTGAGATAGTCCTCAATGAACTCGGCAAATGTCGCAGCATCCGCGTGGACGCCGTAAAAATCCTTGGGCTTGCCGGCCCCAATGATGCGGCTGTAACCGGTTCCCACGGCATCGATGAAAACGAGATCGGTAGCCGGCAGAATCGTGTCCGGATTGGACACGACCTGGTAGGGAGGGGCTGTGGCGCGACTGGCGCCCGGGCCCGGGTGGGGCCAGAGGATCTTGCGCGGACCGAACCCACCGAAGTCAACCAGGGCGGATGCAAAGCCCGGACCGCCGTTGTAGGCGAAGGTGATCGGCCGGTTGGCCTCGTTCCGGACCCCGTTCAGGGTGTAGGCGATATAGAAGACTTTAGCCGTAGGCTCGCCTTTGGCATTGCGCAGGATGAGCGTCCCGGCCCGCGCCGTGTAACGGTAATCATGCCCGGCGACCTTCACACTGTGGTGGGTCACGACTGAGCGCCCGTGGATCGGGGGCGTTGGCACAACCTGTGCCCCAACTTGTGGGGCCAGTCCCAGCGCGATCGCAACCGCGAGTACACGTTTCAACATCGTCTCTCTCCCGGGGAGTGGGTGGATCTGAAAAGTATAGGCGCTTCACAGAGCGCGTTCCAGTCCAGAGCCGACCCCGCAACCCGGCACCCGTCGGCCGAGTCCGGTTAGAAACCGTTCCCAACCCAGGGATCCGGATAGGCGCCTCAGGTGGATCCCCATCGGATATGGCCCGCTCCCGATGGAGTGGATTCGGATTCAATCAGGATCCGACTTCACAACAGCTGCCCTTCACAACCTCACGGGCATTCCAGAACAGAGCTCCAAGGAGAATGAGGGCAGAGAGGGCAAAGAACAGCCATTCATGGGTTGCGAGAAAACCCTGAAATACACCCCCGGCCCCGCCTGCCAGAAGTGGAATCCAGCCGGCCAGGAAACTGAAGGCAATCGGCAGCACCGGCGAACAGCAGAGCAGAGGGGTCACGAGACTGATGGCAAGGCCGCTCGTGGTGCCTCCAACACCGCCCCGTGCCTTGTATCCACGCTTCAGGAGATAGACGGTCATCGGAACCAGCATGCCGAGGAGAACGGACAGAAGCACCGACCACCCGATCAACTGCGGCGTCACGAACGAGAGTGCCTGAAGACCCATCCGGCCGCCGGTAAAGGTGGCCGGCAGGGTCATCAGATAAACGACGAGGAAGACGCTGAAGCTCAAGACACCAAGGATTCTGGACCCAGCGGACGCAAAGACTTCACGGAGAGCCGGCAACAGATTTTTCATGACCTATTCATTCTCCCAGTGCAAGGGGGGTGCGACCAGATGCCCCAAGTCAGGAACGGCGCTCACAGAGACGCGCGTGATCCGGTAGCGAACACGCACGTACCTAGCTCCGGGCAAAATCCAGAATGGTCTTGAGATGGGCAGAAGGGGCACTCGAGACCGTCACAATCCTTCCATCCGGACGGATGAGATAGAAGATATCCGGATACGACTGGGAGTTATAGACCGCAGCGGTTCCCCGGGTCGCTCGACCGATGGTCCAGTTCGAGGCATGTTGGGCCACTCGGGCATAGCGATCCATCAACGAATGCAGTGCGGGGCCCGGATAACCCCCGTTTTGGTAGTTCTCCAGAATGATCAGGCGAAGATGGTGGGCGGAGAATGCCCGCTCGTCACGAGCGAGGAGAGGGAGCCCCGCCTGACAGCTCGGACACCAGGTCGAAAAAAGCCACAGCATCACCTTCTGTCCGTGAAAGGCGGCCAGAGATACCGGTTGTCCATGGGTAAGAAAAACAGCGGCTGGAGCCTGCGCCCCGACCCGGGGATTCGCGCAGGCTGGAAGCATGGCTCCCGCAACGAAGAAACCACTCAGGGCGATTCCAAGCAGAAAACAATTCAATCGGGACATGGCATCCTCCAGTTTCAAGTTTACAAATGCCGCATGATCTGCTGCAGCCGACCCTTACTTTAAACCTTCGACCTAAATGTCAAGTCAAGCGACCCCGTGTCCACATCCGGCAGAAGTGCTCCCGCCCCGCTTCCGGCCGTGGCGTTTATCCGGTCCAAGTGACGCACGCAGGATGGACGCGGGAGTGATCCAGGGCATCGAGGATGGGGCACTCGCCCTGGGTGCCGCCTGTCTCGCACTGCGCCACCAGATGCTTGCAGGGCTTTGCGGAAATGTTTGAGCTGACGGATCTTGTGCTGTACCGTTGCCGGATTGCACTCAACGGAGTGGCATCCTTTGCGAACCGCCACTTTGTCAGCTTACATCAACCATTCCCCGACCATCGGCATTGTAGAACTATTCCCACCGCGATTGAAATCGTGGGCTGCCTTGTGAGGAATCGCGGTGGCGGCTTTGCTTATCGTCGTATTGGGTATTGGGTATTGGGTTCATGGTTCCCATCACGGGCTTCAAGACAAGCGGCGTTGTGCGCTGCGATCCGCCACGCGTGTTGGATCCTGACGCTTGCAATGCGCGCACGATGGATATTTTGCCGACACCCATCATGAAGGGAGCGTGAACGATAGGATAGACAAAATGTGCTGCTGAGGGTCACGTCCAATTTCCGGTGCGCAACGCAGGGGCTCGCGAGAACTCGCTTGTGTTGTTGGTGACCAGAACCACATCAAGCGCCAAAGCATACGCAGCAATCATCGCGTCCCATGCGCCGATGGTTTGACCTTGCCGCTCAAGATCGCACCGCAGTTAGCCGTAGTACCCGATGACCGATTCGTCGAACGACAGGATTTCCAAATGCAGTGAAGCTGCCAAGTTTGCAATCCAGATCGAATGAAGTTATATTCACATATAACTTATATGGTGGGCTGTATCATGCACACAACTAACCTACGCAAGGTCGGCGGTTCTGTCATGCTGGCCGTTCCGCCAGCCTTCCTCGATCAACTCCACCTGCAAGCGGGGGCTACGGTGGGCATGGTCGTCGCTGATGGCCGCCTCGTGGTCGATCCCAAGCCCAGGCGACGGTACACGCTCGCGGAGTTGCTGGCTGCATCTGATTATTCGCAACCGCAACCGGCGGAAGAACGCGAATGGGTCGATGCGCCCACCGTAGGCGGCGAGTTGTTATGAGGCGTGGCGACATTTACCTGGTCTCGCTTGATCCGACCGAAGGGCACGAACAGCGCGGCAACCGTCCTGTCCTGGTCGTGTCGCCTGCCGAGTTCAACGAGGCAACCCAGTTGCCGGTAATCTGCCCGATCACCAGCGGCGGCGACTTTGCTCGTCGTATTGGATTCGCTGTTCCCATCACGGGCATCAAGACAAACGGCGTTGTGCGCTGCGATCAGCCGCGCGTGTTGGATCTTGGCGCTCGCAATGCGCGCAAGGTGGATACCTTGTCGACATCGATCATGGAGGAAGTGTTGGCAAAACTGGCTCCGATTTTCGAGTGAGTAGGGGCTGGCTTTGGAATAGAACTTTACCACCCATACGCATCATCCATCAGGCCTCATACGGGAAGGGCCTGACGGCGATGACCGTCGCCTGACCCTCAACTTCCGAGAGGATGGTAAGTTTCGCGCTCGCCAGATCGAGCGAG
>DAHXNI010000019.1 GCA_027365475.1 Pseudomonadota bacterium | reverse complement strand
TTGACTACCTGGAATGGTTGAGATGGCCTTCCGGCTTTATCTGCCCGGCGTGCGGGCATCCACCCAGTTTGGAACGACCTTCGCCGAACCGCCCCTGGAGGCAAATCGCTAACTCCGGTTAAATGGATACCCCAGAGGCCGGTAAACCAATGGTGTAACCCAGTGCCACAATCAGCATGGAATCCGCAACTCGGTCAGGAAACTCGTTGTACAGGGGACCCAGAAACGACTTCTGACCACCCTCGACCGCGACCATGCCATCCAGCAGGTTACACACAAGTCGCGCCTGGATACACAGCGCGCACGCGAGGAGACCGATCGGGCCGGGATCATAAATCAGCAAAGCGGCGCCGATCAGTGCAAAGAACACGCTGGATCCCGAAATCTGATTAGGCGAAATATGCTTGCGAACAAGGAATGTCGCCAATTTTATGGCCCACTGCGCCGACCGCGCTTCAATCGGGCGTCGATGGTTTTCTATTTTTCTCAATTTTGGAGACTCGCGTTATATTATGCGGGCAACCTTGGATTCAGCTTACCAGAGATGGGGTGCCGGGTGTCATGGACTGGACCCTCCACATCACCGATCGGGCAGGCAAAGCGGCTATTCTTGAGGAATCGGGTGCGCTGATACAGGCGCTTCCTTGGCCGTATCGTGCCATGGGCCCCTCACCACGGAAAAACCAAGCTTATGGCGCAAGCAAGCAGCCCTTCCGTAGCCCTCACGGACTGGATCCCCAGGTACAACCAGTTTGCAGCAATCGACCTCCTGCGCATTCGTAGAAATGAAAAGCCAGGATCAGATCTTGCAAAACAATCCTGTCGGCTGTTTTTCTCGCAAATGCTTCTTGAGCCACCCAGTCAACGGCAGCAGGCAATGCGCGCAGGGCGCATCCCAAGCAGGTCATCAAAAGCAACGGGAGTTCGCGCACGCGATTGGGTCAAGGCACTCTCTGGCCGTGCCAGCACCGCAAAGCGGGCACATATCCGGCTATTGCAGGGTTCCGGAGACGGGTTGATCCAGATCCGTTCCGGATTCTCCCTGTGGAGGTGGCAAGGCGATTCCGAAGTCGCGTTTCAGGCGCTCCAGTCCAGATGCGGACAACCGGAATCCGCCTTCCCCGGGTAGCGGCTGCACGACAATCCCAACGCCCTGGGGCAGACCCGCTACGAGCATCCCACCGAGCGTCCCAATCACTTCATGTTCACCAGCAAGCCCCTGGGCATATGCCTGCGCTTCCTCATGTGTCAAAAACAGGGCGACATGGCGCCCATGTGGCGGTAGATCCATCACGACCGCCTGGAGATTGCGCAACCCGCCTCCTTGGGCGGGCCCGACAACCTCATCTGCTCTCACCCGATTGACCGTGAACAGGCTGGCGCGACAAAGCGCTTCATAACAGGTCACGGGTGATACCGAACCGTCTTTGAGACCGGCCATGAGATAACGCATCTCACGCGTCGAATCAAAATCGAAAGCGCTCATATAGGACCCCCAGAGTTTGCGAGAGCATATTGCAGATCGGCCATAAGATCATCGAGATCTTCGATGCCGACCGACAGACGGATCAGGCCATCCTCGATTCCGAGTACCCGCCGCTCGCTTTCCGAAACACTCGCGTGTGTCATGAGACCCGGATGCTCGATCAGGCTTTCCACTCCGCCGAGGCTTTCCGCGAGCGTGAAGAGCGAGACCCGCTCAAGCACCCTGCGGGCAGCAGTCAGGCCCCCACGCACGACGATCGTCACCATTCCTCCAAACGCGCGCATCTGCCGGCGTGCAAGGAGATGGTCCGGGTGGGAGGGCAATCCCGGGTATACCACCCGTTCGACCCCAGGATGGGTTTCGAGCCAGCGTGCGAGCTCAAGCGCCTGGCTACAGTGGCGTTCCATGCGCAGGGCAAGGGTATGGATCCCGCGCAGTGTCAGGAAGCAGTCGAAGGGTCCCGGGATGCCGCCCGTTGCGTTTTGGAGATAGGCGAGGCGCTCCTCAAGATCCTTCCGGTCAGGATGGATAACCGCGACTCCACCGACGACATCCGAATGGCCATTGAGGTACTTGGTCGTCGAATGCACCACCACGTCAAACCCATGCTCCAGCGGGCGCTGGAGCCAGGGTGTGGCAAAGGTATTGTCGCAGACGGTGAGAATCCCCCGTGCGCGTGCCACCTCGGCCAACCGTTCGAGATTCACGATGCGGAGGAGCGGGTTGGTCGGGGTTTCCACCCAGATCATCCGGGGTTCCGCCCGAAGCCCCTCAGCCAGCGCCTCGGGATCCCGGAGATCGGCGTAGTGCACCGTGAGTCCGGCGCTCGTTGTACGCACCTGGCTCAGCAGACGGCGGGTTCCACCGTAAAGATCATCCATGGCGAGGATCAGGCTTCCATGCGGAAGCAGTTCCAGCACGGCGGCCGAAGCAGCCAAGCCGGAGGCAAAGGCCATGGCGCGGCTCCCCGACTCCAGATTGGCCATACAGCGTTCCAATGCGTCCCGGGTCGGATTGCGGGTACGCGAATACTCATAGCCGAGGTGGACACCCGGACTGGTCTGGCGGAATGTGGACGTTGCATAAATTGGAACATTGACTGCACCGGTCAAGGGATCGGCCGGCTGGCCGGCATGCAGGGCCCGGGTTGCAAAACCCTGCGTCTTCGATTCGGTCATGGCAGGCCCCCCGCGGTTTCCCCCGCGCGCCGAAAGTGCGTGATGACATCGGTGCGCGTTGCCAATCCGTAAAATGCCTGCTCATGCCGGATGGCTACGGCGGATTCGGTTGCGAGCAGCCCGATCAGGGTGCCCATAGACGCCTGGGAGTCGAGTTCGGGAGCCACACGATTGAGGGAGTCCCGGGCGGGGCTCTGGGAACCGCGGGCTGGATCGTTAAGCGCCATCATGATATCCACCTCCGTCAGAAGGCCAACCAGTCGACCCCCATCCAAAACCGGCAGTTGGGAGTATTCGCCCTGACGCATACGTCGGTAGGCGATCTCAAGGCTGTCAGCGGGGGAAACGGAGGCCACTTCCCCATGCGCGTAATGATGCGAGACACAATCCCGGAGATCGCCAAAGTTCCTGCGCGGTGTGAGTCCCTGCTCGTAAAGCCAGTCCGGGTTGAACGCCTTGGAGAGATAACGGGTGCCGGTATCGCAGGCCAGTGTCAGGATCCGCTTGGGAGTACTCGCATCCCGGGCGTAGCGCAGAGCCGCGGCGAGGAGTGTCCCGGTAGAGGTCCCCGCCAAAAGACCCGTATTTTTAAGGAGTTGCCGGATAGCCGCAAACGATTCATGATCCGGGATCGTATAGGCGCGGTCGACCAGTGTGAGATCGCTGATCGGGGGAATGTGATCCTCGCCGATCCCCTCGACCAGCCAGCGACCCTTCTCCGCGAGCTGGCCGGTTTTGAGGTAGCCAGCAAGCACCGAGCCCACTGGATCAGCCAGAATCACCTCGATCTTCGGCTTCTGCCGTTTGAGGTACCGGCCGACTCCGGTGAGTGTCCCTGTCGTACCGGCTCCCAAGACGATCGCATCGAGCTCACCGTCCATCTGCTCCCAGATTTCAGGGCCCGTTTTCTGTTCATGTACACGCGGATTGTCGGGGTTGGCAAACTGGTTGATGTAGTAGCCACCGCGTTCGCGTGCAATCCGTTCGGCCAGATCCTGATAATGCTCCGGGTGACCACGGGACACATCAGAGCGGGTGACCCGAATCTCGGCACCCATGGCACGCAACTGTGCGATCTTTTCGCCACTCATCTTGTCGGGGACTATCAGGAGCAGGACGTACCCCTTGCGGAGTGCGGCCAGTGCGAGGGCGATCCCGGTATTGCCGGCTGTCGCCTCAACCAGGAGGCCAGGTGGGCGGATCTCCCCGCGCGCCTCCGCCGCAGCGATCAGCCCCACGCCAATCCGGTCCTTGATCGATCCGCCCGGATTCATGAGTTCGAGCTTGAGGAAGAGGCGCGATCCGCCGAGATCGAATCCCTCAACCTCGAGAATCGGCGTCTGGCCAATCAGCTCCAGCAGGCTTTGATAGACTTTCATCTCCCCCACTCGTTGTGCATCGTGGCTGAATCCTTGCCAAACGGTTATTTTAGCAAAAGCGGACTGGGACCCCGGCCGACGGTCGAATCTGCGTTGGAGTGGGCGACCCATCGCCTTGCCAACCAGCTCGCAACCCCAAAACGCGAGGCTCAGCTTTTGCTGGCCGAATGCCTCGGATGCCCCCTCACCCGTCTTTTCACCGAACCCGCCCGTTCCCTTGAACCCGATCTGCTGGCGCGCTTTGAGGATCTCGTCATGAGAAGGGAAAGCGGGGAACCGCTGGCCTATCTCTCGGGGCACTGGGGGTTCTGGTCGCTCGATTTCGAGGTCAACCGGCACACGCTTGTGCCGCGCCCCGAGACCGAGGCACTGGTCGCTCAAGCATTGCATCTCATTCCCGAAGATCGTCCAGGTCGGCTGCTCGATCTCGGTACCGGATGCGGTGCGCTTGCGATCACGCTCGCCCGCGAGCGGCCTGGACTTGAGATCTGGGCCACCGATCAGAGTTGCGAAGCATTGGCCGTCGCCCGCGGGAATGCCCGTGCACTCGGAACTCCGTCGATTGTTTTCCGGGCCGGAGACTGGTTTGAAGCGCTTCCCCAGGGCCTCGCGTTCGACTGGATCGTATCGAATCCTCCCTACCTTTCAGATCATGATCCTGCGCTCGATACCGATGGCATCCGTTTTGAACCGCGCACGAGCCTCGTCGCGGGGCCCACCGGGCTCGAAGCCCTGTGCCGGATTATCGAGGGAGCCTCAGACCGGCTGAGACCCCCCGGATGGCTGATCGTGGAGCACGCCCGCGAGCAGGCCAGCGCTCTGGACATGATCTTTAAGGCGAACGGCTGGCAAGAAGTGGCAGGCTACCAGGATGTCGGCGGGCACACGCAGGGCACGTTCGCAGCCTGGCTGGGCCATCCGGTTCCTGAACACCGGTAAAAAAAGCCTGAGCCTATATTCTTTCGTAGCCTCCTCGCATGGGTGCCCGGAAGCCCGGCCCTCCATCCAGAGGACCACGGTCGTTCAGTCGTTTATCCGTGCCGCATGAGTAACGGGAACAGGGCCTGGACTCCCTTGGCGATGAACTCCACCCCGATCGCTGCCATGATGAGCCCCATGATCCGGGTGAAGACGTTGATGCCCGTTCGCCCGAGCCAGCGCGCAATATAGGGTGCCCCGCGCAGACAGCACCAGGTGATGAATACGCTCAGAAAAATGACGCCGACCTCGCCGAACGCGTAGAGCAGAGAGGAATGCTGCTGTGAATACAGGATGACCGTGCTGATGGCACCCGGACCCGCGAGGAGCGGAATGCCCAGCGGAACCACGGCGATATTTTCCCTGAGGCTTGAATCCTCAATCTCCTCCTCGGTCTGCTTGACGGCACTGGTTTTGGCCTGCAGCATGGCGAGTGCCATGAGAAGGATCAAAAGTCCGCCCGCGATGCGGAAGGAGGCGATGCCGATGCCAAAAAACCCCAACAGGGCATCTCCGGTGAAAAAGCTGACCAGCAGTACGGCGAGCACCGTGAACGCAGCATTTCGCGCCGTGCGATTGCGTTGGCGTTCGATCTGGCTCTGAGTGAGATTGATGAAAATCGGGATCGCACCGATGGGATTCAAAAGCGCGATCAGAGCCGTAAATGATTTGAGATAGATTTCGGTGATACTCATGTCCCGTGCCGAACCTGCCGCGCCATCCCTTGTCATAATATCAGGTATGTCCGATTCGACGACCCGTTATATCCGCCAGACCGTGCTGGGCGACTGGGGCGCAGAGGGCCAGGATCGGATCCTGCGTGCGCGCGTCCTCCTCGTGGGCCTCGGCGGTCTCGGCGGAACGGTTGCCCTTTATCTGGCCACAGCCGGTGTGGGGACCCTTCTGCTCAATGATTTCGATCGGGTCGATGAAACGAACCTTCACCGTCAACTGCTTTTTGCCGAAAGCGACATCGGCCGGCCCAAAGT
This sequence comes from Pseudomonadota bacterium, assembly GCA_027365475.1. Classification (GTDB taxonomy): domain Bacteria; phylum Pseudomonadota; class Gammaproteobacteria; order JAKAQQ01; family JAKAQQ01; genus JAJZNM01. The sequence continues at coordinate 58,924 of DAHXNI010000019.1, read as the reverse complement.
CGAGGCGGCCGCATCACTCCTCTACACCCGCAACCATTCCCTGGTGATTGAAACGTTCCCACTGCGCCTTTCGCAAAAGGAACTGGAGGCATCTGTCGCAACAGTTGATCTCGTCGTAGACACGAGTGACAATTTTGCAACGCGCGATGCGGTCAATCTGGCCTGCCTGCGCCTGCGGCGGCCACTGGTGAGTGGAGCCTGCATCCGCTACGAAGGACAGTTTGCGGTATTCGATTTTCGCGAACCGGACAGCCCCTGCTACACCTGTCTTTATCCGGAATCGGATGCCAACGGGCCGCTCGAAACCTGCTCTGTGAATGGTATTTCGGGACCCGTCGCCGGCATCATCGGCAGCCTTGAGGCCCAGGCCAGCCTGGATCTCCTTTTGGGACACCCCAGTCCCTGGTCCGGATTCCTGCTGACGTTCGATGCTGTTCGCGGAACATTCAAGAGAATCCGCTTGTCACGGGATCCGGATTGCCGGACGTGCGGACACCCTTGATGTGCCTTCCTATGATTCTGGGTGACGCTTTTTCTGAAGCAAGGCATTGAGGAGCTTGGGGCTCGCCTGTCCGCGGGTCGCCTGCATCACCTGCCCGACGAAAAAACCGAGCAGCTTGTCCCGCCCCGCACAGTATTCCGCCCACTGCTCCGGATGGGCCGCAATCACCGTGTCGATCACGCCCTCCAGGGTATCCGTGTCGCTAAGCTGCCGAAGACTCTTGGCATCAATGACCGCATCCGCTGTTCCACCCCCTGTCCACATGGCTTCAAAAACCTCTTTCGCCATTTTTCCGGAAAGCGTCCCATCCCCGATTCGTGCGAGGAGTCCGGCCAGATCAGTCGCGGAAACCGGCACCGCCTCAATCTCGAGATGATCGCGATTGAGACCGGCCAGAACCTCGCCCATCACCCAGTTGGCCATGATTTTGGAATCGAGCGCACTCCCCTTCATGCCCGTCTCATAATATTCAGCGAGCGCACGGGACTGGGTGAGCACAGTCGCATCGTAGACGCTCAGACCATAGACTGCCATGAAGCGGTCACGTTTGGCGCGCGGCAACTCCGGCAGGCGGGAGGCAATCGCCTCGATGAAGCGTTCCTCCAAAACAAGCGGCAGCAGATCCGGGTCCGGGAAATAGCGGTAGTCATGGGCATCTTCCTTGGTCCTCAGCGGGCGGGTTTCGCGCCGGTTGGCATCATAAAGCCGGGTTTCCTGGACGATGATCCCGCCGTCTTCATGGACCCTGATCTGGCGGTCGATCTCGAATGCAATGGCCTGTTCCACAAATCGGAACGAGTTGAGGTTCTTGATCTCGGTCCGGGTTGACAGGTCGTGCTGTCCAATCGGGCGAACCGAGACGTTGGCATCGCACCGGAACGACCCTTCCTGCATGTTGCCATCGCAAATCTCAAGATAGCGCACCAGGGTATGGAGACACTTCAAATACGCTACAGCTTCCTCGGCTGAACGCAGATCCGGTTCCGAGACGATTTCAAGAAGCGGGGTTCCGGCACGGTTGAGATCGATTCCGCTCGAATCGGGAAAAAGGTCGTGCACTGATTTGCCGGCATCCTCCTCGAGATGGGCGCGTGTGATTCCGATCCGCTTCACGGATCCATCACTCAACAGCACATCGAGCCCTCCCCCGGTAACGATCGGCCGGTCGTACTGGCTGATCTGATAGCCTTTGGGAAGATCCGGATAAAAATAGTTCTTACGCGCAAAAACGGATCGGCGGCCAATGCTGGCATCGATGGCCAGCCCGAACGTAACGGCCAGCTCGACGGCTTTCTGGTTGAGGACCGGAAGCACACCGGGATAGCCAAGATCGATGAGGCCGGCTTGAGTGTTGGGTTCCGCTCCGTAACGTGTTGGCGTCGAGGAAAAAATCTTGCTCTCGGTTGCAAGCTGTGCGTGAACCTCGAGTCCGATTACGGACTCCCATTTCACGACGCGGATTCCTCAAAGCCGGGAGGCACAAGATCGTGCCACTCGGTCGCACCCTGAAATGCGTGCGCTGCGGCGAGCATCAAAGCCTCGTTGAAATCCCCCGCGATGAGGTGCAATCCGACCGGCAACCCACCGACCAGTCCAGCCGGAACCGAGAGCGCAGGCAACCCGGCCAGATTGACCCCGATGGTGTAGATATCGTTGAGATACATGGTGAGCGGGTCTTCAGTCTTCTCGCCGAGGCGGAAGGCAGGGGTAGGCGTGGTCGGCCCGGCCAAGAGATCCACCGTTTCGAGTGCATGGAGAAAATCCTCGCGGATCAGTCGCCGGACCCGCTGCGCCTGAAGGTAGTATGCGTCGTAGTACCCATGGGAGAGGACATAGGTTCCGATGAGAATCCGGCGCTTGACCTCGGCACCGAAGCCTTCGCTGCGCGAGCGGCGGTAGAGATCGGGGAGATCCTGTGCATCCTGAGCACGGTGTCCAAAACGCACTCCATCGTAGCGCGCGAGGTTCGAGGAACATTCGGCTGGAGCCAACACGTAATAGGCCGGAACCGAAAGCGCAAGATGGGGCAGCCGGATATCGCAGAGCTTGGCGCCGAGCCTCTCCATCACACGCAGTGCATCCCGAATCCGTTCGCCGACCTCGGGGTTAAGACCGGTGTCAAAGCAGTTTTCCAAAACGCCGATGCGGCATCCGCGTATCCCCTGCGCGAGCGCGGCAACATAGTCCGGCACAGGCCGGTTCACCGAAGTCGAATCACGCGGGTCGTGCCCCGCCATCGCGCGGAGCACCCACGCGGCATCCTCTGCGGAGCGTGCCAGAATCCCGGCCTGGTCGAGGCTCGATGCGAATGCAATCATTCCATAACGCGAAACGCGACCGTAGGTCGGCTTGAGGCCCGTTACCCCACACAATGCTGCGGGCTGCCGGATGGATCCGCCCGTGTCCGTTCCCGTGGCAACCGGAATGAGACCTGCGGCAACCGCTGCGGCAGAACCTCCCGACGATCCGCCCGGCACGCGTTCGAGATCCCAAGGGTTGCGCACCGGTCCAAAATAGCTCGTCTCATTGGACGACCCCATGGCGAACTCATCCATATTGGTCTTTCCGAGCAGAACGCACCCCTGATCGGCCAGACGTTCCACCACTCCCGCATCATAAGGCGGCACAAATCCGCCCAGCATGCGCGAACCACAGGTGGTGCGGACATCACGGGTCACAAAAATATCCTTGTGGGCAATCGGCAGGCCCGCGAGCAGACACCGCCCGGCGTCTGCAGGCCGGGCTCGCGGTTCTTGATCGAGCACTGTGATGAAGGCGTTGAGGCGGGAGTTGAATGCGGCGATCCGCTCGCGGTAATGTCTCGCCACTTGGCCCGGGTGGATCCGATCTGCCTCGATGAGCGCACGGACGTGCCGCGATTTCATGGCACTCCCCTGCTCACTCGATGACTCGCGGCACAAGGTAATAGCCGGATTCGGTCCGCGGGGCATCGCGCTGATACCGCTCGCGGTCAACCGTCTCGGCCACCGCGTCGAACCGGAGCGGCTGGTTGAGCTCAAGTGGATGGGTCAAAGGTTCGGTCTCATGGGTCGCAGCCGTCTCAAGCTGACGGACAAAATCGAGAATCCGGGAAAGCTCGCCCCCCAGGCGTTCAAGATCTTCCCGACCGATATCCAGGCTCGCCAGAGTGGCCAGCCGTTCAAGCTCAACACGTGCAAAAGTCATCGCTTGCCTTCAGTGCCAAGGGGGATCATTCTAACAAGTCTTGCGTCCCGTGAGGGCGATTGTTAGAGTATGTATCTTGGCTTCCTCACCCCATGCAGCCCCCCATGCTCTCCCGCCTGACCCGTTATTTTTCGACCGACCTGTCCATTGACTTGGGCACCGCTAACACGCTCATTTATGTCCGTGGCCAGGGCATCATCCTGAATGAACCCTCGGTCGTCGCGGTTCGAGAGGAATCCGACCGTGGATCACGCAAGATTGAGGCCTACGGACTTGAGGCGAAACTCATGCTCGGGCGTACACCTGGCCACATCACCGCTATCCGCCCGCTCAAAAACGGGGTCATTTCCGATTTCACCCTGACCGAGCAGATGCTCAAACACTTCATCCGCAAGGCCCAGAGCCAAAGCTGGATGCACCTCAGTCCGCGAGTCGTCGTCTGTATCCCATTCGGTTCGAATCCGGTCGAGCGGCGCGCAATCATGGATTCCGCCCACGGGGCAGGTGCCCGGCAGGTCTATCTCCTCGAAGAACCGGTCGCAGCCGCACTCGGTGCCGGACTCGCGATCCATGAGCCCAAGGGTTGCATGGTTCTCGATATCGGGGGCGGAACCTCGGAGGTTGCCGTGATCTCCCTCAATGGCATCGTCTTCGCACAATCGGCCCGCATCGGCGGCGACCGTTTCGATGAAGCGATCCAGCAGTATATCCGCCGCAACTACAATATCCTGATCGGTGAAGCGACCTCTGAACGGATCAAGATCGAGATCGGATCAGCCTTCCCGAGCCAGGAGGTACGCGAGTTTGAAGTGCGGGGTCGCAGCCTGTCGGAAGGTATCCCGCGCAGTTTTGTAGTCAACAGCAATGAAATACTCGAAGCGCTTCAGGAATCCCTGAGCGGGGTGATCGATACCATCCGGCAGACGCTAGAGCAGACACCCCCAGAGCTCGCGGCGGATATTTCCGAACGCGGGATTGTCCTGAGTGGTGGCGGAGCACTGCTGCGAGACATTGACAAGCTCATCACTGAAGAGACAGGCATCCCGGTCATCATCGCCGAGGATCCCATGACCTGCGTGGCCCGGGGCGGAGGGCGGGTTCTCGAGATGCTCGAAACGACCGGCCGGATTCCGATACCTTTGTCCAACACACGATGATCCATGCGATTCCGACCATTCCGGCGTCGGTCTGAACGTAGCCTCTTCCACCACCAATCGTACCCTGAAGTCCGGTTCGCCATCACCGTGGTGGTGTCGCTTGCACTGCTCATCCTGCGTCACGGGGCACCACTCGGATTGCCACTCGCTCAAGTTGCTGCGGAAACGGGAGCCGCCATCGAACGACCCGTATCCGATGCGATAAGCTTCCTAGAGTCGATCGGCCCCGCGCTCGCCACGCGCGCCCATCTCATCCGCACGAATCAGACCCTGAAACGGGAGATTTTACGTCTCCGGGCTGGGCTTGCGGCTGAGAAACCCCTCGTGTTCCAGAACCACCGTCTCAAAGCACTGCTCGGCCGGATCCGAAGCATCCATCAACAGTTCCGCCTGGTTCGGGTGCTCCGCATCGATCTTGATCCGTACCGGCAGGAAGTGGTGATCGACGCGGGTCAGAAGGCCGGACTTGCAAGCGGGGATGCGGTCATTGATGCAAACGGCCTCGTGGGCCAGGTCGGAACCGCGTCAGCCCACGTCTCCCGGGTGCTCCTGATTACCGACCCGAGCGAGATGGTGCCCGTCGAAGTGGCCGCGACCGGTCTTTTAACGTTCAGCATCGGAAGTGGAATACCCACCCGGCTGCGCCTGCCCTATCTACCCAATGACACCCGTGTCCGTGTGGGGCAGCTGCTCATCACTTCCGGCCTGGGTGGCCATTACGCCTACGGATTTCCAGTCGCCGTCATCACACATGTCACTTTGCGCCCGAACCGTTCCTTTGCCCGGGTTTATGCCCGCCCGCTCGCGGCCATCTCGGAAGACCGTGAGCTTCTGGTCCTGATCCGGCAGCCATCTCACGGGCCGGCATTTTTGCGGAAACCAGCTTTCGGGCCGATACACAAGGAGCATCGCCGATGAGCGGCATACGCTCCTATTGCATCATTGTGATGACACTCATCATTGCGCTCATCCTGTCGATCTTGCCCTTCCCGCACTGGTATGTGGTGGGCCGACCGCTTTGGCTTCCTCTGGTTGCGGGGTATTGGTGCCTGGCTGCGCCGCGCCGCATGGGAATTCTGACGGCGTGGCTCGCCGGTTTCTGTTTCGACGCCGCCCGGGCCAGCCCGCTCGGGGAACATGCGCTCGCCTTGTCGGTCATTGCCTATGTGATTCAGAGATACCACCTTCAGATCCGGACGCTCCATATCGGGCAACAAATGCTCACTTTGGGGGGAATTTTCCTGGTTTACGAATTCCTCATTTTCTGGATCAATGGGATCATCTCGAAACCCGGCCCCCTGCTCCCCTACAGCCTGCCGGTATTCGTGAGCGTCTGCCTCTGGCCACCCGTTTTCATGGGTCTGCGTTTCATCCGGCGCCGCTACCGAGTGCACTGACCCATGACCGAGGCCGCACCGCTCAAGAACCCCATCCAGGAATACCGGATTTTTCGCAGACGAATACTGGTGGCCGTCGCCATCGGCGTGATACTGGTCTTGACTCTGACTTTTCGCCTGCTCGATCTCCAGATCCTCCAGCACCCCTACTACGACACGCTCGCACTGGGCAATCGGATCCGGACCCTCCCTATCAATCCTCCGCGCGGGATCCTCTATGATCGGCATGGCATCGTGCTGGCTGAAAACGTACCGAGTTACGAACTTGTGGTCCATCGGGACGATATCCGGAACCTGAAAGATACGCTCCATCGGATCGAATCCATCGTACCCATCCGACGTCAGGATTTACGGCTGTTCTGGCAGCTCGTCCGGGTGGAGCCGCCCTACGAGCCAGTCCCCCTGCAACGCGACCTCAGCACCACGAGCGTGGCCCGACTGGCGGTCAACCTGAATCACCTGCCCGGTGTCAGCATCCGGGCTCATCTCAAGCGTTTCTACCCGCTCGGCCCGATTGGAGCGCATCTTTTGGGCTATGTGGGTCCGATTCATTCGGGGGAGTTGCGCCGAAACCCCGGTCATCTGTACAACGCGGAATCCGACGTTGGGCAGGACGGCTTCGAACAGAGTTATGAAAACCTGCTCTACGGAATTCCCGGCATCCGCGAGGTTGAGGTGAACGTGCAGGGTCGTCTCGTACGCGTGGTGCATACCCAGCCACCGGTACCTGGCGACTCGGTCTATCTCACGATCGACGCCAGGCTCCAGGCCATCGCTCACGAAATGCTCGGCCAAAACGCCGGTGCCGTGGTTGCCGTGGATCCCCACACGGGCGGGATCCTCGCCATGGCGAGTACGCCGAGCTTTAACCCCAACCGGTTCGTGAACGGGATCCGTGAGGCCACTTACCGGAAACTGTCCGACAATCTGCTGCAACCCCTTTTCAACCGCGCCCTCCAGGGGGAATATGCACCGGCTTCCACCATCAAACCGTTTCTCGCGCTCGCGGTGCTCGACGACCACGTGATCACGACCCGGACGACCATCTTCTGCCCGGGAACCTTTGTTCTCCCGGGAACCACTCACGTCTACCACGACTGGCAACCGTGGGGGCACGGCATCACCAACCTGCGCAAGGCCTTGACCCAGTCGGTCGATGTGTTCTTCTATCACATGGCGGTTGACCTTGGCATCCACCGGATCGATGCCTTCCTCAGACCCTTCGGGTTCGGTCAGAAACCGGACATCGATCTGGCCGGTGCACGAGCCGGTGTTTTGCCCTCTCCGGGCTGGAAACTCAAGCACATGGGCGGACCCTGGTACGAAGGGGATACGGTCATCTCGGGCATCGGACAAGGCTACTGGCTCGTGACGCCCCTGCAGATGGCCGTTGCCGTGGGTACGATCGCAGCACGGGGACATCGCTATCGTCCGCGGGTCATCCACGCAATCGCGAATCCGACGAATCACCGGGTCTACCCGGTTCTGCCGGAGCCGGCCCGAACCATCCGCCTGGATCGACCTGGACTCTGGCGGATCGTCGCCCGCGACATGGAAAGTGTCATCAAGAATCCAACCGGGACTGCTCACGGGATCGACTATGGCCTGAAATACGCATTGGCCGGGAAAACCGGCACGGCCCAGATCAGCAACCGTGACCGCAGCGATTTCATGAACTACCACTTGATCCCCAAGTCCGAGCGTGACAATGCCGTCTTCATCGCCTTCGGACCCATTCCCCACCCTGAGATCGCCGTTGCTGTCTTCGTGCAGCACGGAGTGGCCGGTGCGCTCACCGCCGCGCCGATTGCCCGCCGGATCATCGAAACCTACCTCGAAGAGCGCGGGATACCGCCGCACCAGTATCCGTATCGGAGTCTCGACCGGGATCGGGGTTCCTGACCGGAGCTCACCGGCCGGTTCGGCTCCTCTGTTCTGTCGCAGGGCCAGATGTGGCAAACTGGCAGCAGAGCCCGGCTGATGTCGCGGGCCCAAACTGCCTGTCAGACCCAATGAATGATTCCAGCGCATACATCCGGCACACCCCCAATCTGAACCCGAGCCTCCTCAGCCGCCTGCACATCGACGGACCGTTGCTGCTTGAACTCGTACTGCTCTCGGCAATGGGATTGATCGCGCTATTCGGAGCCGATCACGGCGAACTGGAGCTTGTCGTAAGACAGTTGATCCGGATCCTGCTCGGGTTTGCGGTGCTTGTGGCCGTTGCGCAGCTTCCCCCCGCTTACTACCGCCTCGCGGCACCCTGGCTCTACCTCGCCGCGCTCATCCTCCTCATTGTCGTTCTCGCATTCGGACAGCGGAGCCTTGGCGCACAACGGTGGCTGGATCTTGGATTCGTACGACTGCAGCCCACCGAACTCATGCTGCTCGCACTACCGCTCATGCTGACCCGTCATCTCTCGAACCACACTCTCCCACCAGACTGGCGCACGGTTGCCACCTCTCTCCTGCTCATCGCGATGCCTCTGGCGCTCATCCTCAAGGAACCGGATCTCGGCTCGGCCCTCCTGATCGGTGTGATTGGCATCTTCTGTCTGTTCGTCTCCGGACTCAACTGGCGTTATCTTGCTATCGGCGCAGTGATCCTTTGCGCCGCAGCTCCCATAGCCTGGCATTTCATGCACCAGTACCAGAAGGAACGAATCCTGATTTTTCTCAATCCCGAACGTGACCCCTTGGGCGCGGGATATCACATCATCCAGTCGCAGATCGCATTGGGATCGGGAGGGCTCTTCGGCCAGGGCCTACTCCACGGGAGCCAGACCCAACTCGACTTTCTCCCGGAAAGCACCACCGATTTCATTTTCGCAGTGATCGGCGAACAGTTCGGATTCCTGGGTGCACTGGCCCTCGTCATGATTTTCCTGCTCGTCATCCAGCGCACCCTGCGCTCGGCTATCCGGATGCCGGATCATTTCGGCCGCCTTTGGGCCGCCTCAATGGCCTTCATCACTTTCCTTTATGTCGTGGTCAATATCGGCATGGTCTCGGGTCTATTGCCAGTCGTCGGCGAACCCCTGCCACTGGTGAGTTTCGGGGGATCTTCCGTGGTCACGCTCATGGCCGGTTTCGGGGTGGTAATGGGACTCGAACATCATCAATCCACGTCCTGGAACACGTAAGATGCGAAGATTCGGGTGCATCGCCATTCTGGGCCTCCTTGCGACAACCGGCCTCATGGAGGCAGCCAATGCCGCACCACCCACCTTTCCCGAAGCCAGCATCACCCGATTCATCGCTCATATGGTTGAAGCCCACCACTTCGAACGCAAGCAGCTGGTTGCCTGGTTTGACAAGATCCGGCCCCTGCCAGGCGTGCTTCGGCTCATGCACCATCCGTTCGAGGCACTGCCCTGGAAAGTCTACCGGCGACTCCTCGTCACCCCGGCCCGGGTCCGGGCGGGCAAAGTCTGGATGGCTCGCCATCGCCAAGCCCTGGCGCAGGAAGAACAGCGCGCTGGCATCCCGGCCGCGGTCATTGCGGCCATCATCGGCATCGAAACCAATTACGGCCAGAATATCGGCAACATCCCGGCTTTCGCAAGCCTCGCGACGCTGGCCTTCAACGATCCGTCCCGCGCTCCATTCTTTCGCCATGAACTCAGCGGTTTTTTGCGCCTGTGCCGCAGGAACCATTACAATCCGCTCGCCATCCGCGGCTCCTATGCCGGGGCGCTTGGCATCCCGCAGTTTATGCCGACTGCCTACCTCCGTTACGCGACCGAACGCCTGCACGGTCTCCACCCCAATCTTTTCGTGAGCAGCCGGAGTGCCATCGAAAGCGTCGGTCGCTTTCTCAGCGCCAAAGGCTGGCGCAAAGGACATCCGGTCGCGATCGAGGCTGCCCTGGCTCCGAACCATGGTCCGCCTCCGCACGAACTGATCGGCATCCCTTGCCATCCGCATGCGCTGCGCCGTGCGGGACTCCTTTTCACCCACAGGCTGAAACCGGATACTCCAGTCACCCTGATTGCTCTGGTCGGTGCTTTTGCAACCCATTACTGGATCACGTTACCCAACTTCCATGCCCTCATGGCCTATAACCCGAGCATCGATTACTCCATGGCGGTTTTCGAACTTGCGCTCAAGCTCCAGGCTGCACACTGACCGTTCCGCAGAATTGCGGGCGCTCTTGCTCACGCTCGTCGGCCTGCTCGCGAGTTGCGCGCCCTTCCCCACCCACTCCACAGCCTTCCACTCGGGCACGCCCCAGCAGTCCTATGTGGTCAACGGGCGACGCTATCGGATCCTGGCCAGTGCACAAGGCTACCAGCAACGGGGCATTGCTTCCTGGTACGGGCTCCGTTCCGTCGGACTTCCGACCGCAAGCGGCCTGCCCTACAACCCTCAATCCATGACCGCCGCGAGCAAGGTTCTTCCGCTCGGAACCTGGGTGCGCGTCACCGACCTGGTCAACGGGCGTCAGGTCATCGTCCGCATTGATGACCGCGGCCCCTTCGTCCGACACCGGATCATCGACCTGTCCTATGCTGCGGCTCGCGAGCTCAATATGATTGAACGGGGCACGGCACTGGTCGAGGTTCGGAGTATCTCCCGGCCGCGTTTACCCCACACTGCGGCGTTTGCCCTGACACCCCCGCCGCTCGCCCATAACCCTCTGGGCCATCCGCCCCGGATGTATCTCCAGATTGGCGCGTATGCAAAGCGCAGCCGGGCCCTCACCCTTGAACTGCACCTCATGCATCTCGGAGTCCGGCCTTTGCGATTGTTTCCGGTCCGGAGGAGAGGCCGGATTCTCTATGTGCTCCAGGTCGGACCGATCGCCCATGTCCGGGAACTTGATCGCCTGTCCGGGCGTCTCACCTCCATGGGCTTTCCGAGGACCGAAGTGATCATCCGGTAATATGAAGCCGGACCGCGATACCTCGGGCGCGGTACAATGCAGCGCTCCCGTAGCCGATTTCTGGAGATTTTGCGTTGAAAAAATTACTCTGCTCGACACTGACTGTCTTTGCCCTGGCCCAGGCACCGATCGTCTTCGCCGGCTTTCCGATCCCCCCGGCTCCCACTTTCGACGCCAAAAGCTGGGTTCTCCTCGACGCACGCACGGGACAGGTGCTCGCCCAAAGTCACAAGAACCAGCATCTTGCCCCCGCCAGCCTCACCAAGCTCATGGTGGCCTATATCACCTTCACCGCGCTCCACTCGGGTGCCATCCACCTCAACGAACGGGTCACCGTCTCGACTGCAGCCTGGCGGACGGGCGGTTCCCGCATGTTCCTGATGCCAGGGAGCCACGTAACCGTGAACGATCTCCTCAAGGGGCTGATCGTCGACTCCGGAAACGACGCAGCGGTAGCCCTGAGCCAGGCGATCGCCGGCACACGCGGGTCGATGGTCGGACTCATGAACCGCTACGCACAGAAACTCGGACTCCACAATACGCACTACGAAGATGTCGACGGTCTGCCCACACCTGACCACTACAGTAGTGCGCTCGATATCGCGCGTTTGTCCCGCGCCATCATCCGGCAATACCCGAGTCTCTATCACCGCTATTTTGCGATCAAGACTTTTACCTGGGATCACATCACCCAGAACAACCGGGTCTCGCTGCTCTGGATGGACCCCTGGGTTGACGGTCTTAAAACGGGATATACCAAGCAGGCAGGGTTCTGCATGGACGCCTCCGGCCACCAGGATGGGATGCGGCTCATTGCAGTCGTGATGGGCGCTACGTCCTGGAATGCGCGGGTCAACGATGCCCAGGCGCTCCTCAACTGGGGGTTCAGCTTCTTCCACGATCACCGACTGTATGGAGCGAAACAGCCACTTGCCAAGATCCCGGTCTGGATGGGCGCGCATGATCGGGTCACGGTCGGCCTGCTCCAGAGCCTCTGGGTGACCGTGCCCCGGCTGGACTACCGCTCACTCCGGATCCGGATGCAGCTTGCGAAAAGCCTGACAGCCCCCTTCGGCACGAAGCAGGCTGCCGGTACGCTCCGGGTCGAACTCCACGGGCGTCTGCTCGTTGCCCGCACGCTCTACCCCCTTCAGGCGGTCAAAAAAGGCAGCTGGTTGCACCGCCTGATAGACAGTCTCGAACGGGCATTCTGACTGTGTCGAGTGGCGGGGAAACCCTTGGCGCAGCATGCCGCATCCCGCCTAAATGAGCGTTGAGCCACTCAGGTGACCCCGGTCTTTCTGAATGGCCAGATCATGTCGCGCGAGGAGGCCCGCATCTCACCCCTGGATCGGGGATTCCTGTTCGCGGATGCCATCTACGAAGTCATACCCATCTTCCGTTCGAGGCTTTTTCTCTGGAGCGAACACTACCATCGTCTCGAACGGAGTCTCAGCGCCATCGGGCTCGTAAATCCCTATTCGGAGGCGGAGTGGCGCCATCATCTGGGCACGCTCATCGAAAAGGCAGGTGGGGGTGATCTTGCTGTCTATCTCCAGGTCAGTCGGGGCGCGGAGGAGGTCCGGGATCACCATATTTCGGAGGGAATCGCGCCCACGGTCTTTGCCATGACATTGCCACCCCTTCCGTCCGACCCCGCACTGGAACAGACCGGTGCGCGAATCGTCCTGCTCGAGGATATACGCTGGCACCGCTGTGACATAAAATCGACAGCACTTCTGGCCAATGTCCTCCTGCGGCATGAGGCAGACGGAAAGGGGGCTTTCGAAGCGCTGCTCGTGCGGGACGGGTGGGTCACCGAAGGCACATCGAGCAATGTGATCGCTCTTAAGGGGGCGACCCTCACAACCCCACCCGATGGCCCGCAGATCCTTCCGGGGGTCACCCGTGAACTCGTGCTTCGCCTGGGAGCGTCCGAGGGGTTCTCGATCCGCCGGGAGCGGATCCGGGCGGACGAACTCCTCAAGGCCGATGAGGTCTGGCTCACCAGCACCCGACGGATCCTCGCACCCGTGAGCCAAGTGGATGACCATCCGATCGGATCAGGCCGCCCGGGCCCAGGCTACAGGCGCCTCTGGCTCGCCTGGCTGCGACACCTCAATGCCTTCGCGGCGGGCGTACCGTGACCGAAGAAAGTCTCACCACCTTTCCCTGTGCATTCCCGATCAAACGCTTTGCCCGGAGCAGTGTGGATCTGGGGGCCATCGTCCGAATCCTTGTTAGGCCGAGAAAAAATACAAAGGAAGCGTCTCCAGAGGGGCGAGCAAGTGGATTAAGAGCGCGCCCTTATCCCATGCGGTGACGCACGCTATCCTGCGGCAGAAAAGAGTCTCCCGGGGAAGCGGTCGGGGGTTTACGAATGGAATATCCCGAGGTCCAGCAGTGGAACGCCTCGCATGAGACCGTCGATCGGTTGATCTATGCCCATCCGGCCGGGAAAATCCACCGGGCGCTCATGGCAGCACTGTGTCAGGGACATGAGATGGCGTTCGGCATCTACCATCTCTCCGCCAGAACCAGTCCAACCATGTTCACTCCGGGGTTCGTGGAGCCGAGATCGGCGTTAGACGTATGCTGGAAGCGTAATCCGGTGCGCCAATGGTAGAAGCGCCAGCCCAGTGTGAGCGATGTCGTAAAAAAAAATGATCCCCCCAGCCTGCGCTGGTCACGGAATTCGGAACCGCCGATTAACGTAGGGCTCGAGCTGAATGTCACATACCAGCCATGCGCATCCTGAGCGGGCCAGGTCAGAGTCGGACCGATGCTGATGAATGGGTGGCTCTTGCCACCATTGATGAAAAGCCCGCTCGAAACTTCAACTCCGTAGGAAAAGTGAACAGATTGAAACGGCTGCCATTGAAAATGAAAGGGGACACGTGCCATTCCAGCCACCTGTTCCAAACCGCCCACAAAGTTGACCGCACGCATAAACCGTATGCCGAGCAAGGTCCGCGGGTGACCGAGCGCGGGTGTGGTTGGGACGATGAGAAAGATCAAAAGAGCGCAGCATCGCAGACTGACCCGGCCCACTGCCCGGCCTTTCATGTTTTGCCGAGCAAACACCGGATCCAGGGCAACGGATTGAGTCACAAGCCTTTTCACTCGTGCGGCCGCGCTTGCAAACGCGCATCAAGGCCGGGCATGAAGAGGGCCTGCTTCATTGGGGGTCAGCTGGTGTTCCCGCGCACCCATCCCGACGCCATCTTGGAGCCTTGTCCAGCGCACTGAAGATCCAGCGGTACACATGTCCCGTTGCATGCTTGTCTATACCCATGGCAGTTACATTAAGTTCCCGTACGGCTCACACTACGTGGCGCATGCGATCCATCGAGTGTGCACAATCGGCTGGACACATGATGCAGAGAGGCATATCCCAAGGACGCCATCGCGTCGGTCACGCCCTGCCAGCACGGTATGACCAGACGTCTCGCCCGCACCCGCCGGGAGAAAATCATACTCCTGCTGTAACTACTCCCCTCGTTCAGTATCATTTATGGATTAGAAAATACTGACTTGCTCATTCCGCTCGACTCTTCGGATGCACGACGGGGATGGGTCGTCGCGAGCCGGTTCACGAATTCCGCAAGGTCTCTCCGCCGTCTATCGCAACAGATTGACTAGTCATCAGACTAGTCATATACTTCGGGGATGAATGCTAAGAGCTGGGCTGTACAGGATGCCAAAGCACGCTTCAGCGAGCTGCTGGAGACGTGCGTCCGCGAAGGACCGCAAGTCGTCACGCGCCGTGGAGAAGAAACCGCGGTGCTAGTGCCAATTCAGGAGTGGAAGCGATTGTGCCAACTCGCGCAGCCGTCGCTGAAGACCCTGCTGCTGACGGATTTCGCGCGCGCCGAGCTGACCTTGCCGCCACGAGGCCGGCATCGGCGACGTTCGATACCATCGCTTTGAGGTTCGCGGTGTACCTGCTCGACACCAACGTCGTATCGGAGCTGCGCAAGCCCCGCCCGAATCCAAAGGTGATTGCCTGGATTCAAGACGCCGACGACCCGGATCTGCATCTTTCCGCGGTTACGATTGGCGAGATCCAGGCCGGTATCGAGGCGACACGCACTCAGAACTCGGCCAAGGCAGAGGAACTTGAGGCATGGGCTGGCCAAGTGGCGGATTCCTACAATGTGCTCGCGATGGACGCCGCGTGCTTTCGCCGCTGGGCCAAGCTCATGCACCGCCAGTCCAGCACCGTCTACGAAGACGCGATGATTGCGGCAACGGCACTGGTGCACGATCTGACTGTTGTAACGCGCAATGTGCGTGACTTCTCGCGTTTCGATGTGCCGATCCTGAATCCGTTCGAGTGAGTGGGCCGCGACCCGTACGTTGCGGTCGCGCGACATCCTCCACGCCAATGACTGCTATGTAGAAATTTCTGTCACGCACGCGTTCGTCCGCTTCTGGCCGGTCAGCGACTCTCGCATTCCGCAGCTGCTCATGCCTGCTTGCGCATTGCGTCCACGACTGCGCGGGCGATAAACCCGGATCAGGTCTCACCTTGTTTTCTGGCGTAGGCATCGACTGCCCGTAGGATACGCCGCGGTAACGTGATGTTGATCCGCGCGGCCTGGAATCTACGGGCGGGATGGTTTATCCAGCCGGAATCTCCCGCCTGATCAGCCAATGCTCGAGGTGCTGCGCCAATACCGGCATGACCTCGCTCAGGTCCGAAGGCCCACCAAGATCCACGAGGCGGGTCATTTCGAGCCCGCGATAGCCACAGGGATTGATACCGCGAAAAGGATCCAGATCCACCGAGATGTTGAACGCGAGTCCATGGTAACTGCCCCCGCGTCGGATCCTGAGACCGATCGATGCAATTTTGCGCATCTCCACGTATACACCCGGAGCCTCCGGACGCGCGTGACCTACGATCCCGAACTCGGCTAGGCAATCCAGAGTTGCACGCTCGAGAATCCGAACCAGCCCGCGCGGCCCGAGCGCCAACCGCTTCATATCCAAAAGAGGATAGACGACGAGCTGTCCCGGTCCGTGATAGGTGATCTGACCGCCGCGATCAACCTGAATCACGGGGATAGCTCCCGGGTCGAGGACATGTTCACGACGCCCGTTAAGTCCGAGGGTATAGACCGGCGGATGTTCGAGAAACCAGATCTCATCGACGGTATCCGGCGTACGATCGTCCGTGAATGCCATCATCCGCTGCCAGGTCTCGACATAGTCGACGAGGCCCAGTTGACGCACGTGATAGCGATGGTTCGGGATGGAACTGGGATCCATGGAAGCTCGGCTCTCCGGAAAGCAAGCGGACCAGACCGAGGAGGCTGCGACTGGAGCCCCTCCTTCGATCCGGGGTTTCGGGATGGAATTGTAAGTCGGAACGCTCGTGCGTGAATGAAGCCTTTTGCGGGATGACCATGGGGGCTCGTGCCAAGCGATATTCAGAGGCCAGGTCGGATGATCCGGGTCAGTCCCTCGACGAAACGCTCAGCATCCTCAAAACCGTTGTAGAGCGGGTGAAATGCCACCCGGAGGATATGGGGTTCACGCCAGTCCGCGATCACCCCGCGCCCGGCGAGCGCGCGGATCAGTGACTCACCCCAGGGCCAATCCTGCCCGATGGCAAAAGACAGCTGTCCGCCGTGTTTTCCCGCGCCCAGTGGGGTGATGCAGGAGATCCCCGGGAGTGCGAGATCCTCGATCCGTGCGATCGTATAGCCGATCAGCGACTCCCGCTTTTCCGCAAGCTGCGCAAATGGATATTGATCGAAGAGCGGGAGTGCGGCATGGAGCGGGGTGGTCGAGAGAACCGGCACATTGCTGACCGCGAAGCCCAATGCCCCTTCTTCCGGCCTGAAATCCGGGCCCATCAGGAAGCGGGTTTTCTCCTCATGCCCCCACCACCCCTGCAGTGCGGGGTGTGGAGCCGCTTCCGGTGAGGGGGAGCGCACGAACAGTCCGCCCACCGCACCCGGACCGCCGTTCAGGTATTTGTAAGAGCACCAAGTGGCAAAATCGACCTCATCGCGATCCAGGTTCAACGCGACATTGCCGATCGCGTGGGCGAGATCGGTCCCGCAGAGCGCGCCATGCTCGTGCGCGGCGCGCGCAAGGCGTCCGAGTGGCTGGAGGTGACCGCTCAGATAGTTGACCCCGCCCACCCAAACCAGGGCCAAGGTATCGCCCGCCTGCCGGATGGCTTCCACGAAGGCATCCGGCCGAACGACCCACTCGCCCGGATCGGGCTCGATCACGATGAGATCGACCAAAGGATCGCCACCCCGCCAGGCAATCTGAGAAGACACGGCCATCCGGTCTGACGGGAAAATGGGTGCATCAATCAGGATTTTCCGGCGTCTGCCCTGGGGTTGGTAGAAACGTGCCAATAGCACGTGAAGATTCACGGTGAGTGAGTTCATGACCGCTACCTCATCGGCCCGCGCTCCGACGAGGCGTGCGAGCGTCGGTCGCAGATCATGGGCATAACGCATCCAGGGATGGGGGTTCTTGCCATATCCCAGTATCCCCATCTCGCCCCAGGCCTCAAGCTCCGCCTCAAGCAATGCACGCGTCTGGCGGACGAGAGGTCCCAGTGAATGTCCACAAAGATACGATACGGGCATCGCATCCGGACCCGGGGGAAGCTCGAACTGAGCCCGCAACGGCAGGAGGGGATCGTTGCGATCGCGTTCGAGAGCAGTTTGATTCATGGGCAGTCTCCGATCGGATCCGGTCGGATCGGGTGTGGGTGATCGGGGTCAGCGGACGTGGGCACGCGCAGATCCCGTCAGATGGCGACGGGAGCCCGGAGCGCCGGGTGGTGAAGATAGTTCTCAAGCACGAAGTCTTCAAACCGGTACTGGTCAAAGCGCGCAGCATGCCGAACGATGCTGAGGTGCGGGAGTGGGTAGGGTTCCCGCGCGAGCTGGATCCGGGCCACCTCCAGATGAGTCCGGTAGAGATGGCAATCTCCGCCACTCCAGATGAGCTCGCCAACCGAATATCCCGCCTGATCGGCCAGAAGGTGGGTGAGGAGGGCATACGAAGCAATATTGAAAGGCAAACCCAGAAAAACGTCCGCGCTCCGCTGATACACCTGGCACGACAGACGACCCGCAGAGACGTAGAACTGGAACAGGACGTGACAGGGGGCGAGTGCCATGTCCGGAAGATCGGCGACATTCCAGGCAGAGACGATGTGGCGTCTCGAATCCGGATCCTCACGGAGACCCTTGAGAAGCACCTCGATCTGGTCGATCTCTCCGCTCGCACCGGATGCAGGCCAGTGCCGCCACTGGTAGCCGTAGATCGGGCCAAGTTCACCCGCCGGATCCGCCCATTCATCCCAGATCGTGACACCCCGTGCCTGAAGCGAATGGACGTTCGTCTCCCCGCGCAGAAACCACAAGAGCTCTTCCACGACCGATTTCATGTGGAGCCGCTTGGTCGTGACGGCCGGAAAGCCCGCCGCGAGATCGAAGCGCAGCTGGCGGCCAAAAACGGACCGGGTACCCACTCCGGTTCGATCCGGCTTGAGAGCGCCGTTTTCGAGTATGTCCCGGAGGAGATCGAGATAGTTTTTCATAGGCTGCGTGAGGAATTTAAATCACACTACCGGTGAATCCATCGGTTCGTGGCGGTAGGCCAGATAGAGCAACAGTATTCCTGCGGCGATCATCGGAATCGACAGGACTTGCCCCATCGTGAGCCAACCAAACGCGAGATACCCGAGCTGTGGATCCGGAAGCCGCACGAACTCGACGCTGGTCCGGAAAATGCCATAGAGCAGCGCAAAGAGACCGGAGACCGCCATGCGCGGTCTGGCCTTGGCTGAAAACCAGAACAGCACCACGAAGAGTACGATGCCCTCGAGTGCGAGTTCATAGAGCTGCGAGGGGACATGGGGCGCACTCCAGCCGGGCCCGACATAGCCGCAATAGAAAAAAAACCGCGGATTGGCACAGGGCAGGCGCATCGCCCAGGGCAGGTGGCTGACCTCGCCCCAGAGTTCACCGTTGATGAAGTTGCCGGCGCGGCCGGCCAGAAGGCCGAGCGGCACGACCGGAGCGATGAAATCGGTCAGATCAAAAACATTCCGTCCGGTTCGATGACCGTAGATCATCATGGCCGCAATCACCCCAAGCATGCCGCCATGAAAGGACATGCCCCCATCCCAGACTTCGAAGATACGAATTGGATCGGCCAGATAATACGGCAGGTTGTAGAGAAGTACGTAGCCGATCCGCCCTCCCACAATGACCCCAAGTGCCGCGTAAAAGGTCATGTCCAGAACCTGGTCGTCCGTCCAGCCCGATACGCGGCCATGGATCCGGCGATGGAGCAGCCAGAATGCGGCTGCAATCCCGAAAAGATACATGAGCCCGTACCAGTGGATAGCCAGCGGGCCGAGTTGGAGTGCCACCGGATTGATGGTCGGATATTTGAGCATTCATCTCTCCTCGATCAGGCCATAGATCACTTTGAGATAGCCGGTTTCAGGAATAGAGGGGTGGATGGGATGATCAGGCCCCTGTCCACCCATGCCCACTATTCTGGCCTCTCTCCCGGCACGCCGCACACCACGCGCGAAGGCTTGCCGGAAATCGTCTGCCCCGAGATGGCTCGAGCAGCTGGCGATCACAAGAAACCCCGGGTTGTCGAGCAGGCGGGCAGCAAGCCCCACCAACCGTTCGTAGGCCAAAAGTCCCTCACGGAAATCTTTCTTGCGCTTGATGAAAGCCGGAGGGTCGAGCACGATCACTCCGAAGCGCTCTCTGGATTGGGCCAGCATGCGCAGGGCATCGAAGGCATCCGCCACAATTGTCCGTGGTGTGCTCACCTGATTCCGCTTCGCGTTTTCAGCCGTGAGTGCGAGGGCCTCTTCCGATTGATCGACCGCAACGGCCTCGCGCGCACCCTGTGCCAGGGCCGCAACCGAAAAGCCACCCGTGTAGGCGAAAACATCGAGGAGGCGTCGACCCGGACAGAGCTGAGCCACCCGCGCCCTGTGCTCCCGCTGGTCGAAAAACCACCCCGTCTTTTGACCGTGCCAGGGCGAGACCTGGAATGCGAGCCCGCCTTCCTCGACCCAGAGGTGCTCGGGAACCGTACCCCATGCTTCAGCTTCCCGGAGATCCAGGCCCTCGAGTTTTCTCGCTTCAAGGTCATTGCGATAGAGAATGCCTTCCGGAGCGAAGCATTCAACGAGGACATCCTGGATCATTTCCCGCAAGGCCTCCATGCCGGCCGTTCCCACCTGTACCACGAGATGCGATCCGTATCGGTCCACCACGAGACCCGGCAGCCGGTCACCCTCGCCGAACACCATCCGGCCATACCGGTCTAGCCCAAACCGGACCCGTGCCGCAATAGCCCGGCCGATGCGCTCCCTGAAAAAATCCCGGTCGATCGCCACATCCGGTGCGTGCGCAAGCAGACGTACCGCGATCAATGAGTGGGGGTTCACATATCCCGTACCGATTCCCTGTCCGCGTGCATCCCATACATTGACGAGTGTGCCCGGAACAAACGAGGTGAGCGGACTTTGCGCCACATCGATTTCGTTGCTGAACACCCAGAGATGGCCCGCACGCAGCCGCCTCTCCTCTCCATGCACAAGAAAAACCGAAGCTCGGCTCATGCCCGGGTTGCCACCGGCCGGAGCCCGCCGACTGTCCAGGCGATCCTCATGTGCGGGACGGTTCGGGTGGATCGAGCGCGAAGACGGATCGGTAACGGGACCAGAACTCCACCGCCTGAAACCGGTGGTTCTGTGTCCCCGCCTGCTCGATCTTGAACGCGCCGAGGAGAGAGGCCACGCGACCGGTCACCGCCCAATCGAGTCCGCGGACCCAACCCCAAAGGAAACCAGCCCGATAGGCATCTCCGCATCCTGTGGGATCGACCTCGGCTACGGGCGCAACCGGCGGGATCTCGACCCGACCGGCCGTCTGCGTCCAGATCCAGGAACCCTCCCGTCCACGCGTTTGAATCACCACGCCCACCCGCTCCAGAAGTTTCCGGATCGTGATCCCGAAGCGCTTCTCAAGGAGCCCGGCTTCATAGTCGTTGACTGCGATCGCACCTGCTCCCGAGGCCATCTCGCACACATCCTCCTCTGAGAGGATCCCGAGCGCCTGACCGGGATCGAACAGATACGGAATCGACCGGTCGCGGAACTCACGGGCATGCGCGCGCATACCCTCCCGGCTGTCGGGCGCCACCACCCCGATCTGGATCTGTTTCTCGAGGGTCTTCGGAAACGGCGCCTGTCCGGAAGCGAGCATGGCACCCGGGTGAAACGCGGTGATCTGGTTGTCATCCTGATCGGTCATGATGTAGGCCTGTGCGGTGAGTGCCTCAACCGGGTGGAGCGCGACGGTGGGCGTCCCCCGCTCTTCAAGCCAGATCCGGTAAGGCGCAAAATCACGCCCCACTGCACCCCAGGGACAGGCGGGTTCTCCGAGCAGGGCAAGCGAATAGCAGATATTCCCGGCGCAACCGCCAAAATCCCGGCGCAGCTCGCCGACTTCAAACGCCACACTCAGCGTCTGGAGGTGTCCGGCAAGAATCTGGTCGGAGAAACGGCCACTGTAGCGCATGACCGTATCGAACGCGAGCGAACCCGAGACCAGAATCATGTCTGGTCTGGGCCTCGATCCAGGTGCCACGCAAGATCAAGCTCGCGTGCGGCCCGGACATCATCCAGGCGGCGCACGGGCGTGGTCCAGGGTGCATGACGAACCCGGTCGGGATCGCTCAGCGCCTCCTCGCGAATCCGGGTCATGGCATCGACGAAGGCATCAAGGGTCTCTGGCGATTCGGTTTCCGTGGGCTCAATGAGCAGGCATTCGGGGACGAGCAGCGGGAAATAGGTGGTGGGCGCATGCATTCCATAATCCAGAAGCCGCTTGGCGAAGTCCATGGCCGTAACACCCATCTCCCGGGCCTCGCGTCGCAACGTCACGATGCATTCATGGCTGGCCCGGCGCCGGGGATAGGCGAGTTCAAAGCCGGCCGCTTCGAGCCGCCTGGCCAGATAGTTGGCATTGAGAGTCGCATACTCACTCACCCGGCGCATGCCGGTGCGCCCGAGAAGCCGCGCGTACACATAGGCCCGCAGCAGCACACCCCCGTTGCCCATGAATGCCGACAGCCGTCCGATCGTCTCAGGACGGCTCTCCTCGTCCACCCACGACAAATCTCCTGTCTCCCCTCTCACCACAAAAGGCACGGGCAGAAAGGGCTCGAGCCTGGGGCCTACGCCCAGTGCAGCCGCACCCGGTCCACCGCCACCATGCGGGGTCGAGAAAGTCTTGTGCAGGTTGAGATGCAACACATCGAATTGCATATCCCCTGGCCGTACGCGACCCAGAATCGCGTTGAGATTGGCACCATCGTAGTAGAGCAGGCCGCCAGCCTGATGAACAACCTCCGCAATCTCGAGGATCCGGCGCTCGAAAACACCGAGTGTCGACGGATTGGTCAACATGATGCCTGCGGTCTTTGGACCCACCGCCGCGCGCAGCGCCTGCATGTCCACATCCCCCTCCCGATCGGTCGGTATTTCCCGAACCCGGAACCCGGACATGACGGCGCTTGCGGGGTTGGTTCCATGAGCCGCATCCGGCACTAGCACCTCGTTCCGGGCCTCATCCTTGCGCGCGCGGTGATAGCGACGGATCATGGCCATGCCTGCGAACTCGCCCTGTGCACCCGCCATCGGACTCAAGACCACAGCACTCATGCCAGTGGCCGCTTTGAGCATCTCCTGAAGTTCGAACACACAGGCGAGAAATCCCTGGCGGGTCCGGGCCGGCGCAAGCGGATGGGTGTCGAGAAAACCGGCGAGCATCGCCAAGTGATTGGCGGCACGCGGGTTGTATTTCATGGTACAGGAACCCAGGGGATAGAAATGGGTGTCGATCGAGAAGTTCTGTTGCGACAGTCGGGTGTAGTGGCGCACGACTTCGAGCTCGGAAACTTCCGGCAGGGACGGGGGACGCTGGCGCAACAACCCGGGCGGCAGATCGTCGATCGCCTCCTCCTGCTCCGGTGCGAGTCCGGGTGCCCTCCGTCCGGGACGCGAATGATCGAAGATCAGTGCACTCATCCAAGCGCCTTGAGTGCACGCGTGTAGTCCGGCTCCTGCCCGATTTCCGGGACGAGCTCGTGATAGACCACCCGATCCTTTTCATCGACAACGACGACCGCACGGGCCGCGAGTCCAGCCAGGGGTCCGTCGATGATGAGGAGGCCCCAATCACGGGCGAAGTCGCGATCCCGCATCATGGACAGGGTGGTGACGTTTGCAAGTCCCTCGAGCCCACAGAAGCGCTTTTGGGCAAACGGTAGATCAGCCGAAACCATGAGGAAAATCGGATCGGGGTGCATGCGGGCCTGGTCATTAAACTTCTTGGTGGACAGCGCACAGACCGGCGTGTCTATGCTCGGGAAAATATTGAAAAGCTTCTTCCGTCCATGGAAATCCTTGAGTGAACGGACTTCGAGATCGCTGTTCACGAGTTGAAAATCGGGAGCAACGGCATGGATGTTCGGCAGGTTCCCGCCGGTATGGATCGGTTGACCGCGCAAAGTGATGGTCGCCATCGGCATTCTCCTCAGTTGGGGTGAGTGGACACCCGCGCCGGCTCGGGCCGGGCAGATGAAAGCAGGTTTTCCAGAATGGATCGGTAGCAGGCGATGTCTTCGGGACTCCGCGCCTCGGTCGCGCAGAGAAGCCACGCATGGGACAGTTCAGGACTCAATTTTCCGAGATCATAGCCGCCCAGTATGCCTTGGTCGGACAGCGCCTCAAGAACCGGGCGGGCAGGCCGATCCATCGCCAGCGGATACTCGTGGAAAAAAGGTGTGCCCGGAAAGACCGGACGGACACCGGGCAGGGACGTCAGGGACTCGACCAGAAGCCGGGTACGCGCATGACACGCGCGGGCGACCCGGGCGAGTCCGGTCGGTCCGAGGAAGGAGAGATAAAGGGTCGCCGCAGTCACCAGAAGCCCCTGATTCGTGCAGATGTTGGACATGGCGCGCGCACGCCGGATATGCTGCTCCCGGGCCTGCAACGTGAGCGTGAACCCGGGCCGACCATCCCGGTCGAGCGTCCGGCCAACGATACGGCCCGGCATCTGGCGGACCAGGCTTTTGCGGCTCGTCAGAAACCCAAAATAGGGCCCGCCCGAACTCAGCGGGACGCCCAATGGCTGGCCTTCTCCACAGACGATATCTGCCCCCTCGGTCCCCCATTTTCCAGGTGGGTTCAAAATCGCGAGTGACGTGGGATTGACGAGCGCAATCACGGTGAGACCTGCACGGTGGGCCAGATCGGTCCAGGAATCGACTGCGTCAAGCAGCCCGAAGAAATTGGGCTGCGCAAGTACGAGACTCCCGACCCCCCCCCGGGCCAGACGCTCCTCAGCCCAGGATCGGTCGAGGAGACCAGATTTCTGGTCATAGGGAATCGTCTCGGTTCCAATCGACTGGGGTTCGAGAATGGTCTCGATCACCCGCCGGTAGGCGGGATGCAGGGCTTCCGGCAGGAGCGCCACGGAGCCGCCCCCTTTCTGGTTTTGGATACGGCAAGCCATGAGAATGGCCTCGGCCAGCGCGCTCGCACCGTCATAAAGTGATGCATTGGATACTTCGAGACCCGTGAGCTCGGTCATCATCGACTGGAACTCGTAGATGACCTGAAGCGTTCCCTGGCTCGCCTCGGCCTGATAGGGCGTATAGGCGCTGTAGAACTCTCCACGAGTCACGATTTCCCATACGGCTGCCGGAATGAAGTGGTCATAAGCACCGGCACCGAGAAAACAGAGTCCCGGAGTATCCTGCCGGGCGCGCTCACGCATGAGGCGGGTCACCGTCTGCTCGGAAACTTGTGCAGGAACCGATTCCGGAAGCGCATCGATCCGGAGCGCGGACGGAATCTCGTCAAAGAGATCCTCGACCCGTGCGACTCCGAGCTTTTTGAGCATGTGATCGACATCTTCCCGGGTATGGGGGATGAATGGCATGAAAAATCTCCGGGTCAGTGCGCTTCGGCAAGCACGCGTTCGTAGCCGGCCGCATCCAAAAGATCCGTGAGATCGACGGGGTGAGCCGTTTTCACCTTGAGGAGCCAACCCTCGCCATAAGGATCACGATTGATGATCTCGGGGGATTGCGCCAGAGCGGGATTGCCCGCGGCGATGGTGCCCGCAACCGGGGCGTATACATCCGACGCCGCCTTGACGGATTCGACCACCGCACAGACATCCCCGGCCTCAAGGCGCTTGCCTACCGGGTAGATTTCCGCGTAGACGAGATCGCCCAATGCCTCCTGGGCGTGTTCGGTGATCCCGATCGTGATTTCGTGTTCGGAATCGCGGCGCACCCATTCATGGCTCGCCGTATAACGCAGATCTTTCGACAGTTTGTTCATGACCCAATGATCTCCGGCAGATAGGAATTCAGGCGGTCCGGGGCACGAGAACCTGCCCCCGCTTCACGAACGGGGGGGTCTGCCAGCGGACCGGATGAGGCCGGTCGCGTATCACGACTTGGGCCTCCATCGGTCGGGGTGCCACGACACGCGCCAACCCGATTGCAGTGCCGAGTGTGGGGGCAAAAGTCCCGCTCGTGATCATCCCGATGGAGCGCTCGCCATCCCGCAGTTCCTGGTGGGAACGGAGCACACCTGGCCCCGACAGGATCACGCCGGTGAGACACCGTGATAAACCCTCCCGTCTTTGCTGTTCCAGCGCACCCCGTCCGATGAAGTTGCGATCGACTGGATCCCAGCAAACCGTCCAGGCGAGGTTCGATTCGAGCGGTGAAGTCGTTTCATCCATGTCCTGCCCATAGAGGTTGAGCCCGGCTTCGAGCCGCAGGGTATCCCGGGCCCCCAAACCAATCGGAGCCACACCACCATCCACCCAGGTCGAAAACGCCTCGACAAGCCGGTCTTCCGGCAAGGCAATCTCGAATCCGTCTTCACCCGTATATCCGGTCCGCGCGACAAACCCCTCCTCGCCTTCAAGAAACGCGAACGGCTTGAGCGCACCCAGTCGGGATGCAAAATCAGTCGAAAAAACCATCTCGAGTGCGGCCTGCGCACCCGGACCCTGTAGGGCCAGCAATCCGAGATCCGGTCTCGGCTCAAGCGTGACCCTGAGTGCGCGGATTTCGGAGCGCATCCAGCCAGTATCCAAATCCTTGCGGGATGCGTTGAGGACGAGCCGGTAGCGGCCCGGGGCACGGGAATACACGATCAGGTCATCCAGCACCCCTCCAGCGGGATTGAGCAGACAGCTGTAGAGCGCGCGACCCGGGTTCTTGAGCCGGGCCACATCGTTGGCCAAAAGGCGTCTCAGAAAATCCCCCGCATCGGGTCCTTCGATATCGACAATGCCCATGTGCGACACATCAAAAACCCCGACCCGGGTGCGCACGCGGTGGTGCTCATCGAGCTGGGAACCATAGTGCAGGGGCATGAGATAGCCCGAAAAATCGATCAGTTTGGCTCCGAGAAGCTGATGGAGCCCGTAAAGCGGGGTTTTTTGTGTCACAGTCTCACGCTCGGTTGACGGCCAGGCCCCAAGCCGGTTCACAGGTGATCGGATGGCTTACATCATAACCGAATCCGTCCCACAGATGAGGATCCCGATCTTTGCGAAATGGTAAAATGCGCGAGAGGTGCAAAACCGATGGGAAAAGGCCTGACCTATGCTTCGAAAACCCCGGACGCTCGGGGACAGGTCGCTTATGATGCCGAAGAACACGCCACCTGGGCGATTCTCTACCAACGCCAGCTTGAGATCCTGCCCGGTCGAGCCTGCCCCGAGTATCTCGACGCCCTGGCCCGCGTCGGACTCCCGTCCGACCACATCCCGCAATGCCCGGATCTCACGGCCTGCCTCCGACAATCGACCGGTGTGGAAATTGTACCGGTTCCAGCGCTCATCTCCAATGAGCGGTTTTTCGAGCTTCTGGCTTCCGGACGTTTTCCCTGCGCCACCTTCATCCGCTCGCGCGAAGAACTCGAATACCTCGAGGAACCCGACGTGTTCCACGAGGTATTCGGACATGTCCCACTGCTTTCGGATGCACGCTTTGCTGATTTCGCACGGGCCTATGGCCAGGCTGGTCTGGCCTGCCGGAATCAGCAGGAACAGGACGTTCTGGCACGCCTTTACTGGTACACGATCGAGTTCGGTCTCGTCCAAACCCCCCAAGGGATCCGTACCTATGGAGCGGGAGTCATCTCATCCATCGGCGAGACGGTCTACGCCATCGAAAGCACAACCCCCATCCGGCGTCCGTTTGATGCACTTGATGTGCTGCGAACCCCTTATCGGATCGATGCCTTTCAAACGCTCTACTACATTCTCACCGGCTTCGATGAACTGTTCTCGGTCGCAAAAAGCGATATCACCGGCCTCGTCCGCCGCGCCATTCGCGAAGGAGATTACCGGGAAACGGCTTCGGTGCGCGGGACAGCCGACATCTAGTTTCACATGTAACGAGGTGGATCATGAGCGAACTTAGCGAAAAGCGTTGCCTGCCCTGCGAGGGAGGCGTCCAACCGATCTCTCCGAAAGAAGCCCAGGTCTATCTGAAACAGCTGCATCACAGCTGGAAACTCAACGCGGCCGCAACCCAGATCGAGCGGAACTATACCTTCGAGAACTTCTATGCCACGATGGCCTTCGTCAATGCGGTGGCCTGGATTGCCCATCAGGAAAACCATCACCCCGATCTTGAAGTCGGCTATAACCGGTGTCGGATCTGCTACGCCACCCATGCGATCGGGGGACTGTCCGAGAATGACTTCATTTGCGCCGCGAAGGTCGATCGGCTGGGAAATGGCTGAAGCGACCGCACACCCGGTTTAGGCAGGCACTTTACGCCCGATTCCGTAATAACGGAAGCCCGCCTGCGCGAGCCGCTTGGGATCGTAGAGATTGCGCCCGTCGAAAACGACCTGCGAGCGCAGTGTGGTGGCGATCTGGCTCCAGTCGGGGCTCTTGTAAATCGGCCATTCGGTCACGAGCACCAGGGCATCGGCTCCTTCCAGGGCCTCAAGTGGGCTCCGTGACCAGAAAAGCCCAGGCGGATCCCCGAGCAATGCATGCGCGCCCGCCATGGCTGCCGGGTCGTGTACCCGGATTAAAGCGCCTGCAGCCATCAGATCCCGGATGAGATTGAGGCTCGGCGCTTCCCGGAGATCGTCGGTGTGGGGTTTGTAGGCCAGACCCCAAATACCGAGTGTGACTCCAGTCAACACCCCCCCGAAATGTTGCCGGATCTTGTCGAACAGGACGGTTTTCTGCCTGCGATTCCTTCTTTCAACCGCTTCGACGATCCAGGGCTCCATTCCGGCTGAGCGCATGAGATGGATCAGTGCCCGTACGTCCTTTGGAAAACACGATCCGCCATAACCGACACCCGCATAGAGAAAATGGTATCCAATCCGGGGATCGGATCCGATTCCCTGGCGAATGAGCTCGATATCGGCACCAACCGTATCGGCGAGCTGCGCCATTTCGTTCATGAAGCTGATCTTGGTGGCGAGAAAAGCGTTCGCGGCATATTTGGTCAGCTCCGCCGATGTGATGTCCATGAACAGCATGCGGTCATGATTGCGGATAAACGAGGCATAGGCTTCCTTGAGGAGCTCGCGTGCGCGTGGCGCATCCACTCCGACAATGATCCGGTCCGGTCGCATGAAATCCTGGACAGCGGCGCCCTCCTTGAGAAACTCGGGATTCGAGACCACATCAAAATCGGCCGTCTCGGAACGTTTCAGAAGCTCCGCCCGGAGGGTATCCCGGACCCTGAAGGTCGTGCCGACCGGAACCGTCGATTTGGTAATGACCACCTTGTACTCGTTGAGACAGGATCCGATGGTTCGAGCCACCTCGAGGACGTGCCGGACATCCGCTGATCCGTCCTCGCCGGGTGGCGTTCCCACGGCAATGAAGAGCAGCGTGCCATGCCTCACCCCGGCTGCACCGTCGGTGCTGAATCGGAGCTGTCCCCGTTTCACATTCTCCTTGACGAGCGTGTCCAAACCGGGCTCATAGATGGGTATCTCACCGGTTTGCAGCCGCGCAATCTTGTCCGAGTCGACATCAATGCAAAGAACCTCGTGCCCATTTTCGGCAAAGCAGGCACCCGTCACCAAACCCACATAACCGGTCCCGAAAATCGTGATGCGCATCAGTCTGCCCCGCCCGGTTCAATCAGGAGTCGGCGGGATCCCCCCCGTGCAGAGCCTGACGCACACATCACCAGAACCACCGCAGATGAAATAGAAGTGCATTGACATCGGAGTTGTGATCGTAACCGGCACCGAGCTGAAGGGGGCCCCAGTTCGCATCGACTCCGAGTTCAGCCCCGAAACCACGCGCACCCCAGTGCTGGTTGAGATCGGTATAAAGCCCGAAGTCAACCTCGAAAGTGCGATTAATGCTCTGGCGAATGCCATAGATGATTTTCCAGTAATCATCGACACGGGAGGCCTGCGGAGGGTGCAGCGTGGAGCGGATGAATTCTGTTTCCACATAAGCCGAAGCCCATCCGGTCGGGTTCGCCACATAACCCACCCCGAGACCTTCCCTATGGATTCCAATGCCCGTATTGGCCAGTGTGAGGTGGGCATACGACCCCGTCACGAAAAGATGGGTCGCAAGCTCAAAGCTCAACCGAACGCCAGGACCCGTAAGACGGTCCCCAAAATAGCGGGAGTATCCACCGGAGTAATCCGTGAGGGAGAGATAACTCTGGCCCATGTTGCTTGGGAGCTCATTGGGGGTGGCGGCATGTGCCACCACGCAGCCAAGAACCAAGACCCCGACCGATCCACCCAAAAAGGACATCGTGCGCATCAGCTTTCAGCCTCCACTGGAATCAGGAGATCGTGGGGAATCGGTGCTACCGGTGGCGGGGGTGAGAAGCCCGAGCCTCAGAGCCCAATATCCGGTTGTGGGAACCTGTAATGCCAGCGTGAGGCAGATGACCCCAAAGACGACCGATGACAGAAACCGTGCATGGGGCAGATCCGACGCGAGCCAGAGTCCGGCTAGTGCGGCCGCAACAACCCCGGTCTCGCGCACCCAGCATAGGAACCACAGCTCGCGCGCACGCCAGTGCGCCCGAACATCCCAGACTGTGGACAGCCAGACCACGATGGGGCGGATCACGAACATGAGCAGGCACCCGAACAACAAAATCGTCCCCAGATGGTTCCAGAGGATGGCGATCGAACTACTCACAAAAGCCCCGAGCAGCGTGAAGAGGGTGAGCCGCACGAGGGTGGTCGTGACACTCCCAAACTCCTGCATCTCGAATGCATGGTCCTCCCGTGACAACTGCGTGGATTCTGCCGGCGTGCCATACCCCGCCACGATTCCAGCCACAAATACCGCGAGAAATCCGCTCCCTGAAAACTCGTCGGCCGCGAGGAAGGCAGCCAGCGCACTGATGAGTCCCATCAGTACCGCGTATTGCGCCAGAAACCCGAACCGCTCGTGGGCGACCAGCAGGCGAAAAAGCCCCCCGCTCAACAACCCCACCAGAAGTCCCACTCCAACCTCGAGCGCGAAAAGCTCGACACCCCCGAGCAAGGTGGGTGCGCGGGATCCGATCAGAGTGAGCCCAGCGAAGACCAGCAACGCCGACATGACATCGTTGCACGCGGATTCGGCAATGATGGTCTGTCCGACCTTTTCAGGCAACGTGAGTCTGCGCACCAGCGGAATGAGAGTAGCCGGGTCGGTGGATGCGATCGCGGCCCCGAGAATGAGGCTCAATGGCCAGCCGAGCGACCAGAACCTTTCCGCCACAACCGCAAGGAGCACAGCCGTCACCAGAACACCCAGGGTGGAGAGTGCCAACACGCTCAAACCCACCTGACGCAGAACTGGCAGACGGATCTCGCGCCCGCCCTCGTAAAGGACGAAGCAGACACCCAGAATGAAAAAATCGCGCATCCAGGGCAGATGTGCGGCCGGATTCACGAGCGCAAGCCCGATCGGACCGATGGCAATTCCTCCGGCCAGGCTCATCAGGAGATCCGGTATGCCCAGCCATTCCGAACTGGCAAGCGCGAGAACGCCCACGAGGAGAACCGCACAAACCGCAGGCAGGAGCCCGATCGAATGGGTCATCAGAGGGGTCGCCCGCCGGATGCTGGAACGGTAAGTATGGTGCGCATCAGGTGGCGGGATCCAGATCCGTGCGCCACGCGAGCTGTCCGCCGCTTTTCTGGTCGATGTGCCTGAGAAATTCACGGTGCGCCGCCCAATCCTCGGGGCGGAGGGTCACCGGAATAAGACGGCGTGTGCTCGAGACACGCGGCGTCGCGCGTTGGGAGGGTCCAGGATGCGACGCACTCGGACCCTGCAGCCCCAAAGCTCCCTGCCCCATGGTCATCGCACGATAGACCTGGGCCAGAAGACGCGCATCGATCAGCGCACCATGCCGTGTCCGATCGGAGGTATCGACGGCATAGCGCAGACAGAGCGCTTCGAGACTGTTGTTCTGCCCCGGGTGAAGGCGCCGGGCGAGCGGTAAGGTATCGAGAATCGAACAATACGTTTCCACGCGCCGGATCCGTGCCTGGGATCGCTCGAGTTCGCGGTTCAGGAAAGCAAGGTCGAATGGGGCATTGTGGATAATGAGCTCATCACCCGCCAGAAACTCAAGCAGGCTCTCCGCGATTTCGGCAAAACGGGGTTTGCCCGCAAGATCGTCCGAGCGCAGACCATGCACATCGGTCGCCCCTGCATCAATCTCCCGTTCAGGATTGAGATAAGTCCAGAAATCATGGCCCGTCATGCGGCGATCCTTGAGTTCGATCGCACCGATTTCAATGATCCGATGCCCGTCCTCCGGTGCAAGACCGGTGGTTTCGGTATCCAGGACAACCTGCCGCATGTTGGGTTACCTCGCGTCGCCCCGAGCCTGTGAGATCGCCGCCCGTGCCAGACGATCAACGCGCTCATTGTAGCTGATGCCTTCATGGCCCCGGACCCAGTGCCACTCGACCGTATGATGCCGGATGCGTTCGTCGAGCTCCTGCCATAAATCCGGATTGCGGACCGCCTTGCCGGCTGCCGTCCGCCAGCCACGCCGTTTCCAATCCGGCATCCAGTGCATCACTCCGTCCCGAAGATAGCGGGAATCGGTATAGAGCGCGACCGGGTGGTTCCCGCGCAGCGCGCTGAGCGCCTCGATGGCCGCCCGCAGTTCCATCCGGTTGTTCGTGGTGAGGGGTTCCGAGCCGCTGAGTTCAAGCTCGTGCGTCCCCCAACGCAAGAGGGCAGCCCAACCTCCGGGTCCCGGGTTGCCGCTGCAGGCCCCATCGGTCCAGATTTCGACTGGGACGGAATCGTGCATCACATCACCCGTCGGCTGGGCAAAATGATCGGTTCGCGTGATGAGTCGGTCACCGGTTTCAAACTCGGCTGGGGGATACTGGCAAACGATTGCCGCACCGCGATCAGAGCGTAAATCAGGGGGACCCCAAACTCCATGCGCAAGCCCTGCACCACTGCCCCCGAAGCATCGAAAGCGCCCGGCCAGCGCGCACCATAAAGCACCGTACGAACCCCAAAGCCACTCCGAGTGAGCTGCCTTTCGAGCCAACCCACCCGAACAGGGCGAAAAAAGGGTTCATCTCCCACTTTGGTGATCCGCGAACGGAGGAGTCGCGACCAGAGTGGATGGAATCCAAGAATCACGATCTGCCCACCCGGATTCAACACCCGAACTGATTCCTCGAAAAGGGTCTCCCGGGGCACCCACGTTTCATGGACGTGAAACCAGAGCACGGCATCGATCGAGCCATCCCCGTAGGGCCAAGGCTTCCCGTCCGGGAATGCTTGAGAGGGATAGACGTCACGGGGCAGATCCAACGAAACGGGCAGATTGGACCACCCGGAACCCGTCGCGCATGCGGTTCGGTCGCCCACGACCAGCAGCGTTCGGCCATGCAGGAGGGGTGTGAGCCGCGCCAAGACGTCCATTTCCCGTTCCCGGAGACAGGACCCAAAACTCAAGAAGACCCTCCCGCCGGAAACCATCCGGAATCCGGATCCAACCTCCACCCACCAAGCCACCTGCAGACGCAGAGCGATCTGGTACCATCCTTACCCATGATCACAGTCACGGCCATCCCGGCACTTCAAGACAACTACATCTGGGCACTCGTCTCGGAGACGGGGGGAGTCGTGATCGTCGACCCAGGCGCAGCCGATCCTGTGATCCGCTATTTCGATCAAAAGCACTGTCATCTCGAGGCCATCCTCCTCACCCACCACCACCCCGATCATATCGACGGGGTCGAACCGCTACTAGGTTACCTGAACACCCAAGTGCCCGTGTACGGACCATTCGATGTACTCGGCCGGGTGGCGGTCGAACGGGTTCACGAAGCCGACCGGATCACCCTGCCATCGGACATGGCGCTCACGGTCCTTTCCGTTCCGGGTCACACCACAGATCATGTGGCCTACCAGGGAGATGGGCTCCTTTTCCCCGGAGATACCCTGTTCAGTGCCGGATGCGGCCGGCTGTTCGAAGGGCGGATGGAGGATCTCTTCAACTCCGTCCAAAGACTCGGCTCGCTCAACCCCACCACCCGCACTTACCCGGCCCATGAATATACGCTGGCCAATCTCGCCTTTGCCGCCACGCTTGAACCAGACAACCGTTTGATAGCACAATATAGGGGTCAGGCCCGAAAGCAACGAATGCAGAACCGAGCAACCCTTCCGACCACCGTCGGTTTGGAGCACGCAGTCAACCCATTCCTACGCACGGCAACCAGCAGCATCCGCACTGCGGCCGAGCACCATGCCGGGAAAACCCTCCGGCAGCCGTTCGAGATATTCCGAGAACTCCGCCTATGGAAAGATCACTTTATCGCGCGCGAGGATGTCATCTGATGAAACGGGTTCCGTCCCGTGCTTCAGGCATCCTGGCTCTTATGGCACTCGTTCTGGGCGGATGTACGCTACTCCCCCCCTCCATGGGCGGAGACCGCTCCCAACACCCCGCCGCTCCCAGTGCTGCCACGACCTCAGGCCCAGTGCGCCTCAGCAGCCTCAAGGGCCTGCCTCCGGGTGAACCGCCACCTCCGGATTTCGAATCAAGCCACACCCCTCTCGTGCACTGGAAGGATCTGGTTTTCAAACCGAAGCCGGGGATTCAAAACGTCTGGCAGGTGCTTCGCAGCGGGTTCCGCCTCACGAGCACCATGAACCCGCGCGTTCGGGTTGAACTCAACTGGTATATCCACCATCCAGGTTACATGGAGCGCACCGCAACCCGCGCCAAACCCTACCTCTACTTCATCCTGAAAGCCGTTCGCAAACGGCACCTGCCAACCGAGATCGCACTCCTGCCGATCGTCGAAAGCGCCTACGACCCTTATGCTTATTCCTGGGCGCATGCCGCCGGCCTCTGGCAGTTTATTCCGAGTACGGCCAGGCATTTCGGTATCAAGATCAACTGGTGGTTCGATGGGCGCCGCGACCTGATCGAATCGACCCGTTCGGCCCTGGATTTCCTGTCCCAACTGCATGCCCAATTCGGCAGCTGGTTACTCGCGCTGGCCGCTTACAACTCAGGTGCGATCACCGTTGAAAACGCCATCCGGGAAAACCAAAGACTCGGACGACCGACCGACTTTTGGAGCCTCGACCTTCCGGCCGCCACCGAAGCCTACGTCCCGAGACTGCTCGCGGTCCGGGATATCATCGAGCATGCCCGTCACTACGGGATCAAGCTTCCCAGGATTCCGGATACGCCCTATCTCAGCATCGTCAAGCTGAAGGGGCAGATCGATCTCTCTCTCGCGGCTCACCTCCTCGGCATGAGCCTCCAAAAGCTTTATCTCCTGAATCCGGGATTCAACCGCTGGGCAACCGATCCCGGTGGACCGGATCGCCTTCTGGTTCCACGCGACCGTCTGGCGCGTTTTCTTGCTGGGCTCCACAAGCTCGGAACCCGTCAGCTCGTGGCGTGGGTGCCCTACCGGGTTGAACCGGGCAACTCGCTTTCAGTACTAGCCGAGCACTATGGCACCACTGTTCAGCAGCTGCGTGAAAAAAACGGACTGCCTTCGGATCTGATCCGGACGGGCGAACGGCTCCTGGTTCCTTCCTCGAACGAACACCTCTCGGAATACGTCCCCTTTGGCGCACCTGCGATCGCCGAGGAAAACGCGGCACCGGTGGGCGCGACCCGGTTGGACTATCGCATCCAGCCTGGCGATTCCCTCTGGTCCATCGCACAGGCCTACCACGTTTCCGTGACCGATCTGGCCGACTGGAATCATCTCGCACCCACAAGCTTCATCCAGCCGGGCCAAACCTTGGTCGTCTGGCACAACTCGGCCTCCAGCCAGCCCCTGCCACTTCCGCGCGATAACGTCTATACGGTTCAGCCGGGAGATTCGCTCTGGTCCATCGCACATGAATACGGCCTCCCGATCCTTGAACTGGCGCATTGGAACCACATCACACCCCAATCCTTCATTCACCCCGGCGAGGAACTGGCGCTCACAGCCGCCCACGCCGCTGGATCTGCTTCGGAGAGTCTCAAAACCGCGCTACGCGGCCAACATGTGGTCTATACCGTCCGGCCCGGAGATTCCCTCTGGTCCATCGCCCAAAACTACAATGTTCCGCTTCTCGCACTGGCCCGCTGGAATCACATCAGCCCGAGCACCCTCCTGCACCCCGGCCAACGATTGACCCTCTGGGACCACGGGCGGTCCGCTCCTCTGAACTCCGTTCAGCGCATCACCTACATCGTCCGGCCAGGAGATTCCCTGTCCCAGATCTCCCAGCGGTTTGATGTCAGCATGAACCAGCTTGGCGCCTGGAATCACGTCACTCCCAATCAGCTGATCTACCCCGGTGAGCAACTCACCCTCTACATTGCCGTTGCCCAGTCGAATCGAGGATGACCGGCGTGGGATTTCTGGAAGGTAAACGCTGCCTGATCGTAGGGGTCGCGAGTGAACGTTCGCTGGCTTGGGGCATCGCTGAAGCCATGCACCGTCAGGGTGCGGCACTGGCCTTCTCCTATCAGGGAGAACGTTTCGCAGAACGGATGCGGGAGTTAGCCTCAAGGCTCGGATCTGAACTTGTATTTCCTTGCGATGTATCCTCCGACTCTGAAATTGATGGCCTGTTCTGCGACCTCAACCGAACCTGGGATGGACTCGATGTGATCGTGCATTCGGTAGCCTTCGCACCCCGCGAGGCGCTCGAGGGCCGTTACCTCGACAGTGTGGAGCGCGAAAGTTTCCGGATCGCCCATGACATCAGCTCTTAC
The DNA here is from genome assembly GCA_027365475.1 of Pseudomonadota bacterium. Classification (GTDB taxonomy): domain Bacteria; phylum Pseudomonadota; class Gammaproteobacteria; order JAKAQQ01; family JAKAQQ01; genus JAJZNM01. The sequence continues at coordinate 22,456 of DAHXNI010000019.1, read as the reverse complement.
AGCTTTGTGGCTCTGGCCAAACGGGGCCGTTCGCTCATGAGCGGCCGTGAGGGCGCTCTGCTCACCCTGAGCTATCTTGGCGCCGTTCAGGCTATTCCTCATTACAACGTCATGGGGCCAGCCAAAGCCAGTCTCGAGGCCAATGTGCGTTTCATGGCGTTTGATCTCGGACAGGACGGACACCGTGTGAACGCGTTGTCTCCGGGCCCAGTCAAAACGCTTGCCGCAAGCGGCGTGTCCGGATTCAGAAAGATGCTCTCAGAGGTGCAGGCACGCTCACCGCTCAAACGTAATATCCGAATCGAGGAAGTCGGAAATGCAGCTGCGTTCCTATGCTCGGATCTCGCAAGCGGGATCACCGGTGAAATCCTCTACGTAGACTGCGGATATCACATCGTCGGCATGCCGCCCTTCGGAGAAGAATGATTCGCTGGATCCTCGTCGGATGACATCCAGCCTTTGCTCATCCCATCCGCAACAAAGACGCGATCCCGAGCCACCGGGCCCAAACCCGACTGGCCGGCAGCCGCACTCGTGTCACTCAGGTTGCACTTTGAAGCGCTTTTTGATTGATACGGATCTTCCCGGTCCGTTCCAGTTCGTTTAAGAAAAGCTGCATCTCAAGCCGGGCGTCGTCGTTTTGTGCCGATTGGGTCCATTTCGCGAGCATCTTGGGTGTGATGCGCGATCTGGAAAGTGTTTCGATCGGACCGGCTGCGATCACCGCTGCATTGCCATTGGGGAGCTTCACCACACGCACGCGGGAGGAACCGGGGTGGGCTGGATTCGGCAGGGCGAACACGGCTTTCACGAGCGCAGGCGAGAAATGCCGGAGAGCACCCCCTGCGAGCGATACCGTGAACGGGCCTTGAACCTTGAATCCCAGTATGTGCGTCTGGCGTGGATTTTTGCGCAGGCGGTTTGCGATCCGGTCCGCTATCCCTCGCGCCTCCGCCCGGGCAGATTGTTCCGCCAGCTCGCGGACCAAAATGGGACGAACGGCTGAAAGTGGCTTGGCCACGGCTGGCGTATGTGCAACCACTCGCAGAACCACCGCTCGGTGGCCCGGTAACCGGATGGGTTTGCTGTTCAATCCGCCAGCCAAGACGGTGGGTGCAAAGGCGGCCTGTCGCACTTTGGCGATCCGCGCGATACCGGTGCCCTGTTCACGAGTCACCCCACTGACCTGACCGACCGCAAGACCGAGCGTCGAGCTCAGCGGCTTGAGGGTCGTGTCCTGTTCAAAAGCAAGATTAGCCATCTGGTGAAGCAGACGGTGATACAGACGAATCGCTGCCTTGACCCGGTACTGCTGGACCAGTTTTGCACGCACGGACTTGAACGCCAGGCGTTTCACCGGACGGGCCGCCAAGAGCTTGACGATCTGATACCCGAATGGAGTCGGCAGGGGCCCCTTGACTTCGCCCACTTTCATACGCTTGAGGACGCGTACGAGCGCAGCAGGAATATTTTTGGGAGTCAGCCACCCGAGATCCCCACCATGCGCAGCACTCGCGGCATCACTCGAATCCTTGCGTGCGAGCGCACCAAAATGTGCTCCATGAGCCAATTGGGCAACCAGTGTTTGCGCCAGGCGTTTGGTTTTGGCCGGACCATTCTGGCCTGGTCGCCTGGCGATCAAGATTTGCGCGACTTTCCAGTGCGGCGTCGACGTGAACTTCGATTCCTCCTCGGCATAAAGCGTGAGGAGGTCACGCAGCGTAGGGTGGATGCGCGCCCTCAGGGACCGGGCATCCAGCATGACATAGGAGAGAGTCACTTTGCCTGGGTTGACGAAGCGGTAGGATTGCTCGGCGTATGCCTTCTTGATCGCGGCATTGGAGATGGAATGGGGGTGCAGAAAGCGTTTTGATGAGATCACAACCCAGCGCACCGGACGCGTCTCATGCGAAACGCGATAGCGGTCGAGGACGGAAGCTGGGGGTAGAAACGAGGTGGTTTCAATGCCGGTCTGCAATTGTCCCAGAAGAAGCGACTCGCGGACCTCATTTTCAAATGTCACTGGAGTCAGATTCTCCTCATTCAGGACTTCCTCATAGAGCGCAGGTGAAAAATGCCCGCCCGAGCGAAAAGCAGGCACGGCACGGATGGCATGGATCATCTCTGCTTTCGTCACGCGGAGTCCATCCCGCCGGGCCCTGGCCAAAAGCAGCGTCCGCTGGATCAGGGTCTCAAGCGTCTCATGTCGGATCGTGGCCAGCTCCGCGGGAGTCGGCTGGAACTTGGCTCCGAATAATGTACTGATACGGGCGTATTGCGACTCGAACGCACGTTCGAGCTCCCCTGGGCCAATGGAGATGCCATCCGCCCGGGCTATATAGTTCCCACCCAGAAAACTCGGATAATCCTGCACGCCCCAAAAGACGAAGGGGACGCCCACGACAATCAGGATGACCCATAACAGCCACTTGCCAGCGCGATTACGCAATGAATCCAGCATATCCGGCACCTTACCTTGAACAAACCCAGACGGCACGAACCTGCGCAGAGTGGTGTCTGCTCGATTCGCATACCCATAGACTCAATGGCGGAGTGGACGGGACTCGAACCCGCGACCCCCGGCGTGACAAGCCGGTATTCTAACCAGCTGAACTACCACTCCGCTTGCTTGGTGGGTGCTGAGGGAATCGAACCCCCGACTTTCGCCGTGTAAAGGCGACGCTCTACCGGCCTGAGCTAAGCACCCCTTTCGGACGTCAGTTTAAGGCATCCTTGAGAGGCTTGCTCGGCTTGAAGCCCAACGAACGGCTCGCTGGGATCGCAATGCTCGCACCGGTCTTGGGATTGCGCCCGGTACGGGCTTTCCGGCTTTTCACGTGAAAGGAGCCAAATCCAACCAAGGTCACGGAATCCCCTGCTCGAAATGCACGGGTCAGGCTTTCGATCACGGCCTCGACGGCTCGGCTGCTGTCTGCTTTCGTGAGCTCGGTCATTTCCGCAACAGCATCAATGAGTTCGGATTTATTCATGGCAGCAACATCCTCTGGTAGTGGTTGTACTTTGCAACGGAGACGACTCGACTGGGTATCTCACCGTACCGTACAAAGGGAGTTTTCTTCAAGTTCCCTGACTTTATACCGAGGCTAACCCCCGCTGTCAAACGATCGACCTGGGTTCAATGGGGGCGTGGCGGTTCGATTGGGGCAGGCGACCGAGGCGGCGCATCCGTGACCGCAACAGGTTCCGCAAGGACCGGCTCGGCCACCTCTCCCTTCTCGATCGGCATCTCGACCAGAGCCAAGGCCAGGACTTCTTCGATCCAGTTGACGGGCTGGATCTCTAGGTGGGCTTTGATGTTGTCCGGAATCTCCGCCAAATCCTTTACATTCTCTTTTGGAATCAAAACTTTAGTAATACCGCCACGATGGGCTGCAAGTAATTTTTCTTTGAGTCCACCGATCGGCAAGACCTCTCCGCGGAGCGTGATCTCCCCGGTCATGGCAACGTTCGACCGGACCGGAACCCGGCTCAAAGCCGAAACCAATGCAGTACACATGGCAATACCGGCGCTCGGGCCATCTTTTGGGGTCGCACCCTCTGGAACATGGATATGAAAATCATTCTGCTGGTAAAACCCGGAATCGATACCGAGACGGTTGGCCCGGCTGCGGACGACCGTGACCGCCGCCTGGATCGACTCCTGCATCACCTCGCCCAAATGACCCGTCTGGATCAGTTTTCCGCGCCCAGGCACAATGGCTGCCTCAATCGTCAGGAGATCGCCACCCATCTCGGTCCAGGCAAGCCCTGTGACCTGACCTATTTGATCCTTGCTTTCGGCGCGCCCATAACGGAAGCGTTGAACCCCGAGATAGTCCGCCAGGTTATCGACCGTCGGAATCACCGGAGCCACTCCGGCTCCTTCAAGCTGCAGGCGCTTTGCGACCTTGCGCGCAATTTTCGAGATCTCCCGCTCCAGGTTCCGGACACCCGCTTCCTGGGTATAGTGTCGGACCATGGAAACCAGGATGGAGTCCTGGATCTCGCAGTCCGTGGCAGTCAACCCGGCATGGGTGAGCGCCTTCGGAACCAGATAACGTCGCGCGATATTGAGCTTTTCGTCCTCGGTGTAACCGGGAATCCGGATCACCTCCATCCGGTCCAGAAGTGCCGGCGGAATATTGAGCGTATTCGCCGTCGCAACAAACAGTACATGGGACAGGTCGAAATCCACCTCGAGATAATGGTCACTGAACGTATGATTCTGTTCCGGATCGAGCACCTCAAGCAGAGCCGAGGATGGATCCCCCCGGAAGTCCATCGACATCTTGTCGATTTCATCAAGCAAAAACAGCGGATTGCGCACACCTACCTTGCTGAGATTCTGGACGATCTTGCCGGGCATCGATCCCACATAGGTTCGGCGATGCCCGCGGATTTCAGCCTCATCCCGCACCCCACCCAAAGACATGCGGACAAAGTGTCGCCCGGTTGCCCGGGCAATGCTCCGGCCAAGCGAGGTTTTGCCGACCCCGGGAGGACCCACCAGACAGATGATCGGGCCACGGAGCTGGCCATGCGAGACACGCTGCTGAACCGCCAGATACTCAAGAATGCGTTCCTTGACCTTGGCGAGCCCGTAATGATCCTCTTCCAGTATTCTTTCCGCAGCGCGGATGTCACGCGAAACGCGACTCGATTTTTTCCACGGCAATCCGAGCAGCGTGTCAATGTAGTTGCGCACCACCGTGGCCTCAGCCGACATGCTGGCCATCTGCCGCAGTTTGCGCAGCTCGCCCTCGGCCTTGTTCCGTGCTTCTTTGGATAGACCCGCCTTTTCGATCCGACGGCCGAGTTCATCCAGATCGCCTCCGCCCTCGTCGAGATCACCGAGTTCACGCTGGATGGCCTTCATCTGCTCGTTCAGGTAATACTCCCGCTGGCCACGTTCCATCTGCTGTTTCACACGTCCCCGGATACGCCGGTCGATCTGCAAGACTTCGATTTCACCCTGAAGTAGTTCGAGTACCTTCTCAAGCCGTTCCTTGAAGTCCAGACACTCGAGCACCTGTTGCTTCTGGGTCGGAGAGAGGGAGACATGGGCCATGATGGCATCGGCCAGATGCCCGGGTTCCCCGATGTTGCCAACTGCTTGAACCACCTCGGGTGGAATCCGGCGGTTGAGTTTGACGTAATCTTCAAATGCACCGAGTGTGCTGCGCTTGTAAATCGGGAACTCCCGATCCGCAAGAGTGGGCGAGGATTGCCAGATTCCGCCACTGTGTGTCTCATCCAGAATCTCCGCACGCGCCTTGAAGTAGGGCTCGGTCGTCCAAAATGCCACCTTGGCCCGCTGGCGGCCTTCAACCAGGACTTTCACGGTTCCATCAGCCAGTTTGAGCAACTGGAGAATGCTCGCAACCGTCCCGATCGTATAAAGCGCATCCGGGGCCGGGTTTTCATCTTCGCCCGCCCTTTGGGCGACCAAGAGGATCTGTTTGTCCGCAAGGATCGCCTGATCGAGTGCCTGAACGGATTTTTCCCGGCCCACAAACAAGGGGATCACCATGTGCGGGAAAACCACGACATCGCGGAGCGGCAGAACTGGCAGTTCAAGCAGCACAGGGGCGGATGCAACGGGATCATGCATGGTCAAGGCACCTTGGGTCCAAGGGGTGGGCGCTCATTCGAGAGCAGGGTACCCAATCAGCATGGGGGCAGTAGGGCGGCAATTCAAGGACTCTGAGGCTAGCCCTCATCGGAAGCTGCGATGCGATCCCGGCCGTAAAGGATATAAGGCTGGGACTGCCCGGCGATCACACTTTCGTCGATCACGACCCGGCTTGCACCCTTGAGACTTGGAAGGTCATACATGACGTCGAGCAGAATCTGCTCCAGAATCGTCCGGAGCCCGCGTGCACCGGTTTTACGCTGTATGGCCCGGTGGACAACAGCCCGCAGGCCGGAATCCCGAAACTCGAGTTCAGCACCCTCCATTTCAAAGAGTTTCTGGTACTGCTTGACGATCGCGTTCTTGGGCTCTGTTGTAATCCGGATCAGTGCCTCTTCGTCCAGTTCGTCAAGTGTGGCAATCACCGGCATCCGGCCGACAAACTCAGGGATCAGTCCATAACGGATGAGATCCTCGGGTTCGGTATTGGAAAGCAGCAGACTGAGACTCCGTTCGGCGGTCTGACCACCCGGCAGACTGGCCGTAAAACCGATCCCTCCCCGCTGGGTTCTGCGCTCCACGATCTTCTCGAGGCCTGAAAAAGCCCCCCCACAGATGAAGAGGATGTTGCGCGTATCGACTTGGAGAAACTCCTGCTGGGGATGTTTGCGTCCCCCCTGGGGAGGAACTGAAGCGACCGTCCCCTCGATCAGTTTCAAAAGGGCCTGTTGCACACCTTCCCCGGACACGTCGCGCGTGATCGAGGGGTTTTCTGATTTCCTTGAAATCTTGTCGATTTCGTCGATATAGACGATCCCGGTCTGGGCCCGCTCAATATCGTAATCGCACTTCTGCAAGAGTTTCTGGATGATGTTTTCGACATCCTCTCCGACATAGCCGGCCTCGGTCAAGGTCGTTGCATCAGCAATGGTAAAGGGCACATTGAGCAGGCGGGCCAAGGTCTCGGCGAGCAATGTCTTGCCCGAGCCGGTCGGACCGATCAGGAGAATATTGCTCTTCGCCAGCTCGACTTCATCGCGCCGCGAGCCATGCTCAAGCCGCTTGTAATGATTGTAGACTGCAACTGCCAACACCTTTTTGGCATAGTCCTGACCGATGACATACTGGTCGAGAACAGCCTTGATCTCCTGGGGCTTCGGTAGCTTTTCGCTCACACGCTCAGCCTGGTCCTGGACCTCCTCGCGGATAATGTCCTTGCAGAGTTCCACACATTCATCGCAAATAAAAACCGCCGGACCGGCAATCAATTTCATCACTTCATGCTGGCTCTTTCCGCAGAATGAGCAATAGAGCGGATGGCCTTCGTCGTCTTTGCGACCGCGTTGATCAGACATTGTCACCTACACTCCCCCCGGATACGGACACTCGTTCCGCGATGCCGGGCATCAATGGCCTCCGGAGCTCCGGTGCTCCAGCAGGGCATCCAGTAAACCATATTCAATGGCTTCCTGCCCACCCATAAAATTATCACGCTCCGTATCCCGTGCAACCCGGTCGACCGGCTGGCCGGAATGGTGGGCCAGTATCTCATTGAGTTTTTGCCGAAGAAACAGAAACTCCCGGGCATGAATATCGATATCGGAAACCTGTCCCTGGAATCCACCCCAGGGCTGATGGATCATGACACGCGAGTGGGGAAGGCAATAACGCTTGCCTTTCGTTCCGCCAGCCAAAAGAACCGCTCCCATGCTCGCGGCCTGGCCCACGCAGATTGTGCTCACGTCGGGCTTCACAAACTGCATCGTGTCGTAGATGGCCAGTCCTGCCGATACCGAGCCACCGGGCGAGTTGATATAGAGACTGATGTCCTTCTCCGCATTTTCCGATTCCAGATACAGGAGCTGGGCAACCACGAGATTTGCAACCTGGTCGTCGATGGCACCCACAATAAAGACCAACCGTTCCTTGAGCAGGCGCGAGTAGATGTCATACGCCCGCTCCCCCCGGGCCGTCTGTTCGATCACCATGGGGACGAGATTCAGGCCCTGCGCAGGTTCCCCCGCATGGTTCCGGGTGAGGAAGCGGGATGGATCATTCATGCGTTTGACTCCGTGGGGCGGGCTGGATTCAGATTGAGGACGGACGCGAAAGATTCAGGCACCTCTTCCGGAGCCCCGTGTTCGATCAGCCAGTCCATGAGCTGCTCCTCGAGCGCGAGCCGTTCGAGGTCCTGGCGGACACGCGGATCGGAGCGGAGTTCACTGGACAGCTGATCCGGGTTTTCACTCTCGGCTGCGACCGCCGTGAGCAACGCTTCCATACGGGCCGGATCCGGCGTGAGTCCGAGTTGCCGCACGAGTTCCCGGTAGATCAGAGACAGCGCGACCCGCCTGCGCGCGGCCGGTTCGTAGCGTGCGCGCAGCGTATCCGGGATCTCCTCGCGCGCTTCAAGGCCCAGCTGCTCGAGGGTTGAACGGTGCAACTGCCGGATCTCTCCTTCAACCAAGGTCCGCGGGAGTCCCACAGGGTTTTTTTCCAAAAGGTGGTCATCGATGGCCTGTTTCAGCCTCAGCCGGATGGCTTCAACCAACTCCCGGTGCATGCTGTCACGAACCTCCTCGAACCATTCCTCGGGACCCTGAGTTCCAAAACTCCGGCAAAACTCGTCATCGACTTCAGGCAGGTGCCGTTCGCCGACCTCGCGCACCCGGACCTTGAAGTGTGCGCGCTGGCCCGCGAGTTCTCGCTGCAGATGATCGGCGGGAAATATGAGATCGAACTCACGCTCTTCATCCTTTGCAGAGCCTTCCAGAGCGGCTTCAAACCCGGGAATCTCGCGTCCTGAACCGAGTTCGACATAGACATCCCGACCGGCCCCTCCTTTGAATGCACGGCCATCCGCAAGCGAAGCCTCATAATCCAGAAACAGACGGTCGCCCGTTCGGGCCGCACGCTCAACCGGGTGCCAGTGGGATCGCTGCCGCCTTAGCTTCTCAACCACGAGTGCAAGATCATCCTCGGTGATGTCGACTTTCGGTCGGCGCAACGGAATCCGTTCGTAACCTTTCACCTGGAAGTCAGGATAGACTTCGAACACGGCCGTCACGGTGAGCGGCTGGCCGGGTTCTGCAGGCTGCATTTCAAACGACGGAGCGGACGCCGGACGCAGTGACTGCTCCGTCACCGAGTCCCAATAACGTTTTTCGATGAGGTCGCGCAGGACTTCCTGACGGACATCTGGCCCGTAATGCTGCCGGATCACCGACAGCGGAGCCTTCCCGGGACGGAATCCCTTAATCCGCGTACGCGGAGACAGGCGTCCGAGCCGTTCATCCACCTGTGTCTCAACCTCTTGAGCCCCAATGGTCAACGTCAGGCGACGCTCCAATTCTGATCCGTTTTCGACAGCTAATGACATAGAATCGAATCCTCTCAAGCCCGTGGAGCCGAACGGAGCGGTTCTTGACATCTCAGTGGTGCGAAAGGAGAGACTCGAACTCTCACGGGATTTACCCACTGGTACCTAAAACCAGCGCGTCTACCGGTTCCGCCACTTTCGCGCCAGCCCGTACGGCCCGGGGCATATTGCATGATAAATAAAGGTACTCAGAAACCCAAGAACCAAAAATCGAATTGCAGAGAGGCTGATTTTAACCGAAATGGGGGGACTTTTGCGATCTCTCGCGTGGGATGGCTCGAAAGCAGAGCTTTTTCCCCATCCCGGGTCCTGAGGTCCAAGCTCCACCGGACCGGAACCGCCCTTCGTCCCGGGGGACTGGCCGAGACTCGGTGGATGTGCCTCCTCGGCTGCCTGCTACCTTCCGGCCTGGCGACGGGGCTCTGGAATGAGCCGGTCGTTTGCCTTCAGTTGGGTTCTGTAACTGCGATGGGTAGCCCGGCTGGAGTGGGTCGCGAGGATCCGCGCAACAGGGCATAAATCACGGGCGCAAGCCAGAGGGACATCAACGCGCTCAGCGTAAGCCCACCCATGACCGCGACTGCGAGAGGCTTGAGGAGATCAGTTCCGTGTCCGATGCCGATTGCAAGCGGCAGAAAACCGAGTACGTCGGCCAACATGGTCATGAGAATGGGCCGCAGGCGCTGGCGTGCAGCCCAAGCCACATGGATGACTGCAGGGGATGCTCCACCCAGTTGGTGCGCGCGGGCAAAAATGAGAATGACGTTGTTGACACCTATGGCGAAAACCAGCAAAACGCCGAGAAAAGCTGTGCTGTCCAGATTGATGCCAGTCATCCACAAGGCAAGGAATGCCCCGGTGCCCGCAAGTGCCGTGGCCAGGAGAGCAGCAATCGCGGCACGAAAGCTGCTGAACTGGAACCCCAGGAGAATGAGCAGCAGGAAGAGCGCTCCACTCAGTATGAGGATCATTTGCTGGAAACTTTTCTTCTGTTGCCGGTAATACCCGCCGATGACCGGGCTGATGCCGGGCGGAAAATGCATGGCAGCAATGACTCTTTGCGCTTGGGCAGCCGCCACACTCAAGCCCTCCCCCGGTTTCGGAGCCAGTTTGATCAATGAATAGGGCACCAGGTTCTGGTGCGTAATATAGGGGACGATCCCTTGCAGGCGAACATGGGCCACGCGGTTTAAGGTGGTATACGTACCACCCGGAAGGCGGAGCGGGACACGCCCGAGATTGCCGGGTCCGGTGGGTGAGAATGGAATGACCCGGACACGGATGGGCATAATCTGCTCACCCTGGGTGAGGAAACCCGCCCGACGCCCCCAGAAATCGGTTTTCAGCGAATGGGCGATGGCCGGCGGTGTCAGGCCATAAAGCGTCGCTAGGGTTTTGGGTGTGATCCTGAGCTCGGGGCCTGCTGAAGGGGATTTGAAAACCAGTGATTCAAAATCATGACTCCGGCGCAGCGCCAGGAAGAGGCGCCGGCCATCTGCCCTGAGCTCGAGTGAATTGGAGCCAAAGAGCTGGATCTGCAGGGGGGCATGGGAGCCCGATAGATTTCCCAGGCGATTGATCATGACCTGCATGGCCTCAAGTGTCGTGAGATCCGGAGCCGTCGCCCGGAACACGTGTCGCAACTGGGTCATAACCTTCCGCGTACTGTCTGCATGATTTTTCTTGAGTACGATGACCAGGGCACCCTTGTTCGGTGTGGCGTAGCGATTCCCTAACCCCCTGCCGATCACAAGCGAGGTCCGCTGCACGTTGGGATTGCGCATCGCCGCTGCCATGAGATCGCGACCCACTCGGGTCGTCTCCCGGACTCCATTGCCAACCGGTGTCCGAAACGGCACGACAAAGATCCCCTCGTCCCAATGCGGCAGAAAGGCCGTCGGGAGATTGACGATGGCGATTAAGGCACCCCCGAGCAAGACCAGAATGACCGGAATGGCAAGCCAGGGTCTCCGCATTCCCCCGATGAGGAGGATTCCATATCTGCGCCTGATCGCCTGTTCGCCCGGAAGCCGGTGCCGCCGCCGTGGCCGCTGGGCGATCCCTATGGTCAGTAGAGGTGTGAGCACCAAGGCAACGACTTGCGAGGTAATGAGCGCAAGAATCACGGCAAATGCCATGTCGCGGAACAACAGGCCGATCGTTCCCGAGAGGAAGATGAGCGGTATGAAAATCACGCAGGAAGTGATCGTCGCCATTGTCATCAAGGGCAAGATCTCTCCTACGCGCATCAAGGCATGCTGGCGACGCTCGGATGCGTGACCTTCGCGTGGGCCGTGGAGGCCACGCTCCATGACGACAATGGCGTGATCCACCAGCGCACCAATCGCGGCGGTGATACCGCCCAGCGTCATGATATTGATCCCGAATCCGAAAGCATGCAAAACAAGGAGCGTTCCGGCCACCGAGAGAGGCACCACGGTCAGCGTCGCCAATGCCGCATCCCACCGACCGAGAAAGATCAGCACTACAAGCAAGGCGATGAAACTCCCAAGAAAGAGGGCGATCCAGACGTCACGCAGGCTGGATTCGATGAGGTGGCTCAGGTTGTAGATGGGAATCAGGTGGATCCCGGCGGGCAGATGGGATCTGAGCTGCGCGATCCGGGCGGCCGTTGCACGGGCCACACCCACCTCGTTCACTCCCCGATCTGCTGATACGTCAACGATCAATGCGTGCCGCCAGCCGGCGACTGCTGCCTCCCTCACGAGAGGGGGCGGGCGGATATGGATCGTGGCAATATCCCCGAGCGCGAGCGGCGCACGTTGCGTGCCGGTAGCACCGATGGTGTTCACCAGAGACTCGGGGCCGGAGAGTTCGTCGGGGGGAGGCGTTGCTGTGCCGGCGGTGGAGCGCCCGAGCGGCAGATTCAATGTGGACAAACTTTCCGGAGTTGCCGGACGCGGTGTGGTCGCCAAAAGAAACTGCTCATGGAAAATATTGAGCACGCCCGAGAAAAATGGACCCTGATCAGCCCGCAGGATGCGGGTCACCGTAGATGCCCTGAGGTGATACTGCGCCAAACGGCGTGCACGGAGGTTGACATCCACTTCAGGCCAGCCGCGGCCGGTGTCATTGACTTCATAGACGCCCGACAGGCCCAGCAATGCCGGGCGCACCTCGAATGCAAAGGTCGGCATCATGGCAGAACTGTCGTCGCGGTTGGATACCAAGGCGTATTCGGCCAACGGATAGATATTGGGCATCATGAGCCGCTCGCTGATGATTGCACCGGTCGGCAATGGAACGGCTGCAAGACGCGCCTGCAGCATGAGGTATGCAATCTCGGGATTGACTCCTCGTGCAAAGTAGACATGGAGCTTGGTGAGACCGTTGCCCGTCTGCGAGCGCACGAGGCGCACGCCGGGTTCCCCCTTGGCCACCTGTTCCAGCGGGCGGGTTACCTGAAGCAGCATGAAGCGGACCGGCAGATTATCCGTGTGCACCAGGACGGCCACCTTGGGGAAGGCGACATCCGGAAATATGCTTTTAGGCAGCGCGTGGTAAACCAGAAACCCTGCTGCAAATACCAGAATCGGAAGCAGCGCCGCCGTAAACCGGTTCGCCCAAAGGAATGCGAGGTAGCGTTGCATCAGTGCATGATCTCGACTGCACTCCCTGGGCTGACGCGTGTATTACCGGTCAGGATGACCTTTTCTCCGTCCCGGAGCGTTCCCTGGACGAAGGCTTCGTTTTGGTGCCTCGCGAGCAGTTTGACCGAGACCGGCAGGGCGTGACCCTTCCGGACGATGAACACGAAACTCCGGTCACCATGCATGACGATGGCCTCTACCGGTAGGCGGAACGCCTGCCCGGAGTCAACTGGGATCCTACAGCGAACCCATTGTCCCGGCAGCAAGGGTGCAACCAAGGGGAGATCGATGTAAACACGGACCAGCCCATAATGACTGGCACGATTGCCGATATTGCGGATGGTTCCCACTCCGTGCCAACGCCCCGTATTCAGGTAAACATGGACGTCGGCATGGATTTGTCTCGAGATATCGGGAGATACCAGTGCTTCGGCCCAAGTTCGACCTCGACCCATCAGGGTCATGATGGGCAGTGCGGTCGGAACGATGGCACCGGGAGCGACGAGATACCGCAGTGTTCCCGAGAAGGGGGCTCTCAGGGTCTGGGCGGCATCCTCCGATTTGAGCGCACGCAGTTGCCCCTGAGCCTCGGCGAGTGCAAGCCTCAGGTTGTCGACCAACTCGCGCGCGACGAAGCCATGCACCAGCAGGCGCCTGTAACGGCCAAGTTTGGTTTGGGTGTAACGTTCCTGCGCCCGAGCCGCCGCAATCTGGGCACGGAGCCCCACAGGAGCAATCCGCATCAAGATCACACCGGCATGCACGAGGCCAGGTCGCTGGAATGGACCCAGTACCCGGCCACCTACCGGTGCCGTCAGAGTAATCTGATTGTTGCTGCGCACCCGCGCGAGTGTACGGAAGACCTGATGCCAGGGGGCGGACTGGATGGTCGCTACCGTCACCGGCAGTCCAGCTGCGACGGAAACAGTAGTCCAGGCCATGAAGCCAACAGCAATCAAGGATTGGGTGATTTTCACTTGAGTCATTGAGTCATTGGCCTGATGAAACGAATGATGGAGATGGGCGAGCATCAAACCGCAACATAATTACTCCACTCGCAAGACAGCACTCGCGATGCCGCAAGGCAGCTGGCATACACACGACACGACACCATGCCACAGAATCGATGCTTTGCGCAACCCGGCTGACCCCTGACGGCGTTATGTGCACATCAGGAACATGTGGACAAACGCCCTCGTGTCCATACCCCAAATCTATTATTATGGGCGGGAACAAACGCGATGAAACGCGGTGGATTCGATCCGATCAACGCGAGAAGGCGATGCGTTCGATGCATCCATCGCAGCACCTATTTCGTCCCATGAGGATTTCCTGACCGAACCGCCTGGAGGTTTCTGATGGATGAACTCATTCGCGGCTACCTTCGTTTCCAAACGGAGCAGTGGTCTACCCGGCGAGCCGACTTTGAATCTCTGGCCCGCTACGGACAGGCGCCCCATACCCTCGTGATCGCCTGCTGTGATTCGCGCGTCGCACCCGAGCTGATTTTCGACTGCCAGCCGGGGGAGATGTTCGTGATCCGCAACATCGCCAATCTGGCGCCACCCTATGCGCCGGATACCGCACATCATGGAACGTCGGCTGCACTCGAGTTCGCGATCCGGGTCCTCAAGGTCAGGCACCTCGCGGTGGTCGGACACTCCGGTTGTGGGGGGATCGCCGCCTTGATGAACGGCGCACCCCCGAATGCACCGGATTTTGTGGAATCCTGGGTACAAATCGCAGAACCCGCGAAACGCCGGGCCCAACTCGCCCATCCCCACGATGCCGCGCAAGCACTGCGCTTCTGCGAGTACGAGAGTATCCGCGTGTCACTCGCTAATCTTGCGAGTTTTCCATGGATTACAACGAGTCCGCAACTCACGATTCGCGGATTTCACTTTGATATCGGGTCCGGTGCGCTGCATCAGATCTTGCCCCATGGTTTGCAGGAGGTTTCCGCTGATACAGCCCCCTAGCCATGATGGGGCGGCGACGGAATCCCCGGGTACCAGCCACCTCCGCGGCAAACGCCAAACCCATCCACACGGCAGCAGTACATGAACTGGAACCACAACACACAATCCCCACCTGAATCCTGGCTGCCCGAAGATCTTGAGAACCGCGCTTGCTGTCCGGTTTGCGGATCGGAACAACGACGAATCCTTCACGACACACTTGAGGATCGTCTGTTCGGGGCTCCGGGCTGCTGGACGCTTTGGCAATGCCTCCGCTGTAGCAGCGGATGGCTAGATCCGAATCCGCGTCCCCAGGCCATCGGCAAAGCCTACACCGACTATCTCACCCATTCGGCTCCTCCTGCCGAGGTGCGCCTAGTCCGTCAAGCACCACTGTGGCGCATCAAGCAAGCCGCCGTGCACGACCTTCTCAATCGCAGCCTCGGCTACCGGCTCCATCCAGCCCTCCCACTCCCCTTCTCTCGGCTGATCCTATCCGAGCTCCGACAGCGGCAGACCCTCAACCGGATCCGTCATCTGCCACCACCGGGCAGCGATGCTGCAAGCCTCCTCGATGTCGGCTGCGGCAACGGATCCTTTCTGCGGGTTGCACAACATCTCGGTTATCGGGCCATCGGATGCGAGCCCGATCCCCGCGCAGCGGCAGCGGCGCGAACCAGTGGATGCGAGATCTACGAAAGCAGCCTTCCCTGTCCCCCTCTGACGCCCGACAGTTTCGACCACATTACCGTGGCACACGTCATTGAACATCTGCACGATCCGCTCGCCTTACTGCGCGAATGCCGCACACTCCTTCGACCGGGAGGACGCCTATGGATCCAGACCCCGAATCTTTTGGGTCTGGGTCACGCTTTTTGGGGGCGCGACTGGCGTGGCCTGGAACCCCCCCGACATCTCGTGCTCTTCACACCCGACTCCCTGCTTGAGGCGCTCCGCATGATTGGATTCGCGGGTAGCCGTCTCCTGCCCTCGCCGCCCGAAGCCCGGGAAATCTATCGACATAGCTTGGCGATCCGTCAGGGAGTCAATATCCGGCTCCTTCGTAAGCCCCGGCTCGATCACGAAACTCGACGCGCAGCGAGACGGGCTGATCGCACCGCAGTGCGCGATCCGACTGCAGCCGAAGCGATCACCGCAGTCGCCTGGCGGCGCGACTCATAAGCCCGAATTATTGACAGCAGTAGGGGACTTTGGTCTGCCACAAGAGCCTTAATGGTGGTTCATAGGAACGACCGCTCTCCAACAGATATTCCTTTAAAAACAGAGATCTAATGCACATGAGCAGGTTCATAGGCGTTCATAGAGGTTCATAACCGTTCGGATTCCCCTCGGGCCATCCCACCCAGACAGAAGTCTGGGACAGGCCGTCTGGACCAAGGGATCAGATTGACCAAGTAGCTCATGCCTCAGGATGAACGGGCCACAGTGTAGGAGTGGAAGATCCGCCGCAGGTCTTGATGACCCATGCCGGGCTTTGCTCTAGCTTTTGGATCAGGCTACATGCGGGTTTCTTGCTTCCCTGAGACTTGCCCGGCGTGATCTCGCAGAGATAACGATCGAAGGCCTCGGCCACCGTGGCTTGATCCCCTTCGGAGCGATTGCGCTAAGGGCCGTTGTCCATTTTCTACTCGACATGCCTTGCCCAAGCCCCGGCCTCGCCCTTGATGTCGAACGTCCAGTTCTGGGGTGGGCAGCCCTGCCAGGTGATCTGGACCTGCCAGACTGAATTGCCTCTGGATTCCTTGCACTGTCTCAATGTCGCTATGCCCGTCTCCCGATTCCGTCAACGATGGCGACACAAAGGAAAACCAAGGCAAACTCCGTTTTTCGTTTCACATGCACTGACTGAAACGAAGGTAAGTTGTTGCAGTTCTTGGTGGGCCGTGTAGGACTTGAACCTACAACCAATTGATTAAGAGTCAACTGCTCTACCAAATTGAGCTAACGGCCCATCTTCATCTTCCAAACCCGCTACCTTTCGGTATTTTTCGAACCTACCAGGTTTCCAATACACCTGAACTAGATCCCGAATGGCACGGCTCGATCAGACGCACACGTACTCGTGGATAAGCACCACGGAAGAATGGGGTGGACGGTGGGATTTGAACCCACGACAACCGGATCCACAATCCGGGACTCTAACCTGCTGAGCTACGTCCACCATGTTCATACCCGAGCCCCAGTCCGGAGCCCTGTTCTGGATACCATTTTAGCGCATCCTCAAATGTAACTACTCAAAGCACCAGCGGAGCCATGACCGGTTCAAGAACCACAACCTCGATCGCCGCGGTGCCTGCGCAGCAGCAAAGCATCAGTCCATCTCGGCGGTCAGGACTACATGGCCAGCACCCATGACGAACTCACGCTCCATTTCCTGCCCGGCTATGCCCCGCAACTCAACCCCGACGAACTCGTGTGGAGTCATGCCAAGCGTACCGGGCATGCGCGCCGGACGTTGCCGTTGGAGGGAAAAGCTTGTGCCATGCACCAGAGCGTACCTCGACGCCATCGACCGCAATACCGCATTGGTGCGCGCGCCCTTCAAACACCCATGTGTAGCCAAAACTACTGACTTATGAGTGATGGACCGCCAGAAGAGGTTCTGAGCTGCGGTTGTTTAAGTTTGCTACTTTTGTGCAGCGGTCGTATTGCCCCACTCCACATTAGCTGCACTGGCCTTCGACACCGCCCGCATTGCTCGCTTCACCAGTTTGCCGTTGGCATCCAGAATGCTGAGATGGTAGAAACCGGCCACAGGGGGCGTCCAACGCACACTTCTCAAGGCTGGATTGGACGGAATGAGGCGGCCATCCACCAGAAAATAGAGAGGTCGACTGCCGCCGATTATGCGAATACTGACCGGCTCACCGGCAGTCAACTGTGCACCCGGTGCGGGTGAAGCGATGATTAAGTCCCTAAACTGTGCTGTAAATAGCTGGCGAGTTCAGACGGTGGGTACCACTCGTAAATTTAACCAGGAGATCAAGGCAGAGGCAGACTATGAGAATAACGTAGGTCGGGATATGGCCAGGGTTGTTGAATGGACCGGAAGATCTGGCTCTGTTGAGGTTGTGTTAACATATTCTTACCATGTAAGAGAAGGCTGGATATGCTCACAACCGTTTCTGATAAAGGCCAGGTGGTTATCCCTGTAGAGATCAGGCGCCGTCTGGGTATTACTCCTGGCTGCCAACTGGATTTTAAGCTGGAAGGCCACGTCATTTACGTCGAGGTTAAGCGGCAAATCGTCCCGACCACGGTAGATGAAGGTTTTGGGATATTGGTCTGCAAGCAACCCGGGGTACGCTGTCTGGCGGATTTTGATGTGGCCAAGGCCATGCGGGATGGTCATGATTGCTCTTGATACGAACATTCTGGCGCGATTTTATGTGGAGGATCCCGCAGATCCAGAGGCGGCCAAACAACGACCGATTGCCCGTCGTCTACTGACTGAATCCGCCCAGGTATTTGTACCTCTGACGGTGCTTCTTGAGCTCGAATGGGTTTTACATGCCTTTTATGGGTTTGCGACGGAGGACTACGTCCGGGTGGTGAGACATCTGCTGGGCCTACCCAATGTCACAGTCGAGGAATGGGCACGTATTGCAGATGCTTTGGTCTGGCACACAAAGGGGTTGGATTTTGCGGACGCCTTACATCTTTTAGCCAGCAGCGATTGTACGAAGTTCGTGAGCTTTGATGACCGCAAATTTGCGCGTCGCGCCCACCGCCTGGGTGTTAAACCTGTCGTCGTGGTGCCTGACTAGTCGTTCGTAACATTAAAACGATTAGAAATCGTCTCAGCTCCAAATCGAAGAAGTTGCTCCAGCGGAAGACCACCGGTTGCGCGTTCCATTCGGCAATGCCCTGCAAGATGCGTTCCTGCAGCTCCTCCTTGGAGGACACCCGGAGGTGACGCAAAAAGGTGCGCGCCATTTTGGAGAAGGCCGTTTCCACCAGATTGAGCCAGGATCCGTGTTGGGGGGTGTGGACGCATTCGAACCGGTTGGGTCGTGTGGCCAGATAGGCCAGGGTCTCGCGGGAGATGTGCGCCGCGTGGTTGTCGAGCACCACCCGAATGCGGGCTTCTGGGGGATAGCGCTCATCCAGGCGTTGCAAGAGGGTGATGAACTCCCGGCTCCGATGGCGTTCCACCACCTCCGCAATCGCCTCGCCGGTGTAGAGATCGAGCGCCGCCGACAGCGAGAGCGTGCCGTGGCGCACATATTCATCATCCCGTCCGACGGCGGCGTGGCGGCCGGGGACCGGCGGCCGATCCGGCGCCGTGTTCCCAATCGCCTGGATCCCGGGCTTCTCGTCTACGCTGACCGTAATGATCGACCGGACCGGCTCCGCATCCGCTTGGGACGACGTGGCGGCTTGGTCATTCTGGAGATTGACCTCCTGATACACCATCAAGACCTCGGCCTTCTTCCGGTCAAACTCCGGATCCCGTTTTTCCAGATCATACCGGATACGGTGCGGTTTGATGTGCGCCGCCTGCAGAATCCGCCACACCGTCATGTTCGGAACCTGACTCAGCCGGGGAAACCCGGCCGGTTCGGCCCGCTCGTGCACGAAGGCGGTCAAGGCGGACAGGGTCCATAACTCTGTGGCCAAGCCGTGATCCTTGGGCTTCGTGCAGGCGAGGCTCGCCACCCAACTCTTGGGGCTTCCGTGATCTCGGGTTCCTGGGGTCGGTGATATTTGTCTTTCAACCCGTTCTGTACCCCCGTCGTCAGCGCCTTGTCGATGCATTTGTACAGGGTGGGCCGCGACCGATGCAGTTCCCGGTGGATATCCGAGAGCGCCACCCCTTCGGCATACCGCAGCAAGATGCGGGCCCGTTCGATCGCGCGTTTGGGCGCGGGCCGGGATCGCGCCAGACGGGTTCAATGCGTCTTCTCTTCCGGACTCGGCGTGAGCGGTGCCCGCTTCGTGGCTCGTCCCATCTTCCCCTCCCGACCTGGGTCGTCATGGCCACCGAACGACCCATGAACCATTTTGGGTGGGGGCGCCTATTTTGTAAATGTTTAAATGATATGAAGTACTATCTGCCCGGGTTGGCCATGCGCCGCATCGCTGATCTGCATGTCGGCGAAGCGAAGACAGATGCCCGGGATGCCGCGATCATCGCCGAGGCGGCGCGTTCGATGCCCCATGCCCTGCGCACGTTGCCAACGGCCGATGAGGCCCTGGCGGAGCTCACCCTGCTGTGCGGGTTCGACGACGATCTCGCCGAGCAAATCACCCGGACCAGCAATCGGATCCGGGGCCTGCTCACCCAGATCCATCCCGCTCTGGAGCGGGTGCTCGGCCCGCGCCTCGATCATCCGGCGGTGTTGACCCTGCTCTGGAACTATCCCTCTCCCGCCGCACTCGCCGCGATGAGCGAGAAGCGCCTGACGCTGCGCCTGAGCCGACTCGCCCCACGACTGGCCCAGCCGCTCGCGGCCGATATCCGACAGGCACTCGCCGAACAGAGCGGGGTCGTGCCCGGCACACAGGCCGCGGGCCTCGTGCTGACCCAACTGGCCCAACAGTTGATGGCGTTGCGACGCCAGCGCCAGGAACTCGTCACCGAGGTGGAACGACGGGTGCAGACCCATCCCCTGTCCCCAGCCCTGATGAGCATGCCCGGAGTCGGCGTGAGAACCACCGCCCGACTCCTTACCGAGGTGACAACCCGCACCTTCGCCTCCGCCGCCCATCTGGCTGCCTATGCCGGGCTGGCACCCGTCACGCGCCGCTCCGGCAGCTCCATCCGGGGCGAACATCCCTCCCGACGGGGGAACAAGGCGCTCAAGCGAGCCCTGTTCCTCTCCGCTTTTGCAGCCTTGCGCGATCCCCTCTCTCGGGCCTACTACGACCGCAAAATCCATCAGGGCAAGCGCCACAACCAAGCCCTCATCGCTCTCGCCCGAAGGCGCTGCGATGTCCTCTACGCCATGCTCCGCGACGGCACCTTCTATCATGCCACTCCCCTGGCCAACACTTGACGAACCATATAGGGGCACCCCCTGTAGACCCGCCGCGCCAGGGAGGGCGCGGCTAGGCCCAGGGAAGCGCCGCAACCACTCTCCCGCCCTATGCCGCTTTGATCTCGTTCAGTGGTCCCGCGCACGGCGCGTCCAGCGCCTTTTTCTTGTTGGGCATCACTACACCCAGTTCTCCAAGACAAGGGGCGCTTCGATTCGCTCGTAGTGGCGGCTGTTGTTGGTTACAAGCACCGTACCGGCCGACAGGGAATGGGCGGCGATCATCATATCCATTTCGCCGATCGATTGCCCCGTGCTGACGAGTTGGTGGCGGATTTCGGCGTACCAATCCGCCGCTTCAGCATCCCACGGCAAGATGCGCACGATTTTGAGAAACTGGCGCACCGCGAGGTGCAGCCGATGGCCGGCGGGCAAGCGTTTCAGCCCGTATTGCAACTCCGCCCGCGTCATCACCGAGATGCAGACCATCGACGGCGCGAGCGCCGCCAGTTTGGCTTCCATCGCGGGCGACTTTCCCTTGATGAGGTAGCTTGCCGTGTCGGTATCCAGCATGTGCAGCATCGTTAGCGGCCTGCTTGGTTCCACTGGGCAATCTCGTCATCAAAGGCACCGCGCTCTTGCGGCAACACATTCAGAGGGCGCTCGGCCATGAAGCCGGCGGGCACATCGACCGCATGCAACAACTCGAAGAACTCATTCCAGCTTTTAGCGCCTGGTCGATTCGACAACACCACATCGCCGGTCGCGTCGTCTCGCGTGACATACACTTGGTCACCCTCGAAACGAAATTCGATCGGAAGGCGTACCGCCTGACTGGCCCCATTCTTGAACAGCTTCGCAACGCGGGTCTCGATCATCGTGGCGCTCCTAACGAGGTTTAGAGGGTATATATACTAGTATATACTTTCCCCCGTGGGAGTCGAGTTTTCTCCGAGGGGGCTGAACCGGCCCTGTGGCGCTTCCGCTTTCCCGTGAAACTTTTCCGTTTTCTTCCCCTTTTCTCCCCTTGATTTTCCGTTTTTCCGCCTGTTTTAGGCACCCTTCTTCCGCTTGTATTTAATTTATAAATGAATGGCACTCGGATAAGCCGCAGTGCGAGGGCTGCGGTAATGTAAGGTGTTGAAAAGTAAAGAAGAAGGTTGGCTCAGGGTGGTAGAATGTTGTTGTGACACATCATGCCTGCACCCCGGAGGCCAACCTTCATGGCGAACAAGTGTAGACCGAGAAGCGCCCGAGAGCAACGACAGGTGCGTAAGCAGGTTCAGAAAGTTGCACGGCAGGTCGATTCGATGAGCTTTTTCAACCTGCTGACCGGTCCGGAGCTTCTTGGGCAGCTCGAAGCATTGCTGCCGGAGTACCGGGAACGCAAATACCCGCCCACAGTGGCACTGGCGATGTTCCTGGGGCAAGTCCTGAGTGCTGACGGCTCGTGCCAGAACGCGGTGAACGAGGCGATGGTCAATCAGTTGTTGCGCGGCATGGAGCCGGGCAGCGCGAACACCGGATCCTATAGCGATGCCCGTAAACGCTTGCCGCGAGAGCTGGTGCAGGAATTGGCCCGCTCGATCGCGACGCTGATGGGCACGCGTACCCCTGCACGGTGGAGGTGGCGCGGCCGGCATATCAAATTGGTGGACGGCACGACGATTCTGATGCCGGACACTCCGGGGAACCAGGCGCTTTATCCGCAGCACGGAAGCCAGAAAGCCGGGGCAGGTTTTCCGATTGCGCGCCTGGTGGGGGTGATCTCCCTGGCGCACGGTGCGGTGCTCGATGTGGCGATGGGGCCGTACCAAGGCAAAGGGACTGGGGAGCACGCGCTGTTGCGCGAGCTGCTGAAGTGCTTTGCCACAGGC